>NZ_JBHJQQ010000003.1:0-894980 GCF_042262745.1 Kribbella sp. NPDC056345 | reverse complement strand
GGCCCCGAACCCGCCGAAGACCAAGCCGCCGCGAAAGAATCACTACGGCTACGGCAGACCGAAGGCGGCGTCAAGTTCTCCGGGTTCCTGGCCGGCGCGAGCGGCGAACAATTCCAGACCCAGATCCACCAACTGTCCAAGCCTCACAAGACGATCGACGGTGAACGAGACCCGCGATCTCTCGAGCAGCGCCAGGCCGACGCGCTGAAGGCGACCATGGACGCCGCCGCCGGCAACCCGGACTTTCCCGGTGTTCCGCACTTGACGGTCACGATCGACTTCAACGACCTCAAAGCGTCCCTGGCCGCTGCCCCGGCCGCCTTCGGCGGCAACCCGACAGACCCGACAGGCCCGGCAGATGCTGCGGATGCAGAGGGCACGACTGGCCGGTCGGGTGCGGTAGGTGAGCTGGTGTTCGGTGACAACCTGTCCGCCGGCGCCGTCCGTCTCCTCGCCTGCGACGCCGCCGTCCTGCCCATCGTCTTGGGCGGCGACTCACAGCCTTTGGATGTCGGCACCGAACAACGGTTCGTGAACCGGTATATCCGCCGGGCGTTGAACAAGCGGGACAAGGGCTGTGTGGTGTGTCAGGCACCGCCGTGGATGTGTCACGCCCACCACATCATCCACTGGGCCGACGGCGGTCCGACCAGCCTGCAAAATCTCGCGTTGCTGTGTGCGGCCCATCACCGTGCCGTCCACAACGGCCAATGGGCGATCTCGATCACCACAACCGGCGTTCAGGTCACCCGCCCCACCTGGGCCGACCCGCCACCCGTACCCGACCGCGCTGCGCTCGCCGCCTTGATCGGCTGGGTCACCCCTGCCCCCACCACGGCCAGTGCCAGCGGCGACAACCCCAGCAGCGTCGGTGCCAACGCCGGAGCCGCCTCCATCGACCCCAACGCAAACAGCGCCAGCGGCAACTGCTGGGGTACGAGCAAAGCCAGTGCCAGCAGGACCAATGCCGGCGGCGCCGGTGCGAGTAAGGCCAGTGTCAGCAGGCCCGATGCCAGCAGGACAGGCGCGAACAGCGGCGATGCGAGCAGCGCCAAGGCCAACTGCTGGGGTGCGAGCACGGGCAGCGACAACAGCAGCCCCCGCGCCAGCAGCGCCGGTGCCAGCGGGACGGGTGTCAGCAGCAATCCGGCGCACGAGCTGCCGGGTCGGCTCCCTGCGGCCAGCACCCTTGCCAACCCGGCGCTGGCCGCCGCCCGCGAAGCCCTCCGGAACTGGCTGACCTCGCTGGCCCCCAACTACACCGACCCCTGGTCCACCAACGCCACCCCGACAGCAGGCCCGTAAACCTCACCACCCACCGTCGAGCGACGCCACCAACACCACCGCGGCAGCCGGCCCCCAGGCCGGCCCGCGGACCTACCCATGCCCGGCCACCGCCGCGACCACAACCCGGATCGCCAAGGTCACGGGCCACACGCTCATCACCCACACCAATCTGCGCGGCGAGTCTCACCGAACGGTCGGTATCTGACGCTGTTCGGCCCGGGCGATGTGCAGCAGTGCCTGGCAAGTTCCGCAAGGAGTTCCCGCAGGCGCATCTCCCCGACCCCTGTGCGACATAGCTCGATACGGCAGCCTGGACAGCATCCGGTCGCCAAGAGGTAGCAGCCTCGCAACATCAGGTAGCGCGGGATCAGCAGCAACCACAGCGGCGGGTAGCCGCACACGGCACGCCCCAGGGACTGCAACTACAGCAACGGTCACCCCACGCCACGTGCCCCACTGCGGCAACCACCGCGATGGGATAGCCACAGGCCGCATGATCCCGGTGCGGCAACCACAGCCCGTCAGCCTCGGGCGACGAGGAGACGATTGTCCACAGCAACCATGCCCGTCAGCCATCGGATCGCTCAGCCATCCTTCTTTTGGTCGGCCGCAGCGGCGATCAACCACCGCGGACGTGGTCGGCCGAGTCCGCGCTCAGCTGTGCCTTGAGGCAGCAACCACGGCGACGGTCAGCGACAAGCCGCATGTCCCGGCAGCAACCACCGCGACGGGTCAGCCACACGCCGCATGTTCCCGGCGCGGCAACCACAGCCCGTCAGCCTCAGGCGACGAGGAGACGATAGCCCGCAGCAACCATGCCCCTCAGCCATCGGATCGCTCAGCCATCCTGTCCTTGAGTCGGCCGCAGCGGCGATCAACCACCGCGGGCGTTGTCGGCCGAGTCCATGCCCAGCTGTGCCTTGAGGCGGCAACCACGGCGACAGGCAGCCACACGCCGCGTGATCCCCGGAGGCAGCAACCGCAGCCCGTCAGCCTCGGGCGACGAGGAGACGAGGAGACGATTGCTCGCAGCAACCATGCTCCTCAGCCATCGGATCGCTCAGCCACCCTGTCCTTCAGTCGCCGCAGCGACGATCAATCACCGCGGACGTCGTCGGCCGCGTCCGAGCGGTGTGTGTACACGAACTGGGGACCGCGGGCATCTGGCCGGGTGCTGGCCGACAGAGCGCCGTACGTGCAATGTCCGAAGGAGCCGGGGGATTGCTGGTGGCGGTTGGCTGCGATGGGCTGTGTCGGGGGATAGGTGCTTGGAAGGGCTGCGCGTGTGGCGATTTGGGACGTCATGTGTTGGGTGCGTAGTACTGGCAGTGGGGTGAAAGGGGTGTTCTGCGGATTGGCGAGGCGGTCGGGGTTGCGCAGTGGCAGGGGCTAGGCGGTGGAGGGGGTATTGCGGGCTGCGGAGTGGAGTGCGGTGCGGGCGGCGATGATGGCGGGGTGGTTGGCGGTGCCGCGGCGGTGGGCTAGGTGGGTGCGGCGCTGGATCGGGAGGGGGGTGAGGACGACGGTGGGAGGTGGGGTGGTGAGGGCCAGTTCGGGTACGAAGGCTGCGCCCTGGTTGGCGGCGACCAGGGCGAGGACGGTTCCGAAGTCGTCGGCGTGGTGGCGGATCTGTGGGGTGTAGCCGGCGGCTTCGCAGGCTCTGATGGTGAGGGTGTGGCAGAGAGTGCCTGGGGTGCCGGCGATCCATGGGGTGTCGCGCAGGCTGGTCAATGATCGGGTACGGCGGGCGGCCAGGTACACCGTTTCTTCCAGCAGAGGCTCGGTCTGTAGACCGGGATGGGTCGCGACCGGGACGTGGTCGTACTCCTGGACGAGTGCGATGTCGACGGCCTCGGTGCGGAGGGCGTCGGGTACCGAGGCGGGGTCGAGTTCGACGACGGTCAGACTGAGGCTGGGGTGTTCGGTGCTCAGGGCAACGATGGCCGGGGTGACGACGGCCGGGATCGCGGTCGGGAACGCGCCGATCCGGAGAACACCAGAGAGCGCTCTCGCGGCGTTCTCGAGATCGGTCTCTGCCGTTGCGAGCAGCGCGAGGATCGCCTCGGTGTGCTCGACCAGGCCGTGAGCGGCGGGCGTGAGGACGACCCGACGGCCGGTTCGCTCGAGCAGCGGTACGCCGGTTTCGCGCTCGAGAGCGGTGAGTTGCTGGGAGACCGCGGACGGGGTGTAGGCGAGTGCCTCGGCGACGGCTGCGATCGTGCCGCGGCGGGCGAGTTCACGGAGCAGACGCAGCTTGCGGACATCGAGCATAAGCTCACCTTACGCTCGGCGACGGAAATGTGAACTGGACCTGATGAGCGGTTTCACGAGAACGTCGGGCCATGGCGTTCACAGGACTCTTCGTTCCCCTGATCACTCCGTTCTCCGAGGCCGGGGATCTCTCCGGAGACGCGCTCGAGGCGCTCGCTCACTCCGTTCTCGACGAGGGTGCCACCGGCATCGTCGCCCTGGGCACCACCGGAGAGCCGGCGACCCTGACGCCTCACGAGCGTCACCGTGTTCTCGAGATCTGCTCTGCCGTCTGCTCCGACCGGAACGCCCCGCTGATCGTCGGCGCGGGCTCGAACTCAACCGCCGCGTCCATCGACGAACTGACAACACATGGCCCGAGCGGTGCGGCCGTGAGCGCGGCATTGGTCGTGGTGCCCTACTACACGAGACCGTCTGAGGACGGCGTCGTCGAGCACTTCCGGCAGCTCGCGGCGGCGAGCCCGGTGCCGCTGGTGATCTACAACATTCCGTACCGGACCGGCCGGACGCTGAGTGCGGAGACGCTCATCCGGCTGGCGGAGTTGCCGAATGTCGTCGGGTTCAAGCACGCGGTGGGCGGGATCGACGAGGAGACCATCGCGTTCTTGAGCAACGTTTCTGCAGACGTGAGCGTTCTGGCGGGCGACGATCTCTACGTGGGCCCGATGCTCGCGCTCGGAGCCAGCGGCGGGATCCTCGCCAGCGCGAACGTCGCGACCCGGCCGTACGCCGACCTGATCGCGGCCTGGCAGACCGGCACTCTGGAGCACGCCCGAGAGAGCGCTCTCCGCCTGGTCCCGTTGGCCCAGGCACTGTTCGCCGAGCCGAATCCAGTGGTGATCAAAGCAGTCCTCGCGGCCCAAGGCCGGATCCCCACGGCGCACGTACGGCTGCCGTTGCTCCCCGCCGACCCAGCCGCGCTCAGCCGGGTTCCTGCGCTGGCTGAGTGGTTGCGGCCAAGCTGGCAAGGAGCCTGAGGCTGTCGGCGGTCGGCGTACCGGCGGCTGCGGTGTAGACGAGCAGCGTGAGACCTGGGTGGGCCGGGAACTCCATGGCCTCGAAGGTGAGATCGAGATTCCCGACGGCCGGGTGACGCAGGTGCTTGATGCCGGTGCGGTGGAATCGGACGTCATGAGCGGCCCACCGGCTGCGGAAGTGTTCACTGCGGGTGGACAGTTCACCGATGAGCTCGATCAGCTTCTTGTCGTGCGGGTTGCGGCCGGCCTCGGAGCGCAGCATGGCCGCGATGTCGTCGGCCGTCCGCTCCCAGTTCTGGAAGAAATCTTGCGAGGCCGGATCGAGGTAGACGAACCGCGCATTGTTCCCGGGGCGTCGGGGATCGGCGAGCAGCGGCGCGTAGAGCGCACGGGCCATTCGGTTGGTCGCGAGCATGTCGTGACGCGCATTGCGTACCCAGGCCGGTGCGTCGGTGATCGCATCGAGGACGAGCTGGACGCTGGCCGGCACGGTCGATGGCGCGGGTTTCCGTTGCCGACCCGAGGTCGGAGTGGCAGCGCGGGCGAGGGCGAACAAGTGGGTGCGCTCGGCATCGTCCAGTTGCAAGGCGCGGGCCAGCCCTTCGAGCACGGTGTCCGAGGCGCCAGTGAGATTGCCGCGTTCCATCCGCACGTAGTAATCGATGCTCACGCCGGCGAGCAGGGCGACCTCCTCCCGCCGCAGCCCCTTGACGCGGCGATTGCCGCCGTACGCCGGGAGTCCGGCCTGCTCGGGGGTGAGCCGCGCCCGCCTCGAGACAAGGAACTCGCGGACCTCAGCTCGGTTGTCCATGCCACCACCGTAGGCGAGGCGGTCGGTTGCAAGGAGGTACTGGCATTACCCGGAAGAGCAGGGACTCCCGTGCGGACCGGGGTCGCTGTTGGCTGGCCCCGACGAACACGAGAAGGAGTCCAACCATGATTTACCGCAGACTCGGCAGCTCTGGTCTGAAGGTCAGCCGCATCGCGCTGGGGTGCATGAGCTTCGGCGACACGGCCCGGGGTGCCAATCCGTGGGTGCTCGATGACGTCGCCGCCGAGCCGGTGTTCCGGCAGGCTCTGGACCTCGGGATCACCTTCTGGGACACGGCGAATGTCTACGGGCACGGTACGTCGGAGGAGGTCGTCGGACGCGCGATCCGCAAGTACGCGCGTCGTGAGGAGATCGTGCTCGCCACCAAGGTGAGCCGTCCGGTGCATGACGGGCCAGGTGGCTCAGGCCTGTCCCGCAAGGCGATCCTAGAGCAGCTCGACGCTTCCCTGGAGCGGCTCGGTACCGACTACGTCGACCTCTACCAGATCCACCGCTGGGATCCGGAGACTCCGGTCGAGGAGACCATGGAGGCGCTGCACGACGTGGTCAAGGCCGGGAAAGTGCGCTACCTCGGTGCGTCGTCGATGTGGGCGTGGCAGTTCGCCAAGCTGCAGCACGTCGCCGAACTTCACGGCTGGACGAAGTTCGTGGCGATGCAGAACCAGTACAGCCTGATGCAGCGTGAGGAAGAACGGGAGATGTTCGGGCTGCTCGCCGACCAGGGCGTCGGGTCGATTCCGTGGAGCCCACTGGCCAAGGGACGCCTGGCCCGACCCTGGGGTACGTCGACGGTGCGGTCGGGCAATGATCCTGTCGCGGACCGGATCTTCGGCGCCGACGACCGGGCGATCGCCGACGCCGTTGAGGGTGTCGCATCGGCACGCGGCGTACCGATGGCCCAGATAGCGCTCTCTTGGGTGTTCCGGAACCCGAGCGTCACCGCGCCGATCGTCGGCGCCACGAAGGCACAGCATCTGGCCGACGCGGTTGCGGCCGTCGAGCTCACGCTCACGGACGAGGAGGCCGGCGTACTGGAGGATGCTTATAGTCCGCGGTGGCCTACCGGGTACTGAGCTGAAGATCGATGACGAGCTTGCCCGCGGCGTGACGCGATTCCACGAGAGCCAGCGCTTCGTCGGCGCGCTCCAATGGGTAGGTGGCAGTGATGTTGGGGTCGAGTTGTCCGGACACCATCAGCTCGGCGACGCGTTCGAGGCTGTCGCGGTCCAGGCGTCGCCGGACGGTGACGCCGCCGAGTTCGACGACGGTGGGATCGCCGACGGAAACCAGCAGCTCCGGCTTCTTCGCCAGTTCGGCGACGCTGCGCAGGGAATCGCCGCCGACTGCGTCCACCACTGCGTCGAAGCCGTCCGGGACCAGCGTTCGAAGCTGAGCGATCACGTCGCCGGAGCCGTAGTCGACGAACTTCGCCCCGGTGGTGGCCACGAGATCCCGTTTCGCAGCACTGGCCGTGCCGGTCACCATCAGGCCGCGGTGGCGGGCGAGCTGAGCCAGGGCAAGGCCGACGCCGCCGCCGATTCCGTTTACCAGCAGCGATGCACCGGTAGGCAGGTCGAGCTGGTCGAGGATGTCGAGCGCGGTCGTGCCGGCGACCGGGATCGTTGCGGCCCAGGTCTCCGGCAATGCGTCGGGGATGCGGGCCGTCGACGTACCGAGCAGCAGCGTCGTAGCGACGTACGTGCCGGCGCCGGTCAGCGCGAAGCCTGTGACCCGGTCGCCGACCGCCAGCCCGCTCACGTCCGATCCCAGGGCGAGGACGGTGCCGGCGGCTTCCATGCCGAGGACCTGTGGGAAGGGCAGCGCGCCGTTCAGTCCGGGGGCGTGGCCGGAACGTAGGTGATGATCGAGCGGGTTGACTCCCGCGGCCGCGACGCGGATCAGCACCTCGTGCGGACCGGGTAGCGGGTCGGGCCTCTCGAAGAACTCCTGTACGTCGGCGCCGCCGAACGCCCGGTATCCCAGTGCTGTGCTCATCGTGACGTTCTGCTCCTCGTCCTGGACCCGCCGATCGGGCCCGACGCAGCGAAGCTATTCCCTGACATCAGTGTGAGGGGCAACTCGATGTGGTGCAGGTCACCTGGCTTCTGCGATTAGTTGCCGCTGGCAAGGAGGTCGGCGAGGCCGGCGCGGAGGTCGAGAGTTGGCTTCCAGCCGAGCTCGTCGCGGAGTTTGGCGGAGGTGGCCGTGATGTGGCGGACGTCGCCGAGACGGTACTGACCGGTGACGACGGGGGCTGGGCCTTGGTAGGCGCGGGCAAGCTCGGTGGCCAGGTCGCCGATGGTGCGTACGGTGTCGGTGCCGACGTTGTACGCCGTGAACGGGGGCTGGTCGGGGAGCGCGCCGGCAGCCGTGGTCACGGCGGTGGCGATGTCGTGCACGTGGATGAAGTCGCGGCGCTGGTGACCGTCTTCGTAGACCTTCGGTGCTTCGCCGCGTTCGAGGGCCGAGCGGAAGATGGCGGCGACGCCGGCGTACGGCGTGTTGCGTGGCATGCCGGGGCCGTAGACGTTGTGGAAGCGGAGCGCGGTGACTCGGCCGCCGGTCTCGCGGGCCCAGGAGGCGGCGAGGTGTTCGCCGTTGAGTTTGCTGGCGGCGTACGCGTTGCGGGGATCCGAGGGAGCGCTCTCTGAGATCAGGCCGGGGCGCAACGGGCAGTCGCAGAGCGGGCAGCGTGGGTCGAACTGGCCGGCGTCGAGATCCTCCGGCCGGCGGGGGCCGGGCGCGACCTGGCCGTGCCGGTCGCAGTCGTAGCGGCCTTCGCCGTAGACGACCATCGAGCTGGCGTAGACGAGGTGGCGGAGGTTCGCGCGGGCGAGTTCGCGGAGCAGTACGGCGGTGCCGAGGCTGTTGCTGGAGACGTAGTCGTCGATGTCGTTCAGGTCGACGCCGAGCCCGACCTTGGCGGCCAGGTGGATCACGGTGTCGATGCCGGAGAGCGCTCTCTGGAGATCCTCGGCGCTCCGGACGTCGCCGATCATCAGAGCGTCGCTGGGGAACGGCTGCGTCTGGTGAACATCGTTCCGGAGAGAGTCGAGCACGAGAACCTCGTGTCCCTCGGCGGTCAGTTGGGTGTGCACATGCCGCCCGATGAACCCGGCACCACCCGTCAGCAGCACCCTCATCGCACAGTCGCCCCATCACGCCGGCCCGCACCGATGGAGTCAGGGCCGGGTTGCGGGAGAGCGCTCCCTGGTGAGCCGGGTCTCGGGAGAGCATTCTCTCGGGAGTCGGGCCCTGGGTGAGCGCTCTCTGGGGAGTCGGGCCCTGGGTGAGCGCTCTCTGGGGAGTCGGGTCTTGGGTGAGCGCTCTCTGGGGCGGCGGCGGTGGTGTGGTCGAGGGCGTGGTGGCAGGGGCAGTCGGTGGTGGGGGAGGGGAGGCGGGGGATCACTTCGGTGAGGAGAGCTTTGAGGCGGTCGATGCTTTGGGCGAAGACCTTGTAGACCTCGGTTTCGGTGACGCCTTCGCCGTGCTGGAGGCCGGCGTCGTGGTCGGTGACGACGGCGAGCGAGCTGTAACAGAGGGCGAGTTCGCGGGCGATGGCGGCTTCGGGCGCGCCGGTCATGCCGACGACGGACCACCCCTGGGCCGCGTGCCACAGGGATTCGGCGCGGGTCGAGAAGCGCGGGCCGTTGATGACCACCATCGTTCCGTCCGGTACGACGTTGCCGGTGGCAATGATCGTTGCGCGGCCGGCCGGGCAGTACGGGTCGGCGGCCGAGGTGTGGACGGCCGAGTCGTCGTACACGGTCTGCGGCCGGCCCCATGTGCGGTCGACGTACTGGTCGGGGACGAGGAAGGTGCCGGGGGTCAGTTCGGGGCGCAGCGAGCCGACGGCGCAGGGGGCAATGACCTGGCGGACGCCCAATGAGCGCAGCGCCCAGAGGTTGGCGCGGTAGTTGACGCGGTGCGGCGGGAAGCGGTGGTCGGCGCCGTGCCGCGGAATGAAGGCGACCTCGCGGCCGGCGACCTGCCCGACGACCGGCGGTTCGCTGGGCGGCCCGAACGGCGTACTGATCTCGACGCGGCGCGCGTCCGCCAGGAACGAGTAGAAGCCGGAACCACCGAGCACACCGATATCAACCATGGATCCGACGCTAAATGCGTCCGGACCGCCGATGACGCGATTCGGCCGGACCGTGAGCGCTCCGTAAGGGGTGGTCCAATGTTGCAGTGAAGCTGACGACGGCACTGCTCGCGATCGGCGTCGTGCTGCTGCTGTTCAGCGGCTACGCGAGCTGGACCGCGGGCCGCCTGGACCGGCTGCACCATCGCGTCGAGCTCTCCCGTGCCGCTCTGGAGACCGAACTCGCTCGCCGCGCCGCGCTGGTCGCGGAGCTCGCCGGCGCCGGCATCCTCGACCCTGCCTCGTCGCTGCTGCTCCTCGATGCCGCCCACCGGGCGCGCACCGCGTCGCCGGATGACCGCGAGCAACGGGAGTCGGCGCTTACCCGTGCAGTAAACGCAACGGGCACCACCGTCGAGCCCTGGTCGAGCGAGCTGGCGCTGGCGATGCGACGGGTGCAGCTGGCCCGGCGCTTCCACAACGACGTCGTCGTCTCCACCCGGGACCTCCGGCAGCGCCGCCTCGTGCAGTGGTTCCGCTTGGCCGGCCGGGCGCCGATGCCGTGCACCATCGAGCTGGAGGACGGGCGTTGACCGACGTCGAAGCCGAGATCGAGCAGTACCGGCACGAGTTGCGGGTGCACTGCTATCGCCTGCTCGGCTCGTACGACGAGGCCGAGGACATGGTTCAGGAGACCTTCCTCCGAGCCTGGCGCAGTCGTGACACCTTCGAAGGCCGGTCCAGCGTCCGCACGTGGCTCTACCGCATCGCGACCAACCTCTGCATCGACGACGTACGGCGACCGCGGCGAGTCCTGCCGTACCAGCTCGAGCCCGCGTCGTTCCCGGCGGCGGCCCTGCCGGCCCGCGACGACCTGCCTTGGCTGCAGCCGTTCCCGGACGTGTTGCTGGACCGAGCCGAGGAACCGGACGCCCAGCTGGTACGGCGGGAGACGATCGAGCTCGCGTTTCTGGTGGCGATCCAGCACCTGCCACCGCGGCAGCGCGCCGTACTGATCTTCCGCGACGTCCTCGGCTGGTCGGCCAAGGAGACCGCGGCAGTGATGGATCTCAGTACGGCCGCGGTCAACTCGGCACTCCAGCGCGCACGGCCGGTACTACGCGATCAGTTGCCGCCGCATCGGGCCGAATGGACCGCGACGCCGTCGACCACCGAGGAGCAGGCGTTGCTGCGCAAGTACGTCGACGCGTGGGAGGCGGGCGATCTGGATGCGCTGACCGCGCTCATGCACGAGGACGTGCGGATCACGATGCCGCCGTACCCGTTCTGGTTCGAGGGACGAGCCGTGGCGCGGCAGACGATTGCCGTGAACCTGGACCCGGCGTACCGGGGTCAGTGGCGCTACCTGAGAACCTCCGTCAACCGTCAGCCCACGCTCGCGGCCTACCTGCGCGCACCGGAGGACACGGTCTTCCGGCCGTTCGGTCTGGACGTCTTCCGGATCGAGGACGGGCTCATCGCCGAGCTGACCGCGTTCGAGCGCACCGACTTCGCGAGCCACAACCTGCCGCTCTACTTGGCCTCCGCATAGGTCTTCACAGTCGCGGTGCTGAACGCGAACCGGGTCGGCGTCGGCCCGAAGGTGAGCGTGCCGGCCAGATCGCTCGCGGTCTGGATAGCTGCAGCAACCGCCGGGGCCTCCGAAGTCGGGCAGTGCACGATGACCTCGTCGTGCTGGAAGAAGACGAGCTCCGCCTTCAACGGTCCCAGCGCCTGCCGCAACGCTGCGAGCATCAGCAACGCCCAGTCGGCTGCACTGCCCTGTACGACGAAGTTCCGCGTGAAGCGGCCGCGCGCTCGGGCATGGCGGGAGTCGGTCTGCGGCTCGTCGACCGGTGGGCCCTCGAGGGTGGCGTCGTCAAGTGGCGTACCGCCCGGTGGACAGGTGCGGCCGAGCCACGTGCGCACCAGCTTGCCCTCCTCACCCGCGCGGGCGGCATCGTCGACGTACGCGACGGCTTGGGGGAATCGCTTGCGGAGCATGGCGAGGTTCTTGAGGCCGTCGCCGGAGGTCTGGCCGTAGATCGCGCCCAGTACGGCGAGTTTGGCCATCGCGCGGTCGCCGGCGAATGCCTGGTCCGACACGGCCTTGTAGAGGTCACCGGGATCACTGGCCACCTCCATCAGCGCGCGGTCCCGGGAGATCGCGGCGAGGATCCGCGGCTCGAGCTGCGACGCGTCGGCGACGACCAGACTCCAGCCGGGATCGGCGACCACCGCACGCCGGATCACCTTCGGGATCTGCAGACCGCCACCACCGTTGGTGATCCAGCGCCCCGAAACTGTCCCGCCCGGCACGAACCCGGGCCGGAACCGGCCGTCGTGCACCCAGTCGTTGAGCCAGGACCACCCGTTCGCCGTGTAGATCCGGTAGAGCTTCTTGTACTCGATCAGTGGCTCGACGGCCGGATGATCGATTGTCTCGAGCTCCCAGCGGCGCGTGCTCTTCAGCTGGAACCCTGCCTGTTTGAACGCCTTCAGCACATCAGCCGGCAGATCCGGCCGGACCCGGCGCCCGAACGCAGCCGACACCTCGTCAGCCAGCTCGGTCAGCCGCCGTGGCTCACCCGTCCCACCGAACCGCTCACCGAGCAACTCCGTCAGCATCTCGCGATGCGCCGACGCACTCCACGGGAGACCGGCCCGGTCCATCTCGGCGGCCACCAGCATCCCCGACGACTCCGATGCGGTCAGCAACCGCATCCGGTCCGGGTGCTCGGTCTCCCCATGACGCCGGAGCTGATCGGCGTACACCCGGAGCAGTGCCTCGAACGAGATCGGCTCCTCCTGGATCTCGAACAGCGACGACTGCTCACCCGGTACGACGGCGCGCAGCGGCTGGTCGGGTGGGACAGGCGCACCGGTCAGCCGGGCCCAGGCGGCCGCGGCGGAGCGTGGCTCGCCGAGCCGGCCGGCGTGACCGAGCAGCAGGCCCTCACTGTTCTCGATGTCGTAGCAGCGGTCGACGCGGACACCGCTCGCGAGCAGGCGCGGGTAGATCTCGGCCGACGCCCGCCAGACCCACCGCGTCACCTGCGGCCGCGAGCCGACCGCCGTGGCGAGATCCGGCTCGCGCAGCACCGGCCCGGCAGGCTGCCCGTCCGGATGCAGGGCGACGAGCACCGCCCCGCCACCCTCCTCCGGCGCAATCGCCCACCGCTCGTCCATGTCCGAATCCTCACACCTCCCACCGACAGAACGCCGCTATCAGGCCAGTGGTGCGAGACTGGACTTATGTGGCGGGCGGGGGATCTGGAACCGGCGGACGGGACCAAGACCGAACAGGTCGAGGCCCTGGTACTGCGGCGGATCGAGCGCGGGGAGTTGTCGATCGGTTCGCGGCTGCCGTCGGAGCGAGTGCTGGCCGAGCGTCTCGGCCTCAGCCGGGTGACGGTGGTGCGCGCACTCGACCACCTGCGGGCGGACGGCGTTCTGGAGACCAAGCGGGGTTCGGGGACACATGTGCGGCCGACTGACCGGCTGCTCGACCCGATCGCGCCGGCGTCGACTGTGAGTGCGGGGGACAAGCCGCTGCTCGACCTGCGGTTCGCAACGACCGCAGCGCCTCATGATGTGGTCGAGGCGGCGGCTCAGATGGTCCAGGACACTCTGCCGCAAGCCATGGGCGGTGACGGTCCGCCGTCGGGTGGCTCTCTTGAGCTGCGTACGGCGCTGGCCGAGCGACTGACCTCTGAGGGCGTACCGACCGAGCCCGACCAGCTCACCCTGACTGTTGGTGCAGCTGCCGGTCTGAACGCCGCACTGGCCGGGCTGGATCTCGGACCGGGCGTGGCGATCACCGAAACACCGACGTACCCGGCTGCCTTTGACCTGCTGCGTAAACACCGGCTGGACGTGGCTGGGTGGCCGGCTGGGGTCTGGGATACCGATCAGCTCGCACATCTGTGCAGACGGCACCGGCCGAAGGTCATCTACCTTCAGGCCGACAACCACAACCCGACCGGCCTCAGCCTCCCCGCGGACCGCCGTACGACGGTCGTCGAGATCGCCCGGCGTTATGGCGCCGCTCTGATCAGTGACGAGACCATGCGACCGCTGTGGCTGGCCAGTGGGGCGCAGGCGGACCCGTTGAGCCGCTATCCGCGCACAGTGAGCGTTGGGTCGCTGTCGAAGACGGTCTGGGGCGGACTCCGGGTCGGCTGGGTGCGCACCGGTAAGCAGCTCCGGAGGCGGATCAACACGGCCGCGCAACTGAGTGTGGCGTCGCCGAGTGCGCTGGACGACCTGCTGGCGCAGGCGATTGTGCAGAAGCTCGACAAGGTGATCAGCAGACGCCGTACCCGCCTGCGTGCCAATTTGAACGCGCTGGAGACCGGGCTGAAGACACTGGACGGCGTGACGTGGGCCACGCCGACAGGTGGCATGACGTTGTGGCTGGAGCTGACCGACGTACGGGCGCGGCGGGTGCTGGACGCTGCTCGCGAACACGGCCTCCTGCTCGGTTCAGGCGACCTGTTCACGCCGGACGGCACCGATCGACGGCACATCCGGATCCCGTTCACCGCACCGCCCGCCACCCTGCGGCTGGTGGTCGCTCGCCTCGGCGATGCGTTGGCTCAGTCCACTTGAATCAAGGTGGACTGAAGATCGATGCCTTCTGCCACCTAACCTGGGCCGTGGAGCCCCACGACCAGGAGGATGCAGTGAGTGAGAACGTGAACCCGCAGACCGGTACCGCGAAGGTCAAGCGCGGCATGGCGGAGATGCTCAAGGGCGGCGTGATCATGGACGTCGTCACCGCCGAGCAGGCCAAGATCGCCGAGGACGCCGGTGCGGTCGCCGTGATGGCGCTGGAGCGGGTTCCGGCCGACATCCGGGCGCAGGGTGGCGTCTCCCGGATGAGCGACCCGGACATGATCGAGAGCATCGTCAGCACCGTGTCGATCCCGGTGATGGCCAAGGCCCGGATCGGTCACTTCGTCGAGGCGCAGGTCCTGCAGAGCCTCGGCGTCGACTACATCGACGAGTCCGAGGTGCTCACCCCGGCCGACTACGCCAACCACATCGACAAGTGGAACTTCACCGTCCCCTTCGTCTGCGGCGCCACCAACCTGGGCGAGGCGCTGCGCCGGATCACCGAGGGCGCGGCGATGATCCGCTCCAAGGGCGAGGCCGGCACCGGTGACGTCTCCAACGCGACCACGCACATGCGTCAGATCCGCCAGGAGCTGCGCCGGCTGCAGAACCTGCCCGAGGACGAGCTGTACGTCGCCGCCAAGGAACTGCAGGCGCCGTACGAGCTCGTCAAGGAGGTCGCAGCGCTGGGCAAGCTCCCCGTGGTCCTGTTCACCGCAGGCGGCATCGCGACCCCGGCCGATGCCGCCATGATGATGCAGCTGGGTGCCGAGGGCGTGTTCGTCGGCTCCGGCATCTTCAAGTCCGGCAACCCGCAGCAGCGCGCCGAGGCGATCGTGAAGGCCACCACCTTCTACGACGACCCCGACGTGATCGCCAAGGTCTCCCGCGGCCTCGGCGAGGCCATGGTCGGCATCAACGTCGACGAGATCCCGCAGCCGCATCGCCTCGCCGAGCGCGGCTGGTAGCCGAGCGGTCCGTAATTATCGCTGATGCGAGCGATACGTCAGACTTTCTGCATGCAGGCAGTCGAGATCTGGAACCAGATCAATGAGTCGGCGCAGGTCGTCATCTGACCAGATACGCAGCTCAGGCTGAGAAGCGGCAGGTAGGTCTGCTATGACAGCGAACCCGGGATCGCTCGGGGCGTTTCTGAGAGCTCATCGTGAACAGGTTGCCCCGGCGGCTGCCGGCGTTGAAGTCACTCGACGCCGGCAGGTGCGAGGTCTTCGCCGTGAAGAAGTGGCGGTGCGGGCTGGGCTGAGTACTGACTACTACACCCGGCTGGAGCAAGGTCGAGAGTGCCATCCTTCATCGGAAACTCTCTCGGCCCTGACGGAAGCGCTGCGCCTTGACCGCGACAACGCACGCTATCTGCGGGCATTGGTGGCTCCCGTGGGCACCGACGACCTGGACAGCGAACAGGTGTCGCCGGGAATCGCGCAGCTGGTGAAGTCGCGATCAGGGACGCCTGCCATCGTCTTGGGTCGCTACCTCGACGTCTTGATGAACAACGAGATCGCCGGTGCTCTGACGCAGTCGTTCACGACCGGCAGGAATCTGCTGACCGATGCGTTCGTGGACCCGGAACTTCGCCGACTCTACGGTGCCTACTGGCCGTTTCTCTGCGCCGGAGTGGTGGCGGGCCTGCGGACCGCAACCGGCAGCGACCTCCAGGCCCCGAGGCTGGTCGGGCTCGTCGAAACGCTGTCTGCGCGGAGCGACGAGTTCCGCAAGCTATGGACCGGTCACAAGCTCACACCGCATGGCCGCGGCAGCGTGATGCTGACACACCCCTGGGTCGGCCCGGTCTGGCTCGACTACGAGGCTATGCGGCCTGCCGGCGCCACCAGACAGGTGCTGGTGATGTTCGTCGCGGAGCAGGGCAGTCCGTCGGCCAAGGCGCTTGCGAAACTTGGCGGCGCCGGATGAGTACCACGAGTGCACTCGGCCGGTATCTCAGAGCCCGTCGCGCGATGGTGAGGCCCGAGGATGCCGGGCTCGACAGCGGCGGGCACCGACGGGTGCCAGGACTGCGGCGCGAGGAAGTCGCTCGGCTCGCCGGAATCAGCCTGCCGTATTACACCAGGCTCGAGCAGGGATCCAACGAGAATCCGTCCAGCGAGGTACTGAACGCACTGGCGCGAACGCTCGCACTTGACGAGGCTGCGACACGTTATCTGCACGAGCTTACGGCGCGGGCCGCTCAGATCCCGGCGGATGCGGAAGACAGTGACGTGTCCGTCGGACTGCGCAGACTGCTCGACAGTTGGTCCGACATCTCTGCCATCGTGCAGAACCGGTACGGCGACGTCCTGGCGGCAAGTCCATTGGCGCCGGCCGTGCTGCCGGTCTTCACCCCTGGCACCAATGTTCCAGCAGCGGCCTTTCTCACCGATGCGGTGCGGTCCATCTGCCTGAACTGGGAGGTGCTCGCACCCCGCCTCGTCGCCGGACTTCGCGCCTTGGCCGGGACGGAAGAACGAGATCAGCGCCTCCTGGCGCTGACAGACCGGCTTTCGGCGGGTAGCGCGCACTTCCGGCAACTCTGGGCCAGACATGACACGAGTCCCGTCCAGGAAGGCGTGATCGAGCTCCAGCACCCCGACGTAGGACGACTGACGTTGCGCTATGACAGGTGCCTCGTCGCGGGTGCCGCCGGCCAGCTACTGGTCGTGCACCAAGCGCTTCCCGGCACTGGAACCGAGCAGGCCTTGCAGAGGCTGGCCGACTTGCAGGCTGAGGGTGACCCTCGTACTCCTAGTCCTCACAGGGGACTGGTGGCGGCGGGCTGGACGCGCGAACCTGGGGGTCCGATCCACTAGGTGCCGGGGCCGGACGCCGAGGGAAGGACAACCGTGACCGTACAGCGAGAACTTGCTGCGCAGGAGGTTTCCGATCGACTCGCCATCCGTGAGTTGATCGACGCCTACGCGCACTGCGCCGATCGGCGGGACGCTGCGGGCCAGATGGCCCTTTTCACCGAGGACACGCACTTCGTGGTGTTCATGGACGCGACCTCCGATCAGCCGTCGCAGGAGCTACACCGCCGCGATGAGCTGGCGCCCGTTTTCGGCAATCTCAACAGCTACGACACGACGACGCATTTCAACGGTCAGAGCACGATCGAGGTCGACGGTCCGAGGGCGACGGGTGAGAGTTACTGCCTGGCCCACCACCTGTCGATCAGTGCGAGCGGCGAGCGCACCTTGATGATCGCCTCGATCCGCTACCTGGACACCTTGGCAAAGCAGGCCGACGGCAACTGGCTGTTCGCCGAGCGGAAATTGATGGTGGACTGGACCGAGACACGGCGCACCACGCCGTGAGCTCCCTGTCGCGGAACAACTCTGGACCACGGCATTAACGTCGATGAGATCCTGCAGCCGTATCGGCTTGCTGAGCGCGGTAGTGAGCAGTGGCCTGTCGGTGGAGGTTCTCGGGGGAGGAGCCGGTAAAGCGTCCGGGGGCGAGCGGGGCGATTGCGGACGGTTCGCCGAACATGTGTGCCACCAGGGCTTTTGCTGCGCCCGCCGCGTGGGTGACCCAGATTGCCTCGGCTGACCAGAGGCCGTCGACCTGACCGAGCTGGCCGATCGTGCTCAAACCGGTGGCCAGTGCCGGAACCGACAACGTCGTGGTGTGCGGCTCACCTGAGCAGGTGCGGGCCGCGTGCGCGAGGATCATGGCCAGCGCCGACCGCTACGGGCTGGCCAATCACGTCGTTCTCGCCCAGGAGTTCCTGGCCGGTGACGAATACTTCGTCAACACGGTCAGCCGCGACGGACGGCACCGCACCACAGTCGCCGGATGATCCCGATGCGCAGCGAATCGCGCAGTACACCCATCAGGTGCTGGACGCGCTGGAGATCCGCAACGGGGCCGGGCGCAGCGAGGTGATGCTCACCAGCCGGGGGCCGGTTCTGGTCGAGTGTGCCGCGCGGCTGGGCGGCGGGCAGGTTCCGGAGATCAACCTGCGCTGTCTCGGGACCAGCCAGGTGGACCTGCCGGCCCTGGCAGCGGTCGAGCCGGACGAGTTCCACCGGTTGCCGGAGACGGCGTACCGGCTGCTCGAGCGACCACGCCATGTGTCGCTGATCAATCCGAGGGACGGGGGACTGGTGCCCTCGCACGAGGCGATGGCGGTCGTCCGCGAACTGCCGTCGTACGCGCACACAGTCATGGCGCACCCTGAAGGGCATCCGCTGCCGCGAACGATCGACGTGGTCACGTCTCCGGGGTTCGTTTATCTGGTCTCGGACGACCCGGACCAGATCGCCGCCGACTACGCGCGACTGCGGCAGCTGGAGCAGGACGGTCTGTACAGCCGCGTGCTCGTGCGCTAGGAGGCCAGCCAGGCCTCGTGTTGTTGCGAGGCGCGCTCCCAGAGCGCATCGACGTCGAGCCCTTCCAGCGGCACCGCGAACTCCTTGGTCAGTACGGCGGCGAGGTCGTCAGCGTCGGTGAGTACGCGCTGCACCTTGCCGCCACTGACCGCCGCTCCGGTCCGGCTGAGGGTGCGGGACCGCAGAATCACTGCCTCGTCGACGTCCGTGCGGGCGACCAGAAGGGTCTGCACGAACAGCGATTCCGGTGCCGTGGCTCGCCAGGCACACACATCGGTGAAGTCCTCGATCGTCAGCGGGCCGGATCGCAGATCGCAGGTGATGAAAGCACCGCCGGGCCGTCGGCCAGTGCTTCCGGTGCCAGGCTCAGCTGCCGGCCCAGCTGGATGTCGAGGTTCTCGTACGGCACAGTCTCCCGCAGCTAGGTGTGAAGCACGGCGGTGGCGCCGCGCAGGAGTTCGGCGCGGAGATCTGCCACCGGTACGTCGGTGAACTGGCTGACCGGGTCCGTGGCCGCCGCGAAGGCCTGGGCTGCGCGGAGGCGGCGGCGCCAGTCGGCGTCGGGCCCGGCCAGCAGTTCGATGGCGCGTTCGACGATGTCCGTCATCCGCGACATCACCGCGGTCGAGTCGTCGCTGTAGACCGAGGCGTCGCGCAGCAGCAGGGTCATGGTCTCGCGGTGGGCGAGCATGACATCGACGCACCCGCCCAGCAACCGGTCGACGATCTCGGCGTGGCTCGGCCGGCCCGCCGCATCCACGACCACTGCCTCGAGCTCGTCGATGGGCGGGCCGACCAGGTGGCCGAGGATCTCGCTCTTGCTGCGGAAGTGGTGGTAGAGCGTGGGTTTGGTGATGCCGACCCGCTCGGCGATGTCGCGCATCGAGGCCGCGCGGTAGGTGTGGGTGGTGAACAGTTCACGCGCTGTCTCGACGATGCGGTTCCTGGTGTCGCCCGACAACGGTCATCTCCCACAGGTGGTGTTTTCGGTGGGTCGAAGCCTAGACCCTGCCGTCGTACAGCGCGGCGATCAGGCTGCGGACCCGGAAGTCGCCGCCTTCCAGCAGCTCCGAGCCGCGGTTGGGTACGTAGGCGAAGGCCAGGCCCCGGTCCGGGTCGGCGAAGGCGAACGATCCGCTGGCGCCGCTGTGCCCGAACAGGCCCGTGATCTCTTCCGGCGCCGGCCACATCGGGCCGCCGGGCAGCGCGAACCCGAGACCCCACGAGGTGCGCACCTGCAGGATCTGGTCGAGGCCGTCGCCGTACGGATGCCGCACCTGCTCCATCAGGCTCGGGGCGAGCAGCCGTACGCCGTCCACCTCGCCGATCAGAGCCGCGTAGTACCGGGCCAGCGATGGGGCCGAGGCGACGCCGTCCATGGACGGACTCTCCACCTGGTAGGTGCGCGGGTCGTTGGTGGCGTCCCAGCCGATCGCGACGCTGCCGTACATCGACCGATACGTCAGCGTGGCCGGGTCGTTGAGTGCGCGGACCATGTCCGCGAGCTCGGGCACCTTCAGGCCCAGCATGAGCTGTTCGGCGTCGGGGACCACCATGGTGGCCAGCCGAGGCAGCTCCGCGTCGGGTACGCGGATGAAGCAGTCGAGTCCGAGCGGTACGGCGATCTCGCGCGCGAAGTACGCGCCCAGGCTCACGCCGGAGACGCGGCGGACGATCTCGCCGACCAGATGGCCGAACGTGACGCCGTGGTATCCGTGGGCCTGGCCGGGTGTCCATTCGGGGGTAGCGGCGGCCAGGGTCTCGGTGATCGGCGTCCAGTCGCGCAGGTCCTCCCAGGTGACCGGCCGGGTGTCCATCGAGGGCAGCCCGGCGCGATGGCTGAGTAGTACCCGGACGGTGATGTCGCCCTTGCCGTTCTGCGCGAACTCCGGCCAGTAGCGTGCCACCGGCTCGTCCAGATCCACGTCCCCGCGCTCGACCAGGAGCAGCAACGCCCCGGCCGCGAGGCTCTTGGTGGTCGAGGCCAGGGCGGCGATCGTGTCGTGCTGCCACGGGCGGTGCGTGCCCGGGTCGGCCGCACCGCCCCACAGGTCCACGACCGGCTGCCCGTTCTGATAGATGGTGAGCCCCGCGCCGACCTCGGCGCCTTGCTCGAAGTTGCGCTGGAAGGCATCCCGCACCGGCTCGAAGCCCGCGGCGACCGTTCCCTGTACCTCAGCGGCGTCCATGGCCACTCCTCTCTACCGACCGATAGGTAGGTTCCTGAGAGTGACCCTACCGACCGGTCGGTCGGGCCGCAAGAGCGTGCTGCTGGAGCGGGCGGCGGTTCGTGAGGTTCAGCGGCAGGTGTAGCTGGTGGCTTGGCGGGGGTCGCCGGTGCCGTTGTAGTAAGACTTCAAGGGGTAACGGCACAGGTCGCGGGACGCGCCGGTGTAGGTGAAGGCGGCGATCGTCTCGGGGGCCTTGCCCTTCTCGACCCAGTCGACGACCGGCTTGAGCTGATCGAACGGGGCCGCGCCGGCGGCCGGGCCGCAGTGCTCGGCGCCGGGGGCGAGGAAGACCCGGAAGAACTTGTCCACCTTGGTGGCGCCGCCCATCCGCCGTTCGACCTGGTGGCGGTAGCTGAGCGTGCCGCCGTAGTGGATGACGGCGTCGTCGGTGCCGTGCCAGGTGACCAGCTTGCCGCCGCTGTTGCGGAAGGCGGTCAGGTTCGGGTCGTCGGTCCCGAGGATCCGGTCGTACTCGCGCTCGGACTGGCGGAAGATCTGCTCGAACTCGCGGTAGCCGACGGTGCTGAAGTCGAAGGCGGGATCCTTCTTGACGAAGTACTTGACCCAGTTCACCGCGAGCTTGAAGGGCGTGCCTGCGGTGGCGTCGAGACTCGTGCTCGGGTCGTAGCCGGGCCACAACTGGACGCCGGAGCGGGTCTTCGGGCCCGCCCAGATCTTGCGTACGACGTCCGCCTCGGCCTTGGTGATGGTTTCGGTCTTGCCCTTGCACTCGATCTGCCGGCCGATCAGGGTGCCCGGATCGAAGCGGCATTCACCGGGCTCGCGGACGATGCCGTCCACCAGACCGTCGGCGGGATCGCACTGCGCGACCGCCGCCTTCCGGAACGCTTCGAGCTCGCAGCTCGTCGGGTGGGCGCCTTCGACGTTCATCACGACCTGCGGCCACAGGTCCGCCACCACGAAACTCGGCATGCTGATCGCGGGCGCGGCCGCGCTGATGCCGTCGTAGTCACCCGGGTAGCGCTGCGCGTTCATCATGCCCTGGCGGCCGCCGGTCGAGCAGCCGTTCCAGTACGAGTAGGCGGGCGCCTTGCCGTAGTACGTCTTGGTGACGGCCTTGCCCGCGACAGCCAGGTCGTGCAGCGAGCGGTAGGCGAAGTTCTTCAGGAGTTCGCGATTGACGCGGCCCTTGCTGTCGAGCGCCCACTTCGACGGGTCCTCGAAGTCGAAGCCGACACCGCCGTCGGTCTGCGCCGCCGCGTAG
This sequence comes from Kribbella sp. NPDC056345, assembly GCF_042262745.1. Lineage (NCBI taxonomy): Bacteria > Bacillati > Actinomycetota > Actinomycetes > Propionibacteriales > Kribbellaceae > Kribbella > Kribbella sp. NPDC056345. Next base: position 873,110 of record NZ_JBHJQQ010000003.1, on the reverse strand, counting down.
CCCTCCTTCACGGCGAGCGCGAGCGGTCCGTCGCCCTGGTGCATCGAGTAGCCGCCGCCACCGGTCGCCTGGAAGCGGCCGTTCCAGCCGGTCAGTGGCAGCCACAAGCGGACCAGCACGTGGTCGCCGGCACCGGGATGCGTGAGCTCGACCTTGACTTCACAGAACGGCGGTACGTCGGTGATCGGTGGGACGCCCCACTCCGGCGGGTACTCGATCGTGCCGCCGGGCTTCGGCGCCGCACTGGTGCCGAGCACCTTCGCGCCCGGTACGGACGGCTTCGCGACCTCTCCACATCCGGTGGCCGGCGCGGGCGCCGATCCGGTCGCGGAGGCCTGGACCGGGACAAGCAGTGCGCCGAGGGACAGCACCGCCAAGATCATTCGCTTCATGCCAACTCCTGACTGCGGAACGCGCGGACGGGCTACGTCAGGACCGACGTTAAACGCCGTCGGGGTCTCGCTAAATGCTTGGCGCCCGAGCTCGCCGATGTGCCGGGATACGCTGGCCGGTATGACGGCTGCACAAGGGCTCCTGGCGCTCGATGAACGGACGGCACGTGAACTGCGCGGGCTGGCCCGGGTGCTGGTGCGGTCCGGGTACGCCGACCACGCGTCGATCACGGCTGCGCTCACAGAGGCGGTGCAAGAAGACGCTCCGGCTATGGACGCGTCCGCTCTGGTGCCGCTGCTGATTGGTGAAGCGCTGATCGACGTGACCGAGGATGCCAAGTCGTGGCCCGAGGTGACCGACCCGGACCGGCTGGACGCCGTACTGGCTGAGCTGGAGGCGCTGGGGCTGGTGGTGGTCCGGTATACAGCCGACCACCATGTGGCCCGGCAGGTGCTGGAGGCTGCTGCCGAGCCGCAGGGGCTGGTGTTCTTCACCGACACCGACGTCTGGCACGCAGTGGACTTCGGCATGCTCGAGTTGAAGGTCTGGCACCCGGACACCGCCAACGTGGCACCGGGGGAGCCGTTGCTCGAGGACGTGCTCACCCTGCTCAACGAGCGTGACCTCCCGGCCGTCTTCGACGAGGGCCGCATCGAGGTAACGCTGGACTGGCAACGCCGGGTGTCGCTGTGACGTACGTGGGGGAAGGTGGACTGTCATGGGCAAGCCGGTGATCGGGGTCTTCGCGCTGCAGGGCAATGTGCGGGAGCACGTGGCGATGCTGACGCAGGCGGGTGCGGAGGCGCGGCCGGTACGGCGTCCGTCGGAGCTCGCGCGGGTGGATGCGATGGTGCTGCCGGGTGGTGAGTCGACCACGATGGAGAAGCTGGCGCGGGCGTTCGAGCTGTTCGAGCCGCTGCAGAAGCGGATCGCGGACGGGATGCCGGTGTTCGGGACGTGCGCGGGGATGATCCTGCTGGCGAACGAGATCACCGGCGGGATCGCCGGCCAGGAGACGCTCGGCGGGCTGGACGTGACGGTCCGGCGGAACGCGTTCGGTCGGCAGGTGGACTCGTTCGAGGCGGATCTGGAGTTCGCCGCGTTCGAGGCGCCGTACCACGCTGTGTTCATCCGGGCACCGTGGGTGGAACGGGTCGGCCCGCAGGTCGAGGTACTGTCGACGGTGAGCTCGGGCCCGGCCACGGGTAGGATCGTCGCGGTTCGCCACGACCGGCTGCTGGCCACGTCGTTCCATCCGGAGCTGACCGGGGACGCCAGGCTGCACGGCTACTTTGCGGAGCTGGTCCGCGAGCACTAAGTCTGTTCGGCGGTAGAGAGGTTGGGTTCGCGATGTCAGGCCACTCCAAATGGGCCACCACGAAGCACAAGAAAGCGGTCATCGACTCGAGGCGCGCCAAGCTCTTCGCGAAGCTGATCAAGAACATCGAGGTGGCCGCCCGGACGGGCGGTGGCGACCTCGCGGGCAACCCGACCCTGTACGACGCGGTCCAGAAGGCGAAGAAGTCGTCGGTCCCCAACGACAACATCGACCGCGCGGTCAAGCGGGGTTCCGGGGCCGAGGCCGGTGGCGCGGACTGGCAGTCGATCACCTACGAGGGCTACGGCCCCAACGGTGTCGCGATGCTGATCGAGTGCCTGACCGACAACCGCAACCGGGCCGCGGCCGACGTCCGCACCGCGATGACCCGCAACGGCGGCTCGCTCGCGGACCCGAACAGTGTCGCCTACCTGTTCCACCGCAAGGGCGTCATCGTCGTGGCCAAGGAGCAGGACGGCAAGTCCTACACCGAGGACGACGTGATGGAGGCCGTTCTCGAGGCCGGCGCCGACGAGGTGAACGACCTCGGTGAGTCCTACGAGGTGATCAGCGAGGCCAGCGACCTGGTCAAGGTCCGCACCGCCCTGCAGGACGCCGGTATCGACTACGAGTCCGCCGACGCCTCCTTCGTCCCGTCGATGACGGTCGAGCTCGACGCCGAGGGTGCGAACAAGATCTTCCGCCTGATCGACGCCCTCGAGGACAGCGACGACGTCCAGAACGTCTACGCGAACTTCGATGTCTCCGACGAGGTCATGGCCGAGGTCGGCTGACCCGAGCGGGGCCCGGCTCTCCTCAAACCCCGACGACATCTATAAGGTAAGGCTTGCCTTATACGGACGTCGAAGGGAACAGGCCAGATGAGGGTCGTCATGCTCGGGTACCAGACCTGGGGCCACCGCACGCTGCAGGCGCTGCTGGACTCGGGTCACGAGGTGGCTCTCGTCGTCACGCACCCGAAGAGCGAGCACGCGTACGAGAAGATCTGGAGCGACGACGTCGCCGAGCTCGCCGAGAAGCACGGCGTACCGGTGCTGCTGCGCAACCGTCCCGACGATGCCGAGTTGCTGGAGGCCATCGCGGCGGCCCGTCCGGATCTGATCGTCGCGAACAACTGGCGGACCTGGCTGCCGCCGGAGCTCTTCGATCTGCCGCCGCACGGCACCTTGAACATCCACGACTCGCTGCTCCCGAAGTACGCCGGTTTCTCGCCGATCATCTGGGCGCTGATCAACGGTGAGGAGGCGGTCGGTGTCACCGCGCACAAGATGAACGCCGAGCTCGATGCCGGCGACGTCCTGATCCAGCGGTCGGTGCCGATCGGGCCGACCGACACGGCCGCCGACCTGTTCCACCGGACCGTGGACCTGATCGGGCCGATCGTGCAGGAGTCGCTCGAGCTGATCTCCACTGGCCAGGACGCTGGTCGCTGGGTGCCCCAGGATCGCTCCGAGGCGAGCTTCTTCCACAAGCGGTCGCTGGAGGACAGCCGGATCGACTGGAAGTGGCCTGCGGAGCGGCTCGAGCGGCTCGTGCGGGCGCAGTCGGATCCGTATCCGAACGCGTACGCGTTCCATCGCGGAGAGCGGCTGCGGATCGTCGAGGCGGCGGTCTCGGAGGCCCGGTACGGCGGGACGCCCGGCCGGATCTTCATTCGTGAGGGCGATGGCGTGGTCGTCGTGGCCGGTGCCGACGCGTTCAACGGGCGCTGCCCGGGGCTGCTGGTGCGCCGGGTGCGGACCGATGACGGGACCGAGTACGCGGCGACCGAGTACTTCCGCACCATGGGGGGCTATCTCACATCACACCCCTGAATATTTAAGTAAGGCAATCCTTACCTTACTATTCGGGCGGTGGCTCCTTCGAGCTGCTTCGGACTGCGATGGGGAGGCACGGGCAGCTGTGTCGGGCAACTTGGGTTCTTCTGCGTCTTCTGCCGATTTCTGGCGGGGTGTCTTCGGCACCCCGGTCCCGGAGGTACCGCTCCCGCTGGACTTCCCGCGCCCGTCCCGCTCGGACGGGCCGGAGCCGCGTGCACTCCGGTCAGTGGAGCTGGCAGGTGTTGCAGACGAAGAGACCTGCCTCACCGCCTTCGTCGCCCTCCTGCACCGGTACGGCGGCGCGTCCGCCAGCGAGGTGGCGGTGGCCCATGCCGGACTCCCGGTGCGGGTCGCTGTCGATGGCAGCGTCGCTTTTGGTGACCTGCGCGCACAGCTAGCTGAGCTGCGGGCCGAGGCAGAGGCGCACCGGCTACCGGTGGCTGAGCTGCTGCAGCTGCTGGCTCCTGAGCCCTTCCGGGGTGGTGCGTTGCTGTGCGGCACCGGCTTCGGTGACGCACCCTGGGAGGACGGTGGCCCGCTGGACATCGCTCTGTCGGTCTCCGACGGGCAGGTGCGGGCCGACTACCGGACCGACCTCCTCGAGCCGGCAACCGTGGACCGCATCCTCGGCCACTACCGCACGCTGCTGGCTGATGCGCTCGACCGCCCCACTACTCCGGTCGCTGACCTGGAGCTCCTGGTCGACGAGGAGCGGGACCAGATCCTGGCGGGGTGGAACGACACCGAGCACGACGTACCCGCGTTGACCTGGCCCCGGATGTTCGCCGACCAGGTCGCTGCGCGTCCGCACGAGGTGGCCCTGATCCATGAGGACGTTCAGCTCACGTACGCCGAGCTGGATGCCCGCGCGGCGCAGTTGGCGCACGCCCTGGTGGCCCGCGGCGCAGGACCCGAGAAGGTCGTCGCGCTCGCGGTGCCGCGCTCGGCGGACATGATCGTTGCGGAGGTCGCCGTACTGAAGGCCGGTGCGGCCTATCTGCCGGTCGACACCGACTATCCGGCCGACCGGATCGCCTACATGCTCGCGGACGCGCAGCCGGTCTGTGTGGTCACCACGGCGGAGGTTGCGGCGGACCTGCCGCCGGACTCGCTGTTGCTGGACGCACCTGAGACTGTTGCCGAGCTCGCTGGTTATCCGACGCAGGATCCGGCAGTCACTTTGACGGTCGACCACGCGGCGTACGTGATCTACACGTCCGGCTCGACCGGTCGGCCGAAGGGCGTGGTGCTTTCACACGCTGGTGTCGCGAAGCTGGTTGCCACTCAGCAGGAGCGGTTCGGGATCGGTCCGCACAGCAGGGTGCTGCAGTTCGCCTCACCCAGCTTCGATGTGGCGTTCTGGGACCTGTGTCTCGGACTGCTCTCCGGTGGCCGGCTGGTCGTCGTACCTGCTGACCGTCGGGTACCGGGCGCACCGCTCGCGGACTACGCGAACGAGCACGGCATCACCTTCATGATCCTGCCGCCCGCCCTGCTGGCTGCGATGCCGGACGACGTCCTGCTGCCACCCACGGCGACCCTGCTGGCCGGTACCGAACGTGTGTCGCCCGAGCTGGTCAGTCGCTATGCGCGCGGGCGGATGATGTTCAACGCCTACGGTCCGACCGAGGCCACCACCAACTCCACACTGGGCCTGTGCGATCCGGACATCCCCTCCGGCAGCATCGTGCCCATCGGCGTACCTGACCCTGGTACCCGGGCCTACGTCCTCGACGACCGGCTGCGGCCGGTCCCTGCTGGTGTCACGGGAGAGCTCTACCTCGGTGGCGCCGGACTGGCCCGTGGCTACCTCGGCCGGGCCGCACTGACCGCAGAGCGGTTCGTTGCCGACCCCTTCGGTACACCCGGCGAGCGCCTGTACCGCACCGGCGACCTGGTGCGCTGGAAGGCCGACGGACGGCTGGAGTTCCACGGGCGCGTCGACAGCCAGGTGAAGATCCGCGGGTTCCGGATCGAACCGGGTGAGATCGAGTCCGTGCTGCGGGCCCACCCGTCGGTCGACCAGGCCGCGGTCGTCGTCCGCGAGGACCGTCCGGGTGAGCGTCGGCTCGCCGCGTACGTCGTACCGTCGCTCGATGGTGGTTCCGACGACGACGGTGTCGCCGACTGGAAGGACCTGCACGAGCTCCTGTACTCCGCTGCCGGTTCCGACGCGTTTCAGGAGAACTTCGCGGGCTGGAACAGCATGTACGACGGTCTGCCGATCCCGCTCGCGGACATGCGCGAGTGGCGGGCGGCGACCCTGGACCGCATCCGCGCTGTGCAGCCGCGCCGGGTTCTGGAGATCGGTGTCGGTAGTGGGCTACTGCTGTCCCAGTTGGCTCCGGACTGTGCGGAGTACTGGGGTACGGACCTGTCCGAGGAAGCCGTGCGTGCGTTGGAGGCGCAGGTGTCCGCGGTGCCGGGCCTGGCCGACAAGGTCAAGCTGCTGGCCCGACCTGCCGATGACCTGTCCGGACTGCCGGCCGGCTTCTTCGACACGATCGTCATCAACTCCGTCATCCAGTACTTCCCGACCGGCGAGTACCTGACCGACGTACTGCGGGGCGCTGCCGAACTGCTCGCACCTGGTGGTGCGCTGTTCGTCGGTGACGTGCGCAACTTGCGGCTGTTGCTGCCGCTCAGCGCTGCCATTGAGACGCGGCGGGTGCAGGACGGAGACAAGGAAGCGCTGCGCTCGGCTGTGGACCGTGCGATCGCCTGGGAAGGCGAGCTGCTCGTAGACCCTGACTACTTCGCAGCACTCGACGGATTCACGGCCGACGTCCGCGTCAAGCGCGGCAAGCACCACAACGAGCTCACTCGCTACCGGTACGACGTGGTGCTGCGAGCCGACGAAGTAGGCGTACCCGATGCAGTCGAGTCGGACTGGTATGCCGTTGACTCACTCGACGAACTGCTCGCCGGTGCGTCCGGGCCGGTGCGTGTCAACGGTATCCCGAACGCCCGTCTCGCCGAGGACCTCGCTGCGCTCGAAGCCCTCGAAGACAGCAGCCGGCCGGCGATTGCGACGTACGGCGTCGATCCGGAGGAGCTGCACGAGACCGCGGCGCGGCACGGTTACACCGCCGTACTGACCTGGAACGGTGAGGCGGAGGACGGCAGCCTGGATGCGGTCTTCGCTCGCGAGGACGTGATTGCGCCCTACCGGTCAGGAGGTCGGCACCCGCTCACCAACCGTCCGGCGCCGTTCCGCAATGCCGCGGCGTTGATGGCGTCGCTGCGATCCCATGCTGCGGAGTACCTGCCGGACTACATGGTCCCGGCTGCCTTCGTTCCGGTGGACAAGCTGCCGGTCACGCCCAGCGGCAAGCTCGACGCGGCTGCGCTGCCAGTACCTGACTACACGCGGCTCAGCGCCGGACGGGCTCCTTCGACGGCCCGGGAGCAGTTGCTGTGCGACCTGTACGCGCGAGCTCTCGGCCTCCCGTCGGTCAGCATCGACGACGACTTCTTCGCGCTCGGTGGCGACAGCATCATCGCTGTGCAGCTGCTGATCCTGGCGCGGCGCTCCGGACTGGAGCTGACCACGCGGGAGGTGTTCCGGCACCGCACCGTCGCCGAACTGGCCACGGCTGTTCGCGCGGTCCAGTCCGACGACGCCGACGTCTTGACCTGGCAGCAGCCGACTGCGGACGAGCTTGCTGCGCTGCAGGGTGAGCTCTCGGTAGCGGAGGCCTTGCCGCTCGGTCCGCTGCAAGAGGGCTTCTTCTTCCACGCTCTGGTCGACGGCGCCGAGCACGACGCGTACGTCGTCCAGCAGGTCATCGACCTGACCGGGCCGGTCGACGGATCGCTGCTGCGCATCGCGGCGCAGCGCCTGCTGGATCGGCACGCACCACTGCGTGCTTGCTTCCGGCAACTACCTGACGGCCGTCCCGTCCAGCTCATCGCATCCGGCGTGGAAGTCCCGTGGCGTGAGGTTGACGACGCTGCCGATGCGGCGGCAGTCGCTGCGGAGGAGCGGGCCCAGCACTTCGATCTGTCCCGGCCGCCGCTGATGCGCTGTGCGCTGGTCCGGCTCGGCGCGGAACGCAGCCAGCTGATCCTGACGTTCCACCACATCATCGCGGACGGCTGGTCGCTGCCCGTCCTGCACCGCGAGCTCCTGGCCCTGTACGGCGACAGCCCGCTTCCACTGCCCGAGGTTGCGCCGTACCGCGCCTACCTCGGCCGGATTGCCAGTGCCGACCGTGAGGCGGCTCGGGCTGCCTGGCGGACCGCACTGGCGGGTGTGGACGAACCGACTCGTCTGGTGGACACAACTGCGCCCGCTGGTCCCATCGAACCGGCCCAGGTGCGCATCGAACTGTCCGAGCGCGTGACCGCCCAGCTCACGGCTCGGGCCCGGGAACGCGCGGTCACGCTCGGAACACTCGTGCAGGGCGCATGGGGGCTGTTGCTCGGCCGCATGACCGGTCGGCAGGACGTGCTGTTCGGCACCACCGTCTCCGGACGTGACGCGGCCGTTGACGGCATCGAGTCGATGATCGGTCTGTTCATCAACACGCTGCCGACTCGGCTGCGCTGGACACCGGCCGACACGTTCGGCGAGCTGCTGGACCGGTTGCAGGAGGAGCAGAGCGCACTGCTCGACCACCAGCACCTCGGTCTGGCTGACATCCAGCGGGCTGCCGGACATGCAGGCAGCGGTGAGCTCTTCGACACGCTCGTGGTGTTCGAGAACTACCCCAGCAACGAAGGCGTGACCGACCCCACCGGCTCGGTTGCCCTTGCTGGACACGCATTCCACGACGCCGTGCACTACCCGCTCGCCCTGATCGTCAAGCCGGGCCGTCGGCTCGACCTGCGGCTGAAGCACCACGCGCAGCGTCTCGACGCCGATGCGGTGCAGTCGCTCGCCGACCGGCTCACGCTGGTGCTGGAGGCGCTGGCCGGCGACCCTGCTCGTAAGATTGCCGACCTCGACCTGCTGACTCCGAGCGAGCTGGCCGGCGCGCACCCGGCGGGGGAGACCCGTGCGGTTCCGGCAACCACGCTGGCCGCGGCATTCGCCGTACAGGTCGAGAAGACGCCGGACGCCACTGCGGTGGTGTTCGAGGGCGACACCCTCACGTACGCCGAACTCGACGTACGGGCTGAAGCGTTGGCTCAGCGGTTGCGGGCTCGGGGTGTCGGCCGGGAGCAGTTCGTTGCGGTTGCCGTGTCTCGCTCGGCAGAGCTGATGGTGGCGCTGCTGGGTGTTCTGAAGGCCGGTGCGGCGTACCTGCCGCTGGATCTCGACTATCCGGCCGATCGCCTGGCCTACATGCTGGCCGACTCGGGCGCGACCATAGTGATCACCACGGACCGGGATGCTGCTCGGCTACCCGAAGCCGACGGTCTCGACGTACTGGTTGTGGACGCGTACGACGAGCTGTGGTCGGTGCCCCCGGCAGTGGCAGCTAGCCCTGACGACCCGGCGTACTTGATCTACACGTCTGGCTCCACCGGTCGCCCCAAGGGCGTTGTCGTGACGCACCGCGCCATCGTCAACCGGCTGGCCTGGATGCAGGGCGCGTACGGTCTCACGGCCGACGATCGCGTGCTGCAGAAGACGCCGTCCAGCTTCGACGTCAGCGTGTGGGAGTTCTTCTGGGCGCTGTGTGAAGGTGCGGCCGTCGTGCTCGCCGTACCGGACGGTCATCGCGACCCCGCCTACCTGGCCCGGCTGATCCAGGCCGAGCAGGTGACCACCATGCACTTCGTACCGTCAATGCTGGAAGCGTTCCTGGTGACCGACGAGGTCACTGCGGATTCGGCGTGGTCGCGGAGCCTTCGCCGCGTGTTCAGTAGCGGTGAGGCGCTGCCCGGAACGGCTTCCCGTCGGTGGCACGAGCTGACCGGCGTACCGCTGCACAACCTGTACGGACCCACCGAGGCCGCGGTCGACGTGACGTTCCACGAGTACGACGGTGCTTCCGACACGACGGTGCCGATCGGCCGGCCGGTGTGGAACACGGGTCTGCGCGTTCTGGACTCGTGTCTGCGCCCGGTGCCAGACGGTGTGCCAGGTGAGCTCTATCTGACCGGTGTCCAGCTGGCGCGCGGCTATCACCGGCGCGCTGCTCTCACCGCGGACCGCTTCGTTGCCGACCCCTACGCAGTCGGCGCCCGTATGTACCGCACCGGCGACCTCGTACGCCGCCGTGCGGACGGAACGATCGACTACCTCGGCCGCACCGACCGCCAGGTCAAGCTGCGCGGTAACCGCGTTGAGCTCGGTGAGATCGAGGCTGCGCTGACAGGTCACCCGGCCGTCGCCCGTGGTGCAGTAGTCGTGCGTGAGCAGCGTCTGGTCGCCTATGCGGTGCCGGCGTCCGGTGCTGTTGTCGATGTGGCCGAGCTGCGGGCTGCACTGGCCGAGGTGCTGCCCGCATCGATGGTGCCCGAGGCGTACGTCGTACTGGACGACCTGCCGCTGAGTCCGAGCGGCAAGCTGGACCAGGGCGCGCTGCCTGCACCTGAGGTCGAGCGCGGCGCGCGCCGGGAGCCGGAGGGCCCTGCGGAGCGGTTGCTGACCGGCATCTTCGCGGCGGTGCTCGGGATCGAGGACCTCGGTCCCGACGACGACTTCTTCCACCTCGGCGGCGACAGCATCAGTTCCATCGGCGTGGCGACGCGCGCTCGTGCCGGAGGTCTCGAGCTGAGCCCCCGGGACGTGTTCACGCACCGCACGCCCGCCGCGCTTGCTGCCGCGGCACCTGCGGTCACGGAGCCCACTGGCCAGCACACGGGTGATGCTTTTGCGCTGACCGAGGCGCAGTTGGCCCACGTCCGTTCGTTCGCGGCACCAGGTGTTGTCGAGGACATCTGGCCGCTCGCTCCGTTGCAGGACGGGTTGTTCTTCCACTCGGCCTTCTACGAGGGTGAGATGGACGTCTACACCGTCCACGAGACCTTCGACTTCGCGGAGCGCCTCGACACCGACCGGTTGCGGGCCGCCGTTCGCACCCTGCTGGTCCGTAACCCCGGTCTGCGCGCGGGCTTCACCAGTGACGGTCTCGACCAGCCGGTGCAGTTCATCGTCGAGGCTCCGGAGGTCCCGCTCGAGGAGGTCGACCTGACCGGTCTCCCTGTCGCTGAGCAGGATGCACGGCTGCTTGAGCTGACCGACGCCGAGCGCAACCGTCGTTTCGACCTGTCCGCGCCGCCGCTGTTCCGCCTGCTGCTGGTGCGGCTCGACCGGGGTGACCGCCTCGTCATCGGCCGACACCTGATCCTGTGGGACGGCTGGTCGGCGTGGCTGTTCCTGGACGAGCTGTTCGGTCTCTACCAGGGTGCAACCGCCCTGCCCGAGCCCGGCAGCTACCGCGACTACCTGACCTGGCTGGAGCGTCAGGACGACACGGTCGCCACAGCGGCCTGGCGTACGGCGCTCTCCGGCTTGGACGAGCCCACGCTGCTCGCCCCGACCGCACCCGACGGTCTGGAACCCGTCATCCCCGACCAGCTCGACGTACAGCTGCCGGCTGCTCTGAGCGACCGGCTCCGCGAGGTCGGCCGCGAGCACGGTCTCACCCTGAACACTTTGCTCAACGCAGCCTGGGGTCTGACCCTCGCCTCCGCCACCGGTCGCGCCGATGTCGTCTTCGGTACGACGGTCGCCGGCCGCCCGAGCGAGGTCCCGGACGTCGGCGAGATCATCGGTCTGTTCCTGAACACGGTCCCGACCCGGCTCCGCCTCGACGCCACCGAGCCGGTGCTCGCGATGCTGCAGCGGATTCAGGGTGAGCGTCTGGACCTGATGCCGTACGAGCACCTCAGCCTCGGCGTCCTGCAGGCCGAAACTGGCCACCGCAAGCTGTTCGACACGTTGTTCGTGCTGCGCAACAACGACACCGAGGAGCGACTGGAGCTGCTGCGCACGCAGCACGGTGCGACCGCCGTCGCCAACGTCGACGCGACCCACTACCCGGTCAACCTCGTCATCACGCCCGGCCGCGAGATCGCCGTCACGCTGACCCACCGGCCCGACCTCGTTCCAACGCATGACGCCGAGGTGCTGCTCGACCGCTTCGCGCTGCTCGTCGACCGGCTCACCGCTGACCTCACCGCGCCCGTCGGCTCCCTCGACCCGCTGCTGCCCGCTGAGCACGCGGCGCTGCAAGCGGAGTGGGCCGCGAGCCAGGTGCCGGATCCCGAGGAGACCATCGCCGACCTGCTGGCTGTCCAGGCGACCCGTACGCCGGACTCTCGGGCGCTGGTCTTCGGCGAGCGCACGCTCACGTACGCCGAGCTGGACGCGGCGGTGAACCGCATGGCCCGGTTGCTGATCGAGCGCGGCGCCGGTCCGGAGCAGGTGGTCGCACTCGGTCTGCCGCGGTCGCTGGACATGGTGGTCGCGCTGTTCGCCGTACTGCGAACCGGTGCGGCCTATCTGCCGCTGGAACTCGACCACCCGGCCGACCGGTTGTCCCTGATGCTGGCCGACGCCCGTCCGCTCTTGCTGCTCAGCACGACTGCTGTGTCGGCCACGCTCGACGGTGACATGCAGCGGGTCCTGCTGGATGACTCTGCAGTGCAGAGCGAGCTGGCCGGACTGTCTGATGCACCTGTCCAGCGTAGGTTCAGTCTTGAGCATCCGGCGTACGTCATCTACACCTCTGGTTCCACGGGTCGCCCGAAGGGCGTGGTCACGCCGTACCGGGGTCTCACGAACATGCAGCTCAACCACCAGAAGGAGATCTTCGACCCGGCAGTCGCCTCGGCCGGCGGACGGCAGCTGCGCATTGCGCACACCGTGTCGTTCGCTTTCGACATGTCGTGGGAAGAGCTGCTGTGGCTGGTCGAAGGCCATGAGGTGCACGTCTGTGACGAGGAGCTGCGTCGTGACGCCGAGGCGCTCGTTGCGTACTGCGAGCAGCACCGCATCGACGTCGTCAACGTCACTCCGACGTACGCGCGGCTGCTGATCGAGCAGGGTCTGTTGGAGGGCCACGTCCCGCCGCTGGTGCTGCTCGGTGGTGAGGCGGTCTCCGACACGGTGTGGAGCGTTCTGCGCGACACCGAGGGGACGTACGGCTACAACCTCTACGGTCCGACCGAGTACACCATCAACACCCTTGGTGGTGGCACGTTCGACAGCGCTACACCGACGGTCGGCAAGCCGATCCGCGGTACCCGGGCGCACATCCTGGACAGCTGGCTGCGGCCGGTACCGGACGGCGTACCGGGGGAGCTGTACATCGCCGGTATCGGTCTGGCGCGGGGCTACCTCGACCAGCCCGGTCTGACCGCAGAGCGCTTCGTAGCTGACCCATTCGGCGTGTCAGGTGAGCGCATGTACCGCACCGGCGACCTGGTGCGCCGGAACCCCGACGGCAACCTCGACTTCCTCGGCCGCACCGACGACCAGGTGAAGATTCGCGGCTACCGGATCGAGCCCGGCGAGATCGAGACCGTGCTCAGCCGGCACCCGCTCGTCGCCCAGGCCGCGGTGGTCGTCCGGGACGACCGCCTCGTGGGCTACGTCGTACCGGCTGCGGCCGACTCCGCGGAGCGGCAGGCTGCCGAGGCAGCGCAGGTCGACGAGTGGCAGGAGATCTACTCCGACGAGTACGAGGAGATCGGCACCGCTGTCTTCACCGAGCAGTACGACGGCTGGGACAGCTCGTACGACGGACAGCCGATCCCGTTCGAGCAGATGCACGAGTGGCGCGAGGCCACGCTCGCCCGGATCGAGTCGCTGCAGCCCCGCCGCGTACTGGAGATCGGTATCGGCTCCGGCCTGCTGCTGTCCCGGCTCGCACCAGCTGCCGAGTCGTATTGGGGTACTGACTTCGCAGCGCCCGTCATCCGCAAGATCGGCGCCGAACTGCGTGCCCACGACCCGGAGCTCGCGGACCGCGTGGAGCTGCGCTGCCGGCCCGCCGACGACCTGTCCGACCTGCCAACCGGCTTCTTCGACACGATCGTCATCAACTCGGTCATCCAGTACTTCCCGAGCATCGAGTACCTGACCACCGTCATCAACGGTGCGATGGACCTGCTGGCTCCTGGCGGCGCACTGTTCGTCGGCGACGTCCGCAACCTGCGCCTGGCCCGCACCTTCCACACCGAGATCCAGCAGGCCCGCGGAACCGCGGAGACCGAGCTGGAGCGCGCCGTCGAGCGTGGACTGCAGCTGGAGAAGGAACTGCTCGTCGACCCGGACTACTTCACGACTCTGGGCTATGAGATCGACCTGCGCACCAAACGCGCCCTGCACCACAACGAACTGAGCCGCCACCGGTACGACGTCGTCCTGTACGCCGGTGACCCGGATCTGCGCCTGTCGGACGTACCGACCGTCGAGTGGTCCACGGTTGAGACTCTGCGGGAACTCCTGTCCGACGGGAGAGCTCTGCGCGTCACCGGCATCCCCGACGGCCGGATCGGCGACGGGGTCGACCCGGAGGACCTGCACACACTGGGCCATCAGGTCCTGACCACCTGGTGCGGCCCGGCCGGAACGTACGACGCGGTATTCACGCCGGAGGCTCCCCGGCTGACCAGTGGGCTCTACCGCGCGGGTGGTGGCGCGGCGCCGTACGCGAATGACCCGACGGCCGCCAGGGAAGCGAGCGCGCTGGTACGGCGGTTGCGCGACGACCTGGGGAAGGAGCTGCCGGAGTACATGGTTCCGGCCGCATTCGTCACGGTCGACGGTCTACCGATGAACTCGAACGGCAAGCTCGACGTGCGTGCTCTGCCGGATGCTGAGCCCGCAGTCGCGCTGGGCGGTGGACGTGGTCCGCGCACTCCGCAGGAAGAGGTGCTGTGCCGCCTGTTCGCGGAGGTGCTCGGACTGCCCGAAGTAGGGGCCGAGGACAACTTCTTCGATCTCGGCGGGCACTCGCTGCTCGCCACTCGGCTGGTCAGCCGTGCGCGCACCGAGCTCGGTGCTGAGCTCGCCATCCGCGACCTGTTCGAGGCACCGACCCCGGCATTGCTTGCGGGACGCGCCGACAACGGCAAGCCCGCACGCCCGGCTCTGACGACGTACGGCGAGCGCCCGGAGTACGTCCCGTTGTCCGCAGCGCAGCGGCGGCTGTGGCTGGTGGAGCAGTTGGAGAGCGCTGGGGCGGCGTACAACTTCCCGTTGGTGTTCCGTCTGCGCGGGGCGCTCGACGTACCGGCATTGCAGACAGCGTTGCAGGATGTGGCTGCGCGGCATGAGTCGCTGCGGACTCTGGTTGGTGAGCACGACGGAGTGCCGTTCCAGTGGATTCGTGACCAGGCACAGCTGTCGTTCAGTGTTGTGGACTGTGCCGAGGGCGATCTGCCTGGGCTGGTCGAGTCGGCGCAGCGGCGAACCTTCGATCTGACGCGTGAGTTCCCCTTGCGGGCAGAGGTGTTCCGGGTCGGTGCGGAAGACCATGTCGTGGCTGTGGTCCTGCACCACATCACCACCGACGAGTGGTCCGACCGTCCGTTCCTGGCCGACCTCAACACGGCGTACGCCGCCCGCAGCGCTGGTAGCGAACCGGTGTGGGACGCGCTGCCGGTGCAGTACGCCGACTACACGCTCTGGCAGGAAGAGCTCTTCGAGCAGCTGGGTGAGCGTCAGCTCGCGTACTGGAGTGAGGCGCTACGCGGCGCCCCGGACGAGCTCACCCTGCCGCTGGACCGCCCGCGTCCGGCCGAGCCCAGCGGCGGCGGCGCCATCGTGCGCTGCGAACTGCCCGTCGAGACGGGGCGTGCGTTGCGTGAGCTGTCGACCAGCTCCGGCACCAGCATGTGGATGGTCGTGCAGGCTGCTACCGCCGCCCTGCTGCATCGGTTGGGGGCGGGCGACGACATTCCGCTGGGTGCGCCGATCGCGGGTCGGACCGACAGCGGTCTGGACGACCTGGTCGGCTTCTTCGTCAACACCCTGGTACTGCGGACCGACCTGTCCGGTGCACCGACGGTCCAGGAGTTGCTGGCGCGGGTCCGTGAGTCGTCGCTGGCTGCGTTCGAGCACCAGGACGTCCCGTTCGACCGTGTCGTCGAGGCGCTGAACCCGCCGCGGATCACCGGTCGTAATCCGCTCTTCCAGGTGATGCTCGGGTACCACCACCGGCCGGAGGGTGATCCGGAGGCTCTGCTCGGGCTGCCGGCGGAGTGGTACGAGATGGAGACCGGTGCGGCCAAGTTCGATCTGAACTTCACCTTCGTGGACGAGTCGGACGTGTCCGGCCGCCTCACGCTCCTGCTCGAGTACGCGACCGACCTAACCGATGCGGCTACCGCAGAGCTCCTGTGCCGCCGGATGGCGTCACTGCTCGAACAGGTCGTCGCTGACCCAAGCCGTCGTGTCGGCACGTTGGACGTGCTCTACGACGATGAGCGCGCCCTTGTCCTCCAAGGTTTCAACGACACCGCGCGTGCGGTCGTCGACACGACGCTGCCGGAGTTGTTCCGTGCGCAGGTGGCTCGTACGCCAGCGGCGACGGCGCTCGTCTATGAGGGCGAGGCACTGACGTATGCCGAGCTCGATGCGCGAGTGGAGACTTTGGCTCGCACGCTCACCGCGAACGGTGCACAAGCCGACACCATCGTTGCTGTGGCGTTGCCACGTTCGCTTGCGCTGGTGATCACCCTGCTCGCGGTACAGCGTGCTGGTGCTGCGTATCTGCCTCTGGACACCAGCTACCCGGCTGATCGGCTCGCCTACATGCTCGGAGACGCCGAGCCGGTCTGTCTGGTCACGGCTGATCTTCCAGCTACCGACATCGCTACGGTGCTGGTCGCGCTGGACGGCATGCCTGACCAGCCGGCTGACGCGCCGCTACCGCAGTCCTACGACCCGTTGCAGGCGGCGTACGTCATCTACACATCCGGTTCGACCGGACGGCCCAAGGGCGTCTCCGTCCCGCACCAGGCAATCGTCAAC
Source organism: Kribbella sp. NPDC056345 (assembly GCF_042262745.1). Taxonomy (NCBI): domain Bacteria; kingdom Bacillati; phylum Actinomycetota; class Actinomycetes; order Propionibacteriales; family Kribbellaceae; genus Kribbella; species Kribbella sp. NPDC056345. The sequence goes on along the minus strand of NZ_JBHJQQ010000003.1, from coordinate 856,678 downwards.
CGCCTGCTGTGGATGCAGGACACCTACCGGCTCGAGTCCACTGACCGGGTGCTGCAGAAGACACCTGCCGGGTTCGACGTGTCGGTGTGGGAATTCTTCTGGCCGCTCATCACAGGGGCCGCTCTGGTGGTTGCCCGGCCGGAGGGACACCAGGATCCGCTCTACCTTGCCGACCTGATCCAGCAGGAGCAGATCACTACCACCCACTTCGTTCCGTCGATGCTGCGCGCGTTCCTCGACGAGCCGGCGGCGGCGCACTGCGCTTCGCTGCGTCAGGTGATGTGTAGTGGTGAGGCTCTGCCTGCCCCGTTCGCCGCGCGCTTTGCCGAGGTCCTGCCCACCAGCAAGCTGCACAACCTCTACGGCCCCACCGAGGCCGCAGTCGACGTCACCTCCTACGAGGTCCCTGCTGCACCGACCACCGTCCCGATCGGCCACCCGGTCTGGAACACCCGCACCTACGTGCTCGACGCCGAGCTGAACCCGGTCCCGCCGGGTGTCGCCGGTGAGCTCTACCTCGCCGGTGTGCAGTTGGCACGCGGCTACCTCGGTCGCCCAGCCCTCACCGCCGAGCGCTTCGTCGCCAACCCCTTCGCCACCGGTGAGCGCATGTACCGCACCGGCGACCTCGCCCGCTGGCGCCAGGACGGCGAGCTGGAGTACCTCGGTCGTGCCGACGACCAGGTGAAGCTCCGCGGCTTCCGCATCGAACTGGGCGAGATCGAGACCGCGCTCACGGCTCACCCTGCAGTCGCACACGCCGCCGTCATCCTGCGAGACGAGCAGCTGGTCGCGTACGTCGTACTGTCCGCACCAGCCACGTCGTCAGAACTGCGGGCGCACGTCGCGGTGTCGCTGCCCGATCACATGGTCCCGGCCGCCGTGGTCACTCTCGACTCGCTGCCGTTGACTCCGAACGGGAAGCTGGATCGGCGGGCGCTGCCGGCACCGGACTTCGCGGCTGAGGTGGGGGACGCGCGACCGCGTACTCCGTTGGAGGAGACGCTGTGTGCGTTGGTGGCCGAGGTACTCGGCCTTGAGCGGGTGGGGGTCGATGACGACTTCTTCGCGTTGGGTGGGCACTCGCTGAGTGCGATGCGGCTGGTCAGCCGGCTTCGGGCGAGTGTCGGGGCAGAGGCGTCGCTGCGCACGATCTTCGACGCACCGACGCCGGCCAAGCTCGCCAAGCACCTTGGGACGGCTCACAGCGTCGTACGGCCTGCGCTCGACGCCGCGCGGTCGGTGCCGGAGCGGTTGCCGCTCGTGTCTGCACAGCAAGGGCTGTGGCTGCTGCACCAGGTGGAGGGGCCCAACCCGACGTACAACCTCCCGTCGGTCTGGCGGCTCACTGGTCGCCTCGACCGGGCCGCACTCGAGGCCGCACTGAACGACGTCGTCGCACGGCACGCACCGCTGCGCACGGTGTTCCCGGCCGTTGACGGCATGCCGTTCCAACAGGTCCTCGACCACGCCGAGCTCCCGCTCACCGTGGCGGACTACGGGGACCTGGCGACCGAGGCGGCGTACGCGTTCGACCTGGGCCAGGAGATCCCGGTGCGGGCGGTCCTGTTCGAGGTGGGACGGGACGAGCATGTGCTGTTGCTTCTGCTGCACCACATCGCCACCGACGAGTGGTCGGACCGCCCGCTGCTCGGTGACCTGTCCAGCGCCTATGCGGCGCGCGTCGAAGGCCGCAGTCCCGAGTGGGCGCCACTCCCCGCGAGCTACGCCGACTACACGTTGTGGCAGCAGGAGCTGCTGGAGGCGACCGAGAGCAGCCTGGTCGAGCACTGGACCCGGACGCTCGCCGGGCTGCCGGTCGAGCTGAACCTGCCCGTCGACCGTCCGCGTCCGGCAGAGTCGAGCGGACGAGGTGGCACGGTCGACTTCGCCGTCTCACCGGCTGTGGAGCGTGCACTGCGCGAGCTGGCACGTGAGCACGGCGTCAGCATGTTCATGGTGGCTCAAACTGCTGTCGCGGCGCTGCTGCACCGACTCGGGGCCGGGACGGACATCCCCCTCGGCGCCCCGGTGTCGGGCCGTGGCGACAAGGCGCTTGAAGACCTCGTCGGCTTCTTCGTGAACTCGCTCGTCCTGCGAACGGATCTGTCCGGCAACCCCACCTTCACCGAGCTGCTGACGCGGGTCCGCGAGACCGACCTGACGGCGTACGAGCACCAGGACCTGCCGTTCGAACGGCTCGTGAAGGCGATCAAGCCGGAGCGCTCGCTCGCCCGGCACCCGCTGTTCCAGGTGATGGTGGCCCACCTCACCAACCAGACCGAAGGCATGGAGCTGCCCGGCCTGTCCGTACGGCGCGAGTCGGTCGGCCAGGAGACCGCCAAGTTCGACCTCAGCTTCGACTTCGTCGAACAGGGCGAGGGCGACGGTATCCAGGGCTGGATCGAGTACAGCGCCGACCTGTTCGACCAGTCGACCGCAGAACTCCTCGGCCGTCGGCTGGAGTCCCTGCTGGAACAGGTCGTCGCCGATCCCACCTGCAGGATCAGCTCTCTCGACGTCCTCAGCACTGCCGAGCGGCAGACTGTTCTGGAGACCTGGAACGACACTGCGCTCCCGCCGGCCGAGCGGCTCGAGACCGTGCCCGCTCTGTTCGCCGCACAGGTCGCGGCGAGTCCAGACGCGGTTGCCGTCACCGACGACCACAACACCTGGACCTTCGCCGAGCTGGATGCGCGCACCGAGCAACTGGCCCGTGTGCTCGCCGGACAGGGCGCAGGCCCGGAGCGGCTCGTCGCACTGGCGTTGCCGCGCACAGCCGACTACATCGCCGCGATCCTCGCGGTGATGAAGGCCGGTGCCGGCTACCTGCCGCTCGATCCTGACCTGCCCGAGTCACGTCTCACCAGCATGCTCGCGGATGCCAGTCCGGTCCTGGTCCTGTCCACCACGGACACCGCCCTGCCTGCCACGGACATCCCTGTACTGCGTCTCGACGCGTTGGCCGGACTCCCGGAAGCGACGCCGACCGCCCCCGGCCCGGACCATCCGGCGTACGTCATCTACACGTCCGGATCGACTGGCCGGCCCAAGGGCGTTGTCGTCACCCAGCGCGGTGTCGCGAACCTCTTCCACAGCCATCGCCACGACCTGCACGATCTGGCGAAGGAACGGACCGGTCGCCAGCACCTGCGGGTGGCACATGCCTGGTCGTTCTCGTTCGACGCGTCGTGGCAGCCGCAGTTGTGGCTGCTGGACGGGCACGCCCTGCACATCGCGGACGACGAGACGCGACGCGATCCTGAACTGCTCACCGCATTCATCCGCGACCGTGGTATCGACTTCATCGAGGTCACTCCGTCGCTCCTGACCCAGCTGGCCGACAGCGGGCTGATCGGTCCGGACGGCGAGTGTCCGCTCGCCGTGGTGGGCTTCGGGGGCGAGGCGGTTCCGGAGTCGCTGTGGAGCCGGCTGGCTGCACTGCCGAACACCGAGGGCTTCAACCTGTACGGGCCGACCGAAGCGACCGTGGACGCACTGGTCGGACGGCTCAGCGACAGCACACGTCCGGTCGTCGGGCGGCCGGTCCACGGCTCTCGCGCCTACGTGCTCGACGCAGCGCTGAGTCCGGTTCCGCCGGGTGTCACCGGTGAGCTGTACCTGTCCGGCCCGGGTCTCGCTCGTGGCTACCTGGGCCGGCCGGAGCTGACCGCTGAGCGGTTCGTCGCCGACCCGTTCGGTACGCCGGGCGCCCGCATGTACCGCACGGGTGACCTAGCTCGCTGGACGCGGAACGGGCTGCTGGAATTCGCCGGACGTACCGACGACCAGGTCAAGATCCGCGGCTACCGGATCGAGCTGGCCGAGATCGAGGCTGTGCTCGACAGTCACCCGGCGGTCAGCCAGACCGTCGTGATCGCTCGCGACCAGCGGCAGCTCGTCGCCTACGTGGTCTCCGATGCGGACCCGGCCGAGCTCCGCGCGCACACCGCGGCAGCGCTGCCCGACTACATGGTTCCGGCGGCGGTCGTCGTACTGGATCGGCTGCCGGTGCTGTCTAACGGCAAGCTCGACCGGGCGGCCCTGCCGGCGCCTGACTTCACCCTGGCCGGTGGTGGGCGGACTCCGGAGAACGAGACCGAGTTCGTCCTGCGTGAGCTGTTCGGTGAGGCGCTGGGGTTGCCGGCCGAGGCGGTAGGGACTGAGGGCGACTTCTTCGCGTTCGGTGGCGACAGCATCATCGCCATGCAGCTGGTCGCACGGGCCCGCGCCCGGGGGCTGCGATTCACCCCGCGGCAGCTGTTCCAGCACCGCACAGTGGTCGCACTGGCCGCAGTGGCGGCGGTCGCCGACCACGAGACGGTCCACGACGACGACGGCGTGGGTCCGGTTCCGCTCACGCCGATCATGCGTGCCCTGCTGGAGCGCGGTGGCCCGATCGCGGGCTACCACCAGGCCGCCCTACTCCGCACTCCGGCAGAGCTCACTCAGGAAGGGCTGCAGGCCGTTCTGCAGGCTGTGGCCGATCGGCACGACATGCTGCGTGCCCGCCTGATTCGCGAGCCGGAGCCCGCGCTGTCGGTGCCGACGCACGCAGACGTCAGCACGTGGCTCACCCGAACCGACGTGCGCGGCGCCGACGAGGCAGCAATGTGTACGGCGATCTCTCAGCACGCGCTGACTGCGCAGGCGGGGCTTGATCCCGAGGCAGGCGCCATGGTCCGGGCAGTGTGGTTCGACGCCGGCCCCGAGACGCCGGGCCGGCTGCTGATCCTCGCGCACCACCTGGTGACCGACGGCGTGTCCTGGCGGGTACTACTGCCCGACCTCGCGACAGCCTGGTCCGCCGTACGAGAAGGCCGTACGCCGGAGCTGGCGCCGGTGGAGCTGTCGTTCGGCCGCTGGTCCCGTCGGCTCGCGGCACGGGCCGTGGAGCCGGCGGCTGAGGACGAGCTGCCGCTGTGGGCCTCGATCCTCGCCGAGGGCGCTGGTCTACCGCTCGCACGCCCACTCGACTCAGTACGAGACACCGTCCGCACCGCTGGCCACCTGTCACTGACGCTGCCCGCGGCCGTCACCGGTCCGCTGCTGAGTCGGGCCCCGGCCTCTTTCGGCGCCGGTGTGAACGATGTGCTGCTGACCGCGTTCGCGCTGGCCGTGGCTGAGTGGCGAGCGCGTCACTTCGGTACGGCGGCCGGTGCGCCCGTGCTGGTCGATATCGAAGGACACGGGCGCGAGGCGGAACTCGCGGGCGACGCCGATCTGTCGCGGACTGTCGGCTGGTTCACCAGCGTCGTACCGGTGCGGCTCGACCCTGCCGGGCAGGACGTAGAGGTGGCTCTGGGCCGCGTCCGGGACCAGCTGGCCGCACTGCCCACGGCTGGTATCGGCCACGGGCTCCTGCGCCACCTCAACCCGAAGACCGCACCCGTGCTGGCCGAGCTCGGCGAGCCGCAGATCGAGTTCAACTACATGGGTCGCTTCGACCTCCCGGAAGCGGCCGACTGGTCGCCGGCGCCAGCGGCCGAGGACAGCGCTGCGGAGCTGGACGCGGATCCGGACATGCCGATGTCACATGCGCTCACTGTGAACGCTCTGACCGCGGACCGTCCCGACGGCCCCGAGCTGATCGCGGAGTGGGCCTACGCCTCCGAACTTCTCACCGACGACGCAGTACGGGACCTGGCCGAGACCTGGTTCCGCGCATTGGAAACAGTTGTGCAGCTGGCAACGGAAAGGCAAGGACAGTGAGCAACCCCTTCGAGAACGCCGACGGCGTCTACCTCGTGCTGGTCAACGAGGAGGGCCAGTACAGCCTGTGGCCCGAGTTCGCGGAGACTCCGGCGGGCTGGACGGTCGCGCACGGGCCCGCCGGTCGCCAGGAGTGCCTGGACCACATCGAGACGCACTGGACGGATCTACGCCCGAAGAGTCTTGCCGAAGGGTAGACATCGGACCTTTCGTTCGGCATTCTCGCTCGGGAACTCGTGACTCCGCGCTGAAATGCGCGGAGTCGCCCGATCTCTTCGAGAGGCCCCGCCCATGCCTGAGCTGAGTCGTCGTGCTGTTCTCGCCGCTGGAGGTCTGGGGACCGCAGCCTGGGTGAGTGGGGTGAGCGTCGCGTCGGCCGGCCCGGCGTTGCCGACCGTCCGGCCGGGGCGGCTCGAGTACGGCGAGCCGGCCCATGCGTGGGAGTCGGGCGCGCTACCGATCGGCAACGGCCGTCTGGGCGCCATGGTGTTCGGCGGCGTCGGCCGGGATCGCATCCAGCTCAGCGAGCAGAGCCTCTGGGGCGGAGTCAACGACTACGACAACGGTCTGGCCGGAGTGGACGACAACGCGTTCGACACCTCGATGACCGGCTTCGGCTCGTTCCGGAACTTCGGTGACCTGTACGTCGAGTTCGGCGGCGGAGCGACCGAGCTGACCGCACCCGGTGGTCCCTACGAGACGTCCGCCGCGGAGACGGTGCAGCAGACGATCGACGGCCGCAACGACACCAAGTGGTGCGTGATCTCACCACCAGCCGCAGTCGTGTGGCAACTAGCCCTGCGGACCGCGGCCAGTGTCCGCGGCTATGCGCTGACCAGCGCGAACGACGTGCCGGCACGGGATCCGCAGGCGTGGGTGCTTGAGGGGTCGAACGACGGGCAGACGTGGACGGTGCTCGACAGACAGCAGTTGGCGGGACCGTTCACCGCCCGACTCGAGACCCGGCACTTCGACATCGCCACACCGGCGTCGTACCGGCACTATCGCTTCACGTTCACGCCGGTCGCCGGGGTGAGCCACTTCCAGGTCGCAGAGATCGCACTGGACGGTGTGGATCCACACGACGCTCCGCAGTTCACGGAGTACCGTCGTTCGCTCGACCTGGTGAGTGGAGTGCACAGCAGCGAGTACGTCGACGAGCGGGGCGTGCACATCCGCAGTACTGCCTTTGCCGGTGACGTGCTTGTTCTGCGGTACGTCGGACAGCTGTCGGGACGAGTGTCGTTGCTGGCCGGCCAAGGCGCGAAGACGGTCGCGGACCGGACCACGCTGAGGTTCAACGGTGCCATGGGCAACGGACTGCGGTATGCCGCTGAGGCCCGTGTCGTCACCCGAGGCGGATCGGTGACAACCGACGGCACGTCGATCGAGGTGAAGGACTGCCGCGAGCTGGTGGTCTATCTGGACGGCCGGACCGACTACGCGATGTCGGCGGCAGACGGGTGGCGCGGTAGCGCGCCAGCGCCCGCCGTACGAGGGTCTGTCGCGACCGCTGTCCGTCAGGGGGCGGATGCGTCGCTGAGCAAGCACCAGAAGGACTTCAGCGCTCGCATGCGTCGTGTTGCGGTGGACTGGGGGAGCACGGCTCCCGAGGTTGCTGCACTCCCAACAGGCCAACGACTTGCGCGGTATGCCGACGGTGGTGCGGACCCGTCACTCGAGCAGACCCTGTTCACGTACAGCCGTTACCTGCTGGCGTCGTCGTCGCGACCTGACGGGCTCCCGGCGAATCTGCAGGGACTGTGGAACGACCAGGACCAGCCTGCGTGGGCCTCGGACTATCACACGAACATCAATGTGCAGATGAACTACTGGGGCGCGGAGACGGCTGACCTGCCGGACTCGCATGAGGCCCTCACGCGTTTCATCGAGCAGGTCGCAGTCCCGAGCCGGGTGGCTACGCGGCACGCCTTCGGTGCCGACACCCGTGGCTGGACCGCGCGCACCAGTCAGAGCGTCTTCGGCGGCAACTCTTGGCAGTGGAACACCGTCGCGAGCGCCTGGTACGCGCAGCACCTCTGGGAGCACTACGCCTTCACGCAGGACCGCGAGTACCTACGCAAGCACGCGTACCCGCTGATCAAGGAGATCTGCGAGTTCTGGGAAGACCGTCTCGTCGAGGACGCCGACGGCCGGCTGGTGTCGCCCGACGGCTGGTCGCCGGAGCACGGTCCGCGCGAAGACGGCGTGATGTACGACCAGCAGATCATCTGGGACCTCTTCCAGAACTACCTCGACGCTGCGACCGTTCTGAACGTCGATGCGCAGTACCGCCGGACTGTCGCGGACCTGCAAGCTCGCCTGGCGCCCAACAAGATCGGTCGCTGGGGACAACTGCAGGAATGGCAGACCGACCGAGACGATCCGGCCGACATCCACCGGCACACCTCACACCTGTTCGCCGTCTACCCAGGCCGGCAGATCACCCCAGCCGGTACGCCGGAACTCGCAGCCGCGGCCCTGGTGTCGTTGAAGGCGCGCTGCGGTGAGAAGGAAGGTGAGCCGTTCACAGCGGCCACCGTGTCGGGCGACAGTCGCCGTTCGTGGACCTGGCCCTGGCGGTGCGCGCTGTTCGCCCGCCTCGGCGACGGTGAGCGCGCAGCGATCATGTTGCGCGGACTGCTGACCTTCAACACCCTCCAGAACCTGTTCACGACGCACCCGCCGTTCCAGATCGACGGCAACCTCGGAGTCTCCGGGGCAATCGTGGAGATGCTCCTGCAGAGCCACGGCGGTGAGATCGCGCTCCTGCCCGCGCTTCCCGCCGCCTGGCCCGACGGCTCCTTCCGCGGTCTCCGAGCACGAGGTGGCTACCGAGTCGACTGCACCTGGACAGCCGGCCAAGTCCGCTCGTTCCGAATCACCGCTGACCGCACCACCGCACGCCGTACCGTCCAGGTCCGAGTCAACGGAACCCTCCGGACGGTCAGACCCGAGGTGCCCTAGCGGCAATGCCTTACTCGTGGGTAACATGACCGGTATGGCGACTCAGGTGGTGGAGATGTGGGGCCGGCTCAAAGCGGTTCCGGGTGGGGACCGGGTGTTCTCGCGGGCCTTCACGTGGAAGGCGCCGTACTTCCGGTCGATTCGGCCACGGTTCGTGCAGGTGGGGGCGAACTACGCCTCGCTGGTGCTGCCGAAGCGGCGGGCGGTGCAGAACCACATCGGTACGGTGCATGCGATCGCGGTGTGCAACGGGCTGGAGGCGGCGATGGGTGCGCTGGCTGAGGCGACCGTCCCGGCCGGCAAGCGCTGGCTGCCGAAGGGGATGGAGGTCGCCTACCTCGCCAAGTCCACCTCCGACCTGACCTGCTCGGCCGAGACCGACCCGGACGACTGGACCAGCGGACCTGACGTACCGGTGCGTGTGAAGGCGACTCGTGACGACGGCACAGTGGTTGTCGAAGGCACCATCCACCTGTGGGTCACCGACCGCAAGTAGCACTGCCCGTATTCCTCTCGCTGGGATGACGTACGGCGTCGTAGGGTCGGGCGTGTGACGGATGCGCTGCGAGTGGTGGATGTTGCCGAGGAGAACCTGGACTCGGCATGGCAGGTACGGCAGAGGTCGTTCGGGCCAGGTGGGGACAAGGACGAGTGGCGGAAGACCGCGCTGGAGTTCGCGCGCGACGGCCGGTACCTCGGAGTTGTTGACGGAGATGAGCTGGTTGCGGCCGCGCGGATCTGGCCGTTCGAGCAGTGGTGGGGCGGCCGGCGGATCCCCATGGCCGGTGTTGCCGGTGTGGTCGTCGCCCCGGAGTACCGCGGTCGTGGAGTTGCCAGCCTGCTGATGCGTGCTGTGCTGAAGCGCAGTGTGGAGAAGGGCTATCCGCTGTCGGCGCTCTACCCGGCGACCACAGTGCTGTACCGGCACCTCGGATACGAGTTCGCTGGCGGGCGGTACCAGTTCACTTTCCCAGCAGCCGATCTGCGCACGCTGGGTGGTCGCGGAGTGCCGGTGCGCAAGGCCGGTAAGGAGGATGCGCAGCTCTTCATCGAGCTCGCCTCGAAGCTGCACGAAACCGACCGGTCGAACGGTCCACTGATCTGGCCGCTCCGTCAGGTCGAGTCGTGGCTGGGCGACGAGGACAACTTCGCGTATGCCGCCGAAGACGGCTTCGTCGTCTACAACTGGTCCGACGGGAACCTGTCCATCGACGAGATCGTGGCCGGCTCCGAAGAGACCGCCCGGGCGCTCTGGGCGACTGTCGGTTCCGGTGCGTCGATCGCGAAGAGCGTGCTGGTCCACACCGCACCGACCGACCCCGTGCACCTGCTCGCCGAGCACGAGGCCGAGGCCGAGTCGCGGGTCCAGCGCTGGATGCTGCGGCTCACCGATGCACCGGCCGCGATCGCACAGCGCGGGTACGCGGCAGGCGCCGTACTGGATCTTCCGCTGCATCTCGAAGATGCCGATCTGCCAGCAAATGCTGGGGATTGGCGGCTGTCGGTTGCGGACGGCACCGGTTCGCTGGTGGCTGCCGAGCCCGCCGCGGACGCGGTCCGGCTGGGTGCCCGTGGGCTTGCCGCGCTCTATGCCGGTACGCCGGTCGCTGCGCTCCGCGGAGCCGGACTGCTGTCCGGAGGATCGGCGGCGGCCGATGCTGCGCTCGACACCGCGTTCAGTGGGTCGACGGCGTACATGATCGACTACTTCTGAGCGGGCGGCGCGTCGATTTCCCGGCTGTCCGGACCGGCCGTTAGGGTTGTCGAACAAACGTTCGGAGGTAGTCCATGCGGGTGCTCGGCGTCGACCCTGGGTTGACCCGGTGCGGTCTCGGCGTCGTCGAGGGCACACCGGGCAGACCGCCCACGATGGTCGCCGTCGGCGTGATCCGGACACCGCCCGAGCTCGACGTCTCGCAACGCCTGGTGCGGATCGAGGCCGAGCTGATCGAGTGGATCACCGAGCACCGGCCGGATGCCGTCGCGGTGGAGCGGGTCTTCGCGCAGCACAACGTGCGGACGGTGATGGGCACGGCCCAGGCCTCCGGGGTGGCGATGGTGGTGGCCGCGCGCAGTGGCCTGCCGGTCGCGCTGCACACCCCGAGTGAGGTCAAGGCCGCGGTCACCGGGTCCGGTCGGGCCGGCAAGGAGCAGGTGACCACGATGGTCACCCGGATCCTGCAGCTGCCCGAGCGGCCGACCCCTGCCGACGCCGCCGATGCGCTGGCGCTGGCGATCTGTCACATCTGGCGTGGTGGGGTGGCGAGCAGACTGCAGCAGGCGGCCGCCTCGCGGTCGAATCTCGAGGCCGCGGCGCAGGCGCAGTCCCGGCTGCAGGTGGCCAGGCTGCGAGCCGCCGTTGCGGCGCAAGAGGGCAAGCGATGAGTGGAGGTGCGCGGTGATCGCGTTCGTGCGGGGCCCGGTGGCGGCCATCGGAGTGGACAGTGCCGTGATCGAGGTCGGGGGAGTGGGCCTGCAGGTGCTCTGTGACCCCGGCACGCTGGCGGGGCTGCGGCCCGGCCAGGAGGCCCGGATCGCGACCTCGATGATCGTGCGCGAGGACTCGCTCACGCTCTACGGTTTCGCCGACGACGACGCGAAGAGTGTGTTCGAGCTGCTGCTGACCGCGACCGGGGTCGGCCCGAAGCTGGCGCAGGCCGCGCTCGCGGTGCTCGAACCGGACCAGTTGCGCCATGCCGTGGCCACCGAGGACCTCGCCGTACTGGTGAAGGTGCCGGGGATCGGGAAGAAGGGCGCCCAGCGGATCGTGCTGGAGCTCAAGGACAAGATCGGTGCGCCGTCGCGGACGGTGACCGGGCGGCCGCTGCAGACCCAGGACGCCTGGCGGGCGCAGGTGCACGCCGGCCTGGTCGGTCTCGGCTGGTCCCCGCGGGATGCCGAGGACGCGGTCACCGCGGTGTCGCCGCTGGCCGCCGACAACCCGAATCCGTCGGTTCCCGACCTGCTGCGCGCTGCCTTGCGCGCGCTCTCCAAGGCGTAGTCGATGGAGGACAACAACGTTCGCCCGCTGGTCTCCGCCGACGCGGTGGATCTCGAGGAACGCAAGATCGAGTCGGCGCTGCGACCGCGCACGCTGGCCGAGTTCGGTGGCCAGCGCCGGGTCAGTGAGCAGCTCGAGCTCGTCCTGCACGCCGCCCGCGGCCGGAACCGGACCCCGGACCACGTGCTGCTGTCCGGTCCGCCCGGCCTGGGGAAGACGACACTGGCGATGATCATCGCCAGTGAGCTGGCGGCTCCGCTGCGGATCACCAGTGGTCCGGCGATCCAGCACGCCGGTGACCTGGCCGCGATCCTGTCCGGGCTCAACGAGGGTGAAGTGCTGTTCCTCGACGAGATCCACCGGATGTCGCGGCCCGCCGAAGAGCTGCTCTACATGGCGATGGAGGACTTCCGGGTCGACGTGATCGTCGGCAAGGGGCCGGGGGCGACCGCGATCCCGCTGGAGATTCCGCCGTTCACGCTGGTCGGGGCGACGACCCGTGCCGGGCTGCTGCCCGGGCCGCTGCGGGACCGGTTCGGCTTCACCGGGCACCTGGAGTTCTACGACGCCTCCGAGCTGGAGAAGATCGTCAACCGGTCGGCCGACCTGCTCGAGGTCGACATCACCCCGGAAGGTGCGGGCGAGATCGCGTCCCGGTCCCGCGGCACACCCCGGATCGCGAACCGGCTGCTCCGCCGGGTGCGCGACTTCGCCGAGGTCCGGGCGGACGGGATCATCACTCTCGCCCTCGCGAAGGCCGCCCTCGAGCTCTACGAGGTCGACAAGATGGGGCTGGACCGGCTGGACCGCTCGGTGCTGGACGCGCTGTGCCGGCGGTTCGGCGGTGGGCCGGTCGGTCTGTCCACGCTCGCCGTCGCCGTCGGTGAGGAGCGCGAAACGGTCGAGGAGGTGGCCGAGCCCTTCCTGGTGCGCTCCGGTTACCTGGCGCGCACGCCGCGGGGCCGGGTGGCGACCCCCGCAGCCTGGCGCCATATCGGGCTCAAGGTGCCGAAAGGTGCAACATTCGCGGACACGCTCTTCGACGACGAAGGCGAGTAACGTAAACGTGACCCGGTGTTGTGACGCACTTGTTGACGCTCAGGGTTAGACTCCCCGTTGGCCTGACCTGAGGTCATTCCGCTGCGACCTGCGCGCTTCTGCAGAGCGTGCCGGTAGCCCGTTTTCCCCGATCGACGAAGGATTCTGAGACCCGATGCAACTCCTCGCCGTACCGATGGCCTCTTCCGGGGGTGGCGGTATCACGCTGCTCATCCCGCTGATCCTGATCGTCGGAATGATCTGGTTCATGAGCCGCACGCAGCGTAAGCAGCGTGAACGCCAGGCCCAGACCGTCGCCTCCCTGGCCCCGGGCACCAAGGTGATCACCACCAGTGGCCTGGTCGGCATCGTGGAGGAGACCGACGACGACTACGTGACGCTGGAGATCTCCGACGGCGTCCTGGTCCAGGTCGTCAAGGCCGCGATCGGCCGGATCATCCCGGACGAGGACGTGACCGCCGACGAGGCCACCGACTCCACCGACGAGGCTGCCGACGCCGTCGAGGAGCCCGCCGCGGACAAGGACCCGGTCGACGTGCCGGACGCGGGCCGTGACAAGGCGGACGGCAAGGTGCAGGACGCACCGAAGACGCCGCCGACGCACACCGAGAACTGACCCCTCACTGACGGCCTGCGGCGCGCCCCGCGTCCACGAGACACCGGGGCGCGCCCAGAAGCACAAAGGTTGAATCTGACGTGGCAACGACGACGACATCCCGCCCCGGTCGGCTCCTGATTGCCCTGGGAGTCATCGTGGTCCTGCTGTTCGGGATCATGGCGCTCACCAAGACCTGGAAGCCCAAGCTCGGTCTGGACCTGCGCGGTGGCACCACCATCACGCTGACCGCCAAGAATCTGGCGGGCGGCGGTGACGTGACCCCGGAGCAGCTCAACGAGGCCAAGAACATCATCTCCCAGCGCGTGAACGGTGCCGGTGTCGCCGAGGCCGACATCACCACCTCGGGCAACGACCACATCACTGTGGCCGTGCCCGGCGCGACGCGGGACTCGTTGGTGGCCCAGGTCGGCCAGACCGCCTTGCTGTACTTCCGGATCGTGTACGACGCGCAGGCGGCGAACCCGATGCCGCAGCCGTCGACGACGCCGACACCCAGCGGGAAGCCGAGTGGCAAGCCGTCCACGACGCCGAAGCCGAGTACGTCGATCAAGCCCAGCGCCACCCCGAACGGCCGGGCCTGGAGCAGTGTGCTCGGCCAGGCCACGCCGACGCCCACCCCGAAGCCCAGCACGCCGGCGCCGAGCACTCCGCCGAGTGCCCCGGGTGCCCACAAGGGCGACCCGCTGACCTACGTCCCGGACGCAGCCGCGCAGGCGGCCTTCGCGGCGTACAAGTGCGGTGACAAGCAGGACGAGGACCCGGCCAAGCCGCAGTTCTCCTGTGACAAGGGCAAGACCTACAAGTACCTGCTCGGCCCCGCGATCCTGAAGGGCACCGACCTGTCGGACGCCTCGGCCGGGATCCCGCAGGGTGGCTTCCAGTGGCAGGTCAACCTGAACTTCACCGGTGAGGGTGGCGACAAGTTCCTCAAGGCCACCCAGAACATCTCCGCGCGCGGCGAGGGCCAGAACCTGTTCGCGATCGTCCTGGACGGCATCGCGATCTCGACCCCGAGCGTCTCGCAGCCGATCCCGGGTGGTTCGGCGCAGATCACCGGAACCTTCACCGAGACCGAGGCCCGCGACCTGGCCAACGTGCTCAAGTACGGCGCCCTGCCGGTCGCGTTCGACACCTCGTCGGTCGAGACGGTGTCGCCGCAGCTCGGTGGCGACCAGCTGACCGCCGGGATCTACGCCGGTCTGGCCGGTCTCGCGCTGGTCGTGCTCTTCTCGTTCCTGTACTACCGCGGTCTCGGCCTGGTGGTGGTGGCCTCGCTGGCCGTCGCCTCGGTGCTCACCTTCGCCCTGGTCGTCCTGCTCGGCAAGGCGATCGGGTTCACCCTGACGCTGGCCGGTATCGCCGGTCTGATCGTGGCCATCGGTATCACCGCGGACTCGTTCGTCATCTACTTCGAGCGGCTCCGTGACGAAGTGCGCGAGGGCCGCAGCCTGCGGTCGTCGGTCGAGACCGGCTGGTCGCGCGCCAAGCACACGATCATCGCGGCCGACTCGATCTCGCTGCTCGCCGCGCTGGTGCTCTACATCCTGGCCGTCGGCAGCGTCCGCGGCTTCGCGTTCACGCTCGGCCTGACCACCCTGATCGACCTGGTTGTGGTCTTCATCTTCACCAAGCCGCTGGTCACGCTGCTCGCCAAGACGAACTTCTTCGGTCACGGCCACAAGCTGTCCGGCCTGGATCCTGAACATCTCGGCGTCGAACGGCTACCGGGGCACTCCGCGGGGCCGGCCCCGCGGAAGAAGACGACCGCGACGCGCAAGCCGGTCGGAGGGGAGGTCTGATGTCGAAGCTCGGACAGCTCGGGAACGCACTGCACCGCGGTGACGTCTCCTACGACTTCATCGGCAAGCGCAAGGTCTGGTTCGTCGTCTCGATCGCCCTGGTGCTGATCTCGCTCGGTGGCCTGTTCGCCCGCGGCCTGGAGCTCGGGATCGAGTTCCGCGGCGGCGTGGAGTACGAGGCGAAGACCCAGATCACCAGCGGTACCGTCCAGAAGTTCACCGACGCGGTGAAGGCGGCGAACATCGAGGGTCTCGGTGACCCGGTCGTCACCACCATCAACAACGAGCGCGTGCGGGTCCAGACCAAGCCGCTCAGCCAGGACGACGTCCCGAAGGTCCGGGCCGTGGTCGCCAAGGAAGCCGGGATCAGCCCGGACCAGGTGACCTCGAACCAGATCGGCGCCTCCTGGGGCAACCAGATCGCGAACAAGGCGATCTGGGCGCTGGCGGTCTTCATCCTGCTGGTGTTCTTCGTGATCTGGGCGTACTTCCGGGAACCCAAGGCCTCCGCGGCCGCGATCATCGCCCTGGTCCACGACGTGCTGATCACGGTCGGCGTCTACGCGCTGATCGGGTTCGACGTCACGCCGGCCACGGTGATCGGCGTACTGACCATCCTTGGTTACTCGCTGTACGACACCGTCGTGGTGTTCGACAAGATCCGGGAGAACACCCGCGGGATCACCGGCTCGAACCGGTTCACCTACTCCGACGCCACCAACCTGGCGGTCAACCAGACCATCGTGCGGTCGATCAACACCACGCTGATCGCGCTGCTGCCGGTCGGGTCGATCCTCGTCGTCGGCACCTGGGTGCTCGGCAGCGGTCCGCTGAAGGACCTCTCGCTGGCCCTGTTCGTCGGTATCGCGGTCGGTGCGTACTCGTCGATCTTCGTCGCTCCGGCGCTGCTGGCCTCCTTCAAGGAGCGCGAGCCGGGGATGCAGGCGCTGAACCGCCGCGTCACCGCGAAGAAGGCCCAGAGCCAGGGCGGTACGGCGAAGAAGGCCGTCGAGAGCGAGCTGGTTCCGGCGGCACCAGGCGCCTCGCCGGTGCAGGACAGGCCGCGGGCGACCGGCTCGGTGCCGGCACCCTCGACGCGGCCGATGAACGCCGGTGGTGCCGGGCGGCCGCAGCCGAGCCGCAAGCCGCGGTCGAAGCGCGGTAAGTGATGTCGCGGACGTTGGAGCAGGTTCTGGCCGACGGCATCCGCGACATCCCGGACTACCCGCAGGAAGGGGTGGTGTTCAAGGACATCACCCCGCTGCTGGCCGACCACACCGGCTTCGGCCAGGTGGTCCAGGCGCTGGCGGCCGCGGGACAGGACGACGACGGTAACCCGGTGGTCGACAAGGTGGTCGGGATCGAGGCGCGCGGGTTCATTCTCGCCGCCCCGGTCGCGCTCGCCCTCGGCGCCGGGTTCGTCCCGGTCCGGAAGAAGGGCAAGTTGCCGGCCGCGACGTACGAGGAGTCGTACGCGCTGGAGTACGGCGAGGCGACCATCGAGGTGCACCAGGACGCGTTCACCCCGGGTGACCGGGTGCTGGTGATCGACGACGTACTGGCCACCGGTGGGACCGTCGAGGCCTGCCTGCGGCTGATCCGGCGCTGTGAGGCCGAGGTCGTCGGTACGGCGGTGCTGCTGGAGCTGTCGTTCCTGCCCTGGCGCGAGAAGCTGGGCTCGGAGCGCATCACTTCGCTGCTATCGGTCTGAATTCAGATAAACTCTGCGTGACGGGTCAATGACCCGGCGTGTTGTCCACAGGGTGTTTCTCTGTCGTTGGCCGGTGACCCCTAGACTGGTGCTCTGTCGGCGGAGGGACACAACGTGGGCGAAGACCCGGCGATGACGTCAGCGGTACCGAACGTAGTACCGCAGGAGCCTCCGCGCGCCCCGGCACCGGTGCGCCCGGCTCCCGTGTCACCGCCGCCGGCCGCCCAACCGCCGCGGATCGCCCCGGCCCGTGTCCGCGCCCGGCTCGCCCGCCTCGGCGGCACCCGGCACCCGAACCGGGCACCGATGCTCGAGCCGCTGTTCCGGGTGGTGCGCGCGACGCACCCCAAGGCCGACCTGGCGATGATCGAGCGCGCCTACCGGACCGCGGAGAAGTACCACACCGGCCAGCTGCGCAAGAGCGGTGACGCCTACATCACGCACCCGCTCGCCGTGGCCACCATCCTGGCCGAGCTCGGTATGACGGCTCCCACGCTCTGCGCCGCGCTGCTGCACGACACGGTCGAGGACACGCCGTACACGGTGGCCGAGCTGACCAAGGACTTCGGCCAAGAGATCGCCATGCTCGTCGACGGCGTGACCAAGCTGGACAAGGTCAAGTACGGCGAGTCCGCGCAGGCCGAGACGATCCGCAAGATGGTCGTCGCGATGGCCAAGGACATCCGGGTGCTGGTGATCAAGCTCGCCGACCGGCTGCACAACATGCGCACCCTGGGCTTCCTGCGCCAGGAGAAGCAGGAGCGGATCGCCCGCGAGACGCTGGAGATCTACGCCCCGCTGGCGCACCGGCTCGGTATGAACACCATCAAGTGGGAGCTCGAGGACCTGTCGTTCTCGACCCTGCACCCGAAGGTGTACGACGAGATCGTCCGGCTGGTGGCCGAGCGAGCTCCGTCCCGCGACGAGTACCTGGCGTCGGTGATCGACCAGGTCCACGAGGACCTGCGCGCCGCCAAGGTGAAGGCGACCGTCACCGGCCGACCGAAGCACTACTACTCGATCTACCAGAAGATGATCGTCCGCGGCCGCGAGTTCGGCGACATCTACGACCTGGTCGGTATCCGGGTCCTGGTCGAGTCCGTCCGCGACTGCTACGCGGCCCTCGGCATCCTGCACGCGCGGTGGAATCCGGTTCCGGGCCGGTTCAAGGACTACATCGCGATGCCGAAGTTCAACATGTACCAGTCGTTGCACACCACCGTGATCGGCCCGCAGGGCAAGCCGGTGGAGCTGCAGATCCGGTCCTTCTCGATGCACCGCCGCGCCGAGTACGGCATCGCCGCGCACTGGAAGTACAAGGAAGACCCGAACGCCCCGTCCCCCGAGGTCGGTGCACCGCCGACCACCGAGGTCGGCGCACCGAACGACATGCCCTGGGTGCGGCAGCTCGTCGACTGGCAGCGCGAGACCTCCGACCCGTCGGAGTTCCTCGACTCGCTGCGGTTCGAGATCAACAACTCCGAGGTCTACGTCTTCACCCCGCGCGGCGACGTGATGTCGCTGCCGACGGGCTCCTCACCGGTCGACTTCGCGTACGCGATCCACACCGAGGTCGGGCACCGCTGTATCGGCGCCCGCGTCAACGGCCGGCTCGTACCGCTGGAGAGCACCCTCGAGAACGGTGACGTCGTCGAGGTCTTCACCTCGAAGGCCCAAGGCGCCGGCCCCTCGCGGGACTGGCTGGCCTTCGTCAAGAGCCCCCGCGCGCGGAACAAGATCAAGCACTGGTTCTCCAAGGAGCGCCGCGACGAGGCGATCGAGCACGGTAAGGACGCGATCGCCAAGCAGCTCCGCAAGGAGGGTCTGCCGCTGCAGCGCCTGCTGTCGCACGAGACCCTGACCGCGGTCGCCAACTCGCTGCGGTACCCCGACGTCACCGGCCTGTACGCCGCGGTCGGCGAGAGCCACGTGAGCGCGCAGGCCGTCGTACGGCGTCTGATCGAGACGTACGGCGGTGAGGAGGGCGCGGCCGAGGACCTGGCCGAGGGCCTGCGGCTGCCGCAGTCGCGGGAGCGGCGGAAGCGGACTGCTCGCGGCGATGCTGGTGTCATCGTCAAGGGTGCGACCGACGTGCTCTCCAAGCTCGCCCGGTGCTGTACGCCGGTTCCCGGTGACGAGATCATCGGCTGGATCACCCGCGGTGCGGGCGTCTCGGTGCACCGGGCCGACTGCGCCAACGTGGAGAACCTGTCGACCCAGCCGGAGCGGATCGTCGAGGTCGAGTGGGCCCCGACCGCGCAGTCGCTCTTCCTGGTCGCGATCCAGGTCGAGGCACTCGACCGGGCCCGCCTGCTCTCGGACATCACCCGGGTGCTGTCGGACTACCACGTCAACATCCTGTCCGCGGCGCTCACCACGACCCGCGACCGGATCGCCAAGTCCCGCTTCACCTTCGAGATGGGCGACCCGACCCACCTCGGCCACGTCCTGAAGGCGGTGCGGTCGGTCGAGGGCGTCTTCGACGTCTACCGGGTGACGCAGTAGCTGCACGGTTTAGCTGCACGGCTTGTGCGGCCGGGGAGACTGCAGTCATGGTCTCCTCGGGTGAGTTCGGGCGGCGCGGACTGCTGATCGCCGGTGCCGGCTTGCTGGTTGGCTGCAGTCCGTCGGGCAACTCTGCACAGCCTTCTGCCCAGCCTCCATCCAGTACGCCGCCTTCCAGCACACCACCGCCTTCTTCCAGCACGCCGTCTGTTCCGGCGCTGCCGTCCGTGCGGCCGTGGGTGCCGGGGCCGAGTGAGGTGGCGCCGCAGGTGAAGCGGCTCGCGGTGGCTGCGGTGGTTGAGCAGTTGCAGAAGAACCAGTCGGTGGTCGAGGTGATCGACGCCCAGTACGGCGGGATCCTGAGCAGCAGCGCGAGTGTGCTGGTGCCGTGCCGGGTGTATTCGATCAGCGGTGGCCGGGTCGTGACCGGTGGTACGACGGTCGATGTCCGGCTCAGCCGGTCCGGCGACAACTGGCGGGTGACGTCGACCCACCCGGCCAACCCTGGTCCGGCGGCGGCGAGTCTCTCGGCGGTGGCCCGGCAGGTGCTGGCGAACCAGCAGATTCTGTTGCCACCGGCATCGATTGCGGATGTCCGGTCCGGGCAGGTCCGCGACAGCGTGCTGACCGCGATGCTCGAGCTGGCGAAGACCTACCGGATCGGCGTCAGCGTGATCCGCTCCGGGCACCCGATCAACGTGTTCGGCACCGACCGGCCGAGCGACCATCCCCGCGGCCGCGCGTTCGACACCTGGCAGATCGACGGCCACGCAGTCGTTTCCCCGACCACCTCGCGCAGCCTGATCTCGTCGTACATGAAGGCGTCCGAACGCGTTGGCTCACACAACGTCGGCGGTCCGGTGGTGCTCTCCGGCGCAGCCTTCTTCTCCGACCAGACCCACCACGACCACATCCACGCAGGCTTCCGAAGCTAGTCCCATTCCCAGGAGATGCCGAGCAGGCCGGGTTCGGTGGACGGCTCGATCAGGTGAGCGCGGCCGTCCGGAGTGAGCATCAGATCCTGTCGCAGTACGTCGGCGCCGTCGGCATGCCGATGACGGAACTCGTTCACGCGCACCGGGAGAGCGGCTCGGTCGAACTGGACCTCCAGCACGTAGTGCGTGCCGCCCCACTCGTCGAAGCGGTAGTAGTTCGACGACGGCAGGCCGGTGAGATCCTCGATCTCGTAGTGGACGACCGCCGTCTCGCCGGTCGCGAGGACGCGGTCGAGCAGCAGCTCGGCGAGCAGAGCGCCGGCCTCGGGGGCACGCGCGATCCGGCCGGTCCGGCAGCCGCTGAGGCCGTGGACGTTCACCTGACTGACGTCGCACCCTGCCTCGCCCTGGTGCGCGACGATGATCCGGTCGACCGGCTGGACCGCGACCACGCACTGCGTGACGCGGCGGTACTGGACGGCGCGATCGGGGCCGTGCTGGACCTCTTCGAAGATGGTGACGTTACGGAGGCGCCCGTGGGCGTCGCGGCGGAGCCGATCGAGCAGTCGGCCGAGAGCCTCGGCGTACTCGACGACGGCGTACGGGCGGTGGGATGCGACCAGATCGGATCGGGCCGGCGGAATGCGGACAGTCAGCCAGCCGGGTGGGACTTGGAGGAGCTCCTCGAGCGCGATGATGACGGCGAGCGATTCGTCGCGGGGGACCCGGCGGCCGCTCTGCCAGGTGCTCAGGGTGGCGATCCCGACGTGCAGGCCGCGGTCGGCCAGATGGGTGCGGATCCGGTTCAGTGCCAGGCCGCGATGGGCGATCGCCTGCCGGAGAGCGGCGGCGAACGAGGTGTCCGGGGTGACGGTGGGCACCGACGATCCGGTCATGCGGCTCAGTGTAAACGTTCACAGTACGCGGCGAAATTGCCCAGTCACGCGCTGTTCACGCCGCCTTGGTTGTTCACAGCCGATTTCCGGCCGGGAGTTACCGCTTGCCGGGACTGCGGAGCGTCCTGACCATTGACGCCACCACACCCCACTCAAGGAGGGTTCATGAGCAGGCTCCGCCCCCGCCGCTCCTGGTCATTGCTGCTGGCAACCATGCTGGGACTCGCCACGCTGGTCCCGCTGGCGCCGGTCGCCGCCGCCGCGCCCGGTAGCTACTACCTGAACGTGACCGGCCAGGCCCAGCAGAAGACGAACTGGTGCTGGGCCGCGACCGGTAACAGCATCGCGGCCTTCTACGGCAAGAGCTATTCGCAGAACCAGTTCTGCAACCTCGCGTTCGGCTACAGCCAGAACGCGACCTGCCCGAACAACCAGGCCACGCTGGGCAACGACCAGCGCGCCTTCAGTGCGATCGGGATCAGCTCCGGCAGCTACGTCTCGTCGACACTGAGCTTCAGCACCCTGGTCACCGAGATCGCCGCCGGCCGGCCGGTGATGACGCGGATCGGCTGGAGCTCGGGTGGCGGGCACATGATGGACATCATCGGGTACGACTCGTCCGACTCGACCATCAAGTACTACAACCCGTGGCCGGACGACCCGCGGTACAACTTCTCGACGTACAACTGGTACCGGTCCAACTCGCAGTTCACCTGGACGCACTCGCTCTACCGGATCGGAGCCTGAGATGGGCGGCCTCAAGCACTTCCTGTTCCGCGCGGCCGCCGTACTGGCTGCCGGTCTGGCTCTCTCACTGACCACCGCCGCCTTCGCGAACGCCGCCGGCCCGCAGCCGCTCCCCGCGAGCGAGTTGTCCAAGGCAACCAGCGCGGCCGGTTCACCGACCGCCCTCGGCCTGCTCTCCAAGGCCACCGCCGCATCCAGGTCCAAGGCGGGGAGCGTCGCTGTATCTGGTGACGCCCGGCCGATCTACGCCCTCAACCCGGCCTTCGTCCGCGACGCCTCCGCGCCGGTCGCCACCTTCTGGTACGCGGCCACCACCGCAACCCGCGGCACCGACCGCCTCACCGTGTACACGGCCCCTGACGCCAAGGGCACCTGGCAAGCCGTCAACGTGGCAACCGGTGACACGGAAGCCCGCATGTTCACGGCAGCCCGCGGCGCCCTCGTCTTCACCGAACCGCAGATCGGCGCCTGGTACGCCCTTGCAGGCAACCAGGTCCGGCCGCTCAACGACTCCGCCATCAATTCCGTCGGCAAGGCGCCCATCACCGTCGCTGCCTATCAAGATCTGGTCGCAACCCGCTACGCCGACAAGCTCCCCGGGTCGCAGTACAACGACAACGGCACCGCCGGCGGCTACGACACCCCCGCCACCGTCGCGACTTCCACTCGCAACCTCACAATCCCAGTCACAGCAGGCGGTCTGGCTCTCCTGGTCGCGACTGCCTTTCTCATCCGTCACCGCCGTCGTACCGCCTGACAGAGCTAAAATGAGCCGGTGACTCTGGCTCTGGTGGAACCCACTGTTGATCTGTACGGCGCCTGGTGGGAAGCGCACGAGGAATGGGGCCCGGGGCTGCACGAGGACGGCTTCGGGCTCGCGGCAGGGGATGAGGTCGATTCCCCTGCCGGGTTCACCGCGTGGGTCGAGCGGGTCAAGGCTGAGGACTCCACGTGTCGGTGGATTGTGGAGGACGGGCAGGTGCAGGGCGGAATCGCTTTGCGGCATCAGCTGAACGAGGCGACCGGGCACATCGGGTACGGCGTGAGGCCGTCAGCGCGGGGGCGTGGGCTGGCGACGTGGGCGCTGGGCGAGATGCTGAACGAGGCTCGCGCTCTGGGGATCGGGCGGGTGCTGCTGGTCTGCGTCGCCGACAACGAGGGCTCGCTGCGGACGATCGAGCGCAACGGCGGCGTGCTCGAGGGGATCCGCGGTGATGCGCGCCGGTACTGGATCGAGTTACCAGCGGCGGGGGAGTCGGGGGTGCTGACAGAGAAAGGCGCCGACGGTTAGCTCAAGGGCGGGGTAGGAGCCCCAGATGTCGGGGCGGCGGATCGGGATGATGTGCCAGCCGATGCGTTCGAGATCGGTACGGCGGGTGGCGTCGCGGATCTGCTGGCGGTTCGACGAGTGCCAGGCGTCGCTGTCGTACTCCAGCCCGAGCCGGCGGCCGTCGATCGGATGGTCGGGGTAGCCGAGGTCGAGCCGATACCGGTCGACCGGGACCTGCAGTTCGGGGCGCGGGAAGCCGGCGTCGAACAGGCGAAGCCGAAGCCACGACTCACCAGGCGACGCAGCTCGCCCATCGGCCAGGCGCAGCAGCAGTGCGGCGGGTGACCTGCTGTCGTGCGCGAAGTAGGCGATCGAGCTGTCGTGGAGCTCGTCGAGAGTGACTACCTGCCGGTGCAGTAGTGCGTCGAGTGCGGACAGCGCGAACGGGCGTGGCAGGCGCTGGGCGAGCTCGATCGCTGTAGCCGCCGGCGACGTCACCCTGAGACCGTGCAGCTCGACCGTTGGTCGTGGCTGGAACGTCCAGTGTGGCTCGAGCAGGGGCTCCGGGCCGAGCGTGGTCGACTCGATGCCGTGGAGCCAGGCGGCCATTGCCCCGCAGACCGTGGCCTCCGGAGGCACCACGAGCTGCAGGGCTTCCGCACGGAGCTTCCGACTGTCGGGGACGCGGACGTCGACGTACACGCCCTTCACCAGCTGCCTGATCTGCCCGCCGGACTGCAGCCATTTCAGCTTGCGCGGCACCTGGCGAGGCGTGAAGGGGCGGCCGGCGAAGACGTGCGGAGCGCCGTACTCGAACATCCCAACAGGATGACCCAGGTGTGGGGATCCTGTTGGGAGTTATCCACAGGTCAGCTGAACTCGGTGAGGGCGTTCTGGGCCTGGGTGAGCCACTCGCGGCGGGCTTCGATGGCTTCGCGGGCCTCGTTGGCCTTGCGGGTGTTGCCTTGGGCCTCGTGTTTGGCGGCCTGCTTCTCGAGGTCGGCGATCAGGGACTGGAGCTGCTTGACGGTGGCTTCGGCGCGGGCGCGGGCCTCCGGGTTGCTGCGGTTCCAGACTTCGTCCTCGGCCGACTTCACGGCCTGTTCGACGGCGCGCAGGCGGGCGTCGATGGGGCGCATGGAGTCGCGCGGGATCTTGCCGATCTGGTCCCAGCGGTCGAGCAGGTCGCGGAGCTGGTCGCGGGCGGTCTTGGCGTCGGTGACGGGGAGGATCGCCTCGATCTCGACCAGGAGGGCTTCCTTGGCGGCGAGGTTCTGGAGCTGCTCGGCGTTCTCCTCGGCCTGGATCGCGTCGCGGGCGCCGAAGAAGGTGTCCTGGGCGGCGCGGAAGCGGGCCCAGAGCTTGTCGTCGACCTCGCGTGGCGCGGGGCCGGCGGCCTTCCACTGGCGCATCAGCTCGCGGAAGCGGCCTGAGGTGGGGCCCCAGTCGGTGTTCGCGGACAGTGTCTCGGCCTCGGCGGCCAGGCGCTCCTTGACGGTCGCGGCCTCCTCGCGCTTCGACGAGAGCTCGGCGAAGTGCTGCTTGCGGTGCCGTGTGTACGTCGTCCGCGCGGACGAGAACCGGTGCCACAGCTCGTCGTCGCTGGCCTTGTCGAGCCGGGGCAGGGCCTTCCACTCGTCGAGCAGCTCGCGCAGCCGGGTGACGCCGTGCCGCCAGTCGGTGCCGGCGGCGATCGTCTCGGCCTCGGTGGCGATCTTGGTCTTGGCGGAGCGGGCCTCCTCGACCTTCGCGGCGCGCTCGGCCTTGCGCTTCTCGCGCTGGACGGCGAGCAACGGGGTGAGCGCCTCGAGCCGGGCCTTGAGCCCGTCCAGGTCGCCGACCGCCTGGGCCTCCTCGAGCGAGCTGTTGACCTTCTTCACCGCCGCCCGGGCGTCGTCCGGGGACACGGTGCCCGCCTGGACGCGCTGCTCCAGCAGCTCCACCTCGAACGCCAAGGCGTCGTACCGGCGGGTGTAGAAGGCGAGGGCCTCCTCCGGCTTCGCGTCCGGCCACTGGCCGACCGCGCGTTCACCGTCTTTCGTCTTCACGAAGACGGTCCCGTCCTCGGCTACCCGGCCCCAGCTCTCTCCGGCCACAACTCGCCCCTTCCGGCGGTATGTACTGCGCTCGTGCCCATTCTGGTCGGCCCCTGGTTCAACGGCTGCGAACAGGGCCCGGCCGGGCGCGTCGGGACCTGATCCCGGCGCTTATCCCTGAACAATCACAAACCTTCGGCCGTCACGCAATGCTGTTGCCTAACAATCCGGTTCGAACTCGGCATCCGGGCACCGGTAGCCTTGGGTGGTCCAGCAGTGTTTCCAGGAAGGTCTGTCGTGCTCATCGCCGGGTTCCCCGCGGGATCGTGGGGTACGAACTGCTACGTCGTCGCCACCGGCCAGGGCGCGGAATGCATCGTCATCGACCCGGGCCAGGACGCGACCGCCGCGGTCGAGCAGGTGGTCCGGGAGAACAAGCTGAAGCCGGTCGCCGTGCTGCTGACACACGGTCACATCGACCACATGTTCTCGGTGCTGCCGGTCTGCGGCACGTACGACGCCACGGCCTGGATCCACCCGGACGACCGGCACCTGCTGGCCGACCCGATGGCCGGGATCAGCCGGGAGACGGCGGCGATGCTGCTCGGCGGCAAGCACGAGTTCGCCGAGCCGGACGACGTCGCCGAGCTCAAGGACGGGCTGTCGCTGGAGCTGGCCGGCCTGAACTTCACGGTCGACCACACCCCGGGCCACACGCGGGGGTCGGTCACCTTCACCACGCCGTACCTGGGTCCTGAAGACGTGCCGGCGGTGCTGTTCTCCGGTGACGTGTTGTTCGCCGGGTCGATCGGCCGGACGGATCTGCCTGGTGGCGACCATCCGGCGATGCTGCATACGTTGGCCACCAAGATCCTGCCGATGAGCGACGAGATCGTCGTCCTGCCGGGTCATGGTGGCCAGACCACGATCGGCCGGGAAAAGGCGACCAACCCCTACTTGCAGGACCTGGAGATACCGAAATCATGAGTAAGGCCAAACTGTGAGCAAGATCAGTCCGCTCAGCGGGTTCCCGGAATTCCTCCCACAAGATCGCATCGTCGAGCTGGAGTTCCTCGACACCATCCGGGAGACGTTCGAGCTGCACGGCTTCGCGTCGGTCGAGACCCGCGCGGTGGAGCCGGTCGAGCGCTTGTCCAACCAGGGCGAGGACGCCGACAAGGAGATCTACGGCGTACGGCGGCTCGCGGCCGGCGAAGGCGAGGACGCGTCCCTCGGTCTGCACTTCGACCTGACCGTCCCGTTCGCGCGGTACGTGCTGGAGCACGGCGGCAAGCTCGCCTTCCCGTTCCGCCGCTACCAGATCCAGAAGGTGTGGCGCGGT
The DNA here is from genome assembly GCF_042262745.1 of Kribbella sp. NPDC056345. Taxonomy (NCBI): domain Bacteria; kingdom Bacillati; phylum Actinomycetota; class Actinomycetes; order Propionibacteriales; family Kribbellaceae; genus Kribbella; species Kribbella sp. NPDC056345. Next base: position 830,079 of record NZ_JBHJQQ010000003.1, on the reverse strand, counting down.
GAGCGTCCGCAGGAGGGCCGGTACCGCGAGTTCACCCAGGCCGATATCGACATCGTCGACAGCGGTGAGCTGCCGAACCACTACGAGGTCGAGCTGCCGCTGGTGATCGCGGACGCGCTGCGCAAGCTGCCGGTGCCCGAGTTCGTGATCAAGGTGAACAACCGCAAGATCCCCGAGGGCTTCTACCGCGGTCTCGGCCTGGACGACGTCACCACCGTGCTCCGGATCGTCGACAAGATCGACAAGATCGGTCCGGAGAAGGTGGTCGAGCGCCTGGTCGAGTCCGGTGCGACGGACAAGCAGGCCCGGCTGGCGGTTCAGCTGGCTGACATCTCCAGCACCGACACGTCGTTCGTTGAGCAGGTGCGCGCGCTCGGTGTCGAGCACCCGACGCTGGACGAGGGGCTCGAGCAGCTCAGCCAGGTGATGGCCGCCGCGACCGAGCACGCACCCGGTCTGCTGCTGGCCGATCTGCGGATCGCCCGTGGTCTGGACTACTACACCGGCGCCGTCTACGAGATCTACCTGGTCGGCCAGGAGTCGTTCGGATCCGTCGGTGGTGGCGGCCGGTACGACGCACTCGCGTCGGACGGCAAGACGACGTACCCGGGTGTCGGGATCTCCATCGGTGTCTCGCGACTGGTGCACCGGCTGGTGTCGCAGGGACTGCTGAAGGGCAGCCGCAGTACGCCGACCGCCGTACTGGTCGCGTTGAACGCGGAAGAGGACCGGGCCGAGGCGATGCGGACCGCGGCACAGTTGCGGGGCCGGGGGATCCCGGTCGAGGTCGCACCCGCGGCGGCGAAGTTCGGGAAGCAGATCAAGTTCGCGGACCGGCGCGGGATTCCGTTCGTGCTCTTCAGCACCGAGAACGGACCGGAGATCAAGGACATTCGCAGCGGTGAGCAGGTGGCGGTCGACCCAGCCACCTGGGCGCCGCCGGCAGCCGACGTACGACCGAAAATCAACACTCAGGAGAACTCGTGATCCGTACCCATTCCGCAGGCTCGTTGCGTGCCGAGCACGCCGGGCAGACCGTCACGCTGGCCGGCTGGGTGGCGCGGCGGCGTGATCACGGCGGCGTGGCGTTCATCGACCTGCGCGATTCCAGCGGCACGGTCCAGGTCGTCATCCGCGACGAGGAGGTCGCGCACCCGCTGCGTGCCGAGTTCTGCCTGAAGATCGTCGGCGAGGTGAACGCGCGCCCGGAGGGCAACGCGAACCCGAACCTGCCGACCGGTGAGATCGAGGTCATCGCGACCGAGGTCGAGGTGCTGAACTCGGCCGACCCGCTGCCGTTCCCGGTCGAGGAGCACCACGCGACCCCGGTGAACGAAGAGGTCCGGCTCAAGTACCGCTACCTCGACCTGCGCCGCCAGGGCCCGGGTGCGGCGCTCCGGCTGCGCAGCCAGGTCAACAAGGCCGCCCGCGACGTGCTCGCGCAGCATGATTTCGTCGAGATCGAGACGCCGACGCTGACCAAGTCGACGCCGGAAGGTGCCCGCGACTTCCTGGTCCCGGCCCGCCTGCAGCCCGGCTCGTGGTACGCGCTTCCGCAGTCGCCGCAGCTGTTCAAGCAGCTGCTGATGGTGGCCGGCATGGAGCGGTACTACCAGATCGCGCGCTGCTACCGCGACGAGGACTTCCGCGCCGACCGGCAGCCGGAGTTCACCCAGCTCGACATCGAGATGAGCTTCGTCGACCAGGACGACGTGATCGCGCTGGCCGAAGAGGTGCTGGCCGCGCTCTGGAAGCTGATCGGGTACGACGTCCAGACCCCGATCCCGCGGATGACCTATGCCGAGGCGATGGCGCGGTTCGGTTCCGACAAGCCCGACCTGCGGATGGGCCTCGAGCTCGTCGAGTGCACCGAGTACTTCAAGGACACCCCGTTCCGGGTCTTCCAGGCGCCGTACGTCGGTGCGGTCGTGATGCCGGGCGGTGCGGACCAGCCGCGCAAGCAGCTGGACGCGTGGCAGGAGTGGGCGAAGCAGCGTGGCGCTCGCGGACTGGCCTATGTGCTCGTCGGCCAGGACGGTGAGCTCGGCGGTCCGGTCGCCAAGAACCTGTCCGAACAAGAGCGTGCGGGACTGGCCGACCACGTCGGTGCGAAGCCGGGCGACTGCATCTTCTTCGCTGCCGGTCCGATCAAGACCTCGCGGGCGTTGCTGGGTGCGGCCCGGTTGGAGATCGGCCGCCGCGGTGGCCTGATCGACGAGTCGGCCTGGTCGTTCCTGTGGGTCGTCGACGCGCCGCTGTTCGAGCCGGCCGACGACGCGACCGCTGCCGGTGACGTCGCAGTGGGTTCGGGTGCGTGGACGGCTGTGCACCACGCCTTCACATCGCCGAAGCCGGACTCGCTGGAGACGTTCGACACCGACCCGGGCAACGCGCTGGCCTACGCCTACGACATCGTCTGCAACGGCAACGAGATCGGCGGCGGGTCGATCCGTATCCACCGCGAGGACATCCAGAAGCGTGTCTTCAAGGTGATGGGCCTGACGGATGAGGAGGCGACCGAGAAGTTCGGCTTCCTGCTCGACGCGTTCAAGTTCGGCGCGCCGCCGCACGGCGGGATCGCGTTCGGCTGGGACCGGATCACCGCGCTGCTCGCCGGTACCGAGTCGATCCGCGACGTGATCGCGTTCCCGAAGTCCGGCGGTGGGTTCGACCCGCTGACCGCGGCCCCGGCGCCGATCACCCCGGCCCAGCGCAAGGAAGCGGGCGTGGACTTCAAGCCCTCCGCGGAGAAGAAGGCCTGACGCTGTTGCGTACTTGAGCAACCCGCGTACGGCGGTGCGAAGGTGGCGGTGCGGTGACCGGTGGTCGCCGCACCTCGCCCCTCCTACCGCCCAGGAGTTGCCATGCTCAAACGCGTTCTCGCGTCTGTTGTCGCTGTCGCCGCCGGCAGTTTCGCCATCACCGTTCCGGCGTACGCGGCCCCCTTCCAGACCACAGCGACCAATCTGAACATCCGGGCCGACGCCTATCTGTCGGCCGCCGTGGTCAAGGTGCTGGCCGGGCCGACGTCGGTCGAGGTCGACTGCCAGAAGTCCGGTGACTCCGTCACGGTCGGCTCCCGGACGACGACCTGGTGGGCCCGTCTGCCGGCTCATGGCGGCTACGCCACGGTCGCGTACCTCGACACCCCGGGCACGAAGCTTCCCGGCGTACCGGACTGCCCGCAGGATCCGCCGCAGACCGGTGACGTGACACTGGCCGACGTACAGGCCATGTTCGGTTCGCGGATCGCGAACCCGTCGCTCGTCCAGACCGGGCTGCCGTCGCTCAACCAGGCGATGCGGGACGCGCAGGTCAACACGGTGTATCGCAAGGCCGCGTTCCTGGCGACGTTGGTGCACGAGTCGCGGCTGGAGTACAACATCCGCGAGATCGGTGACACCCGGCTGTATGGCGGCCGCGGCTACATCCAGCTCACCGGTGACTTCAACTACCGCCCGGCCGGCCAGTGGCTCGGTATCGACTTGATCAACAACCCGGAGTTGGCTCGCGATATTCGCTACAGCGCGCAGATCGCTCGCTGGTACTGGACTGTCGCGCGCAACATCAACCCGTATGCCGACCAGCTGAAGATGGGCCGGGTCAACGCCGCGATCGGCTACCCGGTCGGCACCGAGGACCAGCGGCGGTGTGAAACCTTCCGCACCGCGATCACCTACCTGTCCGGCCAGCCGGCTCCCGCGGTGAACTGCAGCCGGACGGCGAAGATGTCCGGCGACACCACCAGGCTCACCCGCGCCCAGTTCGACGCGCTGGCCAGGGTCCCGGGAGCGCCCGGCACCGTGGGCTGATCAGCAGGGTCGAAAGGGTTGAGACCAGGCGGGATCTGGTGAAAAGTCACTGTGGCGTGTGACTCACAGGAAACATTTCACCGGATTCCGCCCCAGGAGCTCCCTATGGTTCTTCGCCGTCTCAGCACTCTGCTCGCCGGTCTCGTCATCGTGATGGCCGGTCTGGTCGCCGCGACCCCGGCGTACGCGGCCGTCTTCTCCACCTACGGCAGCGGCGTGAACGTCCGCGCCGACGCCTACCTGTCCGCAGCCATCGTCCGGACGCTGCCCGGGCCGACCCAGATCGACGTCGACTGCCAGAAGCGGGGCGACCGCGTCACCACCTCGGAAGGCACCAGCGAGTGGTGGGCACATGTCCCCGCACTCGGCGGGTACGTATCGGTCGTGTTCGTCGCGATCCCCGAGGACAAGCTGCCCGGCGTCGACGAATGTGGTGTCGACCCGGACCCGCCGACCGGTGACATCACGCTGGCCGACGTCCAGGCCATGTTCGGTTCGCGGATCGCAAACCCGACGATCGTGCAGGAGGGCCTGCCGTCGCTGAACCAGGCGATGCGGGACGCGCAGGTCAACACGGTGTATCGCAAGGCCGCGTTCCTGGCGACGTTGGTGCACGAGTCGCGGCTGGAGTACAACATCCGCGAGATCGGCGACACCCGCCCGTACGGCGGCCGCGGCTACATCCAGCTCACCGGTGACTTCAACTACCGCCCGGCCGGCCAGTGGCTCGGTATCGACCTGATCAACAACCCGGAGCTGGCTCGCGACATCCGGTACAGCGCCCAGATCGCCCGCTGGTACTGGACCGTCGCGCGCAACATCAACCCGTACGCCGACCAGCTCAAGATGGGCCGAGTCAACGCCGCGATCGGCTACCCGGCCGGCGACGAGGACGGCCGCCGCTGCGAAACCTTCCGCACCGCCATCGCCTACCTGTCCGGCCAACCGGCCCCCGCGGTGAACTGCAGCCGCACCGGCAAGATGGCCGAGGACACCACCAGGCTCACCCGCGCCCAGTTCGACGCCCTGGCCAAGGAAGCCAACGGCACCCGCGGCTGACCCACCGAACCACCCCACGACCCGGCCGGACCCCCCGAGGGCCCGGCCGGATCGTGTCGCTCAGCCGTACAACTTCGACCAGACCTGCTTCCCGTCCTTGTCGAAGGCTCGAGCGTCGACCTCCAGCCGGGTGTTGTCCTTCGGCACCCCTGACAGCTCTCCGACGAGATAGCCCATGTTGTCGGCCACCCTCATCGAGTACCAGGCTGATGCCCCGTTGACTCCCCGGATCCGGAGCTGCACGTGGTCGACCTCGTCCGCGGCACGGAACTGGTACTCGACGACGGCTGTGATCTCCGGTCCATCGCCCCGGTACGACGGACTCCAGGTGCCGGTCACCGGTTCCGTCTCGTTGTAGAAGCCGCCGCTGCCGTCCCACCAGGTCATCAGGCCGTTCAAGCAGTGGAAGGCCATCGAGCTGATGGTGCTCTCGAAAGACAGCACCATGTGCCGCCCGCCGGGTGATGCCGGGTCCTTGACCCAGCGCGCAGAGCGGATCGTCGCGGTGTCTACGTCCACCGGATCGAGCCAGGCGGGGGAGTTCCCGTGGGCGTCGATCTGCGGGGTCAGGCACTGACGCGCGGCTGCCCGGGCCTCACTGTCGCTGGCCGGACCGAGATCGGTGGACTCGATCGCGGACGCCTTGGCGGGTACCTGGCTGACCTTGGCCGGCCTGGCCGGCCTGGTCGGACCTGCCGGTTCCGGCTGTCCGCCGCCGGTGTGGCCCAGGTAGAAGACTCCGGTGGTGATCAACGCGCAGGCGCAGGCGGCGGCGAGGATCGGGGTCCAGGACTGCGTCCGGCGTTTGCGGGACTGACGAGCCTTGCGGACCAGGTCGTGCTTCACGTCTGCGGCGTACCCGGGGTCGAGTTGTTCGACCGGTGGGGGTGTGGTGAGGTTCATCGGGGGTCCTCCAGCAGGGCGGGCAGGCGGCGGCGGGCCCGGGAGAGGCGGGCCTTGACGGTGCCTTCGGCGACCCCCAGGACCGCCGCGGCTTCGGCGAGCGTCAGCTCTGCCCAATAGACGAGCTCGACGGTCTCGCGCTCGTGGGCCGGAAGGGCAGACAGGGCTGCCCGAACGGCCTGGATGTGTTTCTCGGAGTCGACGCGCGCAGCGACCGCCTCGGAGTGGTCCGGGTGGTCCAGGGGCGCTGGTTGGCGGAGCAGGAACTGTGCCAGCCGCCGTCTGGAGCGGACGCTGTTGCGCAGCTCGTTGCGGGCGATCGCCAGCAGCCAGGGCTTCGCCGTACCGTGCTGCAGCGGTCCGACGTCGGTGCGGCCGAACTGCTTCCAGGCGGTCACAAACGTCGCCTGTACGGCGTCATCGGCGTACGCGTAGGAGCCCGTATGCCGGACCGCGTACGCGTGCACGGCTGCGGCGTACCGGGTGAACAGCTCGCCCAGCGCCTCCGGTTCCTGGCGGCGCAGGGCGTCCCAGAGATCGTCGTCCCCGGTCTCCGGCGGAGGGCGATCGACCTGCCGCGAAATCGTCGTCATACCCATCAGGGTCCACAGCTCGGGGTGTGGTTGCCACCGGTTAGATCGGGCGGGCGCGCACCCAGCTGGTGTCCGGTGTGAGGTACTCCGCCAGTCGCAACCCGGCCTCGGTGAACTGACCGGCCAGCTGCTGTTCGGTGAGGTTCTGAGTCAGTACCCGCTGCGACCACGTCCGGCCGTTGCGGGTGTGCGTCAGCGTGGCAGCAACCTTGTTGCCGGGCAGGTGCTCGACCTCGGAGATCTCCATCCGGCCGCGCTCACTCACCAGTACGACAGGCTCGGCGAGTTGAGTAGGCAGCTGCTGCTGGATCAGCACCGAGCCGTCCGGGCGAACGTGGTGCGCGCAGGTCCGGAGCAACCGCAGCCGCTCTGCGTCGTCGGCGACGTTGATCAGATAGGACATCATCAGGACGACATCGAACCGCCGGCCGAGCCGCAGCTCGCCGATGGTCGACTGGATCGTCTCGGTCTCGGTGATCCGGGCGATCATCCCGGCCGACTCGTCGACCGCCACAACCTCGTGACCGCGGGCCAGCAACGGCTTGGTGATGCGCCCGGTCCCGCAGCCCAGCTCGAGAATGCTGCTCTTCGGATCGATCGCGTTGTCGATGAGTTCGTCCTCGCCGTGCGCCTCCGCCAGCTCGTACATCTCGATCGCGCTGCCGTCCGGCGTCTGTGGGCCTGGTCCGCTGCCACCTTGTCCGACTCTCATACTTCAAGTCTTCCAACCCCCGCCAAAGCGGCCACTCTTTCGGTCGACGCCGAAAGTACTACGCTCGGCAGATGGCCCACGGCGTACCGATCGAGCTGCTCGCGCACCTGCGCCGCGCCCGGGACGTTGCCGACCGCAACTATGCCGAACCCCTCGACCTGGCCGCACTGGCCGCGGCCGCCGGCGTCTCGAAGTACCACTTCCTGCGCTGTTTCGCCGCCGAGTACGGCGAGACACCCATGCAGTACGTCACCCGCCGCCGGATCGAACGCGCGGCAGACCTGTTACGCGCCACCAACCTGACCGTCACCGAGGTCTGCGAGCTGGTCGGCTACACCAGCCTCGGCACCTTCTCCCGCCGTTTCCGCGAACTCGTCGGCGTACCACCGACGACGTACCAGCGCACCCAGGCCGGTTCCCGGATCCCGGGCTGCTACGTGTTCATGCTCGGCCTCGACTCCGCAATTCCGGAGAAGCAACCACCGCCCGCCGGGACCTACCGTCGTGATGACACCAACCACGAGGAGACACCGTGATCACCAACGTGCACCTGGTCACCGTCTATGTCCACGACATCGACGAGGCCAAGGCGTTCTACACCGAGAAACTCGGCTTCACCCTCAAGAACGACATCACCCTCAGCGAAGACTTCCGCTGGGTCACCGTCCACCAGGCCGACCACCCGGAACTCGAACTCGCCCTGATGCTCCCCGGCCCACCCATGGACCCCGAGTCCGCCGACGCCATCCGCCGCATCATGGCCAAAGGCATGATGCACGGCGTCGGCCTGGCCACCGACGACTGCCACAAAACCTTCGCCGACCTGAAAGCCAAAGGCGTAGACCACATCCAGGAACCCTCCGACCGCCCGTACGGCGTCGAAGCCGTCCTCCGCGACAACTCCGGCAACTGGCTCGTCCTGGTCGAACAACGCCCGTACTCCCCGAGCGACTTTGCCTAGTACCCGCCGGCGTGCTCCGCAGCCTGCAGAGCCGGCTTGACAGCCACTTGTTTGTATCAATACATTTGGTACAAACGAGTGGAGGGAGCGGGGGATGCTGGCCATTCTGGGGCTTGCGATGGTGATCCTGGTGGTGGTGTGGTCGCAGCGGAAGAAGACGGCTCGGTCCGAGGTGAACCGGCTGATTCAGCACGGGGGGCTGCCGGCTGACCCCGATCTTGCCGAGTCGGCGATCGGGTGGTTCCAGCGCCGGGTCGGGATGCTCACCATGGGGTACCTGCTGGGGATCTTGGTGGGCGGTGTCGTGCTGCTGTTCAGCGGGCGGGCGTTCCGCTTCGGTCCGGAGACCGGCTCGGGTGCAGGCCTTGGCCCGATTGTGTGGGCGTTCGCGGCAGCGGCCTTCATCGGTGGTGGCCTGACTCTGCTGGACGCCTACCGGGCCGTGCGACGGTCGAAGGTCGACGGGCCCCGGACGGCGACGCTGCGGCCACGCCGCTTGGGTGACTACCTGACCCCGGTCGAGACGGCGATCCACTACGGGGTCGTCGCGATACCCCTGGTGTGCATCGGATTGGGAGTCGGCGTGCTCAGCTCGGACAATCGTCCGGCGCGCGGTTGGCTGCTGGTTGCGAGTGGTTCGGTTGCCGTGCTGCTGTGGGGCGTGGGTCTGGCTCTTGAGCGGATGGCGCTTCGGGTCAGCCAGCCGTCCGGGCGGCCGGCGCAACTGCTCTGGCATGAGGCGTACCGGGCGGCGACGCTGCGCGACCTTGGTACGGCGATCATCACGGTCAGCTGGCTTCTGGGGGCATCGGTGCCGTCGTCGTTCGAGTGGCAGGGGCACGCGATGTACTTCGGGGATGTCGCGTTCGGGCTGTTCGTGGTGTCGATGGGGCTTGTCCTGGTGCACTCCTGGATCCCCATGACCCCATGGGCTCTGCGCCGGGTACGGCGGGTTGCCGGATGATCATCTCGGTGGATCCGGCGGCAGCGAAACCGCCGTACGAGCAGGTGAAGGAACAGATCGACGGGCTGATTCGGCGGGGGGAGCTGGCCCAGGGGGTGCGGTTGCCGACGGTGCGGCAACTGGCGGGGGATCTGGGGCTGGCGGTCAACACGGTGGCTCGGGCCTACAAGGAGCTCGAGGCTGATCGGATGATCGAGACGCGGGGGCGGAACGGGACGTTCGTGCTGGCGTCGCGGAGTCAGGTCGACGACGAGGAGACGCGGGCGGCGGCGACGGTGCTGGCGCGGGCGGCCCGGCGGGCGGGGATCAGCCTGGCCGAGGCGACCGAGATCCTGCATCGCGCCTGGTAGAGATCCGATCTCCCGGAAACGATTCCAAATACCCAGGGCAACGTTGTAACGAGGCCTGTACACGCTCTCACGGGATTGCTACTGTCCGGCCAGATTTGACATCGATGTCAGCGACAGGGGAGTGGTCACGATGGTCTCGAGACGAACGTTCCTGGCGGGCAGCGGTGCAGTGACGGCAGGTGGGATCGGACTGGTTCCGGGCCTGACAAGCGCTGCGAATGCTGCACCATCGACGTCCGGCAGCCCCGCCCGGCTGCTGCCGGCCTTCAACCGCCCGAAGCACCTGCACTACGGCGATGCGAGCAAACTCAGCGGTCAGGATCAGACTTTGCTGACAACGTTGCAAGGCATCGTCAACCGCGCGCAGCCCGAGCTGTACTTCCTCTACGACACCGGCACCCAGAGCACGCCGGACACCAAGTGGCTGACCGACATGCGCCTGCCGACGACGCTCTACCGCAACCCGCTCGACCTGGTGGCGAAGTACCGGCACCGGGTCCGCGGTGCGATCGTCTACGACGCGGGCGTACCGGATTCGCTCAACGTCGCGACCACCCTGGCCGGCCTCGAGGACTGCGTGGTCGCGAACGCCGATCAGGCCAAGGCGCACGGCCTGAAGATCGTGCAGGACCTGCGCGGGAAGTTCGACGACGACCGGGTGAAGACGTACCGGTGGCAGCTCGACAACCTGTTCCCGCGGGTCACCCACAAACTGCTGGCCGGGCTGCCGCCGACCCGGGTGGTCGCGGTCGAGAACGTGCAGTGGCAGGAGATCGCCCGCGAGACCCGCCAGATCCGGGACTCGTCCAACCGCGGCAACTACGACCTGGACGTGTCGCCCAAGCTCGGCAAGGGCAAGGTGTACGTCCGGTGGCAGGACTCGTTCGGCGACGACGGCTGGGGACCGTCGGTCTCCGAGGTGTGGGTGAAGGCGAACGGCGTCGAGATCGCGCACTTCAAGCCAGGGACGCCGGAGGAGGAGCAGTACCTCTTCGACGGCGCGAACTCGAGTATCGGTGGTGAGGCCAACCGCTTCAGCGACGGCGGCGGCTACTACATCTACGCGTTCGACCCACCGGCCGGTACGACGTCCCTCGTGGTGACCGTGACGATGTGGAACCAGTACTTGGTCTCGATCACCGACACCGCGCCCACGCGGATCGAACCGTTCGCGTACTTCCGCGACTACGTGGTGGCCACCAAGGCCCTGGTGAGCTGGCTACCGCCGAGTGGGGCAACCGGTGAGCTGCTGATCGAGCACTTCGCCAAGTGGCCGACACTCGCGCCGTACATGGGCTGGTTCGCGAACGACGTCGCCGGTGAGTGGGACGGTGTCGACCTCGCGTCGAAGGGTGGTTCGCCGGTGATCGCGGCGGACTTCTACATGAACGGGACCGTGCATGCCGGGTTCACCGCACCGATCTCGGAGAAGGTCCGGCCGGTCCGGCGGATCAGCAAGCCGAAGAACAAGGTCTATCTGACGTTGACCTTCGGTGAGGGCGACAACATCCAGTACTGCCAGCGCCACATGCGCGACCTGTGGGACGACCCGAAGCGTGGCGAGGCTCCGGCGAACTGGACGATCAGTCCGATGCTGCTGGAGACCGGTCCGGGACTGTTCAGTCACTTCCAGCGGACTGCCACCGCCAACGACCTACTGGTCTGTGGACCGTCCGGTGCGGGCTACACCTACCCCGGCTCGTGGGTACCGAGCGAGTTCACCCAGTTCCTCAAGCTCACCGGCTCACAACTGCGCCGTACCGGCATGGATCAGGTGTACTCGTACAGCCACCGTGAGAACGACAAGTGGGTCGTGCTCTCGGAGGAGATCGCCGCCGGGTTCGCGAAGTACACGCCGCTGAAGGGCATCATGCAGACCTGGGACGGTGACCTGCTCGCGGTCCGCCAGGGCGGCCTGCCGATCGCCGGCCAGTGGGGTGCGCCGGGTAAGGCCGGCGAGTACAAGAGCGCTCTGGATGCTCAGCTCGCGAAGTGGGACGGTACGAAGCCGCTGTTCATTTCCGGCGGTATCAACGCTTGGAACTGGACACCGTCCGACATCGCCGAGCTGGCCGGTCTGCTCGACGACCGGTACGAGCTGGTGCTGGCCAACGCGTTCTTCGACCTGCTGAACCGCGTACTGCCGTAACAAGAGGCTCCGGCGGGCGCTCGGTGCGCCCGCCGGAGCAGCGGTCAGCGGAAGAGCTTGTAGGCGTTGTGGACGGTGTAGCCGGCGACCTCACGGCCCAGCGTCGCACCGACGGTGTCCGCCGTGCGGGTGTGAATGCCCGACCAGACGCGGGCGTCGACGTTCTCGACGGTGAGCTGTCGCCAGTTCGTGTAGGTGCGGGTCACGCCGGGAGCCGTCGGGCTGCCGATCGTGTAGGGCTTCGCCGTCCGCGGTCCCACCAAACTGGTCAGCACCTGCTCAGCGGAACCGGAGTACGTGGTGTGACCGCTGGGGTAGTCCGGGTGAGCCGGTGTGTTGTGCAGGGGCGTCCACTCTGCATCCACGGTCGCGCGCAACGCAGTCACCGGGCGCCAGCGCTGGTACGCGTACTTGGTGTCGGAGGTGGCGATCTGGGTGTCCACGGAGGCGACGTGGAACAGGGCGACCAGCTTGACGCGCTCGGCCAACGGGCGCTGCGCTGCCTCGGCTACTGCGACGCGTAGCGGTTCGGTGTAGAGCACGTACGACGAGCCGTACCAGAACTGCGCCGTGTCGGTCTGGGCCTGGGTACGGGTGGTGCTGTCGAGGGCCCCGTCGGCACGGACCTCGGCCAGGTCGCGGTTGTACCGCGGACTCCCCAGCGCAGGTGGCGGACCGGGCCGGAACTGGTCCGCGGTCTTCAGCAGGAACGGCTTCGCCAGCCGGTTGCCGTACTGCGTTCCGGGGCTGTACGTCGGCGGTGTCGGACGCCAGACGCCCGCGTCGCTGGATGGTGGTGTGAACGGTGCGTTGACCGACGCCGGGTCCAGTCCGTCGTTGGCGCGGGAGGCCAGGACAGCCTTGGCCTGCTGGCGTCCAGCCGCCGTACCGGCAGTCTCGTCAGCGCCGTCCGGGATCCGGTCGAGCGTGGTGGCGAGCGCCTCGTCGAGCTGCGCCTTGCGAGCAGGCATGAGCGTCACCAAGGTCTCGTGGACCGCCGCGGCCAGTGCGGCCTCTTTGTACGGCGTTGCTGCAGCAGGTGACCGCGTGAGCGCGCGACCGGCCGCGAGCCAGCCGATCGCCCAGGTGCGGTTGTTCGTCACCTGGGTCGGCGCGCCGGCCGCGGTGATCGTGCTCGCGGTGACGTCGTACCACTCGAGGGCGACGTCGACCGGCCGGGTGGGTGTGCCTGCTGCCGGTCCGGCAAGCACTGTGGACAGGATCAGGGCGGGAACGGCCGCCAGGACAAGGGCTTTGTGTTGGGTCGTCACCCGAGAAGCGTGACAGGTGACGGCCCTCCCCAAAGACCTATATCACTACTTGGGAACTAGACATTCAGCTTGACATCACCAGTGGTGCGCGACGTCGATCACCAGCCGGTCGGACAGCGTGATGACCCGGAACGGCAGCCGGGCGCGGACGCCGAGGCCGAGAGTCGTCTGGCCTTCGAAGCTTCCGGCGTACGCGACCTGCCGGAAGGTGTCGTAGCCGCGGACGTCCGGGGCCTTGAGCGGTTTGCTCGACGGTGCCCGGACGATGAGCTGCAGCTTCGCGCCGCCGCGCAACGGGACGACGAAGCCGGAGCCGTCCTGGGTGACGTTGCTGACGTAGCGAACGTCGTACCCCGGGGCTCGGCCTTGCAGGTCGACGACGAGCCGGTCGAAACAGGCATGCCGTCCGGTGCGGACGCCGACTGCCGGGGACTGGACCATCCGGGCGTTCGCTTCGGGCAGCGATCCCCAGCCGGACGGGCAGGCGGTGGTGGCAGCGACGGTCTGAGGGGCGGGGGACGAGCCGGGAGCAGCTAGCGCGGCCACGGGCAGTGCGGCCACCGCAAGCGCGGCGAGGATCGTCTTCGTGGGGATGTGGTTGATGTTCATGATGGTCCCCCTCTCAGGACTTACTCGTTGGACGCCGGCTGGGCGGGATTGGTTGACTGCGACGATGACTCCAGACGAACTGCTCGACGTGTTCCACCGCCGCATCCGGCTGCCGGACGCGGACACGATCCCCGGCTGGAAGGTCGAGCACGACGGCCTGGTGCACCGCTCGTACGTCGAGGGCCCGGAAGGCGCGGGTTTCGTCGAGACACCGCGCGGGCTGGGCGACGACCCGGACGCCGTCATCGCGGGTGAACTCGCGTTCTTCGGCGAGCGCGGATTGTCGTTCGAGTGGAAGACCTACGCGTACGACGAACCGGCCGACCTCGGTGAGCGGCTGGTCCGGGCCGGGTTCACTGCGGAGGAGCCGGAGACGCTGATCCTGGGTGAGGTCGACCGGATCCTCGAACGGCCGTCGGCGCTGCCGTCGAAGGCGGTCCTGCGTGAGGCCGAGGGGCCGGACGATTTCCACCGGATCGCCGTACTGATGGACTCGCTCTGGCACAACGGCCTGACCGGGGTCGAGGAACGGCTGGCGGCCGAGGCGCGGATGTTCCCGGAGCGGTTGTCGGTGTTCCTGATCGAGGACGCGCTGCGCGGTTCTGCCGGTCCGGTGGCCTCGGCGGCCTGGATCCGGTTCCACCCGGGCACCGGCTTCGCCAGCCTGTGGGGCGGCGGCACGCTGCCCGAGTGGCGGCGGCAGGGCCTCTACAGCTCACTGCTGGTGCACCGGGCCCGGTTGGCCAAGGAACGCGGGTACGAATTCCTCCGTGTCGACGCCTCGGAGGACTCCCGCCCGATCCTGCAGAAACTGGGCCTCTACGGCGTCACCACCACCACGCCGTACCAGTGGACTCCCGAGACACGCTGACCTGGTCGGCGGAACGACACGCCGAGGCTGTACGTTGCCGTCATTATGGCTCTGAAAATCACCTCGCGCTTTCGCCGCCTGCTGCAGCGTCCCGGATCGATCAACCTCGGCCCTTACGAGCGGCTCTCGCAGCTGGTGCTCGAGGCGGAGGAGACTGTCGAGCCGCTGACCGACGAGGAGCTGACCGAGTCCGTCAGTGAGCTCCGGACCACCGGTGGGCTGCACGAGGACGAGCAGATCGAGTTCCTGGCACTGGCGCGGGACGCGGCTCGGCGCACGCTGGGTGAGTCGGCGTTCGACGGCCAGATCGTCGGCGCGCTGGCGATGATGCAGGGCCGCGTGGTCGAGATGGCGACCGGTGAGGGCAAGACGCTCGCCGGTGCGTTCGCCGCAGCCGGGTACGCGGTCGGTGGTCGCAGGGTGCACGTGCTGGCGGTCAACGACTACCTGGCCCGTCGCGACGCGGAGTGGATGGCGCCGGTCTACGAGCTGCTCGGGGTGACCGTGTCGCACGTCGGCCAGGCCTCCACGCCGGAGGAGCGGCGGACGGCGTACCAGGCTGAGGTTTGTTACGTGCCGGTCAGCGAGGTCGGTTTCGACGTACTGCGTGACCGGCTCGTCAACGACGTGTCCGAGCGGGTCACTGCCGAGCCGGACGTGGCGCTGGTCGACGAGGCCGACTCGGTGCTGATCGACGAGGCTCGCGTACCGCTGGTGCTCGCCGGGGCGACCCGGACCGAGGAGCTGGACGACGACGTCGTACAGATCGTCCGCACGCTGCGCGCCGGGGTCGACTACGAGATCGACGGCGACGGCCGGACGGTCGCGCTGACGGATCGCGGGACCGACAAGGTCGAGAAGCTGCTCGGTGAGCGCGCAGCTGAGGTTGCCGCGGCCGACAAGGCCGCCGCCGCTGACGCCGCCGACGAGACCCCCGTGGACGACACCGTCGCGGACGACACCGCCGATGCCGAGGCGACCGATGCCGAGGCGACCGATGCCGAGGAGACGACCGGCGCGGACGACGAGGCCGAGGTCGAGGCGCCGAGTGTCAACCTGTACGACGACGAGAACCTCGACCGGCTGACCCAGATCAACGTCGCGCTGCACGCCGAGGTGCTGCTGCGCAAGGACGTCGACTACCTGGTCCGCGACGGCAAGGTCAGCCTGATCAACAACAACCGCGGCCGGATCGCCAAGCTGCAGCGCTGGCCCGACGGACTGCAGGCCGCCGTCGAGGCGAAGGAAGCCGTCCCGGTCAGCGACTCCGGTGAGGTGCTCGACAGCATCACCGTGCAGGCGCTGATCAAGGGCTACAAGTCGCTGTGTGGCATGACCGGTACGGCGGTCGTGGTCGGCGAGTCGCTCCAGGAGTTCTACGACGTCGAGGTGGCCGTCGTACCGCCGAACAAGCCGAACATCCGCAAGGACGCCGAGGACCGGCTCTACCTGACCGTCGAGCAGAAGAACGTCGCGCTCGTCGAGCACATCGCCGAGGTGCACGAGACCGGCCGCCCGATCCTGATCGGCACCCACAGTGTCGAGGAGTCCGAGCAGCTGAGCGACCGGCTCGAGGCCGCCGGGATCCCGCACGTCGTGCTGAACGCGAAGAACGACGCCGAGGAGGCCGCCATCATCGCCGAGGCCGGTGTCCCCGGCACGGTGACGGTCTCCACCCAGATGGCCGGTCGCGGTACCGACATCCGCCTCGGTGGCAAGGACGAGTCGCACGACAAGGACAAGGCCATCGAGCTCGGCGGCCTGTACGTCATCGGCACCGGCCTGCACGCCTCGCGCCGGCTCGACGACCAGCTGCGCGGCCGCGCCGGCCGCCAGGGTGACCCGGGCGGTTCGCTGTTCTTCGCCAGCCTCGGCGACGAGCTCGTCGTCCGGTACTCCGTTTCGTCCGGCCTGCGCCCGCACCCGGACGAGACCGGCCGCCTCAACGACCGCAAGTCCGTCGGCATGCTCGACCACGCCCAGCGGGTCGCGGACGGCGCCAACGCCGAGCTGCACCGTACGACGTGGCAGTACCACCGGCTCACCGGTCAGCAGCGGTCGATCCTGCTCGACACCCGCGAGAAGGTGCTGACCGAGGATCTCGCCGCGACCGAGCTGTCCGAGCGGGTCAAGGAGAAGTACGACGAACTGGTCGAGGAGCACGGCGAGGACAAGGTGAAGGACGCCGCCCGGCGGATCGCCCTGCACCACCTCGACCGCCGCTGGACCGACCACCTGGCCTTCCTGGCAGACCTGCGCGAAGGTATCCACCTGCGCTCACTGGCCGGCGGCATCGTGCACATGAAGCCGATCGACGAGTTCAACAAGTCCGCGATCGCGTCGTTCGACACGCTCATCGCCGACGCCTGGAAGGACGCCGCCGAGACCTTCGCCGAAGCCTCCATCACGGACTCCGGCCTGGACGAGGCAGCCTCCGGCGTACCGCGCCCGACCGCCACCTGGACCTACCTGGTCAACGACAACCCCTTCGGCACCGAGGCCGACCGGATCCTCGGCCGCCTCCGCAACGCCATCCGCCCGCAGTCCGGCGCCGAGCCCGAGGAGATCCTGCCCGAGGAGTTCGACGAGGACGACCTGCCGGAGGAACTCCGCGACGCCGACGACCTCCCCGAGGAACTCCGCGAGGCCGACGACGAGGACGATGACAAGGGCAGCAAGAAATAACTGTCCGTAGAGGTAGGTAGGCTCTCACCTTGTGAGTGAGGGCTTGTTCGATCTGCCGGGAGCTCCTGCGCCTGCGAGAGGCGGCGGGAGCCTGGCGGACGTGGACCATACGGCGGCACCACTGGCTGTCCGGATGCGTCCACGCAGCCTGGACGAGCTCGTCGGCCAGCAACACCTGCTGGCCCCGGGCTCGCCGCTGCGCCGACTGGTCGAGGGCGACCAGCCGATGTCGTTGCTGCTCTGGGGCCCGCCCGGCACGGGGAAGACCACGATCGCGGCCGTCGTCTCCCACCAGACGAACCGCAAGTTCGTCGAGCTGTCCGCGGTCACGGCCGGGGTGAAGGACGTCCGCCAGGTGATCGACGGCGCCCGACGCGACCTGGCCCGCCCAGGCGGCGCGGTCGAGACGGTCCTCTTCATCGACGAGGTCCACCGCTTCACGAAGGCCCAGCAGGACGCCCTCCTGCCCGGCGTCGAGAACCGCTGGGTCACCCTGGTCGCCGCCACCACCGAGAACCCGTTCTTCTCAGTCATCTCACCCCTCCTCTCCCGCTCCCTCCTCCTCACCCTCGAATCCCTCACCGACAACGACATCTCGGTGCTGCTGGACCGCGCCTTGGTGGACGAGCGAGGCCTGGCCGGCGAGTTCACCCTGGCCACAGACGCCCGCGACCACCTCCTCCGCATGGCCGGCGGAGACGCCCGCCGAGCCCTCACCTACCTGGAGGCGGCAGCAGGCGGAGCCCGCGCCAAGCAACCCACCACCACCCCCGGGACGACCACCCCCTTCCCCACCCCCTCCGCGACGATCGACCTCGAGACTCTCGAGACGGCGGTCGACCAGGCCGCCGTACGGTATGACCGGGCGGGGGACCAGCACTACGACGTGGCTTCGGCGCTGATCAAGTCGATTCGTGGTTCGGACGTGGATGCGGCGATGCACTACCTGGCGCGGATGATCGTGGCCGGTGAGGATCCGCGGTTCATCGCGCGCCGGCTGGTGATCTCGGCCAGTGAGGACATCGGCATGGGTGACCCGACCGCTCTCGGCGTCGCGGTTGCCGCGGCCGACGCCGTACAGCTCATCGGTATGCCGGAGGCGCGGATCAACCTGGCGCAGGCAGTCGTCGCGCTCGCCCTGGCCCCGAAGTCCAACGCCGTCATCACCGCCGTCGACGCCGCGATCGCCGACGTGAAGGCCGGCAAGATCGGCCCGGTCCCGTCCCACCTCCGCGACGCCCACTACGCCGGTGCCAAGAAGATCGGCCACGGCTCGTCGTACCAGTACTCCCACAACGATCCCCGCGGTGTCGTCGGCCAGCAGTACGCCCCCGACGTCATCGACGGCACCGACTACTACACCCCCACCCGCCGCGGTGGCGAAGCGGCGTACGCCGACCGCGTCGACGCCATCCGCAAGATCCTCAGGAATCGCAAATGACCCAACTCGACGACCACGTCACCGCGTTCAACCACGCAGTCACCACCGGCGACTGGGACACCTTCGCCACCCGCTTCGCCGAAGACGCCCGGATGACCTTCGTCGGCGTCCCAGCCGGCCCCTTCACCGGCCGCGCCACCATCGCCGCCGCCTACGCGGCAAACCCACCCACCGAAACCATGACCCTGCTCGACCCCGCCACCGGCCGCTTCCAATGGTCCGGCGGCGGCACCGGCACCATGCACGTGACCTGGGCCCCCAACGGCACCGTCCAAGAGCTCACAGTCGCCTTCGACTAGTCCTCCGGGTAGGGCATCGTCGCCCGGCGCTCGAACGGCCACGGCAGCAGCTCAGGCGCCCAGAACGACTCGCTGACCACCAACTGAGTTCCCCGGCGCAGCAGGAAGATCCGCTCGAAGTCCTGCTGCAGTACGGCGTCGCCCGCCTCCGCCGTCAGCAGCGTGACCACGTGTCCCGCGATCTCGTCGTACTGCGGCCCCGGCTCCTCGAACTTGTCGAGCCGGAACCCGACGCTGATCTCGGGCTCACCGAGCACCAGGTTCGGCCGGCTGACGGGGTGCACGGTGATCCGCAGGCCGGTCGCGGTCTTGTGGGTCGTGAGGTACCAGACCTCCGGCACCAGCAGCCGGCTGATCACCTCAGCGGGCGTCGCCGTACAAAGCTGAAACGTGTACTCGATCGCCACCCACTCACTCTAGAGCCGGTTTGGTGGGGGACTGTTATGTGGGGGATGGTGTCCTGGACGGTTGTGCGGTATGGGCGCGCGATAGGGTCGTGCGGTCCACGAGGTCGCAACGGAAGGTGGATCGTTTTCCATGAGCGTCGGTGAAGTCGCAGGGCTGATAGCGGCCTGTGCACTGCTCATCCTGGTGGGGTTGCTCGCCTATCCGATCCTGAAGCTCGGGAAGGTGCTGGACGAGACCCGGATCATGGTGAAGGGCGTCTCCGATTCCAGCGTGCCGTTGCTGGGTGAGGTCACCACGACGGTGGCCACCACGAACGCACAGCTGGCCAAGGTGGACACGATCACCGACAACGCGACCACGGTGACCACGAACGCGGCAGCGCTGGTGTCGCTGTTCTCGGCGACCGCGGGCGGGCCGCTGGTGAAGGCGGCGGCGTTCACGTACGGCGTGCGCCGGGCGCTCGGTGAGCAGCAGCGCAAGGACGTGAGCCGCCGGGTGAAGGACGAGATGAAGGCCGAGCGGAAGGCGCGGAAGCGGTGAAGCGGATCTTCTGGCTGATCGTCGGGATCGCCGTGGGTGTCTACGCGGTGACCCGGTTGAAGAAGCGGGCGCAGGTGCTCGCCCCCGAGTCCGTGCAGGAGTCGGCGGCCAAACTCGCCGCCGCGGTCCGGCACTTCGGTGACCAGGTCCGCGAGGGCATGGCGGAGCGGGAAGCAGAATTGAAGGACGCGTTGGGCATTGATGCAGACCCAGCAGGCGACACACGTAAGGACTACCGGTAACACCATGGAAACCAGTGAGATCAGGCGGCGGTTCCTGAGCTACTTCGAGGACCGCGGCCACACGGTGGTGCCGAGTGCGCCGCTCCCGTCGCCGGACCCGAACCTGCTGTTCAACGTGGCCGGGATGGCCCAGTTCGTGCCGTACTTCGTGGGCCAGCAGACGCCGCCGTACGCGCGGGCGACCAGTGTCCAGAAGTGTGTCCGGACGCTCGACATCGAAGAGGTCGGGAAGACCACCCGGCACGGCACGTTCTTCCAGATGAACGGCAACTTCTCCTTCGGCGACTACTTCAAGGAGCAGGCGGTCCAGTACGCCTGGGAGCTCGTCACGAAGTCGCAGGCCGACGGCGGCTACGGGTTCGACGAGTCCAAGCTCTACGCCTCGGTGTACTACGAGGACGACGAGGCGATCGACATCTGGAAGCGGGTCGCCGGCCTGCCCGACGACCGGATCGTCCGCCTCGGCATGAAGGACAACTTCTGGTCGATGGGCATCCCCGGCCCGTGCGGCCCGTGCTCGGAGATCCTGATCGACCGTGGCCCGGAGTTCGGCGCGGACCGGGACTGGGAGGCGGGCGACCGCTACCTGGAGTTCTGGAACCTGGTCTTCATGCAGAACATCCGCGGCGAGGGTGGCGGCAAGGAGGGCTACCCGATCCTCGGCGAGCTGCCGAAGAAGAACATCGACACCGGTCTCGGCCTCGAGCGGGTCGCGTACCTGCTGCAGGGCGTCGACAACATGTACGAGATCGACGAGATCTTCCCGGTGATCGAGCAGGCCTCGGAGCTGACCGGCCGCAAGTACGGCGTGGACCAGGTCGACGACGTCCGGTTCCGGGTCATCGCCGACCACGTCCGCAGTGCGCTGATGCTGATCGGCGACGGTGTCACCCCGGGCAACGAGCAGGGCGGTTACGTCCTGCGCCGGCTGCTGCGCCGCGCGATCCGCTCGGTCCGCCTGCTGGGCTACGAGGACCCGAGCCTGGTCGAGCTGCTGCCGGTCAGCCTGCAGCAGATGAAGAAGTCGTACCCGGAGCTGGAGGCCGACTTCGGCCGGATCAGCCAGGTCGCGTATGCCGAGGAGGAGGCGTTCCGCCGGACTCTGACGGCCGGTACGACGATCTTCGACCTGGCCGTGAAGGAGACCAAGGCCGGTGGCGCGCACCAGCTCGAGGGCGCGAAGGCGTTCCAGCTGCACGACACCTACGGGTTCCCGATCGATCTGACCGTCGAGATGGCTTCCGAGCAGGGCCTGAACGTCGACACCGAGGGTTTCCGGTCGCTGATGAAGGAACAGCGCGACCGGGCCAAGGCGGACGCGCGGGCCAAGAAGGCCGGTCACGCGGACACCACGGGCTACCGCGAGCTGCGGGAGGCCGGGGTCACCGAGTTCACCGGCTACCAGGAGCTGACCACCGATTCGCGGGTCCGCGGTCTGCTCCGCGACGGTGTGGTCGCGAACGCGGCCGAGCAGGGCGAGACCGTCGAGGTCGTGCTGGAGAAGACCCCGTTCTACGCCGAGTCCGGTGGCCAGATCGCCGACGAGGGCCTGATCGTGGCCGACGGCGTGAAGCTGAAGGTGCTCGACGTCCAGCGTCCGGTCAAGGGCCTGATCGTGCACAAGGTCGAGGTGGTCGAGGGCGTCCTGCGTCCGGGCCTCGACGTACAGGCCGAGGTCGACCACGAGTGGCGGGTCTCGGCCTGCCAGGCGCACTCCGGCACGCACGTCGTGCACGCGGCGCTGCGCCAGGTGCTCGGCCCGAACGCGCTGCAGAGCGGTTCGTACAACAAGCCCGGCTACCTGCGACTCGACTTCGCGTGGGGCTCGGCGCTGGACCAAGCCACTCGCTCCGAGATCGAAGAGGTCGCGAACCTCGCCGTACGGCAGGACCTGCCGGTCGCGGCGCAGTACATGACGCTGCCGGAGGCTCGGGAGTGGGGCGCGCTGGCGCTGTTCGGTGAGACGTACGACGAGCAGGTCCGGGTCGTCGAGATCGGCGGCCCGTGGTCGCGTGAGCTCTGCGGTGGCACGCACGTGAAGCACTCGTCGCAGGTCGGTGCACTGACCGTCACCAGCGAGTCCTCGGTCGGCGCCGGTGTGCGTCGTGTCGAGGCCCTCGTCGGCATGGAGGCACTGCGCTACCTGGGCAAGGAGCGGGCACTGGTCCGGCTGCTCAGCGAGAACCTGAAGGCCCGTCCGGAGGAGCTGGTGGCCAAGGTCGCCGACCTGTCCGACCGGCTGCGTGCGGCGGAGAAGGAGCTGCAGCAGATCCGCGCCGCACAGGTGCTGCAGGCCGCGGCCGAGCTGGCGAGCAGCCCGAAGGACGTCTTCGGCGTCCAGTACGTCGGTCACCGCGCACCCGACGGCGTGAACGGTGGGGACCTGCGCAAGCTGGCTCTCGACATCCGTGGCCGGATGGGCGAGGACAAGCCGGCCGTCGTGGCCGTCCTGAGCGTGAACGACGGCAAGCCCGGCATCGTGATCGCACTGAACGACACCGCTCGCGAGTGGCGGCTGTCGGCCGGCGACCTGGTCCGCGTCGCCGCCGAGAAGCTCGGTGGCAAGGGTGGCGGCAAGGCCGATGTCGCTCAGGGTGGTGGCACGGACGCGTCCGGTGCCGACGCCGCGCTGGCCGCTGTCGAGCACACCGTCGGTCACCTGGTGACGGGCTAGCACATGAGGCGAGGCGTGCGGATCGCGCTGGATATCGGAGATGCCCGGATCGGCGTCGCCAGCAGCGATCCGCACGGAATCCTGGCCACCCCGGTGGAGACGATCCGCCGGGGGCCCGGTGATCTGGGTAGGATCGCCGCACTCGCCGCCGAACTGGAGGCGTTCGAGATCGTGGTCGGCCTGCCGCGTTCCCTGTCCGGGGGCGAGGGACCGGCCGCGGTGAAGATCCGGGAGACGGCGAAGCAGGTGCAGGACTTGGTGCAGGTGGGGAACGCAGGGCTCGCGGTGCGCCTGGTGGACGAGCGGTTCACCACGGTCACCGCCGAGCGGATGCTGCGCGAGCGGGGGAAAAAGGGTGCCAAGCGGCGGGCCGTGGTCGACCAGGCCGCGGCGGTCGTGATTCTGCAACACGCGCTCGACCTCGAGCGGGAGACCGGGAACCCACCGGGGAGGGCCTTGTGACGAGACCGACGGTGGACGACGACGACCTGGACCTGGGGCTGCGTCCGGAGAGCCGCCTCGAGCGGCGCCAGAACCGCCGCAAGCAGCGGGCCCGCCGCGGCTTCGGCTGTTTCGCGGTGCTCATCTCGCTCCTGGTCGTGGGCTCCCTGGTGGCCGGCGCGGTGGTCGGCTTCGGCAAGGGCAAGGAAGCGCTGGAGAAGGTCTTCGCCGCCCCCGACTACGAGGGTGAAGGCACCGGCGTGGTCACGGTCGAGATCACCAAGGGCCAGAGCAATTCGTCGATCGCGGACACCCTGGAGAAGAAGGAAGTCGTCAAGAGCGCCAAGGCGTTCGAGCGGGTGGCCCGCAACGACAGTCGCTCGCTGCAGATCCAGGCCGCGACGTACACGCTGCGCAAGCACATGTCCGCGAAGGCCGCGCTCGAGCTGATGCTGAACACGGATGAGTCGATCAAGGTGCTGCGCTTCAGCGTGGCGGCCGGCAAGACCAAGGCCGAGGTGATCAAGATCCTCGAGGCCCCGAAGCTGAAGCTGCCGGCCGGTGCCGCGGCCGCCGCGATGGGCAAACCGACCACGCTCGGACTACCGGCGTACGCGCACGGCAACGCCGAGGGCTTCCTGTTCCCGGGCACGTACGACGTGCCGAAGGGTGCGACCGCGACCTCGATGATCAAGCAGATGACCGCGGAGTACGCGAAGAACGCGGCCGCGCTGAACTTCGTGAAGACGGCCCAGAGCAAGGACCTGGATCCGTACCGCGCGCTGATCGTGGCCAGCATCGTCCAGGGCGAGACGAACCGGAAGCAGGACTACGCGAAGGTCGCCCGGGTGATCTACAACCGGCTGCAGGCCGACATGCGGCTGCAGATGGACTCGACCGTGCACTACGCGGTCGGCCGCAGCGGCGGCGTCTTCACGACCGAGCAGCAGCGCGACGTCGATTCGCCGTACAACACGTACAAGTACAAGGATCTGCCGCCCGGCCCGATCAGCTCGCCGACCAAGGACACGATGCGGGCCGCGATCAACCCGGCCAAGGGCCCGTGGATGTACTTCACGCTGGTCAACCTGGACACCGGTGAGACCGCCTTCGCGACCACCTCGGCCGAGCACCAGGCGAACGTCGCCAAGCTCCAGGCGTGGTGCAAGGCCAACAAGGGCCGCTGCTGATGCGTTGTGCGGTCCTCGGGTCCCCGATCGCGCACTCGTTGTCGCCGGCGATGCACCGGGCCGCGTACGCCGCGCTCGGGCTGGACTGGCGGTACGACGCCTTCGAGGTGGCCGAGGACGAGTTGCGCGGGTTCGTCGCGTCGCTGGGTGACGACGTCCGCGGGTTGTCCCTGACGATGCCGTTGAAGCGGGTCGCCCTCGAGCTCGTGGACACGGTCGACCCGGTCGCGGAGCTGATCGGTGCCGCGAACACGATGCTGTTCGAGGCCGACGGATCGCGGTCCGCGCACAACACCGACGTACCGGGGCTGGTGAACGCGTTCGCCGAGCGCGGCATCACGGTGGCGGATTCCGCCCTCGTGGTGGGCGGGGGAGCGACGGCAGCGTCGACGCTCGCCGCCCTGCGCAGTATGAAGGTCAGCGAGGTGACCGTCGTCGTCCGCGACCCGTCGCGAGCCGAGCGGCTGCTCGACCTCGCCGCCGAACTGGGACTCCGGACTTCGGTTGCGGATTTTTCCCAGATCGAGCGAACCGGAGGGTTCGATCTGTGCGTCTCAACAGTGCCTGGTGGAGCAATCGATCCATGGGCGGACCACTTCGCGAACGTCGCCCCGGTGGTGTTCGACGTGGCCTACCACCCGTGGCCGACCCAGCTCGCCATCGCGGCGCACCGGATCGGTACAGAGCTGTTGAACGGGCTTGATCTCCTTGTGCACCAGGCGACTCTGCAAGTGGAGATGATGACTGGTAGGTCGCCGGCACCTCTGGCGGCCATGAGGGCCGCTGCCCGTGAGGAGCTCAACGATCGTGAGCCAGCTTGACCGCCGTACCGTTCTGAAGGCAGGCGGCGCCGTTGCCGCCATCGCCCTGACCACCGCTGGTGAAGCGCTGGCCAAGGCCACCGCCGCACCGAACTGGAACCGGCTGTCGAGATCGCTCCAGGGCGGCAAGCTGTTCATGCCCTCGACCCCCGGCTACGCCGCCGCGCATCAACTCTTCAACCCACGCTGGGATTCGGTGCAGCCGGCCGCGGTCGTCCGCGCCGCGAAGACTGCCGACGTGATCAGCACGATCAACTTTGCGCGGGACAACAAGCTCGTGCTGGTGCCGAAGGGCGGCGGTCACTCGTACGTCGGTGCATCCGTGATCAGCAAGGGCATCCAGCTCGACGTCGGTCCGCTGCGCGGCATGACGTACGCGAAGAACGGCGTACTGACCGTCGGAGCCGGTGCGTGCCTGTACGACGTCCACGCGTTCCTCGACAAGTACGGCCGCTCACTGCCGACCGGGACCTGCCCGACGGTCGGCGTCGCCGGGCTCACCCTGGGCGGCGGGATGGGGATCCACACTCGCGCGTGGGGTCTGACCTGTGACCGGCTGGTCGGGATGAGCGTGGTCACCGCCGACGGCAAGGCGCGCGTCATCAACACCAAGTCGGACCCGGATCTGTTCTGGGCGCTGCGCGGTGGCGGCGGTGGCAACCTGGCCGTTGTCACGTCGTTCCAGTTCGCGACGATCCCGGCCGCGAAGCTCGGGTTCTTCCGGCTGACCTGGCCGGAGGCTCGCGCGGCCGCTGTCGTCGCGGGCTGGCAGAAGTTCATCCAGAAGGCTCCGAGTACGGCGTGGGGCAACCTGCACCTCGATGCCAAGAGCAACGGAACCGTGTCGGTCCACGTGCTCGGTATCTCGACCACCGGCAACGCGGCCGCGGCGGCTGCCCAGCTGGAGTCGTTCGTCGGCTCGAAGGCAACCGCACGCTCGATCACCGTGAAGACGCACATGGAGGCGGTGAAGTACCTCGGCGGCGGCACGACCAGCCCGCGCACCGGGTTCCTCGCCGGTTCCGACGTACTGCGGGCGCCGATGAACGCCTCGTCCATCAACGCGCTGATCGGTGCGGTCAAGTCCGCAGCGCGCGCGAAGACTCCGGCCGCCGCGATCATCGACCCGCTCGGCGGGCAGGCCGCCAAGCAGCCGGCCGGTGGCGCGGCGTGGCCGTGGCGGTCCGCGCTCGGCGTCATCCAGTGGTACGTCGGGACGGCCGCGCACCCGTCGTCCGCTCAGCTCAAGGCCGCGCAGACCTTCATCGATCACGGTCACGGCGCGGTCCGCGCGTTCTCGGCCGGCGGCTACGCCAACTACGTCGAGGCCCGCCGCGGCGTCGCGACCTACTACGGCAGCAGCCTGCCCCGGCTGCGTGCGGTGAAAAAGAAGTACGACCCGCAAGGCTTTTTCCGCACTTCGTACACCTTCGTGTGACTAGTCTCCCGCCATGAAGCTGTGGCGGGTTGTTGCGGGAGTGCTGGCGCTCGGGTTTGTCGTGGCCGGGGTGACGCCCGCCTGGGCGTGCGCCTGCGGTGGATACTTGTCCGACGTGGAGTCGCGGGCCCAGGCGGCCGGTGAGAAGGCGCTCGTGCGGCACGACGGCCGCGGGACCGAGGAGATCACGCTGTCGATGGCGATCACCGGCGCGTCGAAGAAGGCCGCCTGGATCATGCCGGTCCCGAATCCGGCCAAACTCGAGCTGGCTGACACCGAGCTGTTCGGGCGGCTGCAGGTGCTGACCGCGGCGAAGGTCGTGAAGCGCACGACCTATTGGCCGTTCCGCGGTCTCCCACCGTTCGACCGGGACGGCGACGGCTCGGGCGAGGCCCCGACGGCTGCCGGTGGCGTCAGCGTTCGTGAGCAGATGACGCTCGGCCCGTTCGAGATCGCCCGCCTGGGTGGCAACAGCGCGACCGCGGTGACGGACTGGCTGCGGACGAACGAGTACGTCGTACCGGCGACGCTCGGTGCCAACCTGACGCCGTACCTGCGGGAGGGCTGGGAGATCGTCGCGGTGAAGCTGGCCCCGAAGTCGGCCGGTGAGAGCCTGACCGGCGCGACGCCGCCGTTGCGGCTGACGTTCGCGTCGGACAAGATCGTCTACCCGATGCGGTTGAGCAAAGGCGCGACCACAACGCAGTCGGTGACCGTGTACGTCGCGGCTCCGCATCGCGTCGACACCACCGCGCTGCCGGTCGCGGGCCTGCAGCCCGAGCTTCTGTACGCCGGTCGCGCCAACGACCCGGCGCTGCTGGCTCCGGCCGACTACCTGACCGCCTTCACGGTGATCTACCACGAGCCCGGCCAGATCACCTCGGACTTCACCTTCGCCAAGGCCGCGACCGACGAGCCGTTCCAGCGGGTCGTGTACGTCACCCGCAACGAGGCCGAGTTGAGCACGATCGGCATCCTGGTCGCCGTGGCGCTGCTGATCGGTGGCGGTTTTGTGCTGTTCCGTCGGCGGTCTAGGCTCCAGGACCGTGCCGGCTGACAACGCGTTGCTCGCCGCAGGGGCCGGGGTAGTCCTCTGTGGGCCGGCGGCGTTCGTCCTCGGCCCCTGGCTGATGCGGCGGATCCCCGAGCCCGCGCTGGAGGAGGGCGACGATCCCAAGATCCAGTACGCCGACCTCGCGGGCCCGCGCGCGGCGTACTGGTGTGGTGGCCTGGCCGCCGTCTCCGGCGGACTGCTCGGCTGGGCGCTTGGCACTTCCGAGGGGCTTGTGGCCTGGTTGCTGCTCGCGGTGGCCGGTGCGGTGCTCGGGTACATCGACGCGCGGACGCGGTATCTGCCGTCGGCGATCATCTGGCCGTCGTACGGCGTGGTTGGGGCGGCGCTGGTCGCGGCGGCGCTCGTGTCGGGGGAGTGGGGCTCGTTGCGGCGGGCTGCGATCGCGGGACTGATCGGGTTCGGGGTGTTCTACCTGCTGTGGTTCGTGTTTCCGCGCGGGGTCGGATTCGGCGATGTGCGGTTGTCCGGGTTGCTGGGGATCGCGCTCGGGTGGCTCGGCTGGGGTGAGTTCGCCAGCGGTCTGTACGGCGGGTTCTTCCTCGGCGCGGTGGTCGGGATCGTGCTGATCGTGGCCAGGGTGATGACGCGGAAACAGATGGTGCCGTTCGGCCCGTTCATGCTGATCGGCGCGCTGGCCGGGGTGTTCGTGGGGGCTCCGCTGGAGCGGCTGTACACCGGATAGGGGATGGCACTGCTCCACCGGATGGCTGATGTGGGCGGACCTTGAATCTTCGTAGGTTCTAACCAGCCGAACGAAGTGGGGAGAACGTCATGCCAATCAGCCGCCGAGGCTTACTGGCCGGCACCGCCGCAACCGGAGCCGGACTCGCGGTCCCGATCACCAGCGCTTCCACCGCATCTGCTGCTCGGAGTGCTGTTGCTGCGGGAGAGAAGATCCGGCCGGGCGACGTGCGCTACGCCGACCTGGTGCAGCGCGGCCAGAACAAGCGGTTCACCGCCAAGCCGGAGTACGCCCGGGTGATCCAGTCGACCGAGGACGCGGTCCGCGCTGTCCAGGACGCCGTACGGGCAGGGAAGCGGATCGCGGTCCGCAGTGGCGGGCATTGCTTCGAGGACTTTGTCGACTCCAGCGAGGTCCAGGTGCTGCTCGACATGTCGACGTACGACGACGTCAGCTTCGACGAGCGCTATCGCGCCTTCTCGATCGGAGTCGGCGCGACGCTGGAGAAGGTCTACAAGGATCTGTTCTACGGCTGGGGTGTGACGCTTCCGGCCGGAGGTTGTCTCGGCGTGGGAGTCGGCGGTCACTTCGCCGGGGGCGGGTACGGGCCGTTGTCGCGGAAGTACGGCTCGGTGGTCGACCACCTGTACGGCGTCGAGGTGGTTGTCGTCGACAAGCACGGCCGCGCTCGCTCGGTGGTCGCGACCCGCGACAACGCCTACCAGGACCTGTGGTGGGCGCACACCGGCGGCGGTGGCGGGAACTTCGGTCTGGTCACCCGCTACCTGATGCGGTCGGCCGGCGCGACCGGCCGGGACCCGTCGGAGTCGTTGCCCAAGGCCCCTTCCGAGCTGCTGTCGAACCTCATCGTCTACGACTGGAAGACGATCGGAAAGGCCGGGTTCGTCCGCGCGGTCCGGAACTTCTTCGACTTCTTCGAGGCCAACAACGGCGCCGATTCGCCGTACGCGACGTTGTACAGCCCGTTCATCCTGTCGACGGCGTCGACCGGTGGCTTCCTGATGTCGAACCAGATGGACGCCTCGGTCCCGAACGCGGCCGGCCTGCTGAAGAAGTTCACCGACGCGATGATCGCCGGCCTGGACCCGGCACCACAGGTGTACGGCGGCGCGGCCGGACCGTTCATGCTCACCACGATCCAGCGTTCGATCGCGGCCGGGCCCAGCACGACCCGCAACAAGTGGAAGGCCGGCTACCTGCGCAAGGGTTACACCGACGCGCAGATCGAGACCATGCACGCGCGGCTCAACGACGCGAACAACACCGCCGCGGAAACCTCGATCCTGCTGATCCCGTACGGCGGCAAGGTGAACACGGTCGAGCCGGACGCGACCGCCACCGCGCAGCGCGACGTGATGGCCAAGATGGTGATGACCGTCAGCTGGAACGACGCGGCCGAGGACGCCAAGCACCTGGCGTGGGCCCGGAAGACGTACGCCGACATCTACGCCGGGACCGGGGGAGTGCCGGTGCCGAACGCGACCAACGCCGGGTCGTACATCAACTATCCCGATGTCGATCTGGCCGATCCGGCGTACAACAAGTCGGGCGTGCCGTGGCACGACCTCTACTACCTGGGCAACTACCCGCGGCTGCAGCAGGTCAAGGCCACCTGGGATCCGCGGAACGTCTTCCGGCACAAACTTGGGATCCAGCCCGCGTGAAATGGTCGTGAGAGACCGGTGAGATGTCTCCCCCGGAGAGTGGCAGGACGCGAAGACCACCCTCGGGGGAGACAACTCTCATGACGTTTCGACGTATCCATCCGGCCGCCGGCGCGGTGCTGGCCGGCCTGGCTCTGACACTGAGCGGCTGCTCGGATTCCGGTCCGGCCGCTGCCGGCAAGCAGCCGACCATCCAGCAGCCGACCACCCAGCAGTCCGCGCCGAAGGCACCGACCGGTGACGGATCGGCGGAGGGCTTCTGCGCGGCCGTCGAGACCGGTGGCGGGGTCGATCTGGGCCAATGGAATCAGCCGCAGAACGACCCGGAGCTGCGGGCCAAGCTGATCAAGCGATTCGAGGCGCTGGCGGACGCGGCCCCGGCCGACCTGAAGCCCGCCATGCAGGACGTCGCCGCGGGCTACGGGCTGGTCTCGTCGGGCAAGGTGTCGGAGGGCGACCAGGCGACGATCACCAAGTTCGCCACCGCGATCCAGACGCTGAACAAGTGGCTGCAGACGAACTGCCCGAACCTCAAGCTGCCGACGGCGGGCTGAGCGATGCGGATCAGAGCGCTGCTACTGGCCGGGTTCGAGCTCGGCCTGCTGGTCCCGATCCTGGCCGCCTGCTCAGGCACGACGGCCCCGACCGGGAATCCGGCCCTCTCGACCAGACCGCCCACTCCGACCACCGGTTCGGCGACCGCCTCCACCACCTCCAGCGGCCCATCACAGGGGAAC
This sequence comes from Kribbella sp. NPDC056345, assembly GCF_042262745.1. Lineage (NCBI taxonomy): Bacteria > Bacillati > Actinomycetota > Actinomycetes > Propionibacteriales > Kribbellaceae > Kribbella > Kribbella sp. NPDC056345. Next base: position 799,467 of record NZ_JBHJQQ010000003.1, on the reverse strand, counting down.
GGGCCGTTGCCGGCGGCGTGTGCGGCGCAGTCGGTGCCGGCGCTGTGCGTGACCTTCAACCTGACAGGGGCGACCACGGTGACAGGGTCGAACTGGGTGTACGCCGAGATCCCGGACGCGAATCTGCCCGATTCGACCTGCCCGGAGTACGGCGCCAGCACGCTGGAGTCGGACGAGCCCGGGCTGCCGAAGGTCACCAAGGTGATCGGCAGCCAGTCGGTGGAGGCGACATTCGGCGCAGACAAGGCCGGTGACGGCGCCGGCCTGACCGGCGCCGCGGCCGGCGGATCGATCGTGGTCGACGACGTGACCTACGAGGCCGAGGACGGTACGGCGAAGATCGACCTCAACCGGGACGGCTCCGGCAAGCTCGTACTGCCTCGGCTGGTCGGCGGCTCCGGCAGCCTCTCCGGCAGCATCAGCTGGCGCTGCATCGACCCGAAGGAGTAGTCCCTACGAGCTCGGGTAGCGAGCCGCGAACCCTGGGTGCGGCTCCGTCCGGCTGAATTCCTCCACGAAGTCGTCAGCCAGCTGGAGGATCACCGCACGGCCCTCGACGGTGGAGGCGAGCTCCGCGGGCAGCGCCGCCTCACCGTGCAGGGCACCCAGGATGTTCCCGCAGATGGCTCCCGTGGAGTCGCTGTCCCCACTATGCGTGACCGCCAACGCCAGTGCGTCCAGGAACTGCTCCGGCGCCGGGTAGGCGAGGGCGACGTAGACCGCGATCGCCAGTGCCTCCTCGGCCACCCAGCCGCCACCCAGGTCCTCCAGCCGCACCGGCCCACGCCGAGCCGCGGCGAGCGCCGTACTGGTCTCCTCATGCCCTTCGTGGCGAGTCAACAGGTCGGCAGCCGTATCAAGCGCCGCATCCAGCTCGGCACCACCGCAAATCTGATGGATGATCGCGGCCAGTGCGCCGGACGCCAACTTCCCGGTCGGATGACCATGCGTGTACCCCGCCGCCTCGGCCGCCGCATCGAACACCCACTCAGTGCTGAACGTCTCCGGCAGCAGCCCGAACGGCGCCACCCGCATCACGCCGCCGCAGCCCTTCGAGTTGTTCACCGCCTGGACGCCGTACTGCGTGATCCGCGGCCCGCCATGACGCGCTCCGCGCAGTGCGCCGAGGCAGGTGTTACCCGGGGCGCGGCGGGCGTACAACCACTGCTCCGCCTGCAACCAGCCGTCGCGCTCGCCACTCGGTGCGGATCGCTGCTGGGTGTCCAGCCAGCGGTCGTAGGCGTGGTGGACGGGAGCCAGAGTCAGCCCCAAACCGCGGTCTTTCCGGACGCCGGCCCGAATCAGCCCTTCGATCGTGAACAGCGTCATCTGGGTGTCGTCGGTCACGGTCCCGGGTGGCCAACCGGCGTCTCCGGTCACGAACGTCCGCAACAGCTGTGGATGCTTCTTGAGGATCTTCCGCCCGCTCTCGAACTCCACCGGAGCCCCCAGTGCGTCCCCGATCGCCCCGCCCAGCAGAGACCCCCGCACCCGGCCCCGCCACGTCTCCAGCGCCTCACGATTCATGTCAGGACCCTATCGATGGTGGTGCCAGCGCTACCCCCAAGACGGGTTTCAGCGCCAGTTCGCAACCATTCGCGCGCTCCTAGGGTCGTTAGTACCAACAGACGACCGGCAAGGAGCGCACGATGACCACCAGATTCCGTCGGAACGCCGCCCGCGTGGCCGCCGCGGCACTGGCCACCACCGCGCTCACCGGCGCCGCTCTCGCCGGCGCCTCCGCCGCCACCGCCACCACCGACTGCGCCGCGTCCCCGATCGTGAAGACCTTCGACACCGTGCTGAAGTTCCGCAACGGCTTCACCTCGGACTCCACCACCGGCACCACCACCTGCCCCTGATTTGCGGATATCTGTCCAGTCTGTCTAGACTGCTGTCTCGAGGTGATGGGTGATGGGGTTCGGGATCGGGAGACTGCGCCAGAGTCACTGGCAACTGCAGGAAGCGAAACAACAGTTCAGTGAGTTGATCCGGGCCGTCCGAGCCGATGGCCCGCAGTTCGTGACGAAACACGGCGAGGAGGTTGCTGTCGTGCTGGACATCGCCGAATACCGGCGGTTACTCGGGGAGGACCAGATGAGTTTCAAGGATTTTCTGCTGACAGGGCCTGACCTGAGCGTGCTCGAGATCGACCGCTCCGACGCTCCGGCGCGGCAGGTCGACTTCGAATGAGTTGCTTCCTCCTCGACACGAACATCGTGTCCGAGCTCCGCCGTCCACGGCCGGACACCGGGGTGGTCGACTGGATCGACGCGGTCCGGTCGAGCGATCTGCGCCTCAGTGTGCTGACCGTTGGTGAGATCACGCAGGGGATCGAGCGCCTCGCCCTGCGGGACGTGCGGCAGGCGAAGGCGATCGCCGAGTGGCGCGACCGCCTGGTGAACGGGTACGGCGATCGCATCGCCCCGGTGTCCCGCGAGGTCGCGGAGGCCTGGGGCCGGCTGAATGCCTACCGCCCGTTGCCGGTGATCGACGGGTTGCTGGCGGCGACGGCCGTCGTCCATGGCTGGACTCTCGTCACCCGCGACTCCGACGCCGTGACCGGCATCGGCGTGAAACTGCTGAATCCGTTCTCCGCGCCCAGCTGAGACCGGCGTCCGGCGGGCGGGGCGGGCGTGGGAGGATGGCGGCATGCTGCGCTGGCTCACCGCCGGCGAGTCGCACGGACAAGCGCTCGTCGCCGTACTCGAAGGTCTTCCCGCCGGGGTTCAGGTCACCACCGATGATGTGGCCGATGCTCTGGCCCGTCGTCGGCTGGGTTATGGCCGTGGTGCCCGGATGAAGTTCGAGCGGGACGAGGTGACGTTCCTCGGCGGATTCCGGCACGGGGTGACCATGGGTAGCCCCTGTGCGATCCAGGTCGGGAACACCGAGTGGCCGAAGTGGCAGCAGGTGATGAGCGCGGATCCGGTGGATCCGGCGACGCTTGCCGACCTCGCCCGGAACGCGCCGCTGACCCGGCCGCGGCCCGGTCACGCCGACCTGGCGGGCATGCAGAAGTACGGGTTCGACGAGGCCCGGCCGGTGCTCGAGCGGGCCAGCGCGCGGGAGACCGCGGCACGCGTCGCACTCGGCGAGGTCGCGGCCCGCTTCCTGCGCCAGGCGTACGGCGTCACGATCGTCAGCCACGTCGTCGAGCTCGGCACGGTGAAGGCGCCGTACGGCGTGATCCCGTCGTACGCCGATGTCGCCAAGCTGGACGAGGATCCGGTGCGCTGCCTCGACCCCGACGCGAGTAAGCAGATGGTGGCCGAGATCGACGCCGCCCAGAAGGCCGGTGACACCCTCGGTGGTGTCGTCGAGGTCGTCGTGGACGGTCTGCCGCCGGGGCTCGGCAGCTACGTGCATTGGGACCGGCGGCTGGATTCGAAGCTGGCCGGCGCGCTGATGGGCATCCAGGCGATCAAGGGTGTCGAGCTCGGCGACGGGTTCGAGCTGGCCCGCACCCCGGGATCGAAGGCGCACGACGAGATCGTCGCCGAGGACGGTGTGGTCCGGCGCACCAGCGGCCGCTCCGGCGGGACCGAGGGCGGGATGAGTACCGGTGAGACGCTGCGGGTCCGGGCCGCGATGAAGCCGATCGCGACCGTGCCGCGGGCGCTGCGCACTATCGACACCAGCACCGGCGCGGCCGCGGCTGCGCATCACCAGCGCTCCGACGTGTGCGCCGTACCGGCGGCCGGGATCGTCGCCGAGGCGATGGTGGCGCTGGTGCTCGCCGAGGTGTCGCTGGAGAAGTTCGGCGGGGACTCGGTGACCGAGACCGCGCGCAACCACCAGTCGTACCTGGCAGCGCTGCCGACCACGATCACGCCGCGGGAGTGGACCGAGCAGTGAGCCCTGTCGTTGTTCTTGTCGGTCCGCCCGGTTCGGGCAAGTCGACCATCGCCGCTCTGCTGGCCGAGCGGCTGCAGGTCGCGCACCGCGACACCGACACCGATGTCGAGACCGCTGCGGGCAAGCCGATCTCGGACATCTTCGTCGACTCCGGTGAAGAGCATTTCCGTGCCTTGGAGCGCGCGGCGATCGTCGCCGCGCTGACCGGTGACGGTGAGGTGCTGTCGCTGGGCGGCGGCGCGATCCTGGACCCGGCAACCCGCGCGGACCTGGCCGGGCACACCGTGGTCTTCCTCGACGTCAGCCTCGGTGAGGCAGCCAAGCGGGTCGGGCTGAGCGTCGCCCGCCCGTTGCTGCTCGGCAACGTCCGCACGCAACTCCGCACCTTGATGGAAGCTCGCCGTCCCCTGTACGCGGAGGCCGCCAAGCTGACCGTGCTCACCGACGGCAAGACCCCCGAGCAGATCGCAACTGAGATCCTGGAGCACCTCGGATGACCGATCACACCCGGATCCGCGTTGCGGCGGCGGCGCCGTACGACGTTGTCATCGGCAACAATCTGCTCGGTGAACTGCCCGGGCTGCTGGGCGAGGGGGTCCAGCGGGTCGCGGTGATCCACCCGCGCGCGCTGCGGACCAGTGGTGACGCGATCCGCGACGACCTGGTCGGTTCCGGGTTCACCGCGCACGCGATCGAGATCCCGGACGCCGAAGAGGCGAAGTCCGCCGAGGTGCTGGCGTACTGCTGGACGGTCCTCGGGCAGGCCGGGTTCACCCGGTCGGACGCGATCGTGTCGATCGGCGGCGGGACGACCACCGACCTGGCCGGGTTCGTTGCCGCGACCTGGCTGCGCGGCGTCAAGGTCGTGCACATCCCGACCACTCTGCTGGGCATGGTGGACGCGGCCGTCGGCGGCAAGACCGGCATCAACACGGCCGAGGGCAAGAACCTGGTCGGTGCCTTCTGGGAGCCGGCCGGTGTCCTCTGCGACCTCGCCGCCCTGGAAACCCTGCCCCGCAACGACTACGTGAGCGGTCTGGCCGAGGTCGTGAAATGCGGCTTCATCGCCGACCCGGTCATCCTCGACCTCGTCGAGAAGGACCCCGCCGGTGCCTCCACCCCGGCGTACGACGCGACCGCCGAGCTGATCGCCCGCTCCATCCAGGTCAAGGCCGACTCCGTCGGCGCCGACCTCCGCGAGCGCACCACCACAGCCGGCGGCGCGATCGGCCGCGAGGCCCTCAACTACGGCCACACCCTCGGCCACGCCATCGAGCGCGCCGAACGCTACAAGTGGCGCCACGGCGCCGCCATCAGCATCGGCATGGTCTTCGTCGCCGAACTGGCCCGAGCCGCCGGCCGCCTCGACGACCCCACCGCCGACCGCCACCGCGCCGTACTGGAGTCCCTCGGCCTCCCCACCAGCTACCGGGCCGATGCCTGGCCGCACCTCCAGGACGCGATGAAGCTCGACAAGAAGACGCGCGCCGACCGCCTCCGCTTCGTCATCCTCGACGCCCTGGCCAAACCCGCCATCCTCGAGGCCCCCGACCCCAGCCTCCTGATCGCGGCGTACGGCGAAATCAGCTGACGCACCGGACCGCCTACTGGCCGGCGACGAAGTCCGCCTGGTAGTCGCGCGCCCACTGCAGGTACGAACGGCTGGGCCGGCCGGTGAGCTTCTCGACGGTGTCGTTCACTGGCGCTGGATCGTCGATATGCCGGGCCCAGTCGTCGAGGAGCGCGTCTGCCGGTGCGTACGGACCCATTGCCTCCCGGGCCGCGTCGATGGACAACTCCTGGTACCGCAACGGCCTTCCCAGCGCTTCGCCGAGCAGCTTGATCTGCTCCGCGTGAGTCAGGGATTCCGGGCCGGTGATCCGGTAGATCTCGCCGGCGTGCCGCTCGTCGCTCAGTGCCTCGATGGCGACGGCAGCGAAGTCGGCCGGGTGGATCGGCGCGTCGGCGGCATCGGCGTACGGGCCCCGGACGACGTCACCGGTCTTGACCTGCGCCGGTACGTCGAAGGCCCACTGGAGCGCGTTGGACGCGGACAGCTCCAGCCGCAGGAACGTCCACTCCAGCCCGGACTCGCGGAGCTGCTGCTCGATGGCGTGATGGAACTCGGCGACGGCATGCGGCTGCTCCGGCGCCTCGTCGCTGACCGATCCGGACGACTGGAAGACGATCCGGCCGACGCCGGCGTCCTTGGCGGCGGCGATGAAAGCCGGCGCGAACCCCGGGACGACCGCCAGCAGGAAGATTGCCGACACGCCCGCCATCGCCGATCGCAGCGCGGCGGGATCGCCGAGGTCGCCCGCGACGACGTCGGCGGCGGCCGGGAGCCCGGACTTCTCCGGGTCGCGGGTGAGGGCACGGACGGGCCGGCCCGCGGCGACGAGTTGCTCGACGATCGAGCGGCCGACGGGAGCGGTGGCGGCGGTGACCAGAATCATGATGTCTCCTTGGCTTGCAGCGGTGGCTTACAGGGAGGTGAGATCGATCGCGGCGGCCAGCGCCGCGAGGCCGGCGTCGTTGGGGTGCAGGGCGTCCCCGGCGTCGTAGCCGGCCCGGAGCGCGGTGGGGTCGGCCGGGTCGGCTAGGACGGCGGCGAAGTCGACGACCGCGTCGTACTCACCACTGGTGCGGATCCACCGGTTGACCTGCTGGCGGACGAGCTCGCCGCGCGCCGAGTCGAGCATGGAGCCCTTCATCGGCGTGATGGTGCCGCCGACGATCCGGACTCCGTGCCGGTGCGCGGCGGTGATCAGTTGGCGATGCCCGGCGATCAACTGGGCCGCGGTCACGTCGGGGTTGAAGCCGAGATCGTTGAGCCCCTGGCTCACGATCACCGTGCGAACGCCGGGCTGGCTGAGCACGTCGTGGCGGAACCTGTGCAGCGCGCTGACGCCGCAGCAGTCCGAGTCCGCGAGCAGCCGATTGCCGGAGAGCCCGGCGTTGACCACGCTGAGCCGCCGCCCGGAGGCCGCCAGCCGCTCGGCGAGCTGATCCGGGTAGCGGTTGTCGGCGTTCCGGGTGGAGCTGACCCCGTCGGTGATCGAGTCGCCGAACGCGACGACGGCCGATCTGGTGGAGGTCCCGGCGACGTCGACACCCGTCAGGTAGTACGACGAGTGGCTCTCGTCCTGGAAGGCCCCGGCACTCGGGTCCGCCCGGTGATCACCTGACGCCCGGTACGTCGTCGCGGCGGCGGACTCGTGGAAGGTGGCGGGCCCGGTGGGCGTCGCGAAGTACAGGGTGATCGTGAGGCGTTCGAGCGCGGTGGTCCGCAGCGGGGTGGCGTCGCTGACGGCGTCCTGGCCGGCCGGTACGGCGACCGAGGGCACGTGCCGGAACGTCAGATTGCGCGTCGTGCCCGGCACAGTCGAGGCGCCTGGCCCGGCCTTGGCGACGGTCGCGCCGGTTAGCCGCAGCGGGCCCGTTCCGTACCGGTTCGACAGGCGGACGCGGAGTTGGGAACCACCGGCGCTGATCCGGACGACCTGCCGGAGCGAGGAGTTCGCGAAGCCGTCGAGCGACCAGTTGCCGCCCTGCCAGGTCGCTCCCATCGGGCGCTGGACCGCGCTGGCCCAGGTGCCGGTCCAGCGGTCGGTCCGGGCCGCGCCGTCGGTGGCGGTGGCGGTGGCGGTGGCGGGAGCGGACAGGGCGGCGAGGATGCCGGTTGCGAGGAGGGAGCCGGTCAGACGGTGGATTCTCATACCGGCAAATCTGCCGTGCTCCGGGCCGCCGGACATCGACAGAACTGTCAGGTTCGGCCGCCCTGCCCTTTACTTTGCCGGCCGCTGCTCTTTACGCCCGGGCTGGCATCATGACTGCGTGACCACCCGCGCAACGAGCCCCGTCCTCATCGGGCGGCACACCGAATCGGCGGCGCTGGCGGCGGCATACCGGGTCGCGGTGGCGGAGGCGGCCACCTTCGTCGTCGTCGCCGGGGACGCGGGGATCGGGAAGTCCCGGCTGGTCCGCGAGTTCGCCGCCGGTCTGGAGGGCGCCCGCCGGGTCACCGGCGAATGCTTGGAGCTCGGGGCGGACCAGTTGCCGTTCGCACCGTTCCTCGCCGTACTGCGGCGACTGCGCCGCGACCTCGGCGTGGGGGCGATGCGGGAACTCCTCCCGCCGGGTGATCTGAGCCTGGCGCGATGGCTCCCGGACCTGGGACGGGCGGCGGTCGACCTGGATCCGCTCGAGGGCAGGACGCGGCTGTTCGAGGAGCTGCTCACGCTGCTCGAGCGACTGGCGGCGGACCGGCCGCTGGTCGTCGTACTGGAGGACCTGCACTGGGCGGACCCGGCCAGCGTCGATCTCCTCGCGTTCCTGGTCCGCAATCTCGACCAGGCCGGCCTGCTCGTCATCTGCACCTATCGGTCCGCCGACGTCGGGGCGACCGACCCGCTGCGCCCCGTCCTCGCCGACCTCGCCCGGCGGCCAGGTCATCACTTCATCAATCCCGGGCCGTTGAGCGCGGCCGAGACTGCCGAGCTGCTGACCGGCCTGCTGGGCAGTGAACCCGACCGGGGCCTGGTGGCGCGGATCCACGATCGGAGCGACGGGAACCCCTTCTTCATCGAGGCACTGGCGGCGGACCCCGCCGGCGGCACTCCCGCTCCGTTGCGAGACTGGGTGGCTGCGGAGCTGGCGAAGCTCCCCGACTCCGCCCGCTCGGTACTGCGCGCCGCCGCGGTGGCCGGTCACCTCGTCCCGCATGCCCTGCTGATGGCCGTGGCTGGGCTGACCGTCACGGACCTGGAGCCGGCCCTGCGCGAGCTGGCCGAAAAGCAACTTCTGGTGGTCGGAAGCGACGGGTACGCCTTCCGCCACTCGCTGCTCCGGGAGGCGGTGGTGGACGACGTACTGCCCGGCGAATGGCAGCGACTCAACGCCCGGTGTGCCGAGGCGATAGCAGCGGACCGTTCCTTGGTAGCTCAGCCCGACGCGGAGCTGGCGGCTCGTTGGGAGGCTGCGGGCGAGCGTGCGCGAGCTCTGGATGCCGCCTGGAACGCGGCCGCGGAGGCCGAGCGGTCTTTTGCCTACGAGCAGCAGTGGCGGATGCTCGAACGGGTGCTGAGCTGGTGGAACGAGGTCTCGGAGCCGGAGACGCGGCTCGGGGCTTCGCGAGCCGAAGTACTGCAGCAGGCCGCGGAGGCGTGTGCTTCGGCGGGTGCCTTCGAGCGAGGCATCACTCACGCGACTGCAGCGCTCGCCTCGACCGGGCAGAACGCGCTGCGCGCCCGGGCACTCGCCACCCGTGGCTTCCTCAGTCGGCGAGTTGGTCGCGACGGGGACGCGGATCTGGAGGCTGCGCTGGAGGTGCTGCCCGCCGATGCGCCGGTCGAGTTCCGCGGACGACTCCTGGGCTCGCTGGCGATCAACGCGAGCCGGTGGAACGGGGATCCGCAGCAGAGCGCGCAGTACGCCGCCGAGGCGCTGCGAATCGGCCGCGAGCACGGGCTGCTCGGCGTACAGGCGACGGCGTTGCTCGCCTCTGGGCGGACTGCTGGGCTCGCGGGTAACTCCGCCGAGGCACTGCGGCTGTTTCGGAGCGCCGGTGAGCTGGCGAAGGCGGCCTCGTATCACTACACCGCCCTGACTGCGCTGCTGTCCGAGGCCTACACGCTGATGCTGTCCGGCGACTACGCACAGGCGGCAGTGGTGGCCGGGGAGGGGCGCACGCTGGTCTATCGGGTGGGGCAGGGGCGTTCCAGGGGTGCTGATCTGGCCGCAGTATTGGCTCAGGCGCTGTGGCTGTCGGGCCGGTGGCCCGAGGCGAAAGAGGTTATCGACGACGCGCTTGCCGAAGACCCGCCTGCGGCGATGGCAGGTGTGCTGCTCGACCAGGCGGCGGAGATTGCTCTCGTTCAGGGAGATCTGATCGCGGCCCAGCAGGCTGTGGAGAAGTCGACGCCACTGCTCACCACTGCGGCCGGGCGGGAGACGTTGCCCGTGTACGTGGCTGCGGTCCATTGCCGGGTCGCCCTCGCACAGGGAGATCTGGTCACCGCGGACCGGATCCTGACGGAGGCTCTGGCCGACCCCGCCATTTCCGTGGACCCCTGGTCCGTGCTACGCGCAGGAGCGGAACTGCTGCGCAGGCTGACCGGCCGGCCGGACCAGCTCGCGTCACGCTGGGCGGAGCTCGACGCGCTGGCCGGGAAGTCCCCGACCAACCGTCCAGCACTACTCGCCCACCACCTGACCTTTACCGCCGAGCTCACCGGTGATCTGGCTGCGTGGGACGCTGCGGTCTCCGCGTGGCGGGAGGTCGCGCAGCCGTATCAGTTGGCTTTGGCCTTGTTCGGCATGGCGGAGTCAGCGGTGGCTGCCGGGCAGCGGGTGGCGGCGGAGGAACGGCTTCGGGAGTCCGCCGCGCTGGCCCGTGAGCTCGGTGCGGCCGCGCTCCTTCACGAGATCGAGCAGCTGTCCGTGCGCGGTCGGCTCGACCTCGCCGTACCGGAAACACCTCAACCGGCGGTGGATAGACCATTCGGCCTCACCAGCCGCGAGTTCGACGTACTGCGGCTCCTCACCGCGGGTCGCACCAATAGTCAGATCGCCACCGAACTCTTCATCTCCCCGAGCACAGCAGGCGTCCACGTCTCCCGCATCCTCGCCAAGCTCCACGTCTCCCGCCGTACCGAAGCGGCCGCCGTAGCCCACCGCCTAGCCCTCTTCTAGTTGGGTGGGAAGTTCGCGGGGTTCGGCGTCCAGCCGCGCTGAGAGAGGCAGAGAGCGCGTTCCAGCGGATCAGGCCTACTAGGCTGAGGCGCGTGAGCGAGACAGTGCTGGTGCTGAATGGGCCGAACCTCGGGCGGCTGGGGTCGCGGGAGCCGGAGAAGTACGGGTCGGCGACGCTGGCCGATGTCGCGGCCGAGTGCGAGAAGGTCGGGGCCGAGCTCGGGTTCCGGGTCGAGGTGCGGCAGACCGACGACGAGGCGGAGCTGGTGGGCTGGCTGCACGAGGCGGCCGACGGGCGGATTCCCGTCGTACTGAACCCGGCCGCGTTCACGCACTACTCGTACTCACTGCGGGACGCGATCGCGCAGCGCACCGCGCCGCTGATCGAGATCCACCTGACCAACCCCGCGACCCGGGAGGAATTCCGGCACACGAGCGTGGTCGCCGGCGTCGCGACCGGAACGATCGCCGGGTTCGGGCTGGATTCGTACCGGCTGGCGCTGCGAGCGCTCACCAACCTCGGGGACTGATCACTGCCCGTGCGCACCTGACTCCGCAGCGAGACCGGCATAACCGAAGTGCCCTTTCGTGCATCGAAGGAGTGCAGGGCAATTCATTCGGCCTGATGGGGATGTTTCATCCGGTGCCAGGCCAAGAGATCGGGGTGAGACGCCGGTGAAACGCCGGTGCTTCACGCTAGGCGTTGGATCGTGATACCGGCCGTCACCGGCTCTTAAGGCTGGCTGAAGGTGCAAGGGCACGATCGGAATCGAAACGATTTTGGGGGTTCGTGTGACTACGGATTCGATCCGTTCCGTTCAACAACGCTCTGGGGGAGTGACAGGCATGACGACGCAACAACGTATTCCGGTTTGGGTGAAGGCGCTGGACCCGCTCTCGCAGTTCGGGCTGGTGCACGCACTCAGGCAGCGGCCGGAGATCGCCCTGATCAGTGACGCCGAACTGACGGCACTGCAGGCGCAGCAGGATCAGCGAACCGCCCCGCCAGTGGTCGCGCTGATCGCAGTGGATGCGCTGGACGCGGGTGCGGTCCAGGTTCTCCGGTCCGCAACACAGCGGGGCTGCCGCCGTACCGTGCTGATCGGCAGCACGATCGACGACGACGCGCTGATGACCGCGGTCGAGCTGGGGGTGTCCGGAGTCCTGAGGCGGACCGAGGCGACGGCCGACCGCATCGTGCACCTGCTGCAGACTGCCGCCGCGGGCGACGGCAGCCTGCCGGCAGATCTGCTGGGCCGGCTGCTCGGGCAGGTGTCGCGGATGCAGCGGCACGTGCTGGCACCGCGTGGGCTCTCCCACACCGGGCTGTCCGACCGTGAGACGCAGGTACTGCGTCTGGTGGCCGATGGCAAGGACACCCAGGAGATCGCCCGGGAGCTGTCGTACTCCGAGCGGACGGTGAAGAACGTCCTCCACGACGTGACCAGCCGTCTGCAGCTGAAGAACCGCTCGCACGCTGTCGCTTACGCGCTGCGTGAGGGCCTCATCTGATCCACCAACTACTACCCGCCGGCCCTCGCACAAGCGAGGGCCGGTTCTTTCTGTGCCGGTACGGCGGATCACCAGCGGAGCACGAAGTTCGGTGGCTGGTAGCTGAGCGGCATCACCAGAACGGGCTGGCTCTTCACCGGCAACGGCCGCCCGGAGGATGACACCAGCCCCGGCACGGTCGCGGTCATCACCCGCTGGCCCAGCACGTCCCGCCGATACACGAGCACCGGAGCCACGAACTTCCCGGTCTTGTCGGCCACCGCAGGCTGCCCACCCAGACCGACGTCCCAGCCGAGCACAGCCGCCCGTCCCGGCGGGAAGTTGGTCCCGGTCGCAATCACGATCTGCCCAGGCCGCGCCACCGGCGGCTCAACCACGAGCGTCGGCGTCAACGTCGTACCCGAAACCTTCACCGGCACCGGGAACGGCGCCACCGCACCGGTCGCCGTCGCCGCCACCTGGACGGTCCCGGCCCGCGCGCCCAGCAACTGCGGCACGAACCGTACGGCGATCGCACAGGTCTTACCCGGTTGCAGCGAAGCGCAGCCCACGACCGGCCTGAAGTCGGCCAGCGACGACACCCCGGTCACCTGCAGCGGCACCGTGCCCGTGTTGGTGACCACGATCGACTTCGGTGCACTCGGCACCGTAAGCACCTGCGGCCCGAACACCAGTGCCTGCGGCGCCACCGTCATCGAGGCCACCGCAGCCCCCGGCGTCCCGGACCCACTCAAGCCGACCGTCACCGCAGCCGGACTCTTCACCGCCGGATCCGCAGACGTCGGCGTGAACACGATTCCGCCGGTCCGAGTCCCGGTCGCCCGCGGCACGAACGTCACCGGTACGTCGCACGCCGTCCCCGGCATCACCGTCGTACAAGAGCCGAGCTTGATGCCGAAGTCCCCGGTTCCGTTCACCTTGGCCGCCACGTTCAGCGGCACGTCACCGGTGTTCTGCAACTTCACCGACTGCGGTGACGAAGCCTTCCCGACCTCAACCGCCGGGAACGTCAGCGCCGCCGGCGCCACGCTGAACCGCGCACCCGGAGGCAGCGGCGAACCGGTTCCGGTCAACCCGACCGCGACAGAAGGTCCGGCCAGGTAGCCCTGCTTGCTCGGCAAGGTCAGCGTCCCGGTCGCCGGCCCGGCGACCGTCGGCGCGAACCGCGCATCCACCGTGCAGCTCTGCCCCCGGTGCAACGTCTGCGTGCACAAGTTGCTCCCAGCAACGAACGGCGCTGCCGCAGTGACCGGCCCGGCCGTCGTAGGCCCGTTGCCGATGTTCTTGACGACAACCTCTCGCGCGCTTGACGACTTGCCGATCTGTACGGCGCCGAAGTCGGCACTGGCCGGTGTAGCCACCAACTGTGCCGCCCGCCGCCGGACGAAGATGTCGAACAGCCCGTCGTCGACCGCGCCGGCGACCAGATCCGAGTCGGACTCGAATGCGGTGAACGCCCCGTCCGCGCTCAGCGACGGCCCCGTGCTCTCCCCGTCCTCGGGCACCGCGCCCTCCTCGGTGAGCGACACCCGTTCGCCGTACCGGTCACCGCTCGCGGCGAAGTCCGGGTCGATGTAGCGCACATAGACGCTGTCCTCCTCGGTCCCGGGCTGATCCACGAGGTCCGTCGCCTTCGATGTGAACCCGACCGTGGTTCCGTCGTCCGAGATCGACGGCTGGCTGCTCCAGCCGTTCGCGTCCACACCGGGTTTGCCGTGCGCGGACGAGACCAGGACCGACGTCGAACTGGAGAGGTCGCGCACCCAGATCTGGCTCACCCGTGGATCCGGGAAGTCCGCCTTCGCTTTCGCCGAGTCTTTGCGGGCCGAAGTGGGGATCGAGTACCCGTCGACATGGAACGCGACCCGGTCGCCGGAGGCAGACAGCGACGGCTGGTCCGCGTCGTCGTTCCCGATGTTGCCGTCGGCAAGCTTCGAGACCAGTGCCGTCGTCTTGGCGGTCCGGTCCCGGCGGAACACCTGCAGCGTGGCGGACGGCGGGTCGCCGATCCTGTGGAGCCCGGTGAAGGCGAGGTAGCGGCCGTCGGCCGACAAGGACGGCTGCATGCCGACCGTGATCGCGCCGTCGGCGTCGACACTTGCGATCTCCGGCGTACCGGCGAACGTGCCGTCGCCTGCAGCGTCCGTCCGGGTCAGGACGACCTGCCGGGTCGCGTTCCCTCCGAACCGGAACGACTTCGAGCTCGACTCACCGTTCGTGGTCAGGTAGGCCGACGCCGGTACGACGTCCCGCGGCCGGTACCCGACAACCGCCGTACAACCGGTGTTGGGCGGCAACTGCTGGCCCTGCACACACGTGGGGCGTTCGGGGTTCGTCGAGGTGGGAGTTACGAGTTCGAAATCGCACCCGGACACGAAGTTGATCCTCTGCGCGGTGCTTTGCGCCGGTACGTCGACCGCCAGGTAGGCCGTCGCTCCGACACCGACCTGCTCCGCCTCAGCGACGACGTTGCCGGCCGACGTGGTGCCGGTCGACGCCGTCGGCGTGTAGCTCGGCGGCGTGATGGGCGCACAGTCGGCCGCAGCTGCCTTGGCCTTGCGCGGCTCACTTTTGATGATGATGCACGCGTTGTTCGCGACCAGGGCGATCGCGGCCTGGGCTTCCGGTGTTGCGCCGTTCAGCCGCAGTACGCCGTTGCTCGCACCGCCGCAGGCATTGAACCGGATCTCGATCGTGCAGCTGGCTCCAGCGGCCAGGTCGCCCGCACACGTGGTCTGGCCGACGCTGAACCCGGTGCCGCTGTCGACAGTCGGCTTTTCGGTGAACTTGATCGCCCGGCCGGTCGTGACCGTCAGGGTCTTGGAGCCGCCGTTGCCCATGTCGATCAGGGACGTGATCTCATGCGCCGTGCCGTTGTCCTGCAGCTTCAGATCGAGCTGATCACGGGGCCGGGCGTCGAGCTCGGCGCCGAAGGCAACCGTCTTGCCATCGCCGGAGATCGACGGCCGGCAGTCCCGGTCCTCGAACCCGCTGCATTCGCGCTGGTAGCGCAGATCACTGGTCAGCCCGGTGATCTCGCGCTTGCTGGTGCCGTCGGCAACGATCACGTGCGGGTTCGGCCCGTTCCGGTCGTTGTCGCCGGCCTCGTACGCGACCCGGCTGCCGTCCGCGGAGATCGAGGGCGGACCGACCGAATAGTGCTGCCCGAACAGCTTCACCTCGCTGTTCGCCTGATTACGCACGTTGATCTGGTTGTACCCCGAATCGCCGGTACCCGTCCGGGTCCGATAGGCGACGTACTGCCCGGAGTCATTGATCGCCGGATCTCGATGCTCCGCGCTGTTGGTCGACGCGTGCTTGGTATCACCAGCCACCTTGACGTCGCTACTGCCCCGGCCGGTCAGGTCGGCGCTGCCCGAGTTGACGGATGCGCCGCCGACGCTGTGGGCATAGACGTGGGCCTCACGCAGACCGATGACGCTTGGGGTGAACTTGAGGAGGAAGGCGCAACTCTGGCCGGGCCGGATCACCGTGCCGACGCACTGGTCGTCGGCCGCACTGAAGTCGTCGTCGCCGGTGAAGACAAGCTTGTCGTGCTGCACCGGGGTGGTGCCGTCGTTGGTAACGGTCATCGCGACGGGCCCGGCAGACGTACCGACCTTGGCGGTGCCGAAGTCGACCGGGTCCGGGGCGGTGGTCGTGTGACCCCAGCGTCGGGCGTGGTAGAGGTCCCGCTCGGTGTCGAAGTCGTTGAACGGGTCCAGTCTGTCCGCACTCGCGAACGTCGCCTGGGTGCCGTCCTGGCTGAGCGCGACGTATCTGTCCGTGACGTTGGATCCGGGGGCGCCGTCGGGGCGCGGCGAGAGTAGTTCGTTGGTGCCGCGGCCGCCGGCGAAGTCTTTGGTGAGATCGCGGCCGATGATTCGCTCGGCGGGCAGGCTCCCGAGGCCGAGGTCGAAGGCGTCGGACACGTAACCAACTGTGTAGCCGTCGCCGGAGAGAGCGGGAGAATGGGTGTAGCCCCTGCTGCGGTCTCCCTCCGGGGTGGCGGAGGCGTTGACGGTCTTGTTCGTGGGGATGTCGCGGACGTAGATCTGGTCGGCCAGGTCACCGGTGTCGGCGCGGAAGGCGACCCGCGTGGCGTCGTCGGAGATCGATGCCTCGTTCGCGGACGAGGAGACATGGCCGTTGTTCAGCGAGACCAGAGTGGTGGCACCGGAGCGGTAGGTCCGGTCGCCGGCGGAATCGGTGTCGTGGAGATAGATCTGCGTCTCGTACTTCTCGGTGCTGGGATCGGTGTCCGGACGGCCGAAGGGGGTGCTCGAGGTGTAGCCGACCCAGCGGCCGTTGGCCGAGACCGTCGGGCCGATGCCGTCCATCGCCACCTCGGCCGGGCCGGTCACGCTGACGATCCGCGCCGGTCCGAAGGCGCCGGTGGCACCGGCGTCACGCCAGGCGGCGATCACGTTGCGCGTGGCGTGTCCGCCGATCCGGTAGACCGTGCCGCCGAGGTCGATGCCGGCCGAGAACGGGGCGACCTCCGGGAAGTTGTACTCGACGTACGCGGTGCAACTCGTCTGCGGGGCCAGCGGCTGGCCGGGCTTGCAGGCCTCCGCCGGGGCGTTCGCGGGGAGCACGAGTTTGAGGTGACAGCCGGGCGAGGTGAGCCTGGGGATCAGCGGGGTCGTCATCGAGTTGCGGATCGTCAAGGCCGCGATGTTGAGCTGGCCGGCGTGCACCGCGCCGAGCGGGAACCAAGGCCCCGAGTGGCCCTCGTCGCCGGGACGCGGCTCGTCCGGCGTGGGCAAGCCGTAGGTGTACTGGCTCGGACCCGTGCAGTCCGGGGTGGCCGCAGCTGGGGCGACGCGCGGCTGCAGGGCAGACAGTGCCGGGCACTTGCCGCCACCGGTCAGCTTGATCGCGGTCTGGCCGGGCGCCGAGGTCGCTGGGAAGCGCAGTACGCCGTTTGCCTCGGCCGTGCAGTCCGGACCGACGACGAACTTGATCCGCACCGAGCACGAGGCGTCCTTGGCAAGCACGCCCGCACAGGTGCTGGAGGCAACGGTGAACTGGGCGTCGCCCGCGAGCACCGGCCCGGTCTCGGGGTAGACGATCGGCAGTTGGCCGACGTTCTTCAGCGTCACTGTGAGCTCGCCGCCGGCGGAGAACGCACCGAAGTCCAGCAACGGGTACAGCCCGCGGTCCGTCTCGATCCCCTCGCCGTTGGCCGTCACCTCGAGATTGCTCGCCTCGATCGACTGCTGGACCGGCGCCACCAGGGTGGTCCCGTCGCGGGACAGCTTCGGCGCGCACTCGTCGTCGTCGCCGTCATCACTGAGTCGGCACGGCATCATCCGCTGGTAGGGCAGGTCGCCCGAGTTCCCGGTGACCTGCTTCAAGACGGTGTTGTCCGGGTCGCGCCGGTTCAGGGCATAGAACTGCCCGTCGTACAGCGGATCCTCCAAGGTCCCGCCGAAGCGGCCGCCTGCGAACGCGATCAGCCCGGCGTCGCCGGACATCGTCGGTGTAATCGCGGTCAGGTCCTCGATACCTGGCAGGACCTTGAGGCTGTCGACGTTGTTGATATCGCGCAGCCAGATACTCTGGGTTTCGCCTTTCGGCGCCTCGAACGCGACCCACTTACCGTTGCTGCTCACGCTGGAGCGGCTCGACACTCCCATGGTGGCGGGGTCTGACACCAGACCGACACTGGCCGGTTGCTGGTCGGCGGCGGAGGCACCGCGACCTAAGGTGAGTACGGCGAGACCCGCCGCTAGCAGGGCTGCGGCGGTGATGATGGCGGTCGGGACACGCGGGATACGGCTCACGCCGTCCAGCAAACTGGGTGCAGGCGTGGAGCGGCAGAGCGTGACGTGCGGCTTGGGGGGCAGTGCGTCCTGCCCTAGCGCGCAACGTGCCTGAAGGGGCAGCCCCAAGGGTCCTCGGTACGGCGCGTGCGCACCTGCCGGAGGCGTTGGGGGCGACTTTACCGTGGCACGGTGATCTCCGAAGCCGATGCCGCCCTCGCCGCGTTGCTGCGCCGCGAGCTGCTCGACGCGTCCCGGGTGCAGGTCGTGTTCGATGCGCCGACGAAGGAATGGGCGGCCAAGCGGAACGGCCCGGCGGTGAACCTGTTCCTGTACGACATCCGCGAGGACACCCGGCGCCGGTCCAGTGGACTGGTACCGCGGTTCGGTGATGACGGGCGGGTGGTCGCGCGGCAGACACCGCCGCGGATCTTCCGGCTGTTCTATCTGTTGAGCGTGTGGGGTCAGCGGGCCGAGGACGAGCACCGGCTGCTGGGGCAGTTGCTGGACACGTTACTGGTGCACGACCTGGTGCCGCCGGAGCTGCTGCCGGACGCACCCTCGCCGGTGGGGTTGTCGGTCGGTCTACCGCCGGAGGACGACCGGTCGTTTGCGGATGTGTGGTCCGCGCTCGGCGGTGAGCTGCGGCCGTCGATCGATGTCGTGCTGTCGCTACCGATCGAGGCCGGACGCTCGAGAGACGCCGGCCCCGAGATCGTGGAACCGCTCCAGGTCGCCCTCTCCGACATGGACGCCACCGCCCGAGAGAACGGTTCTCCCGAGAACCCCTCTCACAAGAACCCCTCTCGCGAGAACGCGTCGCCTGAGAACGGTTCTCTGGAGATCGGGCGGAAGCGGGCAGGTCGCAAGCGGCCAGATCGCGGATGAGCTCGCACCTTCGCCACCTGCTCGGGCGCCTGAGCCTGGTCGAGGACCGGGTCCGCGTCCTGGTCGAGCTGCGCCGCCGTACCGACCCAGCGCCGGATGACGCATTCCGCGGCCTCTACCTGAGCCCGGCGGTGATCGACGGCATCCTGGACGGCCGCCCGACCGCGCCACCCGACCTCACCGAGCGGCTGGCCACGATCGAGGCAGAGGCTGACACCGCCGAAGTCGACGGGTCGACACCGCGATTGCGCCGCCTCGTCCACGCCTTCGGTCTGACCGACCTCGACACCGAGATCCTGCTGACCGTCATCGCACCCGACCTCGACGCGCGATTCGAGCAGCTGTACGGCTACCTGAACGACGACGTCTCGCAGCGCCGCGCAACCGCGCGCCTGGTGTTCGACTTACTCGGCCTACCAGCCGCAGATCCCTTGGCCCGTGGACGATTCGACGTCTCCGCACCCCTCATGGCCGGTGGGCTGATCGAGATCGAGTCGCCGACCCGCCCGTTCCTCGGCCGGGCCTTGCGCGTCCCGGACCCAGTCACGGCGTACCTGGTCGGCGGCTACGCGACCGAACCGCTGCTGCTCGACGTCACCGTCCCACCGCCCCTGATCGTGTACGGCGAACTGGAGGAGCGGATCGTCCGCGGCCTCCAACCCGGCCGACCGGTCTACCTCCGAGACCGCCCCGGAAGCGCCGGCCCCGGACTGGCCGCGGCCGCGTTCTCCAAACTGGATCTCGGCGTACTGGCGCTCGATCTGACCAAGCTGTCCAAAGACACCGACCCGATCGTCTTCGCCCGGACGGCGGCTCGCCAGGCGCGACTGCGTTCCGCCGGGATCCTGGCCGGACCGGTCGAATCCGCGCCGATCGACGTACTCCGGGCCCTTGCTGTCGTACCCGTCCAAACTGTCCTGACCGGCGTCCCGACCTGGGATCCAAGCTGGGCATCGGTCGTACCGGCGACCCTCGACCCACCACTGCTGACGGAATCGCAGCGCGGCACGCTCTGGCACGCGTTGTTGCCCACGGCAACACCAGGCCTGGATGCAGCTGCAGAAACCAGCACTTTCCGGCTCGGCGTCGACCAGATCGTCCGCACCGCCGAGGCCGCGACCACCCGCGCCGAGGTCGACGGCGTTCTGGTCACGGGCGACGTACTGCGGGCCGGAGCACGCTCGCAGAACGGCGCAGGGCTGGAACGGCTCGCCCGCCGCATCCAACCGGCTGTCTCCTGGAATGATCTGGTGCTGCCCGAAGAACAGCTAGCGAGACTAAAGGAACTCGCGATCCGCGCCCGCCACCGCGAGCAGGTGATCCGCGGCTGGGGAATGCGCCCCGGCGGCGGCCGCGGCGCCGGCGTCTCGGCGTTGTTCACCGGCGAGTCCGGTACCGGCAAGACGCTGTCGGCCGAGGTGATCGCGGCCGAACTCGGAGTCGACCTGTACGTCGTCGACCTGGCGACCGTGATCGACAAGTACATCGGTGAGACCGAGAAGAATCTCGAGCGCGTGTTCACCGAGGCGACCGGAGTGAACGGCGTACTGCTGTTCGACGAGGCCGACGCGATCTTCGGCAAGCGCTCCGAGGTCTCCGACGCCCGCGACCGCTACGCAAACGTCGAAGTCGCCTACCTGCTCCAGCGGATGGAGAGCTTCGACGGCCTCGCCATCCTCACCACCAACCTCCGCGCCAACCTCGACGAGGCATTCAGCCGCCGGCTCGACCTCATCATCCACTTCCCCCAACCCGAAGAACCCGAACGCCTACTCCTCTGGGACCGCTGCCTTGGCCGCAACGTCCCCCGAGACCCCGCCCTAGACCTCGCCGCCGCAGCCCACTTCGAACTGTCCGGCGGCGACATCCGCTCCGCCGCCGTGACAGCGGCGTACTACGCCGCGGCCGGAGCGCGCGCAGTCACGCTCGAGGACCTGCTGACCGCGATCGAGCACGAGTACACCAAGCTCGGCCGCCTGCCACCGGGAGTGCGCTGATGGAGAACGACTACGCCGACGGTCCTGCCGGGCCGGTGTCGCGGCCGGCGGGCCCGGACGGGCCGGCGCCGGATCCGGGCGCGGGTAACCAGGCGTTCGTCGAGACCCGGCTGCAGGCTGAGGCGTTTCGCGGCAAGCTGATGGACGAGCGCAAGGTTCTGCAGCTCGATTACGACACCCATAACGCGGCACTCCAGCGGCTCGAAGAACTCGAGGCGGCGGGCGAGATCAGTGAGAAGGGCATCGCGGACCGGACTGCCCTCACTGCGCGCAGGGACCAGCTCTTCAAGGACCTGAACGTCACGAACCAGGACCTGCTGATGCTCGACGACGCCTCGATCGGCCTGGGGCCGCTGAACGACATGATGGTCCGCCGCGGCACCAAAGCCTATGTGCCACAGCAGAACGAGACCACCGAGGGCGGCACCCAACTGGGTCCGGACGGCATCGTGACCAAGAAGCCCGGCTGGGTCGAGACCGGCGTCACCAACGGAGTCTCGACCACCAGCAGTCACTCGACGACGAGCACGATCGACACCTCCGGCTGGTCGACCAAGACCACTGACAGTTCGTCGACGCTCAGCAAGGCCGCCGACGGCACCCTGAACTCGAGCAGCAACTCGAAGACGAGCGGCCTGGCGATCGGTCCCGGCGGTATCACCGGGAGCTGGGGCGAGCAGTCCGGCAGTTCGGCGACGACCGCGGCCGGTGTCACCACCTCGAGCAGTACGTCGACCTCGCAGACCCTCGGTACCGGCGGCTACACGAAGAGCACCGCGGTCAAGGACGACAAGACGACGCGCAAGGACACGTTCGGGGTCAGCCGTGGTGGTGGTCAGCTCGGGGTGAACTCGAGCAGCTCGACGACCACGGACGGTGTAGAGAACAAGACCAGCAAGGGCGGCGGCCTGCTCGCCGGACCGGACGGCGTCGGTGCGACCGGCAACGTCGGCAAGTCGACGAGCACGGAGAAGGACGGCGTCAAGTCCACCAGGACGTCCGGGCTGGACGGCAAGTTCCTGATGGATGTTGCCAAGGTCGAGGGGGAGCCGCTGCGCTACCAGATCACGATGACGATCAACCTCGGCGGCAAGGTCGGTGCGACCGAGAGCCAGGAGAAGGAGTCGGCCTCGACCGGCGCCAAGGGATCCGTTGGTGCGTCCCTCGGCGCCAGCCTCTCCGGTACGGCGACCTTCGTGCACATCTACACCGAGGAACAGACCAAGCGCTATCTCGGTGCCGTCGATGCCAAGACCGCCGGCTCCGAGAAGGAGCTGCAGATCATCAAGCTCGTTGCGGAGAACAAGCTTGACGCCGCGAAGGCCCTGATGACCGGACTGAACTCGGCGTTGTCGCCCGAGTCCGCCTCGCAGCTGGACGACGGCGGCAGCGCGTCGTTCGAAGTGGCGGGCAGCATGGAGGGTGGTGGCGACGCCGGCGCGAGCGGTGGCGGGTTCGGCGTCAAGGGCGGCCTGTCCGGCAAGACGAGCAAGAGCCTCAAACGCAGCGTGTCCCGCAAGGGCGACAAGATCAGCATCACGACCGCGGAGACGGACACGGAAAGTGTGACGGGGACCGGGTCGGTGACCGCGGGGGCCGCGTCGATGGGGGTCAGCGGGACGACGACCGGCAAGCAGGCCGACGCCGTGACCTTCGAGCTGGACCGGACGGATCCGGCGTACGCGCAGCATTTCGCAGAGATCTCGGGCCGGACGACGATCGCCGCGCTGCGTTCGTACGGCGCCGAGCACCCGAAGCTGATCGCCAGCGACACGGCGACCACCGGCACCGAAGGCAGCCAGACCACGACCGCGGGCGTCGGCGGCGTCAATCTCGGTATCTCCAACGTCAGCGGGTTCGAGACGACGACCACCAAGGACGCGAAAGGAACGACCGAGACCAATACCGGTAAGGCCGGCGGTGGTGCCGAGCTCGACGTCGCGGGTCTGGTCAAAATCGGGCACAGCGAGAAGACATCAGTCAGTACGACGATCGACCCGGGCGGCTCGGCCACCGGCGACCTGAGCCGGACCACCTCGGACACCGATCTCGGCGCGACCGCCACGAAGTACGCCGAGAGCTGGAAGAAGAGCCCGATCGCCTCGACTGTCGGGTTGGTGACCGGCGCCTCGAAACCGGCCGAGGAGAAGACCGAGGTGATGGGCATGAAGCTGGCTGACTCCGACTTCGACCGGATCTTCGGCGCCGCCCAGGACCCGGTCGGCTGGGGCCGGCCGGTCGTGCGGCCGCGGGACCGAACCCCCTGGATGGGGTTGCGGTCGCAGATCGTGGCCGCTGGCAACGACCACAAGCAGATCGCCCGGTTGATCGCGCGCTACGGCGACGGCGTCGACGACGCACCGACGTACCTGGCCTCGATCGTGCGCGGTGTCGGGCGGACCGACGGTGGTGCGGTGTACGAGTGGCCGGGGGAGTTGAGCGCGGAGAAGGCGGTCTTCGCGAAGCTGGTCGAGGACGACTCGGTGGCACCGGTCCTGGCGCTGGAGGGCACCGGGAAGAACAAGGACGCGCTCGAACTCGTCACCACGACCACGACGAAACTCGACAAGCTCGCGACCGACATGCTGGCGAAGAAGAACGAGTTCAGCGAGGGTGCGTTCGGCGAGATGATGGTGCGGCTGTCGGACCGGCGCCGGGCCCTGGCCGGGCGTGCGTACCTGATCAACCAGCGGGTCGCGGCCGGCGGTCCGGACGCGCTGGCGGCCATGGGCCCGCCGACCAAGGAGCAGTCCGAGCAGGAGATGGCCGAGGTGGCCAAGGCGACGGCGAAGGTTGCGATCGACGGCCACAAACAGGCGCTGGCCGGGTTCGAGGCGGCGCAGGGCGCGCAGTTCTGGATCATCCAGAAGGAGCTCGCCCGGCGCGACGACTGGTTCGGCAAGCCGAGTGTGATCGACATGGAGGGTGCGTTCAGCAACCTCCGGGACAAGGTGTACCCACCGTGGCGGGACACGCTGGCCAAGATCCGCGAGGCCGCCAGACAGGCCGGCCTCGACGAGAACGAGTCAGCTAAACCCGAGCCGAACAAGCTCTACTGCAACCACCTCCACCAGGAGGCCTTCGGCAACGACATGTTCAAGCTCTGAAGGCCAAGCGGTAGGCCTATTAGCTGGCGGGCTTGGCGTAGCCGGCGATACCGGTGTCGAGGATCACGCACGGATCGTCGCCGACCGTCCACGCGTCGTGTCCGGGATCGAGGTCCACCACGTCACCGGGCCCCACATCGAGCTCCTGGCCGTCGTCGAACCGGACCGTCATCTGGCCCGAGAGACACATGCCGGTGTGGTGGGTCTGGCACGACTCGGTACCGGCCAGTGGCTTGACGTCCTCGGACCAGCGCCAGCCGGGCTCGAAGACCCCACGTCCGAGCGTGAACCCGCCGACGGTGACCACGTCCAGATGCCCGTGGTCCTTGAAGGAGCGCTGCTCGTGCGGACTGTCGATGTTCTGCTTGCCGGACATGATGTCTCCGTCTCTCGGTCCTTGCCTCCTGCATCAAAGGTGGTCGGCGCTCCCCAGGCCGACCATCGTCCCCGCCACAATGCTTCTCCTCACAGAGGACGCCGGTTGGTCCGTCATGTCAAGAACTGCCCTCGCTCAGCAGGCCTTACCAACCGATGACGGGGCCTGCCCGATGGTGCACCGCTTCCTTCCCCGGGCCTCGTCCGGGCGGACGTACCGCGCAAGCCCGCGAACCAGGACGCTTGACTGCGAGACCCAGACCAGCTCGAAGGAGTGAAAATGCCGACCTACCTGTCGCCCGGTGTCTACGTCGAGGAGGTGGAGGCCGGGCAGCGGCCGATCGAAGGCGTCGGTACCGCGGTCGCCGCGTTCGTCGGCTTCGCCGAGAAGGGCCCGCTGAACACCCCGACGCTCATCACCAACTGGACGCAGTTCACCCAGACCTTCGGTGACTTCGTCGAGGGTTCGTACCTGGCCCATGCCGTCTTCGGCTACATCCAGAACGGCGGCTCGGCGGCGTACATCATCCGGATCGGTGCCGAGCCGGCCGGTAACGGCCAGGCGCCCAAGGAGCTGCCGGCCGGTGCGCCGCAGACCACCCTCGGCCACTACAAGGTGACCGCGATCGAGAGCGCCAACGGCAAGAGCCCCGACGTCACCGTCGAGGTCGCCGACAGCGGGACCGAGAACGCGCCCGAGGGTGCGATCAAGCTGACCGTGCGCGCGAACGGCCGCCCGACCGAGGAGTACGACCCGGTCGTCCCGGACCGGCGCGCGGACAAGACGAACAACGTCGCGACCGTGGTGAACGCCAAGTCCAAGCTGGTCAAGGTCGAGGAGCTGGCCCCGTCGGCCGCTCTGGAACCGGTTGCCAAGGGCAAGAAGTCGCTGGTGGCCCCGCCGTCCGCGGCCGCGACCGGCGAAGGTGTCGGTGCCGCCGACTACGTCGGTGACGTCGCCGACCGGACCGGATTCTCCAGCCTGGAAGCGATCGAGGACGTCACGATCGTCGCCGTACCGGATCTGATGAGCGCCTACCAGCGCGGCGCGATCGACCTGGAGACCGTGCACTCGGTCCAGCAGGCCGTCATCACGCACTGCGAGCTGATGGGCAACCGGATGGCGATCATCGACCCGCCGCCCGGGCTGAACGCCCAGCAGATCAAGGACTGGCGGATGAACCAGGCCGGCTACGACTCGCGGTACGCCGCGCTGTACTGGCCCTGGGCGAAGACCTTCGACCCGGCGTCCGGCCGCAACATCCTGGTCCCGCCGTCCGGTCACGCAGCCGGCATCTGGGCCCGCACCGACGAGTCCCGTGGTGTCCACAAGGCCCCGGCGAACGAGGTCGTCCGCGGTGCGATCGCGCTCGAGACCACGATCACCAAGGCCGAGCACGACCTGCTGAACCCGGTCGGCGTGAACGCCCTGCGCGCGTTCCCGGGCCGCGGCATCCGGATCTGGGGCGCCCGCACACTCTCGTCGGATCCGGCGTGGCGCTACATCAACGTCCGCCGGCTCTTCAACTACATGGAGGAGTCGATCCTCAACGGCACCCAGTGGGTGGTCTTCGAGCCGAACGACGATGCGCTGTGGGCGCGGGTCCGCCGTACCATCAGCGCCTTCCTGGTGAACGAGTGGCGCAAGGGCGCGCTGTTCGGGCTCACTCCGGACGAGGCGTTCTACGTGAAGTGCGACCGGGAGACCAACCCGGCCGAGGCGATCGACGCCGGTCAGGTGACCTGCCAGATCGGTATCGCGCCGGTGAAACCGGCCGAGTTCGTGGTGTTCCAGCTGTCGCAGTTCTCCGGCGGCACCAGTCTCGTCAACGAGTAGTCACGCTTAGAAGAGGGAGAGTTCCATGCCACTCGCTGACGCCATGGATATGGCGACCGCGTATTCGTTCAGTGTGTCGATCGACGGGGTCGAGGTGCCTTATGTCATGGAGGTCTCGGGCCTGAAGGCCGAGGTCGACATGATCACGTACTCCGAGCAGTCCAAGGACGGCAAGTTCATCACCCGGCAGGTGATGGGCAAGAACAAGGCGGGACAGTTCAAGATCAAGCGCGGCCTGACGGACTCCAAGACCGTCACCGACTGGCTGAAGTCCGTCATGCAGGGCGACATCAAGGGCGCCCGGAAGACTGCCGAGGTCTGCATCTACACCTCCGACGGCCAGCCGCTGAAGCGCCTGAACTTCCGCAACTGCTGGATCAAGGACGTCGAGCTCGGCGGCACGCTGAAGGCCGGTTCGACCGAAGCGCTGACCGAAGAGTTCACCGTGTGCTGGGACGAGATGGAGTACGCGTGATGCGTCGCGCCCACACGAACACGCTGGTGGCGGACGCGGCTCCCTCCCCGGAGCCCGCGCCCGCCCCGGCGGCGGTCGCTCCCGCGCCGACGCTGCGCACCGAGTTCGACTTCGAGCTCCCGCGCGGCTACGTCGACGCGGACGGCGTCGTCCACAAGTCCGGAACGATGCGGCTGGCAACAGCCCGCGACGAACTCCTGCCCCTGTACGACGCCCGCGTCCAGGAGAACCCGGCCTTCACCACAGTCGTCCTGCTGGCCCGCGTGATCACCCGCCTCGGCGACGTCTCCCGGATCGACGCCCAGCTGGTGGAGAACATGTTCGCCTCGGATGTCGCCTTCCTCCAGGACCTCTACCGCCGGATCAACTCCGAGGGCCACACCCGGGCCGCCGTCACCTGCCCGTCGTGCGAACAGCAGTTCGCGGTCGACATCGCCGGTGGCCGCCTGGGGGAATCCTGACGTACGCGACCGGCCGTCTGCAGGAGGAGATCGCGTACGTCGCCTATCACTTCCACTGGCGCCTGGACGACATCCTCGACCTCGAACACCCGCAGCGGCAGGCGTTCGTCACTGAGATCTCCAAGATCAACCGCCGGATCACCGAGGGGAACTGATGATCGGCCAGCTAGCCCAAGGCGCCCCGTCCACCCTGCGCCCACCGAGCGGCGACTGGATCCCGTCGTGGCGCTCACCGGCGTTCACCGGAGACATGGCCCACCAGCTGGACCCGGCCGGCCCCGGCGGCCTCCTGACCGACATCGTCAGCACCGGTCAGCCCCGCTTGTACGGCGGCGACTCAGCTCTCGACGTCCGCCCGTACAACTCCTTCCCTGGCGCCCTGACCGGCGAGCCCGAAAGCCCCGCCGAGCCCTCCGCGGGCCCCATCGGCCGCGTCATCCAGGCAGTCCGCAACGCCTTCACCAGAAAACCCCCCGGCAGCTCCGGCGCTGCCGCAGCGCTAGGCGCATCCGCTCCCACAACCTCAGGCTCCACCCTCAGCCCCGGTGCCGCGGCAGGCTTGGGCCCTGGCTCGAGGGCTGGCCTCGGCTCCGGTACTGGGGCGGGCTTCAGCTCTGGCTCGGCGGCCGCCCTCGGCGCCGCGGCGGGCTTGGGCTCTGGGGCGGCGTTCGCCCTCGGTGCCGCGGCGGGCTTCGGGTCTGGCTCGGGGGTTGGCCTCGGCTCCGGCGCCGCGGCCGGCTTCGGGTCCGGCGGTTCGGTCGGCCTCGGCCCGGACTCTGCGGCCGCATTCGGCTCTGGTTCCCTGCCCGGCGCTGGACCGATGGCCGGTGCCCTTCCCACGGCCGGCGCGGGCGCCAGCTCCGCGTCCGGCGGTGCGCCCACACCCATGGGTGCGCTCCTAGGCACCTCGGGTTCGGCCGGCTCCGCCGTGTCCGACGGGCAGCTGCCTCTGGCCCTTGCAGCACTCATGAATGAGCCCACCTTCAGCGAAGTCCTGGCCGGCGGCGGAGCAGCAGCAGCCAGTTCCGCCCCGTCTCTCGGAGCGGCGCCCGCATTAGCCTCGTCTCTCGCTTCCGCTATCGGCTCGCGCTCCACACCAGGCCTGGATGCTGTCGGCAACTCGGATTCGGCCGGCTCACTGCCTCTGGCCGGACCCGCGTCTGCAGGCTTCGGACCCGGTACGGCGGCCGTAGCCTCAGCGCTCCTGGGCACCCCGGCGCCGTCCGACGCCCGCGGCATGTTGCCCCCAGCAACCAGTTCACCTGTCGGACCAGGGCTGGAGGGGTCGGCCGGCTCCACCACAGGTGCCGGTACGGCGTCCGCGGCTTCGGCTCTCCTCGGCGCGCCCGGTTCAGCAGACTCGCTGCCGGTGGCACGGCTTGCTGCCCCAGGATTGAGCCAGGTCACCGCGGCCCTTCCAGCCGACGCGCGGAGAGCGCTCTCTGTCCCGACGCTCCAGAACATGTTCCCGAGCCTCACGTCCTCGGCCGGGATCGGAACCAGCCCAGCCGAGGAGATCGCTCCCGGCGCAACCGCTGCCGATCTGCCGGTGGCCACTCAATCGGCCGGCCCGGTGGCTCCGGCAGGGGCGCCTGCCGGTCTCTCCCGCCGCCGGGCCGGCCTCGGGGCCCCGCTCGCCGGACCGCTCCCGCCCCAGACCCTGCCGGTCGCCGCCCCGCCCGCTGGTACCGGCTCATCCGCCGTCCCCTCAGCCGCGGACCTCGCCGCCGCCGGTTCCACCGAAGTGGCGATCCCCAGTTCGCCCGCTGCCGCCGTACCGGCCATGGCATTGGCTCGATCTGTTGCTGGTGGCAACCAGATGCTCTCGGGGCCACCGGTCGTCGCCGGTGCCTTCCAGGACGTGACCGGCGCCTCGGGTGCGACCGTGCCGCTGCTCGGAGATCGCGCTCTCAGCTCCGATGTCAGCGAGATGCTGTCACCCCCGGCCGGCGGTGACGGTGCATCACCGGCGCAGCCGATCACCTACCTCCCGCCACACTCGGTCGACAGCGCAGGGCCATCTGTTGACAGCAACGGTCGCCAGTCCAGCGCCGCGGCGCCCGGAGGCCACGGGAACGGCTCCGGTTCCACCGCTGGTCTCGACAGCCTGCCAACGGTTTCTGCCGCCCCGCCGAGCATGGCTGCGAGTTCCGGATCTGCCAGGCCGACCAGTTCGGCAACCCAGGGGAGCATGACCACCGTCAGCAGCTCGGCCGGTGACGCCGGGCGCCCGCTGGCGGTGGCCAGGCCGCCCGCTGCGGGGTCTGCCGCGGCGGGTGGTCTGGTCGAAGGCAGCGTGGTCGAGAGCGTCAGCGCCGACGACGGCGCCACCTCGGTCGCGATCCCATCCGCCGCACCAGCAGCCGCCCCCACAACAGCCAGTACGGCGGCCGCCGCGGGAACGCCATCGGGAACCGGGGGAGCGCTCTCTGCCGCCGACGTCGACGGACTGGCCCGGCGGCTGTACGAACCGATTGCCCGCCGCCTCCGCGCAGAACTGGTCGTCGATCGCGACCGAACAGGCACCCTGATGGATCGGATGTGGTGACGCGATGAGTGGTACCGACGTGATGCCGGCGGTCGGTGTCCGGTTCATGGTGCAGGTGGACGAGGTCGACCTCGGCCTGTTCACGAGCTGTGAAGGACTCGGCGTCGAGGTCGTGATCGAGCAGCGCAACGAAGGCGGCAACAACGCCTACATGCTGCAGATCCCGTCCCGCCTGAAGTTCCCGAACATCAAGCTCACCCGCCCGCTCACCAAGGAGACCGAGCGCGTGGCCAAGTGGATCTCCGGTCTCGCCGCCGGGGTCCAGCGCCGTACCGGCCAGATCACCGCCATGACCGCGGACGGCACAGTCGTCGCCCGCTGGGGCCTCATCGACGTCATCCCGGTCCGCTGGACCGGGCCTACCTTCTCCAAAGGCCCAGCCGACGTCCTCACCGAAACCATCGAGATAGCCCACCACGGCTTCATCGACACCGGCTCCTGACCATCCGTCGACCGAAGCCAGCGGGCGCGGTCCCACCACGCCCACGGGGCGGACCGGCAGGCCATCACAACTGCACCTCGGCACCCACGTTCAGGCGTACGCCGGCCCGCATTCCCCAATTGTGATGGCCTGCGCGTCCGCGGGATCGCGAGGGCTGAGCTTGGTGCTGGCTAGGTTGGTGGGGTGGATGAGCGTGTGGGGCGGGCGTGTGAGCAGTACGAGCGGGCGATCTTCCAGGGGGACGTGACAGGGCTGGCTGGTGTGGATCGGGAGCTGAATGCGGCCGAGGCGGAGCTGGCTCTGGCTCGGGGCAAGCTTCTGCATGCTCACTTCCTCGACGGGCGGGAACAGGAGGATCCGCGTGAGCTGGAACTGTTCCGACGATCTCTCGAGCTGTACGAGGCGCTGGGGGACGAGCGCGGCCGCGCGGAAGCGCTGTTCTGGATCGGTTGCTTCCACCAGGTCGTCCGGGACGACGCCGAGTCGGCGCTGGCTGCGTTGGAGTCGTCGGCCGCGCTGGCTCGTCAGAGCGGAGACCAGCTGATCTTGTCGTACGCTCTCCGGCACCTCGGCATCGCTGCCCACCGGGAGGGTCGCGCCGACGAAGCGGCTCAGCTGCTGGGGGAGTCCACCGAGCTCCGCCGGACGCTCGGGTTCACAGCAGGCGTGGCGGCGAACCTGGTCGGTCTCGTTCACCTCGCCATCGACCAGGGCCGGTCAGCCGACGCAGAGGCTCTGCTGGCCGAGGCGACCACGCTCGCCGAGGCAGCCGGCGCAACGGCCATCCTGAACCAGCTCACCGCAGCCCGCGGGCGCCTCTGACCTCAACGGCTCCCGCGTCGCAAAGCCAGCACAATGTATCTTGCACAAGACTTCTTGTCTAATTGCCAGGGCGCCGCGACCTGGCAGTTCACAGGGCGAGAAGCTCAGCAGCGAGGGGCTCAGGGGCCTGGTGGCGGGCGAGGGCGGCGAGGCGGTCGGTCTCGGGCCCGAGTGCGGCGCGGCACTGAGCCCACGCGGTGACTTCGGCCTGCCGCCGGTCGGCGAGCAGGACCGGGGCGCCGATCTCGGCGCGCTGGTGGTCGCTGACCGCGAGCAGCCGGACGGCGAGCTCGTACGAACCCTCGGCGGCCGCCAGGATCGCGAGCAGCCCGAAACAATCCAGTACGCCGGTCGAGTACCCGATCCCGCGCGCGATCCGGAGCGCTTCCAACGCTCGAGAACGCGCGTTCTCGTGATCACGGGCCTGGATGTCCAGGAGAGCGAGACTCCCGATGGCCAGCACCTTGCCCTGTTCGTCGTTCAGTTCCGCCCAGACGTCGTACGCCTCGGCGATGTAGGCCCGGGCTTCGACCGGATAGCCGAGTTGCCGCAGCGCCATCCCGTTGCAGTTCAGCGCAGCACCCAGTACGACGCCCATCCCCAGTTCGCGAGTGAGCAGTTCGGCCTCGCGCCCGAACTGCAATGCCGCGTACACGTCATCAAGCGCAAGACTCGTTAACGTCAGCCCTTGGGAAGCGATCGCCAGCCCACGCTTGTCGCCGAGCGACCGATAGATGGCCGCGCTCTCCAGCCCGGCCTCCAGCGCCTCGGCAAACCCACCCGCGAACCGGGTCTGCGCAGCCAACCCAGCCAACGCGGCCGCGCGCTCGACAGTCGGCTCGGTGAGCCCGGCCAGCGACGCCCGCAACCACGCACGAGCCTGGCCCATCAGACCGCGGAACAGCCAATGCCACGACAATGGCGCGACGATCTCACCGACCCGCGCCGGATCGTTGCCCTCGGCAAGGCACCAGTCGATCGCGGCCACCAGATTCGGCTCCTCGAGCCGCAGTACCCGCCCGGTCACCTGCTGACGTAACGCGAGCCGCTGATGCAGCGCTGCCGCATGCCGGCTGAACTGTGCCAGCTCCACACACCAGCGAACATGCCGATTCCGTACGGCGGTCTCTTCGCCGGCCGCCCGGA
This sequence comes from Kribbella sp. NPDC056345, assembly GCF_042262745.1. Lineage (NCBI taxonomy): Bacteria > Bacillati > Actinomycetota > Actinomycetes > Propionibacteriales > Kribbellaceae > Kribbella > Kribbella sp. NPDC056345. Next base: position 767,538 of record NZ_JBHJQQ010000003.1, on the reverse strand, counting down.
GTTGTTCGAGACCGTACTCGCGCACGGTCTCCAGCAAACTGAACCGCTCGTCCGCGTCCATCGTGATCAGACTGCGGTCGACGAGGACCGCGAGCAGCTCGGCGACCTCGTCAGTCTCGATGCCGTCACCGGCGAGCACCTGTTCGGCCGCGTCCAATGTGCAGCCGCCGGCGAAGACCGCCATCCGCCGCAGAACCGTTCGTACCGGTAGTTCCAGCAGTTCGTGGCTCCAGTCCAGAGCTGCCCGCAGACTCGAATGGCGAGTCCTCGCATCCCGGAATCCACGGATCAGCAGTCGCAGCCGGCCATCAATCCGTGCCGCGAGCTGCTCGACGGACAGCGTCCGCGTCAGACCCGCGGCCAGCTCGATGCCGAGTGGGAGCCGGTCGACCGCGGCGCAGATCTGTTCCACCGCAGGGCTTGGCTCGGTACCACTTCGGTCGCAGAACAACTGAGTCGCATCCGCAGCCGGCAGCGGCCCAACACGTCGTACATGCTCGTCCGGCAGTCCCAGCGCGCGCTGCGAAGTGACCAGAATCGACAGGTCGACCGCCTTGAGCTGCAAAGCCTCGACCATCGGTACGACGCCGTCCGCGAGGTGCTCGGCGTTGTCGACGACGAGCAGCGCGCCGGCCAGCAGTTCGGCGGAGTGTCCGAGTGACTCGCCACCGCCGTCGGCTCCGACGGCACCAGCCAGTGCGGCGATCAGGTTGTCGCCTTGACGCAACGGGGCGAGGTCCAACCACGCCACGGAGCGGCCGTGCTCGGCGGCTTGCGCGGCGACCTCTCGGGCCAGTCTCGTCTTGCCGGCGCCCGGTCCGCCCAGCAGCGTGATCAGCGTCGGCCGCCGGAGTTCGCGCAACAGGGAGGCCAGTTCGCGATCGCGGCCGACGAAGTTTTTCGCTGCCGTCGGCAACGGAATCCGCGGTGCCGGTGGGCGGTGACCGCGCAGATCGTCCTCGAGTGCGACGGTCTCCGGAGTCGGATCGATCCCGAGTTCGTCGGCGAGGCGGGATCGCAGTCCGCGCAACCGATCGAGGGCCTCCGCCTGGCGGCCGGCTCGGGTCAGGGCGAGGGCGGACAGCCCGACCAGCCGTTCGTGCAATGGGTGGACGGCGATCATTCGCTCGAGCTCTGGCCCGACCGCTCGGCCGAGCGCCAGCCCGGCCTCGGCCCACGCGAGCTGCAGATCCACCTGGAGCGTCTGCATCCGCCGCCGTTCCGCGTCGACGAACGGAATGTCCTCCAGCCCCGCCAGCGGATCCCCGCGCCACAGACCGATCGCGGCCGCGGCCGTGGTGAACACTCGGGCCTGATCTCCTGAACGCCGTACTGCGTCGACCGTAGAAAGCGCTCTCTCGGCGGCGCTCAGATCGGTGGGTTCGGCCAGCAGGCTGAATCCGGCCGGGCTGCGGCGGAGCGCGGTCGAGTGTTTCCCCAGCGCGCCACGCAGCCGTGAGGCCAGGACTCGCAGCCGGGCGGCCGGTCTGGCGGCCTCCTCGTCCGCCCAGAGATCGCGGATCAAGATGTCGTCGGCAACGGCTTCACCGCGGGCGAGCGCGAGCCGCACCGCGAGCGCCTGAGCGAGCGGCTGTCGCACCAGCAACGTTTCTCGGGACGCAGACAAGATCTCGGGTGGCCCGAGAACATGCATCTCGAGAACGTGCGTCTCGAGACGCATCAGCCGGCCAGGATCTCGGCGGCGAGCGTCTCCGGCGACTGACGACGCGACAGCTCCGCGAGTTGATCGGCCTCGGCACCGAGCGCTTGACGGCACATCGCCCAGGCGGCGGCGAGAGCGCTGGCCTCATCGGCGACCTGGATTGGGCTGCTCAGCTCCTCGCGCTGGTGCTCGACCACGGCGATCAGCCGGACTGCTTCTTCGTGGTTGCCCTCGGCGGCCTCGACGGTGGCGAGCAGGGCGAGACCGTCCAGGATCCCGAGCAGTCCGCCGATACCGCGTGCCATCCGCAGACAGAACAGTGCCCTGCGCCGCCCCTCAACGGTTTCCCCGGCCTGGACAGCCAATACGCCGAGATGGTTCGACGCCAGCACGAGACCCTCGTCGTCGCGGACCGCGGCCCAGATGTCGTACGCCTCCTCGAACATCTCCTTGGCCGCGTCCGGATAGCCGAGCATGCGCAATCCCAGGCCGCTGCAGTTGAGCGAGGCACCGAGCACGATCGGCAGATCCAAGGCCCGGGCCATCGTCCCGGCCTGGTGTGCATAGTCGAGAGCGGAGTACACGTCGTCGAGTCCGAGACAGGTGAGCGTCAGCACGTGGTACGTCCGTGCGAGACCGCGGTCGTCACCCAGCGCCCGCTGGATCTCCAGACACTCCAGTCCGGCCTCGAGCGCTTCGGCGTACCGGCCGACGCTGCGGGCTTGGAACGCGAATCCCCGGAGAGCGTTCCCGCGCTCCGCTGTTCCCGCGGCCAAGGCGGGCAGCGACGCGCACAACCACTCGCTGGCCTGGGCCATCATCCCGCGGGACATCCAGTGCCAACCGAGTGGTGCGACGAACTCACTGACCCGGCCGGGGTCATCGCCCTCACCCATGCACCAGTCGATGGCGGCGAGCATGTTGGGTTCTTCCAGCCGGACCAGGCGAGCAAGCTCCGGTTCCCCGAGGAGCAGACGCTGATCTTGTGGTCCGTACGCTCCGCCGAACTTCGCGAGCTCCACACACCACGCAGCGTGCCGATGCCGGAGCGCACTCTCTTCCCCCGACGAACGCAGTTGATCGAGCGCATACTCACGAACCGTTTCCAGCAGCCCGATCCGTTCGTCGCCGCTGGTGATCAGACTCCGGTCCGCCAGTTCGGCCAGCAACCCGTCGACCTGCTCAGCACCAATCCCTCCACCGGTGTCGGTGAGGACGAAGGCGGCGGCTTGGGGGGTGCAGCCGGCGGCGAAGACGGCTAGGCGGCGGAGGGCTACTTGTTCCTGGGGGCTCAGGAGTTCGTGGCTCCAGTCGAGGGCTGAGCGGAGGCTCACGTGCCGGGGCCCGGCGTCTCGGAGGCCGCGGACGAGTAGGCGTAGGCGGTGGTCGATTCGCTGGGCTAGCTGGTCGACCGAGAGCGTTCGGGTCAGGCCGGCGGCGAGTTCGATCCCGAGTGGGAGGCGGTCGACCGCCGTACAGATCCGGTCGACTGCCGCGCTCGGTTCAGCACCGCTGCGGTCACAGAACAACCGCGTCGCCTCCGCGGCGGTCAGGGCGGCGACCCGGTGGAGCTGTTCGTCGGTCAGGCGGAGTGGGCGCTGCGAGGTGACGAGGATCGACAGGCCGGTCGCCTTGAACCGCAGTACGTCGATCATCGTGGCGACCTGCTCGACCAGGTGCTCGGCGTTGTCGACGACGAGGAGTGCGTCGGTCAGCAGTTCCGCGGAGTGGCCGATCGAGTGGTCGCCGCTGGTGGCCCCGGCAGCTCCGGCGAGAGCGCTCTCTAGGTCGTCTCCCGGCTGAGCGGGAGCGAGGTCCAGCCAGGCGACAGAGCGGCCGCTCTCGGTCGTCCGGGCGGCGAGCTCCCGGGCGAGGCGGGTCTTCCCGGCGCCGGGGCCGCCGAGCAAGGTGGTCAGGCCGGGCTGCTGAATCTGCTGCAGCAGCTCGGCCTGCTCCTGCTCGCGGCCGACGAACGTCCGCGCTGCAGTCGGCAGCGAGGTCCGCGGCCTGGGCGCGGCCGTGAGTCGGGTGCGCAGGTCGTTCTCGAGAGAGACCGTCGCGGGCGCTGGGTCGATGCCGAGCTCGTCGGCCAGCCGCACTCGCAGCGCGTGTAACCGGTCCAGCGCATCGGCCTGACGGCCGGCGCGGAAGAGCGCTTGCGCGGAGAGCCCGACCAGCCGTTCGTGCAACGGGTGGACGCAGATCAGTCGCTCAAGCTCCGGCTCGACGACCTTGCCGAGAGAGAGGCCGGACTCAGCCCAGGCCAGCTGTAGCTCCAGACGCAGGGATCCCAAGCGTTGCCGTTCTGCAGCAACGAACGGGATCCCGTCCAGATCGGAGAGCGGATCTCCGCGCCAGCGCGAGAGCGCAGCGGCGGCGGTGTCGAACACCCCGGCCTTGTCTCCGCTGCGCCGAAGGGGCTCGAGCTCAGAGAGCGCTCTCTCAGCGGCGTCCAGGTCGGCCGGCTCGGCCTGCAGGCTGAAGCCGGCCGAGGTCCGCTGCAGCGCCCCGGCGTGGTCGCCGAGCGCACCGCGCAGCCGGGAGGCCAGCACCCGCAGCCGGGCCAGTGGCCGGGCCGCGTCGTCGTCGCCCCAGAGATCGCGGATCAGGATGCTGTCGGCAACGGGTTTGCCCCGGGCCAGGCTCAGTCGGACCGCGAGCGCCCGGCTGAGCGGTTGCCGCAGCGGCACCGGTTCGCGGGCAGGCGTCAACAGCTCGGCCGGCCCGAGAACGCCGATCTGCAGAAACGGATGCCCCGTCGCTCTCACCCCCAGCGGAGAACGTTGTCAGGGAATCCTAATTCGCCCTGCCCTTTCGGGAAGAGGGGAGGTCCCTCGGTGCGGCGCTGGTGCACCTGCCTGACCGGCGGCCGCGTCCCTAGCCTCGACAGCAAGGTCCGGTTGGAGAGCCGGCCGGTGATGAGGGGTGGTGCGGGCGGTGGCGCGTGGGAATCTGGCGAAGGCCTACCTGGAGATCCACGAGGCGATGCCGAACAAGGGCGCCGGCGCCACGCTCGGCGCGACCAAGGGCACGATCGCGTTCCAGTTCAACCCGAACGAGCTCACCGTCAAGAAGGCCGCCAAGTGGAACAGCGAGCCGGCCCGCGGATCGAAGAAGGCCGCGCCGCCGGAGTTCCAGGGGCCGGAGCCCGGCAAGCTGACGGTGGAAATGTTCTTCGACGCCACCGACACCATGAACGACTCCGTGGTGAAGGCGGTGAAATCGCTCTTCGAGTGCTGTGCCCCGACAGACAACAGCCTGGGCAAGAACAAGCCGGTCCCGCCGCTGGTGGTCTTCCACTGGGGAGCGCTCGACTTCTTCCCGAGCTTCATCACCTCGGTCACCGCGAAGTACACGCTCTTCACCCCCGAGGGAACGCCGGTCCGGGCGACCTGCACGGTCGATCTGCAGGAGATGCCGGCGATCACGCCCAAGCAGAACCCGACCTCGGGCAGCCTGACCGCCCGCCGTACCCATGTGTTGCTGGAGGGCGAGACGCTGGCCGCGGTCGCGTACGCCGAGTACGGCGATCCGGCGATGTGGCGGCCGCTGGCCGCGGCGAACGACATCGACGACCCGCACCGGGTCGCACCCGGCAGCACGCTGCTGCTGCCGTCCCCGGACGAACTGCTGGCGGGCTGAGATGGCCAATGCCAATATCACCAGCACGCTCGGGATCAGCGTCGCCGGGGGAGCGCTCTCTGAGGATCTGCTGGCGCTCGTGGCCGGGGTCTGGGTGGACGACAACCTGCATCTCCCGGACATGTTCACGCTGCGTTTCCGGGATCCCGACCGCCTGGTGCTCGCGAAATCGCAGATCACGATCGGTGCCGAGATCAAGCTCTCCGTGCATGCGCTCCAAGAGAGCGCTCCCCGAGATCTCCTGATCGCGGAGGTGACCGCGCTCGAGATCGAGGTGGACAGCACCGGCACGTTCACGGTGGTGCGGGGGTACGACGCGGCGCACCGGATGCTGCGCGGTACCCGGAGCATGACGTACCAGCAGTCGACGATCAGCGACATCGTCCGGAAGGTTGCTCAGCGCAACAACATCCGGACCGCGAAGATCGACTCGACCAGTACGGTGCACGACCTGGTCAGTCAGGCGAACCAGACCGACTGGGACTTCCTGCGCGCGCTCGCCGACAGCGTCGGCTACCACCTGGCCGTCGAGAACAAGACGCTCGCCTTTACCAAACCGGTCGATGCCGCGACCGCGCCGAGCGGTTCGGACGGCACCCAGCCCCAGGCCCTTGAGCTCGGATCCGACCTCCTGAGGTTGCGTACGGCGGTGACCGCGGCCGGCCAAGTGCCCTCGGTCGAGGTCCGTGGCTGGGACGACGCCAGTCAGAGAGCGGTTTCTGCGACTGCGCCGGTCCAGACGAAGACCGCTGAGATCGGCGCGAAGCCCGCGGAGCTGGCCAAGTCGTTCGGAGCGCAGCCCTGGGTGGTGACTCATGTTCCGCACCGCACCCAGGCGACTGCGGAGGCCGCCGCCAAGGCGCTCGCCGAGCGTGTGGCGGGGACCTTCGCGGAGCTGGAAGGCGTATGCCGGGGCAACCCGAACCTGCATGCCGGCTCGGCCGTTGCCCTCAGCAACCTTGGTGCGCCGTTCGACGGCAAGTACACGCTCTCCCGGGTCCGGCACGTCTTCGACAACGACAGTGGCTACACCACACTGATCTCGGTCACCGGGCAGCAGGATCGTTCGATGCTCGGTCTGAGCGGCGGCTCCGGTTCCGAGCGGCACGGCATCGTCACCGGGGTCGTCACCGACATCAAGGACCCCGACAAGCTCGGCCGCGTGAAGGTCCGGCTGCCGTGGATGCACGACGACTTCGCCACCACCTGGTCGCGGGTCGTCCAGGCCGGTGCCGGCAACAACCGCGGCGCGATGGTCATCCCGGAGGTCAACGACGAGGTGCTGGTCGCGTTCGACCACGGTGCAATCGACGCGCCGTACGTGCTCGGTGGTCTCTACAGCGCCAAGAACCTGCCGTACGCCGCTCAGTCGGACAGCGTGGACGCGGGCGCGGGTCAGGTGAGCCGGCGCGCGATGGTCAGCCGCACCGGACACTCGCTCGAACTGCTCGAGGCGGCGGCGCAGAACGGGATCTGGCTGCAGACCGGCGACGGCAAACTGAAGGTCTCCATGGATGCCGGGAACGGACCCGTGATCACCGTTCACAGCGACGGCAAGGTCGTGGTGGAGGCCAAGGACAGCGTCGACATCACGGCGCAGAACGGCAGCGTGAAGATCAGCGGCGGCGACAAGATCGCGCTCTCTGCGCGGACCGGGATCACGCTCGACGGCGGGACCGGCGACGTGAACGTCAAGGGCGTGAAGGTCGCCCTGCAGGGGACCGCGGAGGCGACGCTGTCGGCCGCGAAGGTCGGCGTCAAGGGGCAGGCCGCGACCGAGATCACCGGCGGCGCGGCGCTCACGCTGCAGGCCGCACTCGTGAAGATCAACTGAGGAGCGGGGTATGCCAGGACCAGCAGCCCGGGTGGGCGACCCGACCGCACACGGCGGCGCGCTCGGACCACCGGGAGTGCCGACGGTACTGATCGGCGGGATGCCGGCCGCGACGGTCGGCACCCCGCACATCTGCGCGATCCCGCTGCATCCGCCGTCGGCCGTCGTACCGCCGGGGTCGATGACTGTGCTGATCGGCGGCCTGCCGGCCGCGCGGCTGGGGGACATGACCGCCTGCGGCGCACCCATCGCGATGGGCGCGCCCACTGTGCTGATCGGAGGATGAGGTGAGCTCGGAGTTCGTCGGTGCCGGCTGGGCCTTCCCGTTGCGTACGGACGCGACCGGGCGGGTCGCGCTGGTCCGGGCCGACCGGGAGATCGAGGAGAGCATCAGGCTGATCCTCGGGACCGCACCCGGTGAGCGGCCGATGCGGCCGGAGTTCGGGTGCGGGATCCAGGACCACATCTTCGCGCCCGCGAACGCGACCACGGCCGGCAAGATCGTCGCCGACGTGCGGATCGCGCTGGACCGCTGGGAGCCGCGGATCGACCTGCTCGATGTCCAGGTGCACTTCGACCAGGTCGACGAGGGAGCGCTCTATATCGACCTGCACTACACGATCCGCGGCAGCAACAACCCCCGGAATCTCGTCTTCCCGTTCTACCTGATCCCCGAGCACATCGAGATCGACGCCGCTGGAGCTACATCATGACCTTGACCGCGCCGAATCTCGACGACCGCAGATTCCAGCAGCTGGTGGACGACGCCAAGCGGATGATCCAGCAGCGCTGCCCGGAGTGGACCGACCACAACGTTTCCGATCCTGGGGTCACCCTCGTGGAGGCGTTCGCCACGATGGTCGATCAGTTGATGTATCGGCTGAACCGGGTGCCGGAGCGCAACTACCTGCGCTTCCTGGACCTGATCGGCGTGAAGCTGTTCGCGCCGGCCGCGGCCCGGGCCGACGTCACCTTCTGGCTGTCCGCGGCCCAGCCCGAGACGATCACCGTCCGGGCCGGGACCGAGGTCGCGACGCTGCGCACCGAGCACGACGAGGCAATCGGGTTCAGTACCGTCGACGACTTGCCGATCGTGGCCACCGCTCTGCAGACCGTTGCTACCGGCAACGTTGGTGGCGGGGCGATGGACCGGACCGTCGAGCTGCAGGACGGAGTCGGGTTCGACTGTTTCCCCGAGCCGCCGGCGCCAGGGAGCGCTCTCTACGTGGGTCTCACCGAGGCAGCGCCGTCCTGCGCGATCCTGCTCCGGATGGACTGCGAGGTCGAAGGTATCGGCGTCGATCCGCTGGATCCGCCGCTGCGCTGGGAGGCGTGGAACGGTGAGGACTGGGCTCCCTGCGAGGTCGACCGCGACGGTACCGGTGGTCTCAACCGGGCCGGCGACATCGTGCTGCACGTTCCGCGTGATCATGTCCCGTCGGTGATCGCGCAACAGCGGGCCGGCTGGCTGCGCTGTGTCCTGACCGAGCCGGACGTCGACCAGCCGTTCTACAGCGAGTCGCCGAAGCTGCGCTCGGTCGAGGCGTCCACGATCGGCGGTACGGCGACCGCGGAGCACGCCGAGGCCGTCCTGTTCGAGGAGATCGGGCGCAGCGACGGCAGCGCCGGTCAGCGCTTCGTTCTCGAGCGTCGCCCGATCGCGCTCTCTGCAGATCCCGAGATCTTGAGAGTCGGGACCGACGACGGCTGGCAGGAATGGACGCTGGTCGACAGCTTCGCCGCGTCCACGGCCGACGATCGCCACTTCGCACTCGACCGGCAGACCGGCCAACTGCTGTTCGGTCCGGCGGTCCGCCAGCCCGACGGCGCACTGACGTCGTACGGCGCGGTCCCGCCGAAGGGCGCCGTACTGCGGCTCGACCGGTACCGGATCGGTGGTGGCAGCGCCGGCAACGTCGCCGCCCACGCTCTCCGGGTGCTCAAGAGCTCGCTCCCGTTCGTGTCCGAGGTCGACAACCGGCGCCCCGCCATAGGTGGCGTCGACGGTGAGCAGGTGGCCGATGCGATGCAGCGTGGACCGCTCTCGTTGCGTACGGCGTCCCGCGCGGTCACAGCCGAGGACTACGAGCTGCTCGCGCGTGAGGCGACTCCCGAGCTCGGTCGCGTGCACTGCGTCCCGGGAGACGAGAGTGAGCCGAATGTCGTTCGCCTGCTGGTGATTCCGCGACTGTCCGGCGACCCGGAGGCCCAGACCGATTTCGGCGCTCTGCGGCCCTCGGACGAAGTGCTGCAGCGACTGGCCGAGCACTTGGAGCCGCGCCGGATGCTCGGCGCCCGCCTGCTGATCGAACCGCCGTACTACCGAGCAGTGACGGTGGTAGCTCGGTTGACGGCAGCAGCGGACGCATCGTCGGAGCGTGTACGCCCAGCAGCGCTCTCAGCGGTCTACCGCCTTCTGCACCCGCAGGTCGGCGGTCCGCGCGAAGACGGCTGGCCGCTCGGCCGCGCCGTACAGACCGGTGACATCCACGCCGCCCTGCAGCGTGTGCGCGGTGTCGAGTCAGTGGAGGACGTGCGGCTGTACCTGGCGGATCCGGTCCTCGGAACGCGTAGTGAGACGCCGGTCGAGCGGATCGACCTGGCCCGGACGGAGCTGGTGTTCTCGTTCGAGCACCAGATCCAGGTACGGAGGTAGTACCCATGCGCGGCCTGGTCGACGGTCTACACAACCCCCACCCCTTGCTGGCGATCCTGCCCGGCCTGTACGCCGAGGACGATCTCGCGGCGCGGCTGACCGGAGTCTTCGACGATGCCCTGGCGCCGGTGGTGTCCACGCTGGATAACTTCCCGGCCTACCTGGATCCCGCCCTGGCACCCGAGGACTTCGTCGAGGTGCTCGGCTCCTGGGTGGCGGCGTTCACCGATCCACGCATCCCGGCGGACCGGCAGCGGTTGCTGGTGGCGGCCGCGGTTGAGCTGCATGGCTCCCGCGGCGCAGCTTCCGCGCTGCGCGAGACCCTGCGGCTGGCCTGTGGGATCGAAGCCGAGATCACGGAGTCAGGTGGTACGGCGTGGTCCGCGCAAGCGCAGTCCGCGCCACCGGGCTCCGATCTGCCGCGCCTCGTCGTACGGGTGCCGCACGAAGCAGACGGGGCGGTCGTGCACCGCGTTGTCGAAGCGCTACGGCCGGCGAATCTGCCGGCCCGGATCGAGGTCATGGAGGTCGGCAATGATCCTGTGCAGTGATTGTGGAGAGCAGAACGAGGACGGCACTGTCTTCTGTGCGCGCTGCGGGGTCTTCCTGGAGTGGGAGGGCGAGAAGGTCGAGAAGCCGGGTGCTGTGCCGACGCCGGTCGTCGTACAGCCGCAAGAGGCTGTCGCACAACCCGCAGCGGAGGTACCGGTAGTCGCACAACCCGCAGCGGCAGCAGTGGCGACCGTGCCGGCTCAGGAGATCCAGCGGCCCGTCCCGTTGCCCGCACCGGAGCAGGTGCCCAGGCAACCGGAGCCACAGCAGCCTGCGCGCCAGCCGGGCTCACGGCAGCCGCAGACGGTCAAGCGGAAGATGCCGCGGCGGTCCAAGTCGCCGGTGATCATTCCGACCGGCTCCCGGATCTGTGGCGGCTGTGGGATGCCGAACGAGGGCACCCGGCGGTTCTGCGCCAAGTGCGGGTTCAGCCTGGTCGACGCGAAGGTGATCCGGAAGACCGCCTGGTGGCGGCGCTTCCTCGGCCGCGAGCGCGTCTATGCCGCGGGCACCCGGTTCCGGCCGAGCAACGCGCGGCGCCGGTTCCGCGGTGCGACCCGGATTGGCGTCGTACTGGCTCTGCTGGCTGGTGGCGGCATCCTCGCGTTTCCCCAGCGCCCGCTGGTGATGCGGGCAGTACACGCCGTGCAGGACATGGTGACCGATCCCCAGCCAGTGCATTTGACGAACATCAAAGGCAGCGGAGCGGTCGGCAAACAAGCGCCGGCCCTTGCGTTCGACGGTGCGAAAAACACCTACTGGGGAGCGCCGAAGGTCGGCAAGAACGCGGTGGTCGGGCCGTACGTGACCGGGACGTTCCAGCAGCCCGTCCGGCTCACGCAGTTCGGGATCTATGCGGGGGTCTCGGACCAGACACCGAAGTTCGTCGCGGGACCGCGGCCGGCCGAGCTGGAGATCACCGTGTTCACCGGAGACAAGCCGGTGATCAAGAGGTTCCGGCTCGCGGACAGCTCGAAGTACCAGAAGTTCAAGCTGAAGGTCGACGACGCCCGCGGTGTCCAGATCGCCGTCGTCCGCAGCATCAACCCGAGCCGCGCGACCCTGACCGCGATCGCCGAGATCGAGCTCTTCGGGAAGCCCTGAAACCCGGTCGGCTAGCGTCGGGGCGTGCTGCTGCCTGAAACGTCGGTACCTGGAGCGGATCTGCCTGTCCGGGCGGTGCTGCCGGCAACAGTCGATGCGGTGCGCTCGCACGGTACGGCGGTGCTGGTGGCGCCGCCTGGATCCGGGAAGACGTCGCTGTTGCCGCTCGCGCTGGCCGACGCGCTCGGGGGCACCGTCCTCGTCGCCGAGCCTCGGCGGATGGCTACCCGCGCGGCGGCGGCGCGGCTGGCGATGCTGGTCGGTGAACCGCTCGGGCAGCGGGTCGGCTATGCGATGCGCGGTGAACGCAGCGGCGGTAACGGGCTCCGGGTCGAGGTGGTGACGACAGGCCTGCTGGTACGGCGTCTGCAGCAGAACCCCGAATTGCCGGGCGTGGCGGCGATCGTGATCGACGAGTGTCACGAGCGGCACCTCGATGCCGATCTGCTGCTCGCGTTCTGCGTCGATATCCGGGCGAATCTTCGTGACGACCTCGCGCTCGTTGCGACCTCGGCCACGGCGGACACGGTCAGGTTGAGTCGCGCGTTGGGTGAGGCGCCGGTGATCACCGCGTCGGCGGCGCTGTTCGACGTGGCGGTCGAGTGGGCGCCACCACCGGTCCCGGTGCCGCTGCTTCCCGGTGGGCGGGTCGATCCGCGGCTGCTGGATCACGTCGCGGACGTCGTACGGCGTGCGTTGCTTGAGAACGATGGCGACATCCTCGTATTCGTTCCGGGGGAGGCCGAGATCAACGGTGTGACGCGGCGGTTGGCGGGTGAGAACGTCCTGCCGTTGTTCGGTCGGCAGTCGCGGGCTGAGCAGGACCGCGCGCTGGCGTCGGCCGCCACGCGGCGGATCGTGGTCACGACGTCGGTCGCGGAGAGTTCGCTGACGGTGCCCGGGGTCAGGGTTGTGGTCGACTCGGGTCTGGCTCGGGAGCCGCGGACCGATCAATCGCGTGGGCTTGGTGCGTTGGTGACCTGCCGGGTGTCGCGATCGTCGGCCGACCAGCGAGCGGGTCGTGCCGGGCGGGAGGCGCCGGGCCGGGTCTATCGGTGCTGGTCCGCCACCGACCACCTGCATCTCGACGATCATCCAGCGCCGGAGATCGCGATCGCCGATCTGGCCGGCTTCGCTCTCGACCTCGCGGCGTGGGGTGCGCCCGCCGGTGACGGTCTCAGCTTGCTCGAGGCGCCGCCGGTGGTGGCGATGAACGCGGCGACCGAACTGCTGCGCCGCCTCGATGCCGTTGACGACGGCGGCCGGATCACTGAGCGGGGGCGGCGGATGGCGGCGATCGGGGCGCACCCCCGGTTGGCTCGCGCGTTGCTGGACGGGACGCCGCGGGTCGGTGCCGATCGGGCGCGCGAGGTCGTCGCGATGCTCTCGGACGATTCCGGCCGCGACTTCGGTGATGATCTGCCGGCCCGCTGGCGAGCCCTCCGCCGCGGCGACGACCGCGCAGCCACCGCCCGCTGGCGAGAAGAAACCAAACGCCTGGGACGAGTCGCGACAACGGGTGCCCCGGCGGACGAAGGCGGAGCGCGGCCGACAGCCAGTACGACGGCTGGTCGGGGGACGGGCGACGCCGTACCGGTTGGGCGGCGGGCTGGTGGTGTGCCGGATGATCTGGCCGCAGGGGTTGTCGTGGGGCTGGCTTATCCGGATCGGATTGCGCGGGTCCGCGGGGCGGACTCGGCGACGTACCAGATGGCTGGTGGGACTGGGGCTGCGTTGGATCCGGCGTCGCCGTTGCGGAGCACGGCCTGGCTGGCGATCGCGGTTGCGGACCGGGCGCCTGGTCGCGCTGACGCGAGGATTCGTTCTGCGGCGCCGATCGACGAGCAGACCGCGCGAGACCTCGCCGGGGATCTCGTCTCGACCACCGACCAGATCCGTTGGGACGACGGCCGGATCGTGACGCGGCGTGTCGAGGCGCTGGGCGCGATCGTGCTCAACGACGTTCCGCTGGCCAAGCCTGATCCGCTGCTCGTCCAAGCGGCCGTCCGCGACGGCATCCGGCGCAGCGGTCTGTCTGTACTGCGCTGGTCAGAGGCCGCACTCGCGCTCCGGGAGCGGCTCGCGTTCTGCCACGCGCACCTGGGTGCCCCGTGGCCGGCGGTCGATGACGACGCGCTGCTGGCCGATCTCGACGACTGGCTGGGTACTGAGCTCGGATCGGTGCGCGGTGCGCGCGATCTCGCCCGCATCGACGTGGCTTCGGCGCTCCGGCGACTACTGCCCTGGCCCGCAGCAAGCCGGTTCGGCGAACTCGCACCGGAACGGCTCCAGGTTCCCTCGGGGTCCGACGTACGACTCGCTTACGACGGCGTCGAGCCACCGGTCCTCGCCGTGAAGCTGCAGGAGGTATTCGGCTGGACGGCCACGCCGACCGTCGCGGACGGGCGGGTCCCAGTCGTCCTGCACCTCCTGTCGCCGGCCCGCCGCCCGGTCGCGATCACGAGCGACCTCGCCTCGTTCTGGAAGCAGGGCTATCCCCAGGTCCGAGCCGACCTGCGTGCCCGCTACCCGCGCCATCCGTGGCCGGAGGATCCACTCACCGCCGTCCCGACCAAGCGAGTGAAACCTCGGCAGTGAACCGAGCGCCGCGCCCAAGGAGAAGCCCGGGACCTCGTGGGGGAGGCCCCGGGCTTCTTGGTGGGGGAGGAATGCTGCTGGTCCGGCGGGTCAGCTGGTGGTCGCGGGCTTCGCCGGCGGTAGGCCGACCAGGTTGCCGCCGACCATGATCGCGTTCTCGCAGATGGTTGCCCCCGGCGCCGGTGCGGTGCACTGCAGGTGGACCACGACCTTCTCGCCAGGCTGCAGGATCGCCAGCGGCGCGATGTAGCGGTAGTCCTGGATGTTGCGGAAGTACTGCGGAGCGACGCCGCCCAGCGACTCCTTGCCCTTGCGCAGGTCGAGGTAGCCGGTGCTGCCCTGGGACTCGAAGTTCACGTCGGTGATCCGCAGGATCTTGCCCGCGGGGACCGTGAACGTCGCCTGATCGGACCCGCCCGGTTTCGCGTTCAGCGCCCAGCGCTGGGCGAACGGCGTACCGACGGCTGCGGCGGCTGCAGCGGCCGCCTCCTTGTCACGCTCGGTCTGGGCCTTGTCCTTGTTGTTCTGGCCCTTCTGGGTGTTGTTGGACTGCTCCTGCGCCACCTGGGCCTTCTCCTCGGCCTTGACGGCGACCTCCTTCGCGACCGCGGTCTCCTTCTTGATGGCTGCGAGCGGCTTCTCGACCGCGTCCTGCGCGGCGGACTCCACCGAAGGCCGCAGTACGGCGAACCACAGGCCGGTCAGCAACGCAGCCGCGGCCAGTGCGCCGACGATCGCCTTGCCGGTCCAGGACGGCAGGATCGGGTCCTGGACCATCATCCCGTCGACCTTGGTGATGGTGGCGCCGGGATGGCTGCCCCGCGCGACCTGGGTGACGACGATGCTGAACTGCCGCGTCTTCGACGTACCGCGCCAGATCCGGTCCAGCGGACGCGCCTTCACCTTGGCGAAGGCAGCGGCACCGGGCTGCACCTCCAGCGTGCTGGGGGAGAAGCGGAGCTCCATCACGGCGTCCGGGTCCTTGCCGGTCAGTTCGACCGTCACAGGCTGGTTGCCGCGGTTGTCGATGGACACCGTGTGCCGTCCGACGCGCGAACCGTGCGACGTCCGCGGCGTCAGCTCCGCAGACAGGTCACTGAACGGCTCCACATGAACCATGGCCTCAGGAACCGCGGTGTCAGCCGGGTGCTCCTTCGGCTCGACCAGTACGCCGAACGGCACGTCACCGGCCTGTACGACGGCCTCCTGGGGGACGGTGATCGTCACCGTGGCACTGCCCTCGGCGTCCGGGTACAGCGACAGCACGGCCGGTTCGATCACCGCGTACGCAGCCAGATCCCCGACCGGCGTCAGCGTGTAGGCCTCGACCACAGAGCCGCGGTTGGCCACCGTGACCCGGCACTGAGCCGCCACACCTGGCACCACGACGAGTTCCGCAACATCCAACCGCGCTGAAGTAGACACCCCATAAGGATCGAGTCAGACGCGCCCGAGCACAGCGAGCCGCAGTACAGCCGATCGGGCAACCCGAATGGCCCTAGTAGCCCAAGGTGAAGCGGCGGGCGCGGTGCTGGGGCCGCTCTGCCTCGTCAACGAGCGCTATGGCGAAGTCTTCCATCGAGATGGAGGAGGTACCGTCCGCAGCGATCACCAGCTCGTCGGTCCCCAGCCGATAGTTGCCTGTCCGAGGCCCTGGTTCAAGGAGGTCCGGGGGACTGACGTAGGTCCAGTCCACCTCGGTGGATGCTTTGATCAGCTCGAACTGTGCGTTGCAGGCGTCCGCGATCGGACGGTACTCAGCGGGGAATCCTGGCTGCTCGACCAGCGTCCGACCGGTGCCGGGGACGGTCAGACTGGCCGCACCGCCCACGACGATGAGACGCGGGCCGCCGGAGCGCAGTCCGTCCAGAAGGCCTTTGGCGGTATGGGCCAGCTCGTCTTCGTGACCGGCTCGCGGCCTGGTCGCACTGATGACCACGTCATGGCCCTGGGCCAGCTCTGCCACGGCGGCGGCGTCAGAGGCGTCGCCCTGTCGCGTGTGGACGGTGGATGGGAACGTGTGGGCGCTTGGTGCCGTGCGGCTCACGGCGGTCACCTCATGGCCGCGGTTGACGGCTTCGTGGATGACGCGGCTGCCGACTGCGCCAGTGGCACCGAAGACGAGGATGCGCATGGTCAGCACCTTCCAGTAGCGGGGACGAGGACCGGAGTGGCGGTCTGGACTGGGCGCTGGCGCCTGCGGAGTTGCCCGGCCACGAGAGCGACCAGAACGATCAGGCCGCCGGTGAGCTGGGCGGTGGAGAGACGCTGGTCGAGCACGAGCCAGCCGAGCAGTGTTGCGACCACTGGGCTGAGCAGACCGAGGAAGGTCGCGTCGGTCGGGCCCAGTGCGCGCAGTCCGCGGAACCACAGGGCGTAGGCCAGTGCGGAGCCGATGATGGTCAGGTAGGCGTACCCGCCGAGGTTTGCCAGGGTCAGGTGCGCCGGGGGCGCGCCCTCGACCAGGTAGGCGACCGGCAGCAGCACCAGCCCACCGGCCACGAGCTGCCAGCCTGTCGTCGCCAGCAGGGGAGCGGGGGACGTCCAGCGCTTGCTCAGTACGACGCCGAACGCCATCACGACCGCACCACCGAGAGCCGCGAGCACGCCCCACATGTCGAGCCGCGCGTCCGCCCGCAGCACCAGCAGGCTCACTCCGAAGACTCCGGCGATCGCAGCCAGCACCTTCCGCGTCGACAGCCGCTCCTTGAGCAGTCCGGTCGACAGCATCATCACGACGAGCGGCTGGATCGCACCGACCGTGGCGGCGACGCCCCCGGGCAGCCGGTAGGCGCCGACGAACAGCAGGGCGAAGAAGGCACCGATGTTCAGCGTGCCGAGCACGAGCGAGCGCCACCACCAGTCGCCCTTCGGCAG
The DNA here is from genome assembly GCF_042262745.1 of Kribbella sp. NPDC056345. NCBI lineage: Bacteria > Bacillati > Actinomycetota > Actinomycetes > Propionibacteriales > Kribbellaceae > Kribbella > Kribbella sp. NPDC056345. The sequence continues at coordinate 750,612 of NZ_JBHJQQ010000003.1, read as the reverse complement.
CGTCCGGGTGATCGCGATCAGCAGCAGACCGGCCGGCAACGCACGGATGACGGCGGCGAGCAGCGGACGGTTGGGCGGAAGCAGCTCCGTCGTGACCAGATACGTCGTACCCCACAGCACCGGCGTGATCGCCGTGACGAGGAGGAGAGCCAGTCGATTGTTTAGCACTAAGATAAAGTACCTCACCGCTAAGCTACTTTCAACCCCACGCCCACCGATCGCTCAGCGCTAAGGGACTGGATTAGGCTGGAGGTATGCCCGATCACGTCGACCTGATCCTCGAGCAGTGGGGTGAGCAGCGTCCGGACCTGGATGCCTCGCCGATGGCCGTGCTCGGCCGGCTCAAGCGACTGGCCCAGCTCGCCGACAACCAGCTCCGCGCGAACTTCGCCCGGCACGGTCTGGACTCGGCGTCGTTCGACGTGCTGGCGACATTGCGCCGGAGCAACTCCGAGCACCGCCTCACACCGGCCGGTCTGATGCGGTCGTCGATGGTCACGTCCGGGGCGATCACCCAGCGACTCGATCGGCTGGAGGCACGCGGTCTGGTGACCCGGACGCCCAGTGAGACCGATGGGCGCGGGGTGCACGTGACGCTCACCGCTAAGGGACTCCAGCTGATCGACGGAGTCCTGCCGGGGCATCTGCAGACCGAAGAAACTCTGCTTGCCGCCCTGTCCAAGACCGAGCGCGAGCAGTTGGCGGACACCCTGCGGACACTGCTCGAATCGCTCGGCGACAGAACGGACTGACCATGGCTGCGCGCAGAGACGACCCAGGTCGGGCCGTCTCGCTGCGCGCCAATCTCACTCGGCATCTCCTGGCCGAGGGTGCGATCCGGGACGAGCGGGTGGCAGCCGCATTCCGGGCGGTGCCGCGACATCTGTTCGTTCCACGGGTACCGCTCCGGATCGCGTACGCCGACGACGTGGTGCTGATGAAACGTGACGCTGGAGGCACAGTGATCAGCTCGGTCTCGCAGCCGAGCATCATCGCGGTCATGCTCGAACAGGCTGAGATCCGTTCTGGAGATCACGTTCTCGAGATCGGTTCCGGCGGCTACAACGCAGCTCTGCTCCGTGAGCTGACCGGCCCGGACGGCCAGGTGACCACGGTCGACATCGACCCCGAGGTGGTCGGCCGGGCTCGCGAAGGACTCCTGCGAGCCGGGTACGACGATGTCCACGTCATCCAGGCGGATGGCGAATTCGGTGCACCCGGCAACGCGCCGTACGACCGGATCGTCGTGACCGCGACCGCCTGGGACATCCCGCCGGCCTGGGTCGACCAACTGCGGCCCGGCGGGCGCATCGTCGTACCGCTGCAACTGGGGGCGCAGACGCGAGCCGTTGCATTCGAAGAAAGTAAAGGCCACCTGGAGAGTAGGTCGGCGGTCATGTGCGGCTTCGTCAACATGCAGGGCGCCGGAGCCCACCCGGAGGACGACGTGCCGGAGTTGGCCGCCTGGCTCGGTGCTGAGTTGTCAGTGCAGGCGCATCGGATCGGTGCCGAACTGCCGCCGGGCTTCCATCTGGTCCGGCGGCATCACGTCTTTACGGTGCGCCGGTTGGCCGGGGCGGGTTACTGACGGTCTGCCAGAGCTCGTCGATGTCGGTGCGGTCCTCCGGCTCCGGAGTGTCCACCCAACCGCTGGCCCAGGTGTCCTCGTCCGGGTCCAGGTTGAAGATCGACTCCGCGAATGCCGCCGAACCGATGTACCGCGACTCTTCCTCGACGGTGGCGGTCTCGGCCGATGTGGCATTGGTAGTCGTGGCGGGGGCGACCAGACTGCGCGCGTACTGCTGGGCTTCGAGCAGGCCCATGTCCCGCTCGTCCGACAGCAGCCGGACCGCGCCCACCTCGTTACCGGCCTGCATCAGCTCGCGGACCCGGTTGTCGAGGTTCGGCTTCGGTGTCGGCCCCCGCTGCTGGAACGACTGCTGCTGGTAGGACGGCTGCTGATACGAAGGCTGCCCGTGCGTCGGCAGCCAGGTCGCCGGCGGCTGATAGCTCGGCTGATAGGGGCCGGGTTGATAAGGACCGGGCTGGTACGGCGCCGGTTGGTACTGCTGCGGTGCGGCCGCCTGCCCCGGAGTCGTCCACTCACCGGGGTGCGCGTGCTGGCGCCCGGCCTGCATCAGCGCCTGCAGTGCCGCCCCGGCCTGCTGGCTGCCGGAGACCTGCCCCTGAACCGGCCCGGGCCCGCCCTGCGGCTGGGTGAACTGGCCCTGGAACTGGATCGGCTGGTTCCCGCCCTGCTGGGCCTGGATGCGCTCGATCAGCTTCTGCACCCGCGGACTGGGAGTGCCGTCCGTGCTCTGCCGATTCTTGGCCGCGCCCACGATCGCAAGGACGATCATGATCACGACGACGATCGCGAACTCCACGCCCGGCCTCCTGTGCTCAAGGACTTCCGTACCCAGCGTAAGTGCTGCGAGTGGCGCGAGTCGGAGGAAACGGCTGGTGACCGCTACAATCCGGTGTTACCGCTGATCGATTTCGAAGGGTATACCCGCGTGGCTTCGACGAACGACCTCAAGAACGGCATGGTGCTCAACCTGGATGGGCAGCTGTGGTCTGTCGTCTGGTTCCAGCACCACAAGCCCGGTAAGGGCGGTGCGGTCATGCGCACCAAGCTCAAGAACGTGCTGAGCGGCAAGGTCGTCGACAAGACCTTCAACGCCGACGTCAAGGTCGAGGTGGCCAACGTCGACAAGCGCGACATGACGTACCTGTACAACGACGGCGGCTCCTACGTCTTCATGGACAGCTCCACCTACGAGCAGGTGCACATCACCCCCGAGGTCGTCGGCGACGCCTCGCACTTCCTGCTGGAGAACCAGGACGCCATCGTGGCCGTCCACGAGGACCTCCCGCTGTACGTCGAGCTCCCGGCGTCGGTCGAGCTGACCGTCGAGTACACCGAGCCCGGCCTGCAGGGCGACCGCTCGACCGGTGGCACCAAGCCGGCCAAGCTGGAGACCGGCTACACGATCAACGTCCCGCTGTTCCTGACTACCGGCGAGAAGGTCAAGGTGGACACCCGGACCGGGGACTACCTCGGCCGCGTCACGTCCTGATCGGCGATGTCTGCCCGGAGCAAGGCCCGGAAACGGGCACTGGACGTGCTGTTCGAGTCCGAGGTCAGGGGGCTGCCGGTCGGCGGCACCCTGCCCGACCGGATCGAGGACAACGACCCCCCGGTGAACGAGTTCACCGTTGCCCTGGTCGAGGGCGTCGCCAAGAACATCGGCGCCATCGACGACCTGCTGTCGGCCCACTCGGTGGGCTGGACGCTGGACCGGATGCCGGCCGTCGACCGCAACATCCTGCGGATCGGCGCCTACGAGATGCTGTACGACGACCAGGTGCCGGACGTGGTCGCGGTGAGCGAGGCAGTGGCGATGGCACGGGACCTGTCGACCGACGAGTCCCCGGCGTTCGTGAACGGGCTGCTGGCCCGGCTGCTGCAGCTCAAGCCGACATTGGGTCTCTGACCCCGGCGAGCATTCTGCGGTACGGAACGAGGGGGGCGAGCCCTCTGGCACTCCTTCTCGGTGGCCCGGTGACCGTCTCGGTACGGTCCCGGGCCGGCGCTTGCGTCCCCGTGATGGTGGCGCGGGGGGAACGGCCCCGGCCTCGGTCGGCAGGTGAGGTGGAGATCCTGCCGATTGGGTACTGCGGTGGTTCCGGTTACGTCATTCGAGCGGAGCGGGCGGCCGCGGGCAAGCTGCTACGAGCCCCGACCGACACTACGCCGCTCAGGCGCCGGCAGCCTCGGCTGCGTCTTCGACGTCACCCTTCGCCTCGGGGTTCAGGACTCCCCAGGAGATGAAGCGCTCGGTCAGAGTCGTCGGCGACTCGTCGTAGATGACCGCCAGGGTGCGCATGTCGTCCTGACGGATCGACAGCACCTTGCCGTTGTAGTCACCCCGCTGTGCCTGGATGGTTGCCGCGTAACGGGTCAGCGGACCCGCCTCCCCGGCGTCCAGGTGGTGCAGGGCCTCCAGGTCGAGGATCAACCGGGGCGGAGCCGCCGCGGCAGCTGCCGCCTTGGCCGAACCCGGAAGCAGTTCGCCGACCGGAACGCCGTAGAAATCGGCGAGCTCGGCAAGCTTCTGGACGGTGACAGCGCGGTCGCCACGCTCGTATGAGCCGACCACTACCGCCTTCCAGCGACCCTTGGACTTCTCTTCCACGCCGTGCAGCGACAGCCCTTGCTGCTGGCGGATGGCGCGTAGCTTGCCACCCAGTGTCTTCGCGTATTCGCTCGGCACTCTGGTTCTTCCCTCCGACTAGTTTCTTATGGTCCGGACCGCCGGAACGGAACCCGGATGGTGAAACCCCCCTCGGTTACACAGAGTAACAATATTCCGGGCCAGAGGCCAGAGTCAAGACGGCGTGTCACATCCGATACCATGTCAAGCGGTCCGAACGTCCTTTAAAGACCTGTCCCGAGAGGCAGGAAAGGAGGAACGGTAGCGATGAGCCCTGCCCCGGTACCCGTACCGCGCACAGTGCTGGATGCTTCCGACATTTCCCGGGCACTGACCCGGATCGCGCACGAGATCCTCGAGCGCAACCGGGGTGCCGACCCCGTCGTACTCCTCGGCATCCCCACCCGCGGGGTGGGACTGGCCGCCCGCATCTCCGAGCGGATCGCGGCCGTCGAAGGGCAGAGTGTGCCCACAGGGTCACTCGATGTGACGATGTACCGCGACGACATCGGCCTCAAGCCGGCACGTGCGCTAGAACACACCGACATTCCACCTGGTGGTATCGACGGCAAGGTCGTGGTCCTGGTCGACGACGTGCTGTTCTCCGGCCGCACCATCCGCGCCGCGCTCGACGCGATCGGCGATATCGGCCGGCCGAAGGCGGTCCAGCTGGCGGTCCTGGTAGATCGCGGCCACCGCGAGCTGCCGATCCGCGCCGACTACGTCGGCAAGAACCTGCCCACCTCACTGGTCGAGCGGGTCACCGTGCACCTGACCGAGTACGACGGCACCGACGCCGTACTGATCGCCGACAAGACGGGAGCGGCGGTCTGATGCGCCATCTACTGAGTGCCGGGGACCTGAGCCAGGACGAGGCGAACCTGATCCTGGACACCGCCGAGGAGATGCGCTCGCTGGCGGACCGGCCGATCAAGAAGCTGCCGGCCCTGCGCGGCCGGACCGTGGTGAACCTCTTCTTCGAGGACTCCACCCGGACCCGGATCTCGTTCGAGGCGGCGGCCAAGCGGCTGTCGGCCGATGTGATCAACTTCTCCGCCAAGGGCTCGAGTGTGAGCAAGGGCGAGAGCCTGAAGGACACCGCGCTGACCCTGCAGGCGATGGGCGCCGACGGCGTCGTCTGCCGGCACGGCTCCTCCGGGGCGCCGCATCTGCTGGCCACCTCCGGCTGGATGACCGGCGCGGTCGTGAACGCCGGTGACGGCACCCACGAGCACCCGACGCAGGCGCTGCTGGACGCCTTCACCATGCGCCGCCACCTCGGCTCGCTGGACGGCCGCCGGATCACGATCGTCGGCGACGTCCTGCACTCCCGGGTCGCGCGCTCCAACGTGTTGCTGCTGGCAACACTCGGCGCCGAGGTCACGGTGGTCGCTCCGCCGACGCTGCTGCCGGTCGACATGTCGCGCTGGCCCTGTACGACGTCGTACGACTTCGACTCGGTCCTGGCCAAGAGCGACGCGGTGATGATGCTGCGGGTCCAGCGGGAGCGGATGGGGGAGGCGTACTTCCCGAGTGCGCGGGAGTACACCCGGCGCTACGGCCTGGACGTGCACCGGATGGCGCAGCTGTCCGACGAGGCGATCGTGCTGCACCCCGGCCCGATGAACCGCGGGATGGAGATCAGCGCCGAGGTCGCCGACTCGACCCGCTCGGTGATCGTCGAACAGGTCACCAACGGCGTGGCCATCCGGATGGCCGTCCTTTATCTGCTGTTGTCAGGTAGCAACGAATCTTCAGAGGAGCAGAACGCATGACCGCATATCTGATCACCGGCGCCAAGATCGTGGGCGGTGAGGTGGCGGATCTGCTGATCGACAACGGCGAGATCGTTGCTGTTGGCACCGGCCTGGATGCACCGGCCGATGCGGAGACGATCGACGCCAGCGGACTGATCGCGCTGCCTGGGCTGGTCGACCTACACACGCACCTGCGGGAGCCCGGTCGCGAGGACGCGGAGACCGTGCTCACCGGCACGCGCGCGGCGGCGCTGGGTGGGTTCACCGCGGTGTTCGCGATGGCCAACACCGACCCGGTCGCCGACACCGCCGGTGTCGTCGAGCAGGTCTGGCGGCTCGGCCGCGAAGCCGGGTACGCCGATGTCTTCCCGATCGGCGCGGTTACGGTCGGACGCCAGGGCACGCAGCTCGCCGAGCTCGGCGCCATGGCGGACTCGGCGGCCCGGGTCCGGGTCTTCTCCGACGACGGCGACTGCGTCTGGGATGCGGCGCTGATGCGTCGTGCACTGGAATATGTGAAGGCCTTTGGCGGCACGATCGCTCAGCACGCGCAGGAGCCACGCCTGACCAAGGGCGCGCAGATGAACGAAGGTGCGCTGTCCGGTGTGCTCGGACTGACCGGCTGGCCGAGTGTTGCCGAAGAGGCGATCATCGCCCGCGACATCCTGCTCAACCACCACGTCGGTTCCAAGCTGCACATCTGCCATCTGTCCACCAAGGGCTCGGTCGACATCGTCCGGGCCGCGAAGAGGCGCGGGCTGGAGGTGACCGCCGAGGTCACCCCGCACCACCTGCTGCTGACCGAGGACCTGGCCAGCACCTACAACCCGGTCTTCAAGGTGAACCCGCCGCTGCGGACCAAGGAGGATGTCGAGGCGGTCCGCGAGGGCCTGGCCGACGGCACCATCGACATCGTCGCCACCGACCACGCACCGCACCCGGTCGAGGACAAGGACTGCGAGTGGAGCGCGGCCGCGTTCGGCATGCTCGGCCTGGAGACCGCGCTCTCGGTGGTCCAGCACGCGATGGTCGACACCAAGCTGCTGACCTGGGCCGAGGTCGCCGACCGGATGAGCTACCGCCCGGCCGCGATCGGCCAGATCAGCGACCACGGCCGGCCGCTGGAGGCCGGTGCCCCGGCGAACGTCGTACTGGTCGATCCGGCCGCGCAGCGCGTGATCAAGTCGGCCGAGTCCGCGTCGCTGTCGCGGAACACGCCGTTCGACGGGATGACGCTGCCGGGCAAGGTGGTCGCGACGTTCCTCCGCGGCGAGCCGACCGTTCTGAACGGGCAAGCCAAGTGAAGGCTTTCCTGGGCATCGCCGGCACGCTCGTGGTGATCGCCGCGGCGTACTTCGGCATGTACCGGGGCTGGCGGAACCGCCAGGCCCGGCAGTCCGAGCTGGCACCGCTGCCCGAGGTGCCGGCCGACAAGACCCGCGGCGTGGAAGGCGTGTACGTCGCCACCACGTCGGCCGGCGACTGGATGGACCGGATCGCCGTGCACGAACTGGGCGTCCGCAGTACCGCGGACCTGGCCGTCATCGAGGCCGGCCTGATCTTCCACCGGCAGGGCGCGGCGGATGTCTTCATCCCCGCGGACCACCTGACCGCCGTCCGGACCGACCGCGGGATCGCCGGCAAGGTGACCGCGGAGAAGTCCGGCCTGGTGGTGGTCACCTGGAGCCACGACGGGCGGGAGCTGGACACCGGCTTCCGGCCCCGCCGCAAGGCCGACACGGAACCCCTGACCGCGTCCATCGCGACTTTGATCGGAGCCGACGCACAATGAGCCAGCCCGCATTGCTCGTCCTGGAAGACGGCCGGTCGTTCGCCGGTACGTCGTACGGGGCCACTGGCGAGACCTTCGGCGAGGCGGTGTTCACCACCGGGATGACCGGCTACCAGGAGACGCTGACCGACCCGTCCTACCACCGTCAGATCGTCACCCAGACCGCGCCGCACATCGGCAACACCGGGGTGAACGACGAGGACGACGAGTCGAACAGGATCTGGGTCGCCGGGTACGTCGTCCGCGACCCTGCCCGCGTCCCCTCGAACTGGCGCGCCACCCGCTCGCTCGACGACCAGCTGAAGTCGCAGGGCATCGTCGGGATCTCGGGGATCGACACCCGCGCCCTGACCCGGCACCTGCGCGAACGCGGCGCGATGCGGGCCGGGATCTCCACCTCGGTCCTCGACCCGGCCGAACTGCTGGCGAAGGTACTCGAGCAGCCGGCGATGGCCGGCTCCGATCTGGCCTCGCAGGTCACGACCGTGGACCCGTACGTCGTGCCGGCCGAGGGGGAGAAGCGGTTCACCGTGGTCGCCCTCGACCTCGGGATCAAGGCGATGACGCCGATGCGGATGGCCGAGCGCGGTATCGAGGTGCACGTGCTGCCGGCCACCGCGACGCTCGAAGAGGTGCTGGCGGTGAACCCGGACGGCATCTTCATGAGCAACGGGCCGGGCGACCCGGAGACCACCGAGCACCCGACGACGCTGCTGAAGGAACTGCTGCAGCGCGGCAAGCCGTACTTCGGGATCTGCTTCGGCAACCAGGTGTTCGGGCGGGCGCTCGGGCTGGGGACCTTCAAGCTCAAGTACGGGCACCGGGGCATCAACCAGCCGGTGCTCGACCGGGCGACCGGGAAGGTCGAGATCACGGCGCAGAACCACGGGTTCGCCGTTGACGCACCGCTCGAGGGGACGATCGAGACGCCGTACGGGACGGCTGAGGTGTCGCACGTCTCGCTGAACGACAACGTCGTCGAAGGACTCAAGCTGACCGGTCACGACGGCCGCGTCCTTGCGTTCTCTGTGCAGTACCACCCCGAAGCCGCAGCAGGGCCGCACGATTCGGCGTACCTGTTCGATCGCTTCGTCGAGCTGATGGAGGGGCGGGCCTGATGCCACGTCGTACAGATATCGAGTCGGTGCTCGTCATCGGCTCAGGCCCGATCGTGATCGGTCAGGCCTGTGAGTTCGACTACTCCGGTACGCAGGCCTGCCGGGTGCTGCGCGAGGAGGGCTTCCGGGTCATCCTGGTGAACTCCAACCCGGCCACGATCATGACGGACCCGGAGTTCGCCGACGCGACCTACATCGAGCCGATCACCCCGGAGTACGTCGAGAAGGTGATCGAGAAGGAGCGCCCGAACGCGCTGCTCGCGACCCTCGGCGGCCAGACCGCGCTGAACGCGGCGATCGCGCTGCACGACAGCGGCGTACTGGAGAAGTACGGCGTGGAGCTGATCGGCGCTTCGGTCGACGCGATCCAGCGCGGTGAGAACCGGGAGTCGTTCAAGCAGATCGTCGAGAAGCTCGGCGCGGAGACCGCTCGCTCGGTCATCTGCCACACCATCGACGACGTTCTCGGTGCGGCTGAACAGCTTGGCTACCCGCTGGTGGTGCGGCCGTCGTTCACGATGGGCGGCGTCGGCTCCGGGATGGCGTACGACGAGGCCGACCTGACCCGGATCGCCGGGGCCGGTCTGCACGCTTCGCCGACCACCGAGGTGCTGATCGAGGAGTCGATCCTCGGGTGGAAGGAGTACGAGCTGGAGGTGATGCGCGACAAGGCCGACAACGTCGTGATCATCTGCTCGATCGAGAACGTCGACCCGATGGGTGTGCACACCGGCGACTCGGTGACGGTCGCGCCGGCGATGACGCTGACCGACCGCGAGTACCAGGTGATGCGGGACCTGTCGATCGGCATCATCCGCGAGGTCGGCGTCGACACCGGCGGCTGCAACATCCAGTTCGCGGTGAACCCGGTCGACGGCCGGCTGATCGTGATCGAGATGAACCCGCGGGTGTCCCGCTCGTCCGCGCTGGCCTCGAAGGCGACCGGCTTCCCGATCGCGAAGATCGCGGCGAAGGTGGCCATCGGCTACACCCTCGACGAGATCCCGAACGACATCACCCAGCAGACCCCGGCCAGCTTCGAGCCGGTGCTGGACTACGTGGTGGTGAAGGTGCCGCGGTTCGCGTTCGAGAAGTTCCCGGCCGCGGACGCCACGCTGACCACGCACATGAAGAGCGTCGGTGAGGCGATGGCGATCGGCCGCAACTACACCGAGGCGCTGCAGAAGGCGCTGCGGTCGCTGGAGAAGCCGGAGGCCCGGTTCTCCTGGGCCGGCGATCCCTCCACCGACCTGGAGTCGTTGCTGGAGGCAATCAAGACGCCGCAGGACGGCCGGCTGCGGATCATCATGGACGCGATCCGGGCCGGTGCGACACCGGAGCAGATCTTCGAGAACACTCGCATTGATCCCTGGTTCGTCGATCAGATGTACCTGATCCACGAGACCGCTCTCCAGGTTGCCGCGGCGCCGCGGCTGACGCCCGAGATTCTCCGGTTGGCCAAGCGGCACGGGTTCTCGGATCTGCAGCTGGCCGAGATCCGCTCGCTGACCGAGGACGTGGTGCGCGGAGTTCGCCAGGCGCTCGGGATCCGGCCGGTCTACAAGACGGTCGACACGTGTGCCGCCGAGTTCGCGGCCACGACGCCGTACCACTACTCGTCGTACGACGAGGAGAGTGAGGTCGCGACCCGCACCGAGCCCGCCGTACTGATCCTCGGCTCGGGGCCGAACCGGATCGGGCAGGGCATCGAGTTCGACTACTCGTGTGTGCACGCGTCGATGGCACTGCGCGACGCCGGCTACTGCACGATCATGGTCAACTGCAACCCGGAGACGGTCTCGACCGACTACGACACCTCCGACCGGCTCTACTTCGAGCCGCTGACCTGCGAGGACGTGCTCGAGATCGTGTACGCCGAGATGCAGGCCGGCCCGGTGGCCGGAGTGATCGTGCAGCTCGGTGGCCAGACCCCGCTCGGGCTGGCCCAGCGGCTCGCGGATGCCGGCGTACCGATCGTCGGTACGTCGCCGGCCGCGATCCACCTGGCCGAGGAGCGGGGTGCGTTCGGCAAGGTGCTCGCGGATGCGGGGTTGCCGGCGCCGAAGCACGGTACGGCGCTGTCGCCGGCGGAGGCGCATGGGGTGGCCGAGGAGATCGGGTTCCCGGTGCTGGTCCGGCCGTCGTACGTGCTCGGTGGGCGCGGGATGGAGATCGTCTACAGCGCCGACGAGCTTTCGGCCGCGCTGGAGCGGTTGGGCGGTGGCGAGGCGTTCGAGCACCCGGTGCTGATCGACCGCTTCCTCGATGACGCGGTCGAGATCGACGTGGACGGGCTCTTCGACGGGAACGAATTGTTCCTGGGCGGCGTGATGGAGCACATCGAGGAGGCCGGGGTGCACTCGGGCGACTCGTCCTGCGCGCTGCCGCCGATCACGCTTGGGAACGCCGATATCGAGAAGATCCGGCGGTCGACCGAGGCGATCGCGCGCGGCGTCGGCGTACAGGGTCTGCTGAACGTGCAGTACGCGCTGGCTGGGGATGTCCTCTACGTGCTCGAGGCGAACCCGCGGGCGTCGCGGACGGTGCCGTTCGTGTCGAAGGCGACGGCCACCCCGCTCGCGAAGGCGGCGGCCCGGGTGATGCTCGGTTCTTCGATTGCCGAGTTGCGGGCCGAAGGTCTGCTGCCGGCTACCGGCGACGGGGGCACGCTGCCGCCGAACGCGCCGATCGCGGTGAAGGAAGCCGTGATGCCGTTCAACCGGTTCCGGACCATCGACGGCCGGTCGGTGGACACGGTGCTCGGGCCGGAGATGCGTTCGACCGGTGAGGTGATGGGCTTCGACGACACCTTCGGGATCGCGTTCGCGAAGTCCCAGGCCGGGGCGTCGCAGCCGCTGCCGGGATCCGGCAAGGTGTTCGTGTCGGTGGCGAACCGGGACAAGCGGCACATGATCTTCCCGGTCAAGCGGCTGGCCGATCTGGGCTTCCAGATCTACGCGACCGAAGGTACGGCGGACGTGCTGCGCCGCAACGGGGTCGAGGCGGTGACCGTTCGCAAGAGCAGCCAGGGCCCGGGCCCGAACGGTGAGCCGACGATCGTGCAGATGGTCCAGGACGGCGAGCTCAACCTGATCGTCAACACGCCGATCGGGATCACACAGGGCGGTTCGCCGCGCCTGGACGGGTACGAGATCCGGTCTGCGGCGGTGGCCCGGAATATTCCGTGCATCACGACCGTGCAGGGGCTGGCGGCCGCCGTACAGGGGATCGAGGCGCAGCAGAGCGGCGGGATCGGCGTGCGATCTCTGCAGGACTGGGTGCCGAGGATCCTCGGTGTATAGGCGAATTGTCCGGCCGGTCCTGTACCGGCTGGGCAAGGGTGACGCCGAGATCGCGCACGAGCAGACGCTGCACGGGTTGCGTCGGCTCGGGCGCGTTCCCGGCGCGGTGAGCGCTCTCTCACGGTCGTTCGGGGCGATCCCGGCGGGGGCGGCGCGGACGGTCTTCGGGATCCGTTTCCCGGGACCGGTCGGGCTGGCCGCGGGGATGGACAAGAACGGGGTCGCGCTGCCGGCCTGGCGGGCGCTCGGGTTCGGGTTCGTCGAGGTCGGCACGGTGACCGCTCAGCCGCAGCCCGGGAACGAGAAGCCGCGGTTGTTCCGGCTCGTCGAGCACGAGGCGGTGATCAACCGGATGGGGTTCAACAACCTCGGCTCGGCGGCGCTGGCCGAGCGGCTGGAGGCCTACGGGCCGCTCGGGTATCCGCTCGGCGTCTCGATCGGCAAGTCGAAGGTGACACCGCTGGACAAGGCCGTCGACGACTACGTGATCTCGCTGCGCCGGCTCTACCGGTACGGCGACTACTTCGCCGTCAACGTGTCATCGCCGAACACCCCGGGTCTGCGCTCCCTCCAGGACGCGGGTCAGCTGCGCGAACTCCTGACAGCCCTGCACGCGGAAGCGGAGACGCTCGGCAAGGCGGGCGCCGCCGGCCAGGGCGATATGGCTCGGCGCGCCAAGCCCATCCTCGTGAAGATCGCGCCCGACCTGACCCCGTCGGCGATCGACGAGCTGCTCGGCGTCTGCACGGACGTCGGCGTCGCGGGGATCATCGCCACCAACACGACCATCGGTCGACCGGGTGTCGAGTCACACCCGCTGGCTTCGGAGGCCGGTGGGTTGTCCGGCCGGCCGTTGACCGAGCTCGCGGCCAAGACGGTCGCGCACATTCACGCGGAGACCGGGGGAGCGCTGCCCGTGATCGGGGTCGGCGGGATCCTCGACCCGGACGACGCCGTACGGCTGCTGGACGCCGGAGCGAGCCTGGTGCAGGTGTACTCCGGCCTGATCTATCGCGGGCCCGGTTTGATCCGGCGTATCAACAGGAGGCTGTCATGAGTAACGAACCCTTCGGTACCCGGCTCCGGGCTGTCATGGATGCGCGCGGTCCTTTGTGTGTCGGCATCGACCCGCACCAGCACCTCCTGGACCAGTGGGGCCTGCCGGACACCGCGGAGGGCCTGGCGTCCTTCACGTACGGCGTGATCGACGCGCTGGCCGAGCGGGTCGGCGTGTTCAAGCCGCAGTCGGCGTTCTTCGAGCGATTCGGCTCGGCGGGGATCGCCGTACTGGAACAGGCCACGATCCGGCTGCGGGAGGCCGGCGCGCTGGTGATCATCGACGCGAAGCGCGGTGACATCGGTACGACGATGGCCGGCTACGCGTCGGCGTACCTGGCCGAGAAGGGGCCGCTGGCGTGTGACGCGCTGACGGTCAGCCCGTATCTCGGGTTCGGTTCGCTGCAACCGGCGATCGACGAGGCACGGGCCGCGGGGGCCGGGCTGTTCGTGCTGGCGCTCACCTCGAACCCGGAGGGCCCGCAGTTCCAGTCCGCGCGGACCACCGACGGTCCGACGGTCGCCGGTGCAGTGCTCGACGGCCTGCGTTCGTTGAATGCGGACGCCGAGGATCTCGGCTCGTTCGGCGCGGTGGTCGGTGCGACGATCTCCTCCACCGACGAGAACCTGGACATCCGTGGGCCGTTGCTGGCCCCGGGCCTGGGTGCGCAAGGTGGAACGGCCGACAGCCTGCGCGCGGTCTTCGGTTCCGCGGTCCGCAACGTCGTACCGGCGAGCTCGCGCGAGATCCTCGGTGCCGGGCCGGACGCAGCCGGTCTGCAGGCGGCGGCCGATCGGGCGAACGACGCGTACCGAACGGTCCTCGGCTACTGACAAAGGACCGGAATTACCGGTAGAATATGAATCGGCAAATGGCGCGGATGAATTCCGCGCCATTTTCTGATTTCTATTGAATTCCCTGTTGCTGGTATGCGACCTTCGTCGGCATGACTATTCCGGGGATCGAGTTGTGCCGGCGGTTCTACGCCGAGGTGGTGGGTCCGCAGCTGACCGCTCCGCACAGTGCGGCGCTGATCGGGCGGGGCTCGGAGGTGCTCGGGTTCGACGACGCGATGTCGGCCGACCACAACTGCGAGGCACGGGTCGTGCTGTTCGTCGAGGATTCCTCATGGACCCCGCCCGAAGTCCCACGGGAGTTTCTCGGGCGGACGACCTTGCTCCAGGCGCACACGCTGAGTGGATTCTTCACCGGCCAGCTCGGTCTCGATCCGTCGGCCGGGCTGGGTGTCGAGGACTGGTTCACCCTGCCGGAGCAGTCGTTGCTGATGCTCACCGCCGGCGCGGTGTTCCACGACGACCTCGGTCTGCAGGATGTCCGGGACCGGTTGGCGTATTACCCCGATGACGTCTGGCGCTATTTGCTGATTGCGGCCTGGTGGCGCGTCCATCCCGAGATCAATCTGGTCGGCCGGGCCGGTTCTGTCGGTGACGAGCTCGGATCGGCGTTGATCGGTTCCCAGCTCGTCGAGGACCTGATGCGGCTGTGTTTCCTGATGGAGCGGCAGTACGCGCCGTACTCGAAGTGGTTCGGCACGGCGTTCGCCCGGCTCTCGTGCGGACCCGAACTGGCACCGATCCTGTCCGCCGTGCTCCGCGCCGACGGCTGGCAGGACCGCGAGAAGGCATTGATGGCTGCCTACGAGGCGGTCGCCGCTCTGCACAACCGGCTCGGCATCACCGCACCGGTCGAGCTCGGCATCGAGCAGCTGTGGGGGAGACCCTTCAAGGTCGTCTGGGGCGACTTCCCCGGCGCACTCTCCGCCACCATCGCCGACCCCACCGTCCGCGCCATCGCCGACCGCTGGCCCGTCGGCGGCATCGACCGCCTCCGCACGGTCCTCTGGAAACCCACCGACCGCCGCGTCATCGCCAGGTTCTTCGAACCCGAACGACAGGAGGTATAGGCCGGCTGGAGGCCGCCGCCCGCCTGAGCCTCAGCGCGAACGGGCTGGATTCGGCCACACCTCCTGTCCTTCGTGCACCGACCTCAGCTCGAGTAGAGGGTGGTGAGGAGGTCTACGGCGGCTTGGGTGGCGGGGTGGGGGTCGTGGCGGTGCCAGATGAGGTGGACGTCGACCGGGGGTGCGTCGCGGAGACGGCGGTAGGTGATGCCGTCGCGACGGTACTGCGTGGTGGTGGCCTGGGCGGTGACGCCGACGCAACGGCCGGAGGCGATGGCGGTGAGCCAGTCGTCCACATCCTGGTTGAACTCGATCCGCGGCCGGGCGTCCGCAGGCCAGAGGTCGATCGTCGTGCTGCCGGTCCGGCGATCGATGCTCAGCACGCGGTCGCGGAGCTGCTCGAGGGTGACCGTGCGCTTGCGGACCAAGGGGTCGTCGGCGGGCAGGGCGGCGTACCGGTCCTCCTGCGCGATCGTGATGTGGGCGAACCGGCGCAGGTCGAGCTGGGTCCGGACGACAGCGAGATCGCACAAGCCCTCGGCGAGGCCGCCGGTCGTGGTGTTCGTGCGGACGAGCTGCAGCTCGACGCCGGGGTGCTCGGCAGCCCAGCGGCGCTGAAACTCGGCGGTGTGGCGGCCAAGCGCCGACCAGGCGTGGCCCAGCCGTAGCCGCGTGTGGCCGCTGGTTGCCTCGCGCACTAATTCCTCGACGTCGGTCAGCACCTGGCGGGCCCGCGCCAGCACCCGGATACCCGCACTGGTCGGCGTCACCGACCGACTTGTTCGGTGCAGGAGCCGCACGCCGAGCCGCCCCTCCAAGGCAAGGATGTTCCGCGACACCGCCGCCTGGCTGATGCCTAGCTCGATCCCGGCATCGGTGAACGTCCCCGTCTCCACCACCGCGACCAGACACCGCAGCTGCCGAACCTCCACATCCATAACCCCAGCGTATAGATCCACCCGCCGCCGCATTTTGCCTGACCACTCAACGAGCGCACGCTCGCCCCATGAGCACCCCGCCCGCTCCCGCACCCCCTGCGGCCCACCCGGCCCTGGTTACGCCCTCTGCCTCCACCAACCACATCGGTGATCGGAGGTTGGCTGGGGTGCTGCTGATGCTGACCAGCGGGCTCTCAAGCCAAATCGGTGCGTCGGTCGCCGCTCAGGCCTTCCCGGTGATCGGGCCGGTCGGTGTGGTGGCGGTCCGGCAGTGGATGGCGGCCGTGGTGCTGTTCGCCATCGGGCGGCCGCGGCTGCACAAGCTGACGGCACGGCAGTGGCGTCCGGTGCTCGGGCTGGCTCTCGTGTTCGCGGTGATGAACGTTTCGCTGTACACCGCGATCGACCGAGTCGGTCTCGGACTGGCCGTGACACTGGAGTTCCTCGGCCCACTGGCGGTTGCGCTGCTCGGCTCACGGCGGGTGATCGACCTGATCTGCGCGCTGGCCGCGGCGCCCGCCGTACTGGTACTGACGCGACCGCAGGCGGCCACCGACTACTTCGGCATCGCGGCCGGACTGCTCGCTGCGGCCTGCTGGGCCTCCTACATCCTGCTCAACCGCACAGTCGGCCGCGAACTACCGGGAGCGACCGGCGCAGCAGCTGCCGCCACGGTGTCCGGACTCGCCTACGTGCCGGTCGGAATCGTCGTACTGCATCACCACCCGCCGACCGCGGCGGCCATCGCCTACGCGTTGACCGCCGGCGTGCTGTCATCGGCCGTCCCGTTCCTGCTCGATCTGCTGGCACTGCGGCGGGTGCCGGCCCAGTTCTTCGGGGTCTTCATGAGCATCAACCCCGTGCTCGCGGCCTTGGTCGGGTACGTCGTTCTGCGGCAGCACCTCGCCGTACCGGACTGGATCGCGATCGGCGTCATCGTCGCCGCGAACTGTGTCGCCGTCGAGGCAGGCCGACGCGCCACATCACGGACCGGTTCCAGTCGCGGGATGCGAGCTTCTTCACGGCGTGCCGGACGGACCGGATGACCCTGTGGTTCGGGAGGGTGTCGGTGACGGGGAGCGATGGGTTGCCCGCGGTGGAAAGTAAGGATTGCGATGCGGAAGCTGGGAGCCCTGGCGGCGGCAGTGACGATGAGTGCTGTCGCTCTGACGGCCTGTTCGGGCGGCGACTACTGCGGCGACCTGCAGGCGTA
Source organism: Kribbella sp. NPDC056345 (assembly GCF_042262745.1). Lineage (NCBI taxonomy): Bacteria > Bacillati > Actinomycetota > Actinomycetes > Propionibacteriales > Kribbellaceae > Kribbella > Kribbella sp. NPDC056345. The sequence goes on along the minus strand of NZ_JBHJQQ010000003.1, from coordinate 733,297 downwards.
CGCGAAGTCGGCCAAGAACCTCGACGCCAAGAACTCCGACCAGGTCGGCAAGGCGCTCAAGGACGCCGAGAAGGTCTCGAAGTCGGCACCGTCGGACCTGAAGGACGACTGGGCCGTGCTGCTCGGCTACGCCAAGAAGGCCCAGGAGGCCAAGGGCGACGCCACCAAGCTGACCGAGCTCAGCAAGTCCGAGGGCGCGAAGATGGGCGAGGCGTCCGGCGCGATCTCCAAGCACGCCAAGGACACCTGCAAGATCGACCTCGAGAACCCCTGATCGAGCTGCCCGTGCCCGCCGTTCCGCGGCGGGCACCAGGGCGGCCCGGTCCCGGAACGTATTCGTTTCGGATCGTTTGCTGACGGCCGGTAGCTTCGGGATATGCGAACCATCGCCGCTGCCGTGACCCTGCTCGCAACGACTGCGCTGCTGACCTCGTGCACCGAGGAGCAGGCCTACTGCGTGGACCTGGCCGGGTACGCCGCCAGCGCCACCGGGGTCGACCCGACGAAGCCGGCCGACTACGTGAAGATCCTGGATGACGCGAAGAAGCTCCAGGAGTCCGCGCCGGCCGATGTGAAGGACGACTGGGCGGTGGTCGTGAAGTTCGCCGAGCAGGCCCAGAAGGCGGGTTCGGACCGCGTCGAGCTGGCTCGGCTGAGCAAGGAGACCGGCACCGTGCTGACGGCGTACAAGGCGATCACCACGCACGCGAAGGACGCCTGCAAGGTCGACGTCCCGGCGCTGAATTAGGGGCTTGCCGTGACGGGGTCCTGTGGGTGGCCGGAGCCGTGTTAGGTTCCCTTGCGAAGCCATACAACGGGACAGGTGAAACGGTGCCACTTCCTTCTTTGACCCCGGAGCAGCGAGCGGCGGCTCTGGACAAGGCCGCGGCGGCGCGGCGCGAGCGAGCCGAGATCAAGAACCGGATCCGGCACTCGGGAGCGTCTCCGACGGAGGTGCTCCACGAGGGGCAGACCAACGACGTGATCGGCAAGATGCGGGTCAGCGCACTGCTGCAGTGCATCCCCGGCGTGGGCAAGGTGCGGGCCCAGCAGATCATGGAGCGGGCCGGAATCTCCGAGACGCGGCGGGTCCGCGGCCTCGGGTCCAACCAGATCGCCGCGCTGCTGCGCGAATTCGCCGAGTGAGCCGCACCGAAACCCTGGCCGGCTCGTTGGACACTGGTGTGACGATGACCATGGACTCCGAGAACCTGAGCCAGGCCCCCGAGACCCCGCAGCCTCCGACGACCGACGGCGGGCCGGGCCCGGCCCGGCTGACCGTGCTGGCCGGACCGACCGCGGTCGGCAAGGGCACGGTCGCGGCCGATATCCGTGAGCGGTTCCCCGACATCTGGATCTCGGTCTCGGCGACCACGCGCAAGCCGCGGCCGACCGAGGTGCACGGCGTGCACTACCTGTTCGTCTCCGACGAGGAGTTCGACCGGATGGTCGCGGCCGGTGAGCTGCTGGAGTGGGCGGTCGTGCACAAAGCGGCCCGGTACGGGACGCCCAAGCAGCCCGTGCTCGACAAGCTGGCCGAGGGCCGCCCGGCGCTGCTGGAGATCGACCTGCAGGGTGCCCGGCAGGTCCGCGAGACGATGCCGGAGGCACATTTCGTCTTCCTGGCCCCGCCGTCGTGGGACGAGCTGGTACGGCGCCTGGTCGGCCGCGGGACCGAAACGGCCGAGGAGCGCGAGCGCCGGCTGGAGACGGCGACGCTCGAGCTGGCCGCCGAGAAGGAGTTCGACGTGACCATCGTGAACGCCTCGGTTCGGGAAGCGGCCGATCAATTGGTAAAGTTGATCCGATCACCCCAAATCTCTGGAAAGAGCTGAACTTGTCTGGCAACCAGCCTGTCGCCATCGGTATCACCTCTCCGCCGATCGACGACCTGCTCACCCACACTGATTCCAAGTACAAGCTCGTCCTGTACTCGGCCAAGCGTGCGCGGCAGATCAACGCCTACTACTCCCAGCTCGGCGAGGGCCTGCTGGAGTACGTCGGTCCGCTGGTCGAGACCCACGTCCAGGAGAAGCCGCTCTCGATCGCCATGCGCGAGATCAACGAGGGCGTCCTGACCTGCACGGACATCGACCCCGAGGCCGAGGCGGAAGCCGCGGCCGCGGAGAAGACCGCCTAACCAAGCCCCGATGATCACCGGTGATCGGCTCCTCAGGGTGTCCGTGTCCGGTTCCACCCCCGGTGAGGCAACCGCCCCGGGGGTTGCGGGCGTTCCCGGCCCGACCTCGACCACGGCCCGGAGGCTCCCGTGAGCTCTACTTCCCCCTCACCACAGTCCCCTGCGACCAAGGCTCGGCCGAATGTCGTTCTTGGGGTCGGCGGCGGGATTGCGGCGTACAAGGTTTGTGATCTGCTCCGGCGGCTGACCGAGTCCGGGCACAGTGTGCGGGTGGTGCCGACCGCGGCCGCGCTGGAGTTCGTCGGCGCTGCGACCTGGGCGGCGCTGTCCGGCCAGCCGGTCACCGCGGATCCGTTCGACAACGTGCAGGAAGTGCCGCATGTGCGGATCGGCAAGGCGGCCGAGCTCGTCGTCGTCGCGCCCGCCACGGCCAACCTGATCGCCAAGGCCGCCCACGGTCTGGCCGACGATCTGCTCACCAACACCCTGCTGACGGCCCGCTGCCCGATCCTGTTCGCGGCCGCCATGCACACCGAGATGTGGGAACACCCGGCCACCCAGGCGAATGTGGCCACCTTGCGTTCGCGCGGGATCACCGTGCTGGAGCCCGCCGTCGGCCGGCTGACCGGCACGGACACCGGTCGCGGCCGGTTGCCCGAGCCCTCGGAGATCTTCGCGATCAGCCAGCTGATGCTCGCCGACGAGGCGGCCCGCGCGGCCGGCCAGTCGGTCGCCGACCTGACCGGCAAGCATGTCCTGGTCAGCGCGGGCGGCACCCGTGAGCACCTCGACCCGGTCCGCTACCTCGGCAACTCGTCGTCCGGCAAGCAGGGCTACGCGCTGGCCCGGATCGCGGCCGCCCGTGGCGCCAAGGTCACCCTGGTCGCGGCCAACTCCGAGCTCCCCGACCCGGCCGGCGTCCAGGTCGTCCCGGTCACCAGCACCCGCGACCTGTACGACGAGATCACCGGCCGCGCCGGGGATGCGGACGCGATCGTGATGGCGGCCGCACCAGCGGACTTCCGCCCGGCCGATGTCGCCGAGCACAAGATCAAGAAGACCTCGGACGGTTCGGTCCCGGCGGTGAACCTGGTGCAGAATCCGGACATTCTGCAGACCGTCTCGCACGACCGCCGCCGTACCGGTCAGGTGATCGTCGGCTTCGCCGCCGAGACCGGGGACGCGGAGCACTCGGTGCTCGACCTCGGCCGCGCCAAGCTCGAGCGCAAGGGCTGCGACCTGCTGGTCGTGAACGACGTCTCCGGCGGCAAGGTCTTCGGCAGCGACAACAACGAAGCCGTCATCCTCGACCGCTCGGGGAACGCGCTCCCGGTCCCGTCCGGCAGCAAGGACGCCCTGGCCGGCGTGATCTGGAACCTGGTCGCCACCCACTGGGAGTGAGGACAGCTCCTGACCGCTACCCCACCTAGGGTCGGGCCATGGAGATCTCCTGGCCCGCGGTGGTCGCACGACGGATGCGCCGCCACTTCCTGACCGAACCAGCGTCCACCCCGGTCGACGCCGTACGGGCGATGTGTGGAGCACATGCTCAGGTCCTGACCGCGGGGGAGGCGTCCGTGGCACTCCGGGTCAAGGACGCGACCCGCGAGACCGTGCAGAACGACCCTGGCCTGGTGAAGACCTTCGGTCCGCGGGGAACCGTGCATCTGCTGCCGCTCGAGGATCTGCCGATGTGGACGGGAGCGCTCTCTGCGCTGCCCGCGGGTCCGCCGCCGCCCGAGATCATGCGGATGACGGCGGATCAGAAGAACGCCGTGATCTCGGCCATCGGGGAAGCGCTCTCTGACGCGGAGCTCACGGTGGACGAACTCTCGGCCGAGGTGGTCCGCCGTACCGGACCGTGGGCGGGGGACCTGGTGATGGAGGCGTTCCAGACCCACTGGCCGCGCTGGCGGCAGGTCATTCCCGAGGCGGCCAACGCCGGTGTGCTCTGTTACGGCGTGAACCGTGGGCGACTCACGACGTACACGTCTCCCCAGCGTCACGGATCTTTTGAACCGATGGATCAGCAGAGAGCGCTCTCTGCGTTACTCCACAGCTACCTGTTCGCCTACGGACCCGCGACTCCGCAGCAGTTCGCGCGCTGGATCAAGTCCACGGTCACTGTGGTCAGGCCGTACTTCGAGGGTCTCCCGGAGACCGAGTTCGGCTTCGTGGCGCCCGGCGACGAGGAGTTCACCGACGAGCCGGTGGAAGGTGTGCACCTGCTGCCGTACTTCGACGCGTACGGCGTCGGCTGCTTCCCGCGCGAGCTCGTGTTCCCGGGCAAGGCGCTCGAGCGCGCCACGAACCGTGGTCAGGCCGGCAACTACCCGCTGCTGCTGATCGACGGCTCCGTGGCCGGTGTCTGGCACCAGAAGAAGAGCGGCCGCACCCTGCACGTCACCGTCGAGCCGCTGGTCCGGCTGAACCGCGCGAGGCAGGCCGCGCTGGCCGCCGCAGTGGACCGGATGGCGACAATCCAAAGCAGTAAGGCTACCCTAACAGTGGGCGAGATCACGGTGGGTCCGCACGCCTGAGGATCGGGTCGCTGTCTAGAATCTGGACAACGATCCCGGGATACGGACGGAATCGGAGCGCCCCCGGGACTCTGCCCGGAAACGCTGGCATACTCGCCGAAGATGCATCGTCAACCGCCGGTGCATGGGGGGATCGCGTGGTCGTGGGGTCGGTCACGTGGCACAAGAGGAATCCGAGGGAGAATTGTGGGCAGGCGCCTTTTCACGTCCGAGTCCGTGACCGAGGGTCACCCGGACAAGATCGCTGACCAGATCAGCGATTCCATTCTCGACGCGCTGCTGACGGCGGACCCGAAGAGCCGCGTGGCGGTCGAGACGCTCGTCACGACCGGTCTGGTCGTGGTGGCCGGTGAGGTCACCACCTCGGCATACGTCGACATTCCCGGGATCGTGCGCAAGCGCATCCTGGAGATCGGCTACGACTCGTCGCTGAAGGGGTTCGACGGTTCGTCCTGTGGGGTGTCGGTCGCGATCGGCAGCCAGTCGCCGGATATCGCGCAGGGGGTCGACACGGCGTACGAGACGCGCTCGGACGCGTCGAAGGACGAGCTGGACCTGCAGGGGGCCGGCGACCAGGGGCTGATGTTCGGCTACGCGTCCAACGAGACGCCGGAGCTGATGCCGCTGCCGATCACCATCGCGCACCGGCTGTCGGCCCGGCTGACCGAGGTCCGCAAGGACGGCACGCTGGCCTACCTGCGGCCGGACGGCAAGACCCAGGTCACGGTCGAGTACGACGGTGACAAGGCGGTCCGGATCGACACCGTGGTGGTGTCCAGCCAGCACGCGGCCGACATCAACCTCGAGTCGATGCTGGCGCCGGACATCAAGAAGCACGTCGTCGACCCGGTGCTCGAGCAGTTCGACATCGACGCGGCCGACTACAAGCTGCTGGTCAACCCGACCGGCCGCTTCGAGGTCGGCGGCCCGATGGGTGACGCCGGACTGACCGGCCGCAAGATCATCATCGACACGTACGGCGGGATGGCGCGGCACGGTGGTGGCGCGTTCTCCGGCAAGGACCCGTCGAAGGTGGACCGGTCCGCGGCGTACGCGATGCGCTGGGTGGCCAAGAACATCGTCGCCGCCGGCCTGGCCGACCGCGTCGAGTGCCAGGTCGCGTACGCGATCGGCAAGGCCGCGCCGGTCGGTTTCTACGTCGACACGTTCGGTACCGAGAAGATCCCGGTCGCCCAGATCGCCGACGCCGTCGCCGAGGTCTTCGACCTGCGCCCGGCCGCGATCATCCGCGACCTCGACCTGCTCCGCCCGATCTACGCCCAGACCGCCGCGAACGGCCACTTCGGCCGCACTGGCGAAGACTTCACCTGGGAGCGCACCGACCGCGTCGAGGCCCTGAAGGCCGCGGTCAGCAAGTAGTCCCGCACTCCGCACGGCCCGGCTGCCCCTCGGCAACCGGGCCGTCGCCTTGTGCTGCGGACCTGCAGGCCATCACAACTGGCCCCCGCCGCCCGATCCCCGCGTAAAGCCCGACGCGAACCGCAATTGTGATGGCCTGGGGGTCCGGGCCGGCGCGAGGCGACCGATGTGTCGGCCGGGGCCGGCCGTCCAGCGGTCGGATCGCCTGGCCGGCCGCGGACCCCACCGCCCACCCGGTCGGCCGTGGCGGGCGCGTTGTCCACAGGTTGCGGACCGTCTGCGGGGAACTGTCGGCCGGGGCGACTAGCATTTGCCGGTGACATCGGAGCCGCCGGAGCAACTGACGCTGCTGCGGGACACCGTGCGCAAATCCCGGACCAAGGAGCCGGCCGGGATCACGTCATCGTTGCCGGTGGCCCGGATCGCGGTCGATGTCTCGTTGCCGCACCTGGACCGGCCGTTCGACTACCTCGTCCCTGACGATCTGGCCGCTGCCGCACAGCCCGGTGCCCGGGTGAAGGTGCGGTTCGCCGGCAAGGACCTGGACGGGTTCGTGCTGGAGCGCCTCGCCGAGTCCGACCACGACGGCAAACTCTCCCGCATCCGCAAGGTTGTGTCACCCGAGCAGGTGCTGACACCGGAGATCGCCGACCTGTGCCGCGCGGTCGCCGACCGGTACGCGGGCGTCTTCCCCGACGTCACCCGGCTAGCCGTTCCACCACGGCACGCCAAGGTCGAGGCCGAGCCGCTGCGCTGCGATCAGCCGCCGCCTCCGCCGCTCTCCACCTCGCGATCCGCCTGGTCGCCGTACCCTTCCGGCTTTCTGGACGCGGTCGCCCGTTCGGAGACGCCACGCGCGATCTGGACCGCCGTACCGGGTGCTGATTGGCCGCTCGCCTTCGCCCAGGCAGCCGCGGTGTGTTCGGCCGCGGGCCGAGGTGCGTTGCTGCTGGCCCCGGACGCGCGTGATCTCAAGCGACTCGAAGACGCCTGTACGGCGGTGCTCGGCAACGGCGGATTCGTCACCTTGTCGGCAGACCTCGGCCCGACCGCGCGGTACCGAGCCTTCCTGGCCGCACTGCGTGGCAACGCACGCGTGGTGATCGGGACCCGCGCGGCCGCGTTCGCCCCGGTCGCGAACCTCGGTCTGGTCGCCATGTGGGACGACGGCGACGACTCGTACGCCGAAGCGCGCGCCCCGTACCCGCATGCCCGCGAGGTCCTGCTGCTGCGCGCCTTCAAGCAGAACTGTGCCGCGTTGCTCGGCGGGTTCGCCCGCTCGGCCGAGGCGGCCGCAGTGATCGAGTCCGGCTTTGCGGGGGAGCTGATCGCGGACCGCACGGTGATCCGGGCCGCGGCGCCGGAGGTGCACATCACCGGGGAGTCGGATCGCGAGTTGGCCCGCGACCCGGCCGCGCGCGCGGCCCGGCTTCCGCACCGCGCCTTCGAGATCGCCCGCGAAGGGCTGCTGTCCGGGCCGGTCCTGGTCCAGAATCCGCGCGCCGGCTACCTGCCGAGCCTGGTCTGCCAAACCTGCCGGGCGCCATCGCGGTGTGCAACCTGCGCGGGGACCTTGCGTCTGATGGGTCGAACCGGACCGGCGAGCTGCAGCATCTGTGGCCGACCGGCCGCCGATCACCGCTGCCCCGAATGTGGTGACCCGAGGATGCGCGCCGCCGTCGTGGGCGCTCGTCGTACGGCGGAGGAGTTGGGGCGGGCGTTTCCCGGCATCGTCGTCCGGACCTCGGGCAGCGAGCACATGCTCGATCACGTGTCCGACAAACCGGCGCTGATCGTGGCCACGCCAGGTTCGGAGCCGGTCGCCGACGGCGGCTACACCGCAGCTCTCCTGCTCGACACCTGGCTGATGCTCTCCCGCCCCGACCTCCGAGCCCCCGAAGAAGCCGTCCGCCGCTGGCTCAACGCCGCCGCCCTCGTCCGCCCGGCCCGCGCCGGCGGCACGGTCATCCTGGTCGGCGACCCATCGGCACTACCCCTGCAGGCGGTCGTGCGCTGGAGCCCGGAGGGCTGGGCAACCCGCGAAGTGGAAGAACGCCGTACCGCCCGCCTCGCCCCCGCCGCCAAACTAGCCGAACTGACCGGCCCCTCCGCCGCAGTCACCGACCTGATCGAACGCCTCCGCCCCCTCCTCCAACCCGAGGCAGGCCTGGAAGTCCTAGGCCCAGTGGACGTCGACGACGAAACCGTCCGAGCCGTCGTCCGCACCCCCCGAACCGCCGGCACCCAACTCGTCCGCGCCCTCAAAGAAGCCCAAGCCGCCCGCACCACCAAGAAGAACCCCGGCTCCGTCCGCATCCAGATAGACCCACCCGGCTTCGGCTAACCGGCGACGGCGATGTTGAGTTCGACCTCCCACTTCGTCTTCCGTGGTTCGGTGCGGGGATCGGTGCGGAACGCCTCGTACCGGCAGGCGAAAAGGTCGCCCTCGGCGACATCGCGACGGTCGAACGCGATGTTCTGCGCGCCGGCCCACTCGATGAGGGCACGGTTCGCGCGGAGGGAATGATTGCGGTAGGTCAGCGTCGCGTAGCGGCCGGCCGGCAGTACGGCGGGTCGCACGCGAGCATCGCCGGTCGGCGGGCCCGGCGTGACCACGCCCACCTCCAAGTCCATCGGACCGCTCATGTCGATCACATGCAGACGGAGGAAGAACGGGCCGACGTCGTCGATGCCCCGGGTGTCCAGCCAGGCGCTGAGCTCGCTGATCAGTTCGTTCCGGATGCTCAACATGCCGCGGAACGGCGTGATGACGCGGATGCCGAGATAGTCCTGCTGCGGCCGTTCGACGATGCGGGGCGGTTCGAGCAAATCCATCCTGGCCTCCTCGGTCCGGTGCCTGTCAGTATCAGGCCTGCCCCAGGGGCAGCCTCAAGTACACCGATGCCAACTGGAGGGTCAGGCGGTGTTGGCCATGGGGGTGGCGGCGGTGAGGAGTTGGGTGCCGAGTGCGGTGCGGTGGTAGAGGACTGCTCGGCCGTCGCGGCGGGAGTCGACGAGGCCGGCGTTGCGGAGGATGCTCAGGTGGACGCTGAGGGTGGGAGCGGAGACGCCTAGCTGGTGGGCCAGGTGGGTGGTGGACATGGGCAGGTCCAGGTGGCTGACGATGGCGGCCCGGGTGCGGCCGACTAGGTCGGCCAGTGGAGAGTCGGTGGTGTCTTGGCGGTCCTCCCACAGGCGGCCGAGGCCGCGGGGCGGGTAGGTGATGGTCGGCACGTGCGGTGCGCCCGTGATCGGTAGAGCGGCCGGCCAGGTGAACACGCAGGGGACCAGTAGCACGCCCTGCCCGGCCTGCGGTTCACCGTCGCAGCAGAACGGACGGTCGATCTCGATCAGGTCGCCGTGGAACCGCACCGACGGGTGCAGGTTGCGGAACAGGCGCTCGATCCCACCGCTCGCCAGCTCGTCCAGCCGGTACGCGAGATCCTCCTGCAGCAGTGATCTCATCCGCCGCCAGTCCGGTTCGATCGCGCGCCGGAAATACGACGCCAGAGCTGCAGTGATCTCAGAGAGCGCTCTCTGCGGAAACGCGATCAGCGGCGGCACGAGCGGGTGCGGGTTCTCGTCGTACAGTTTCTGCAGCTCACGCACCACCAGATCGGGTGGCGTGGCGGCGATCGCGGCCAGTCCGGACTCGAGGCTGGTCGAGCGGCGCGGAGGTGCCGGCGTGATGAAGTCCGGGATGTAGCCGACCGGCGGAATGAGTGCCCTGAGCAACGTCAGGTCCGGGCCCTCGATGGTCGGCCGGACCTTCTGCAGCCATGGTCCGTGCACACTGCGTGCCGTGTTGTTGCTCAGCGCACGGACACTGGTGACCGCCTCCCAGATCGGGGAGAGCGCGAACCGGATCCGGCCGACGTCACCCGCGTTCAGCCTGAGTGTGATCACGGGATCCATCGTAGGAGTGGTTCGGTTCACCGCAGAGGATTAGTCCTGAGGCTAATCGTCGACAGTGGCCCTCGAAGTTCGGACAGTTGTCTCATGAGTGCAGCCCCGATGACCGTGCCCGACGCGCCCCGAACTCTGCCGCGGGCGTTCTGGGCACTCTGGGTCTGCCAGCTGGTCAACCGGCTCGGCAGTTTCGTGCAACCGTTCCTCGTCCTCTACCTCACCCAAGATCGCCAGCTCTCAGCCGGTACGGCGGGTGCCGTGGCGGCCGCGGTCGGTGCCGGGAGTGTGGTGTCGCAGCTCGTCGGCGGCTGGCTGTCCGACCGGGTCGGCCGCCGGTCCACGATGCTGATCTGCTTCTTCGGAACCGCGGCCGCGCTGATCCTGCTCGGCTCGGCCCGGTCGATGCCGATGATCTGGGCAACGGCGTTCGCGGTCGGTCTGCTCGGTGACCTGTTCCGGCCCGCGGTCTCGGCGACGGTGGCCGATCTCCTGGCACCGAGAGAGCGCGTTCGCGCGTACGGGTTGCTCTTCTGGGCGATCAACCTCGGGTTCTCGGTCTCGACCGTGAGCGCGGGCGTGCTGGCGTCGCTGGGCTACGGTCTGCTGTTCTGGCTGAACGCGGCGACCTCGGTGGTCGCGGGCATCGTGATCTGGATGATGGTTCCGGAGAGCCGGCCGACGCTCGAGGAAGGCACGAGCCGCCGGCCGCTGCTCCCCGTCGTCCTGCGCGACCGGGTCTTCCTGACCGTCGTGCTGATCCAGACGGGGTACGCGACCATCTACTTCCAGGGCTACTCGACGCTACCGCTCGCCATGGCCAATGACGGACTCGCCACCTCGATGTACGGCACGGTGATGGCGCTGAACGGCATCGTGATCGTGGTGGTGCAACCGCTGGTGGTGAAGCGGCTGGCCACGTTCGACCGGCCGAAGCTGGTAGCCGTGTCGATGCTGATCGTCGGACTCGGCTTCGGGCTCGGCGCGGTCGTCCACGAGTGGTGGGGCTACGCGCTGTCCGTGGTGGTGTGGACGATCGGCGAGATCGGTTTCGCTGCGGTGGTCGGCGCGGTCTTCGCCGACATCGCCCCGAGCGATCTCCGCGGCGGCTACATGGGAATCACCGGAATGTCGTTCGGCCTCGGTGCTGTGATCGGTCCGCTGGCCGGGACGAACGCGCTCCAGCACCTGGGCGCAACCGCGACCTGGATCGGGGTCGCCCTGCTCGGTGTCCTGATCTTCATCGGCCAGTACGCGCTGTCGCCCGCGATCCACGCCCGAACTGCCGAGAACGCGGCGACCGCATGAGGTGAGCGGTTGCGACCGTGACGACGATGACCGCGGTCGCGACCAGAAATGCGCGGTGCGGGGTTGCCGGGTGATGCAGAAAGATCGTGCCCAGTACGGCGACGCCCAGCGTGCCGCCGAACTGCTGAACCGCGTTCAGGAGACCCGCCGCAGATCCGGTCTCCTGCGGCTGCACCCGATGCAGCGCTTCGGTGAAGAACGCCGTGGTGAACAGGCCGACGCCGGCGCCGCAGACTCCCAACGCCGGTACCAGCGAGAGCCGTGTCCCGAGCAACCCGATCAGCAGAACGCCGAGTCCGACGTACATGAGGCGTGAGCCGAAACGCTGGATCAGCCACTGCCCGGCACACCAGGACGCGATTCCGGAGACCGCCGACCAGGGGAGTAGCACGAGACTCGCGCGCATCACGCTGTGGTGCAGCGTGAGTTGCTGATGCAGTACGACGACCAGCGTCAGGCCGCTCATGACCGCGAAGAACAGCGCCGACGTCACGAGTGCCGCCCCGAACCCGTTTCTCCTGAACAGGCTGAGCTCGAGCAACCGGCTCCCGGTCCGGCGCTGCTGGAGCACGCAACTCCCGAGAACGGCGATCCCGAGCGGCAGCAGGATCCAGTCCCGCGACTGCAGGATCGGGAATACCAAGAGAGCGCTCCCTGAGATCAGCAAGATCGTTCCCACGAGATCGAGCGACGGCCGTTCCGGAGAACGTGACTCGGGCAGCAGCTGCGCGATCCCGAGAACGGCGATCCCGAGCGGCACGTTCACCAGAAACACGACCCGCCAGCAGGTCGCCTCGGTGATCACGCCGCCGAGCAGCGGTCCCGAGATCCCGGCCAGCCCCATCACCGGCCCGATGAGCCCGAGAGCTTTCGGCAACTCCGGACCCGAGAACGACGATCGAATCAGCCCGATCGTTTGCGGGATGATCGCCGCCGCGGTCAGGCCTTGGACGGCTCGAGCACCGATCAGTACGCCGGATTGGGTCGCCAGCGCACACGCGGTCGACGCCAGTACGAAGCCGACGACCCCGAGCCGGAACAACCGGCGCCGCCCGTAGATGTCGCCCAGCCGCCCACCCGTGATCAGCAGAGCCGCGAACGGCAAGGTGTACGCCGCGCTGAACCACTGGATGTCGGCCGCCCGGCCGCCAAGATCGGTGTGGATCACCGGAGCGGCGACCTGGACGATCGTGGCGTCGAGCAGATTCATCGCCTCGGCCACCAGTAGGGCGACCAGTCCCACCCATTTCCGCATCGCTGCCTCCAAAGTATCGGTGGCAACACGGTCGCGGTTCGCTGATCAGCTGTTCCAGTCACGAAGACGGACGTGCAGAGATCTTCCTTCAGAGAACGCTCTGGGTCATGATCTTTCCATGCTGGACGAGATCGATCGGGCCCTGATCCACGCGTTGCAGATCGCGGGACGGGTGCCCTACAGCCGGATCGGCGCCGTACTCGGGGTGTCGACGCAGACCGTCGCGCGGCGCTACCAACGGCTGCGCGCAGAGGCCGGGCTGCGCGTGATCGGCCTCCCGGACCCGCATCGGGCCGGGCGGTCCCAGTGGCTCGTCCGGCTGACCGCGACACCGCGAGCCGCGCAGGATCTCGCGAGCGCGCTCTCTCGCCGTTCCGACACCAGCTGGATCAAGCTGGCCTCCGGCGGTACCGAGATCGTGGCGATCGTTCACACCACCCCGGCCGACGGCAACACCCTCCTGCTGCACGACATCCCGCGCACCACAGGCATCACCTCCGTCTCAGCCCACTACCTCCTGCACCTCTACGTCGGCGGTCCAACCGCCTGGGGCGCCCGAGCAACAACGCTCACCCCCGCCCAAGAGAGAGCGCTTTCTCCCGAACGGCTCTCTCGTGAACCGTTCTCCGGCGTCGGCGCTGAGGTTCTCCCGACCGATCAGAAGCTGCTGACAGCCCTCGGTACGGACGGCCGCGCCACCGTCGCCGATCTCGCTGGACAGACCGGGTGGGCGCCGGCCACGGTCGCCCGGCGCCTCGCCGATCTGGAGGCCAGCGGCGCGATCTTCTTCGACGTGGACGTCGACCCGAACGCTCTAGGCGCAACCACCGCCGCGATGCTCTGGCTGACAGTCCCACCGGCCCATGCCGACGCCGTAGCACGCGCTCTGGCCCAGCACGACGAACTCGCCTTCGTCGCCGCGACCACCGGCCGCACGAACCTCGTAGCCCATGCCCTCTGCCCGAGCCCCGACGCCCTGCACACCTACCTGACCGACCGCGTCGGTGCGATCGACCACATCACCGCCCTCGAGACGGTCCCCATCCTGCGAACAGTAAAGTCCGCGGCCCCCAACCAAGCAGGCCCACGGGCCTGAGACACCCGGCGCGAGTCAGGCGAACGAAGGGCGTGCCGGATCCAGGAGTTCGGTGACTCGGCCGCGGTCGAGTGCCGCGATGAGTGCGTCGGTGCCCTGCGACAGCTTGAGCGGTACCGCCATCGGCCGCTCGCTCATCCCGGACGTGATCAGCGTCTGATACGGCCGCTCAGCAGTCGGCGCGATCACGTAGACGTGCACCGTCACCAGGTGCCCGACCACCTCGTGCAGGACGAAATCGATGGGGCCGAAGTGCGTCTGGATGTGCCGGTCGATCGCTTCGTCGACGCCCGGCCGCTGCCCGGCCGGCGCGACCCACTCGCCGTTGTGCGCCTCGTGCCGCCAGATCTCGGTCCCGCGCGGTCCATCCATGGATCGGCATCCTACAAGCGGCCCACGTAGGGTTGCGGGTATGACTGAGCGGACGATCGACGCGGTGGTGTTCGACATCGGTGGGGTGTTGCTGGACTGGAGTCCGGACTATCTGTACGCCGACCTGATCCCGGATGCGGAGCAGCGGACGCGGTTCCTGACCGAGGTGGCGACGCGGGAGTGGAACGCGCAGCAGGATGCTGGGCGGACCTGGGCCGAGGCGGTCGCCGAGCTGGCCGGTCAGCACCCGGAGCACGCCGAATGGATCGAGGCTTACGACACCGGCTGGCTGAAGATGGTGAAGGGTGTCTTCGAGGACACCGTCGAGCTGCTGACCGAGATCCGCGCGCTCGGGCTGCCGACGTACGCGCTGACCAACTTCTCGCACGAGAAGTGGGACGTGGCGCAGGAGGCGTTCCCGATTCTGGCGACGTTCGACGGCGAGGTCGTGTCCGGGACCGAGCAGACGGTCAAGCCTGGCGAGAAGATCTACCGGATCCTGCTGGAGCGGTACAACCTCGACCCGGCGCGGACTTTCTACACCGACGACATGCAGTACAACGTCGACGCCGCCCGCTCGGTCGGGATGGAGTCCGAGGTCTTCACCAGCGCGGCCGATCTCCGCGTCCACCTCCGCAATCGTGGGCTCGCGGTCTGACGCTCAACCGGCCGGAGCGGAGATGGCTTCGGTGTACGTCGGGCTCGCGGACAGATCGGCGGCTTCGACGTACACCGTGTTGTCCTGGCAGGTCATCGGCGTCAGCGCGATCCCGGGCTTCCCGGTGTAGATCCGCTGCGGTTTGGCCAGCCCAGCCGTCCACCGGTTGATCTGGAACGACTCCTCGCCGCCACTCCCGACCGTCCGGGTCTCCCAGAGAATCCAATTGCCACAGGCAAGGATCGTGTCCGTCGCCACGGCTCCGAGCGGGCGGGTCGGAGCGTCCGCGGACTCCCGCAGATAGGCCTTGCTCTGGTACTGATCCGGATCCGATGCGGCCACCTCGGACCAGATCGTCGCGCCGCCTACCGAAGCACCGCTCCACTGAATGCATTTGGTTGCCGCTGGCACCGGCCGCGCCGGACCGCCCGACAACGAGGCGGTCAGCACTCGCTTGCAGCGACCGGCAGTCTCCGGCGCGGTGATCTCGCTGAACGTGACCGAGTCCGACGACACCACCGGATCGGCGATGTACCCGGGCGCGGCCACGCAGCCCACCGTTCGCGAGGACAGCGTCTCCAGTGAAGCGACGATCAGGCACGACCGGTTCTTCGCATCCGTCGAGCTGTAGGCGAACGTTCCGTCGTACCCGCCGATCTCCGGCTCCGAGACGCGCGGGAGCTTGCCGATCCCGCCGGCGCGACCGGTGCTCAGGTCGTACCGGACGACCCTGATCTCGGGATCGGATCCTTCCGAGCGGATGTCCTCGATCAGCGCCCAGCGATCGTCGATCACCACCGGCGACTGCGCCACGAACCCCTTCGCGGGAACGTGCCGCACGACCACCTTCTTGCTCGACTTGTCGGCAATCGTGGTGGTCCCGGCCTCGTCGCTGGCCCGCGTCACGACGTACTTGCGGTGCTGCGTGACGAGGTGCTGCCCGTCGACCGGCTGCCGCAGCACCTTCGCCCAGACCGGTACGGCGGTGTTGGTCTGCGCGGGCGGTGTCGCGGAACTGGGAGGCGGGGCCGGTGTGGACGGCTGCGGCTTCGACGAGTTGTCAGCCGACGAGCAGCCGGCCACCCCCAGGACGAGAACGATGCCTACGGCAACGGTGGTACGACGGCGCATTCAGGTCACAGTCCGATGTTCTGGAAGGAGTTGGCCAGCGTCGCGTTGAACAGGGCCGAGGCCGGGATGTTCTTCGGGCCGTCGGTGACATTGCCGCGGCTGTTGAAGCGGCGCTCGTTGAACACCTCGAAGATCGCGATGGTGCCCTTGGTCCGGTCGTAGCCGCGACCGACCTGGTAGTGCCCGCTGTGGTTGAAGGCGAGATACGGGAAGTACCGCTTGAGCAGCTGCACGTGCTCGATCACCGGCGCGGGCTTGCCGTCACCGAGGTGCTTCTGGTGCACGGTGAAGAACTTCTGCGTGTTCCAGTGGGAGACGTTCTGGACGATGTAAGTGCCGGCGGCAACATCCCACTCGGTCTTCAGATTGGTCTGCTTCACCATCGCGGTGATCCCGGTCCCGGAGCTGGTCGAACCGAGATCCTTGGCCCACGACTTCTGGGTGTCCTTCTGCTGGTCGTCCGCCCAGTCGATCGACTGGAACGTCGCCGGACCGCACCAGTACCCCTTCTCCTGCGAGGTCTGGAAACCCTTCATGATGTACGACGACTTCGGCAGCTTCACCACCTTCACCGGCGGCTGCGGAGCCGGGGTCGGCACGGTCGGGGTGGTCCGCGTCGGAGTCGCCGTCGGCGTGGGAGCCGGCGTCGCATCAGACGAGGAAGAGGTGCGCGCGGCAGCGGAGTCGTCGAGCAGCCGAAGCGCACGCGCCTTCTCCCGGCCCTCCCAAGCAGCCTTCATCTCATCGAGCTCGACATCCACTCGCTCACTCCGAGGCAACGCCACCCGCTCCGCCACGAAGGACTGCGGAGTCTGGTCTCCGGTGTCGATGTCCTGCTCAACGCCGTCTTCGTCCGCCGAGACCTCCGGCGTCGTCACCGTCTCCTGGAGCTGCGCGCCGGTCGGCAGCTTGTCCACGAACCCGAGCCCGAGGCAGTAGTTCTCCTCCTCGAGCTTGAAACAACGCAGCACCGAGGCCGCCTGGGTCGAGGTGTCCGAGGCCTGCAGATCGTCCGGCGAGGTCTCGATCACCTGCTCGCTCAGCTCGCTCCACGACTCCGCGGCCGGGGGCGTGGCAACCGCCGTACTGGCTGGTGCCGGTCCAGGGGTTGGCGCAGGCGTCGGTACGACGGTCGGCGCGGTCGACGGGGCAGGGGTGACCGGCGTGGCCGGCCGGATCAGCTCCGGATCACGGGGCTGGTACGCGAAAGCGGTCAGGGGCGCCTGGGCCAGAAGAGCTCCCAGGACGATCAGAGTGGCCCCCCGTGCTGCTGTGGGCATTGTGTCTCCCGATAGGCGTGGGACGACAGTGACTGTAGGTACGCCTGGGACCACAGTACGTGTTTGAGGCAACAAACGGCAGCCCCCTCCCAGCCACGGCCTACGCACCCGGCCAACTAGACTTGCTCAGTCCTGGTCAGTGGAACGTTGTGGAGAGTCTGTGTCGGTCCAACCCATCCGCCTGTTCGGCGACCCCGTCCTGACCACGAAGGCGGTGCCGGTCGTCGACTTCGACGCCGAGCTCCGCCGCCTCGTCGCGGACCTCGCGGACACCATGCAGGCAGCACCCGGTTCCGGCCTGGCCGCGCCGCAGATCGGCGTCGGGCTGCGCGTTTTCACCTACCACGTGGACGGCGAGCTGGGGCACCTGGTGAACCCCGAACTCACCCTCTCCGAGGACGAACAGTTCGGCCCCGAGGGCTGCCTGTCCATCCCTGGCCTCTACTTCGACTGCCGCCGCGCGCAGTCGGTGATCGCCCGCGGCTTCAACATGTACGGCGACCCCGTCGTGATCGAGGGCTCCGAGTACCTGGCCCGCGCGATCCAGCACGAAACCGACCACCTGGACGGCATCCTGTTCGTCGACCGCCTGGACACCGCCACCCGCAAACAGGCGATGAAGGCGATCCGCGAAGCCGAATGGTCCGGCCTCTCCGGCCCACCACAGATCAAGATCTCGCCTCACCCCACGAATGGATTCGGTCTGTGAGAGTCGTCTTCGCCGGTACGCCGGAACCTGCCGTCACCGCTTTGCGCGCGATCGTTGCCAGCCGCCACGAAGTCGTTGCCGTGGTCACCCGACCGGATGCTCCGGCCGGTCGTGGCCGCAAGCTGGTCGCGTCGCCGGTCGCGCAGTACGCCGAGGAGCTCGGCGGCATCGAGATCCTGAAGCCGGTGAAGCCCAGCGACCCGGAGTTCCTGGCGCGGCTCGCCGAGATCGCGCCGGACTGTTGCCCGGTCGTCGCGTACGGCGGTTTGTTGCCGCAGGCAGCGTTGGACATCCCGGAGCACGGCTGGGTGAACCTGCACTTCTCGGTCCTGCCGGCCTGGCGGGGTGCCGCGCCGGTGCAGCACTCGATCATTGCCGGGGACGACGTGACCGGGGCCAGCACGTTCCGGATCGTGAAGGCGCTCGACGCCGGCCCGGTGTTCGGCGTACTGACTGAACCGATCGGGCCGACCGATACTTCGGGCGACCTGTTGGGGCGGCTGGCCGAGTCGGGTTCGAAGCTGTTGGTGGACACGCTGGACGGGATCGAGGACGGGATCCTCCAGCCGCAGGAGCAGCCGGCCGATGGTGTCTCGCTGGCGCCGAAGATCAACGTCGAGGATGCCGAGCTGGACCTGACCGCGCCCGCGCTGCGCGTGGATCGGCTGGTGCGTGGCTGCAATCCGGCGCCGGGTGCGTGGACGACGTTCCGTGGTGAGCGGCTGAAGGTACTCGCGGTCTCGTTGACCGATGAGGAGCTGAAGCCTGGGGAGATCAGCGCGACGAAGTCGAGCGTCCGCATCGGTACCGGTAGCAAGGCGGTCGAGTTGCTGACCGTCCAGCCGCAGGGCAAGAAGCCGATGGCCGCCGCCGACTGGGCCCGCGGCATCCGTCTGACCGATGAGGATCGTCTCGGTGAGTGATCGCACCCCCAGAAATCGGGAGCCGCAGAAGCGGCCGGACAAGGTGCGACAGGTCGCGTACCGGGTGATCCGCCAGGTCACCTCCGAGGGTGGGTACGCCAACCTCGTGCTGAACAAGGCAATGCGCGACTCCCGGCTCGCCGGACGCGACGCGGCGTTCTGCACCGAGCTCGTGCACGGCACGCTGCGCTGGCAGGGCACGTACGACGCCTTCCTCGCCCGCTGCGTGGATCGCCCGCTGAACGAGCTGGACCCGGAGCTGCTCGACATCCTCACGCTCGGCACCCATCAGTTGCTCCGGATGCGGGTCGACTCGTATGCCGCGGTCAACGAGATGGTCACGCTGACCCGGGCCGAGATCGGCCACAAGCGCAGCGGGCTGGTGAACGCCGTACTGCGCAAGATCAGTCAGCGCACGTTCGACCAGTGGATCGACACGGTCGCGCCGTCGATCGAGGAGAACCGGCTGCTGCATCTCGCGGTCGCGAAGGCGCATCCGACCTGGGAGGTCGAGGCGTTCGCGCGACTGCTGGGTGACGACGAGCTGGAAGATCTGCTCGACGCCGACAACGAGCCGCCGCGCGTCACCCTGGTCGCGCGGCCGGGGCTGTCCACGGTCGACGAGCTGATCGAGGCGGGAGCCAGTCGCGCCAAGTGGTCGCCGTACGCCGCTGTCCTGCAGAGCGGTGGTGATCCGGGCCGGATCGCGGCCGTGGCGACTGGTCGGGCCGGAGTGCAGGACGAGGGCTCGCAGCTCGTCGCGCTCGCTTTGGCGAACGCGACGATCGAGGGATCCGACACCGCGTGGCTGGACTTGTGTGCGGGCCCCGGTGGGAAGTCGGCATTGCTCGCGGCGCTGGTCGAGAAGCGGGACGGTGCGCTGACCGCGGTCGAGCCGCTTGAGCACCGCGCCGAGCTCGTCCGTGCCAACCTCCGCGCTATCCCGGGTAATCACCAGGTGGTGGTCGGCGACGGTACGAAGCCGACCTGGCCGGATGGTTCGTTCGACCGCGTCCTCGCTGACGTGCCGTGCAGCGGACTCGGCGCGCTGCGCCGGCGCCCGGAGGCACGGTGGCGCCGTACGCCGGAAGACATCGAGGAGCTGCGGCCACTCCAGGAGGACCTGCTCGATTCGGCGATCAGCTCGGTTCGTCCGGGCGGAGTCGTTGCCTACGTCACCTGTTCACCGCACCCGGACGAGACTCGCGCAGTCGTGGACGCTGTCCTGGCCAAGCGGGACGACGCGATCCTCGAGGACGCCCGGGAGCTGTTCCCCGATGTGCCCGAGCTCGGTGACGGTCCCGACGTCCAGCTGTGGCCGCACCGGCAGGGGACCGACGCGATGTACCTGGCGCTGATCCGCCGTCGCTAGCGCTCACCAGCTGGACCTGGTGTCAGGTGCATCAGGTGGAACGGTCATGATGGTCGAGTGACTGTTACCGCTCACCGCCCGGAAGCCTCGGCCCGTCGGCAGCAGGCTGCCGGGCTGGCCGCCGCCTTCGGCATCGGGGCATTGTTCGCGGTCCAGTCCCGGCTGAACGGCGGACTGGGCGAGCTGCTCGGCGACGGGGTCCTGGCCGCGCTGATCTCCTTCGGCACCGGCTCGGTGATCCTGGCGATCGCGGCAGCGCTCGTTCCGGGGATCCGCCGTTCGCTCGCCAATGTCTGGCATGCGATCCGCGACCCGCAGAACGCCGGAGGCCTGCGCTGGTGGCAGTGCATCGGCGGCCTCTGCGGCGCCTTCCTGGTCACGACACAGTCCTTCACCGTGCATGTGCTCGGTGTCGCGGTCTTCATCGTTGCGGTGGTCGCGGGGCAGGCGGGTAGCAGTCTGATCGTCGACCGGCTCGGCTTCGGCCCGGCCGGTCGGCAGGAGTTCACCACCCTGCGGATCGTCGGCGCCGGGATCGCGGTGGTGGCCGTCGTCCTCGCGGTCTCCGACCAGCTCGGGCATCCGAGTGGGCTGCTGCTCGCGATCCTCCCGGCTCTCGGTGGTGTCGCGACAGCGGTCCAGCAGGCGATCAACGGCCGGGTCGCCCAGACCGCCGAGGGCGGCCGGCACGGCGCCGTCGCGGCCGGTGCGATCAACTTCGGCGTCGGCTTCGTCGCGCTGCTCATCGTGTTCGGCATCGATCTCGTCCTGCGCGGCGCCCCGAACCCCCTGCCGAGCAACCCTTGGCTGTACCTCGGCGGTGCGTGCGGCGTGATCTTCATGAGCGTGGCCGCCGCCGTGGTCCGCGTCGTCGGCGTCTTCGTCCTCGGCCTGGGCACCATCGCCGGCCAACTCGTCGCCAGCCTCGCCATCGACCTCCTGGCCCCCGCCGCCGACAAACCGGTCACCCTGCCGGTCATCGCCGGCACCGTCCTTGCCTTCGCCGCCGTGGTCGTCGCAGCAATCCCCAACCTTCGCCGACGCTAACGACAGGTAGTAGGTGTCTACGTACACACGCCCGCCCGCCTGAGTTCAGCCGCAATGGCCGCGATGCAGCGACTACCACCTGTCGTTAGCGCACCTCTGCCACCCGTTCCGGGGTGATCGCCACTGGTTTGCGCTTGATGGTGAACACCCCTTGGGAGATGGCGACGCCGAGGAGGACGACGAGGCCGCCGACGGGCTGGTACCAGAAGATGTGTTCGCGGAGGACGAGGACGCCGACCAGGATCGAGAAGACCGGCATCAGGTAGGTGACCATCGAGGAGCGGCTGGCGCCGATCAGGCGGATGTTGCGCATGCTCAGGACGAAGGCGATGCCGCTGCCGAGTGCCCCCAGGGCCAGCACACTGCCGAGGACCTCGATCGACAGCGACCAGGGCGCGGGCGGGGCCTGCCGGGTGATGAGCGGGGCCACGATCGCGAGCTGGACCATTGCGCAGAGCAACAAAGTCGCCGACAGTGCGGTGCCGGAGACGCTGCTCCCGGCGAGGAAGCGCTTCTGGTACGGAACCGCGATCCCGTAGCAGACCGCGGCGAGCATGCAGAGGAGCTGGCCGGTCAGGTCGGCGCCGCCGCTCACGTTCCAGGCACCGAGGACGACGAGCATCCCGGCGAACCCGATCACCAGACCGAGTCCGCGCTGCAGCGAGAAGAGCTCGGTGCGGAAGATCAGGACGGCGATCGGCAGCACGACCAGCGGGGTGATGCCGTTCCAGATACCGGCCAGCAGCGACGGGATCCGCTCCTCGCCGTAGCCGAACAGGGTCCACGGGATCGCCGAGCCGACCGCGCCGACCACGAAGGAATGCGCCCACAGACGGCGGTCGCGGGGGAGTGCTTCGCGCTTGATCGCGAGGAACACCAGCAGCACGATCGCGCCCGCGGTGACCCGGCCGAGGGCCAGGTAGAGCGGCGGCAGCTCCCGGACGCCGACCGAGATGAACAGGAAGCTGCAACCCCAGATGGCGGCCAGGGTCAGCATGGTCGGAAGCCAGGCTCGCGTCGGAACCTTGTCAGTAGTCGTAGGGGTGCTCACTCCTGACATCCTGCACCACCGCACCGACAATTCGTACTGCGATTTCCGGATCCGGGCACGTGTTTGTCCGACGCCGGGCAGACGCTGGCTCAGAACCGGTTCGGCGGGAGAGGATGACGGGCATGGGTGCCTTCGATGTCATAGCGGTCCGCAAGCAGTTCCCGGCACTCGGTGAGGGGGCCGCGCACTTCGACGGCCCCGGCGGTTCGCAGACTCCGCAAGCGGTCGCCGACGTCGTCGCGCAGACCCTCATGTCAGCCCTGGCGAACCGCGGGCAGCTCACCCCGGCCGAGCGTCGCGCCGACGGCATCGTCCGGGACGCCCGGACGGCGATGGCCGACCTGCTCGGGTCCACGGCCGGCGGAATCGTGTTCGGCCGCAGCATGACCCAGCTGACCTACGACTTCTCCCGCACGCTCGCCAAGGGCTGGGGGCCCGGCGATGAGATCGTTGTCAGCCGCCTCGACCACGACGCGAACGTCCGCCCCTGGGTGCAGGCCGCCGAGGCGGTCGGCGCGACCGTCCGGTGGCTCGGGTTCGACCGCGAGACCTCGGAGCTCGACGACCTCACGCCCTTGCTCTCCGACCGCACGAAGCTGGTCGCGGTCACAGGCGCCTCCAACCTGCTCGGCACCCGCCCCGACACGGCCCAGATCGCCGAACAAGTCCACGAAGCCGGCGCTCTCCTGTACGTCGACGGCGTGCACCTGACCGCCCACACCCCGGTCGACACGTCGTACGCCGACTTCTACGTCTGCTCGCCGTACAAGTTCTTCGGTCCGCATCTCGGGGTGCTGAGCGCACGCCCGGAGTTGCTCGAGACGCTCCGCCCGGACAAGCTGCTGCCCGCGACCGACGTCGTACCGGAGCGCTTCGAGCTGGGCACCCTGCCGTACGAACTGCTCGCCGGTACGACGGCCGCTGTCGACTTCTTAGCGGGATTGGGTGGCGACGGCGCGACCCGCCGCGAGCGGCTGAACGACTCGCTCCGCCTGGTCGAGGAACACGAGGACACACTCCGCGACGACCTCGAAGCCCGTCTCAAGGCGATCCCCGAGATCACGCTCTACGGCCACGCGGCCCGCCGGACGCCGACCCTGCTCTTCACGGTCGACGGTCACTCACCGGCAGCGGTCGCCGAACACCTCGCCCAAGCCGGAGTGAACGCCCCCGCCGGCACCTTCTACGCCTACGAACCCGCCCGCCACCTCGGGCTCACCGAAGGCGCAGTCCGCGCCGGGCTCGCGCCGTACACGGACCAGTCCGACGTGGACCGCCTGGTCGAGGCGATCTTGACGCTCACCCGGCCCACTAACTAAAGTCAATGGGGAAAGTCGAGGGGGGACAGTGAGGGAACCCAGCGCGGTCTTCGTCCAGCAGGACGACGACCTGATCGAGGCCCGGCGGACCGGCACCTGGTCGGCCGACGGCATCGAGGTCGGCTGGAACGACGGCACCGTCGAGGTCACCGCTGACACGGTCACCCGCGTCGCCCTGCGCTGGTCCGAACCGCTTCCGTCCGGCGCGCTGATCCTCGGCGACGCCTGGGAACGCTCGTACGGCGACCTCCAGTGGAGGCATCAGCAGCCCGAGCGCCTGCTCCCGTGGTACTTCCTCGCCCACGACCCAGTCACCGGCCGCACGACCGGCGCCGGGGTCGCGGTGCAGCCGAACGCCTTCGCCGCCTGGACCGTCGACGCGGACGGTTTCACCCTCTGGCTCGACCTCCGCAACGGCGGCGGCCCCACCACGTTGAGCGGGCGGACCCTCGAAGCAGCTACCGTCCAACTATTCGACGACGCAGGAACCCCGTGGCAGACCCTCAACGCAGCGGTCGCCACCATGAGCTCCCGACTGCCGGCGCGACCTGAGCCCGCGCCGGTGGTCGGGGCCAACAACTGGTACTACGCATACGGCGAGAACTTCGACGAGAAGGCAGTCCTCACCGACGCGGCCACGATCGTCGAGCTCGCCGACGGTCATCCGGTCAAGCCGTTCAGCGTGGTCGACGACGGCTGGTACCCGGGCGGCATCGCCTCCGGCGGACCGTGGGACCAAGGCATCCCCGGCGTCTTCGACGACCTCGCCGGTACGGCGGCCGCGATCGCGGCGATCGGCGCCCGGCCCGGACTGTGGTTCCGCCCGCTCCTGGTTCGGGAACCCAACCAGTGGGGCCGCCAAGGTCCGCACGACAAGCCGGGCCGAGCGCTGGACCCGTCGTACCCGGAGGTCCTGGACCTCGTCCGCGCGGACCTGACCCGGTTCAAGGACTGGGGTTTCGAGCTCGTCAAACACGACTTCAGCACGTACGACGTCTTCGGCGCATTCGGGCCCGCGATGGGATCGCGGTTGACCGAGAGCGGTTGGCAGCTGCACGATCCGAGCCGGACCACGGCCGAGATCCTGCTCGCCTTCTACCGCCAGATCCGCAGCGCTGCGCAGGACGTCGTACTGATCGGGTGCAACACGGTCGGTCACCTCGCGGCCGGGCTGGTCGACGTTCAGCGGACCGGCGATGACACGTCCGGGCGGGACTGGGAGCGGACACGCAAGATGGGCGTCAACACGCTTGCCTTCCGGCTGCCGCAGCATGGGCGGTTCTTCACCGTCGACGCCGACTGTGTGCCGTGTACGCCGCAGACGCCCTGGGAGCTGAATGAGCGGTTCCTCGATCTGATCGCGCGGTCGGGTACGGCGCTGTTCCTGTCGATCGACCCAGCAGCTCGCACCGAGCGCACGGACCGCGCGCTGCGGGCGGGGATCCGGCTGGCACTCGACGGCGGCGACGCGGGCGGGATCGAGCCGGCGGACTGGCTGGTCAACACCACGCCGACGGCCTGGCGCAGCGGGGGAGACACGATCGACTACGACTGGTCCCGGCCGTGGGGAGTGGACCCGATCTCGTGAGCATCCGCCGCGGGACGAATCTCGATCGTGTCGGTGGGTACAACGACGCAGTGGTCCTGGACGCGATTCGCCGCAGCGCGCAGCTCAGCCGGGTCGAGCTCGCCGCGGCCACCGGCCTGTCCGGACAGGCCATCTCGAACATCACCCGCCGCCTGCTCGACGCCGGCCTGGTCCGCGAGGCCGGTCGCCAGAAGGGCACTGGCCTCGGCAAACCGCGCACCCTGCTGGAGCTCGAACCTGCCGGCCAGTACGCCGTTGGTGTCCACCTCGATCCCGCAGTCGTTACCGTGGTTCTGCTCGATCTGACCGGTCGCGTGGTCGCTCGGCGGCAGCTCGCTCCGCCGGAGGACGACGATCCGGACGTCCTGATCGACGCGATCGCGGACGCCGTCGAGGTCATCATCGACGACTCCGCCGCCCTACGCAGCCGTGTGATCGGTGTCGGGATCGCTGCGCCTGGTCCGATCGACGTCGAGCGCGGCGTGGTCGTCGACCCACCGAACTTGTCCGCCTGGCATCTCGTGCCGCTGCGGGACGAACTGCGCGAGCGGACCGGGCTGCCAGTGCTGCTCGACAAGGACGTGACCGCGGCGGCTGCTGCCGAGAAATGGGTCAGTGGACCGGGCAACTTCGTCTTCTTCTACCTCGGTACCGGAGTCGGCGCCGGACTGGTCCTCGGCGACGAGGTGGTCCGCGGCTCGTCCAGCAACTCCGGCGAGATCGGTCACGTGGTCGTCGATCCGGACGGCCCGGTCTGCTTCTGCGGCCGCCGGGGTTGCGTCGGCGAGACCAGCCGGCCGCGGTACCTCGTCCACCAAGCGGTCCAGGCCGGAGTGCTTGCCCAGAGCATCGACCTCGACGACCGCCAGGCGGTGGACGCCGCCTTCACCCAGCTGTGTACGCTGGCCGCCGCCGGGCCCGGGGCCGCGGCCGGGATCATCACGGCACTGGCCGAGCGGATCGCGCACGTCGTCGAGGACGTGGCGAACCTGCTCGACCTGGACCGGGTGGTCTTCGGCGGACCGTACTTCGAGCAGCTCGCCCCGCTGCTGACCGACCGGGTCCGGGCCGCTCTGCAGAGCCGCTTCACGGTCCGCACGATCCACGGGGTCGAAGTCACCGGTACGGCGCTCGGCGCGGATGCCGGGGCGATCGGAGCCGGCAGCCTGGTGCTGGACCACACGTTCTCGCCGGAACGCGAACTCGTTGCTGAAAGGTAGATGGAGAAGATGATCGATCCCGACGTGCTGGCTGCTGCGACCGAGAAGGTCCGCGCGGCCAGTGGGGACGACGTGATCGCGGAGATGTTCCGGCGGTCGATGGCCGAGAACCTGCCGGCGGTGGCCGAGCGGTTGCCCGACGGTACGACGTTCGTCCTCACCGGTGACATCCCGGCGATGTGGTTGCGCGACTCCGCTGCGCAGTTGCGCCCGTACCTGCTGCTGTGCAAGGACGATCCGACCCTGCAGGACGTGCTGATCGGCGTACTGCACCGGCAGCTGGAGTACGTCGTACTGGATCCTTATGCGAACGCCTTCAACAAATCGGCGAACGGGGCCGGGCATACCGGGGACGAGACCGAGATGTCGCCGTGGGTGTGGGAGCGCAAGTACGAGATCGACTCGCTGTGTTTCCCGCTCGACCTGGCCTACAAGTTGTGGAAGGCAACGGGCCGGGCCGACGTGATCGACGCGCGGTTCCGGCCTGCGGCGGAAGCGATCCTGGAGTTGTGGACGGTCGAGCAGGATCACGAGGCGCGTTCGCCGTACCGGTTCCAGCGGCACGACGACCGGCCGTCCGACAGTCTGGTGCGTGGCGGCCTCGGGCGGCTGACGAAGCCGACCGGGATGTCGTGGAGCGCGTTCCGGCCGAGTGACGACGCGACCGATCTCGGGTTCAACGTGCCGGGAAACATGTTCGCTGCGGTCGTTCTGGGCCACCTGCAGGAGATCGCGACCGAGGTGTTCGGTGACGAGTCGCTGGCGGCGCGGGCCAAGGAGCTGAAGGCCTCGATCGAGGACGGGATCGCTCGGCACGGGACGGTCGACCACCCGGTTCATGGGCGCGTTTATGCGTATGAGGTGGACGGGATGGGGGAGTCGCTGCTGATGGACGACGCCAACATGCCGTCGCTGCTGAGTGCTCCGCTGTCCGGGTTCGTGGCGGCCGACGACCCGACGTACCTGGCGACTCGCAAGCTCCTGCTGAGCCCGGAGAACCCCTACTACTACAGCGGTACGGCGGCCTCGGGCATCGGTAGTCCGCACACTCCGCCCCGCTACATCTGGCACATCGCCCTCGCTGTGCAGGGGATTTCGAGCACGTCCGCAGCGGAGCGCCAGGAGCTACTCGAACTCCTCCGTGACACGACCGGCGGTACCGGACTCATGCACGAAGGGTTCGATGTCGACGACCCGACGCAGTTCACCCGCGAGTGGTTCTCCTGGGCGAACGCGATGTTCTGCGAGCTCGCCCTGGTGCACGCCGGGATCAGGTGACGTCACGCCGCCGGGTGGTCCAGGCGGCGATGACGGCGAAGATCAGGCAGTAGGCCAGCAAGGTCGCGAGGGCACGGCCGCCGTCGACCGCATCCCGTACGCCGGGAGGTGCGTCGCCGGTGGCCATCCCGGTCACCGCGAACACCAGCGAACCGGCATTGGCTCCCGGCAGCGCGTCGGACAGGAACTTCAGGTCGGGCAGCAGGCTGTTGACCACGCCGGCCAGCAAGGTCTCGATCCCGAGGATCCACACCACCCCGAGCCCGATCGGCAGCGCAACGTTGCGGAAGGCAACGGCCAGGGCGGCGCCGGCCAGGCACCAGGTCATCAGGACCAGCCAGCCACCGGCGAGCCCCTTGACCAGATCAACGGCGCCCGGCCAGTTGGTGGCCCCGTCCTCGGCCGCCGCGATGCCGATACTGCACAGGGCGCAGGTGGCGAAGATCCCGAGCACCCACAGCGCGATCATCGTGGCGAGCCCGAGGAACTGGGCGCCGAGGATCGCGGCCCGGCCCGGTCGCTGGGTGAAGATCGTCTTCAGTGTGCCCCAGCTGTACTCGCCGCCGATCACGATCGCGCCCAGGACGAGCGCGAGGGCCCCGGCGAAGATCGGATAGCCGCCGATCGTGTTGTCGATGACTCTGGCCGGGAGCATGCCCGCCAGAACGGCGTCTCTCGGGACACCGGTGGTCTGCGGATTCTCGTCGCCGGTGAGGTAACCCAGGTACGGGAGAAGGTAGCCGAAGATCAGGCTCAGAACCAGACCGGCGCCGAACAGTACCCAGACCGCGGAGCGCTTGCGGAGTTTCAGGATCTCCGCGCGATAGCTACCCAACATCAGCCTTCTCCTTGCTGGTCGTGAGCTCGAAGAACAGGTCCTCGAGAGCGCGTTCGGTGCTGTGCAGCTCGGACACGGCGACCCCGGCCTCGACGAGAACGCGGTTCACCTCGGCCGCCCGCCCCGGCTCCACCTGCACGCGGAGCGTCTCGTCGTACCGGTGAACGGCGTTCGCACCGAGCAGCTTGGTCAGTACGGCGTGCGCGGTCTGCTGTGGTTCTGCTCGGATCAGGAGCTCCTGCTCGCCGCGCAGGTCCTCGACGTGGTGCTCGGCAACCATCCGGCCGGAGTCGATGATGCCGACCCGGTCGCAGATCTGCTGGACCTCGCCGAGCAGGTGGCTGGAGAGCAGGACAGTGCGTCCGTCGGATCCGAGTTCGCGGATCAGCCGGCGCATGTCCCGCATACCGGCCGGGTCGAGGCCGTTGGTCGGCTCGTCCAGGATCACCAGCTCCGGATCTTTCAGCAGCGCTGCGGCGACCCCGAGTCGCTGCTTCATCCCCAGGGAGTAGCTCGAGAACCGATCTCGAGAACGGTTCTCGAGATCCACGATCTCCAGAACCTCGTTCAC
Source organism: Kribbella sp. NPDC056345 (assembly GCF_042262745.1). Classification (NCBI taxonomy): domain Bacteria; kingdom Bacillati; phylum Actinomycetota; class Actinomycetes; order Propionibacteriales; family Kribbellaceae; genus Kribbella; species Kribbella sp. NPDC056345. Next base: position 704,315 of record NZ_JBHJQQ010000003.1, on the reverse strand, counting down.
GCGCTGCCTCGGGACCTCGGCGTACTCGGCGAGCAGCCTCAGGTTGTCAAGGCCCGAGAGATACGGGTAGAACGCGGGGGACTCGATCATCGAGCCGATGCGGCCGAGTACGTCGGGACTCCCCGGCCGCCCGCCCAGCACCTTGATCGTCCCGGTGGTCGGCGCGATCAGCCCGGTCAGGATCCGCAGCGTCGTCGTCTTCCCGGCGCCATTCGGTCCGAGGAACCCGTACACCTCACCCGGCAGGACCGTCAGGTCGACACCGTCGACCGCGAGCGTGTCGCCGTACCTCTTCGTCAGGCCGATCGCCTCGACCAGTGGAACCCCTGTCTCGTTCATGATGACGAGACTGCCGGTCCAGAGCGGTGCACCGCGTCGCCCACCAGGAGGCACTTCGTCTACCGCACCCGGAGTAGTACCGGATGCGTACAGAGCGACGGGTAGTAGTACCGCCCCACGGCCGGCCGCAGACGTAGCCAACCGGGCTGAGGTGCTGGCTGCCGGACTATTACCCGTTCTTCTGTACGCCTACCCGAGCCAACCCGGCCGGACCAGGCCGGTCTGGTAGGCGACGACGACCAGTTGCGCACGGTCTCGCGCACCGAGCTTGATCATCGCGCGGCTGACGTGCGTCTTCGCCGTGGCCGGACTGAGCACGAGCCGCTCCGCGATCTCGTCGTTCGACAGCCCTTCACCGACCAGCGCGACGATCTCCTTCTCGCGCTCGGTCAACACATCGAGCTCCTTGCTGGCATGCGGCTGCCGGCTCCGGCTCGCGAACTCGGCCACCAGCCGGCGAGTGACCCCTGGCGAGAGCAGCGCATCACCCCGTGCCACCACCCGAACCGCCTGCAGCAGCTCCACCGGTTCGGTGTCCTTCACCAGGAATCCGCTGGCCCCGACCCGCAGCGCCTCGAACACGTACTCGTCCAGATCGAACGTCGTCAGGATCACCACATGGACATCGGCCAGCGACTCGTCCGCACCGATCATCCGGGTCGCGGCCAGCCCGTCGGTTCCCGGCATCCGGATGTCCATCAGCACGACATCAGGCTTCTCCGCCCGCGCCACCGCCACCGCTTCGGCGCCGTCGGCGACCTCACCGATCACGGTGATGTCGTCCTCGGCATTCAGCAACGACCGGAATCCGGCCCGCACCAACGCCTGGTCATCCGCCAGCAACACCCTGATCATGCGGTCACGTTAGTGCTTGCCCCGGGCCATGGCCATCAACGGGCGATCAGGCGAGGCCCGCGTCGTGCGCGAGGAGCGCGATCTGGGTGCGGTTCCCGAGCTCCAGCTTGGTCAGGATGTGCGAGATGTGCGCCTTTACGGTCGCCAGGCTCATGTACAACTCGGTCGCGATCTGCGCGTTCGCCTTACCCTGCGCGACCGCCAGCATCACGTCGTACTCGCGCGGTGAAAGCCGTTCCAGCGATTCCCGCGCGATCGTGTGCGCGTCGGCCTGGGTGGCGGCGCGATCCATCAGCCGCCGGGTGATCGCGGGGGAGAGGATCGGGTCTCCAGCCGCGACCCGCCGTACGGCGTCGACGATCTGGGCCGGCGGCGTGTCCTTCAGCAGGAACCCGCTGGCCCCGGCGCGCAGCGCGTGCAACACGTTCTCGTCCGTGTCGAACGTGGTCAGCACCACGACCTCGGGCGGATTCGGCCGGGCCCGCACCCGCTGGGTCGCGACGATCCCGTCCACCCGCGGCATCCGCAGATCCATCAGCACGAGATCCGGGAAGTGCGCGTCGACCGCCGCCTGCACCTCGTCCCCGTCGGCGGCCTGCCCGACCACCGAGATCCCGTGAGCCCCGTCCAGCATCATCTCCAGACTCGCCCGAACCAGCGCGTCGTCATCCACCACCAGCACTCTGATGATCGGCTCGCTCATGTCGGCCACGGTAGCGAGGCGGCCAGCCGGAAACCGCCACCGGGCTCTCGCTGATGGTCGAGTGTCCCGCCGGCCAGTTGGACCCGCTCGGTCAGACCGACCAGCCCGGTCCCGCTCCCCGGTGCCAGCGGTACGCCGCTCGACCCGGGGTTCGTCAGCTCGATCCGCAACCCGGTTCCCGGCCGCCCGGTCACGGTGACCGTCACCGGATGCCCGGCCGCGTGCTTGCGGGCGTTCGTCAATCCTTCCTGCACAATCCGGTACGCCGTCCGGCCGGTTGCCGGGGGCAACGACGTGACATCGTCCACCTCTTCGTCGTACGCGACCGTCGTACCAGCCGCTCGCGATTCCTCAACCAGGCCTTGAACATCCCCGAACGTCGGCTGCGGCCGCCCGCCCGGTCCTTCCTCGATCTCGGTGTCGCGCAGCACGCTGATCACCTCACGCAGTTCGTCCAGCGCCTGATGCACGCCGGTCCGAATCACACCCGCAGCCTGCGCCAGCTTCTCCGGCGACGAGTCCGGCCGGTACTCCAGCGCCCCCGCATACGTGGCCAGCAACGACAACCGATGCGCCAGTACGTCGTGCATCTCCCGAGCCATCTTCGTCCGCTCGAGCGTCCGCGCCTCGGCTACCCGGCGCCCCTGCTCAGCCTCCGCTCGCCGCGCCCGATCCAGCAACGAGTCGAGCAATTGCCGCCGAGCCTGGGTCCACAATCCCCAACCCAGCAAGGCCGCGTGGACGGCGACATCCAGCGCAGCGAACCACAAGAACGGCAAGTCGGCGATCGGCCGCCAAGCCCCCTGCGCGAGATGGGCGACGACCTGAACCGCCGTCACCGCGATTGCAGTCCGCTGAGATAAACGCAACGCAATCCCGAGCGTCGCCGCCGTACTGGCCGGCGTCCCCGCCGGTGACAACATCACCAGCAGCGCCATCCCGAGCGCCGTGGGCACCGGTCGCCGCGGTAACAGAACCATCAATCCGGTACTGACAACACCCACCGCAATATCCAGCACCAGCCGCCGCGGATGACTCGTGTCCGTCATCCGCCCCACGACGGTCATCGCCGTAAAAACCCCGATGGGAACGACAGCCCAGACATCCCAGACCCACCGCCGCCCCGCCGGCGGGCAGTCGTCTCTCTCCATGTGCAGACCCTAGGCCGGAGTCGGCCCGCCCACCACCGACCAAAGTAGAAGCCGCACAGCCGTCGGACCGATGCCCGGACGGCTTGCTTTCCGCCACGGTGATTGCAACAACCACTCCCGGAGGCTGACATGCAGACCACCACCTCGTCCGTTCCCACCGCCAAGCCGGCCGCGCGCCGCCGTACCGATCGGAGCAGGTTGCTGGTGGTCGGGGTGGCCACGATCGCGGCAGCGTCGTGGTGGGCGATCCTCGTTCCCGCGGCCGGACTGACCCTGGATGCTCGCCAGAACGGCGTTCCCGAGAACGGCGTTCTCCAGCACGTCGGCGCTCCAGAGATCGTGATCTCAACGGCTCTCCTGACCCTCGCGGGCTGGGCGCTCTTGGCGATCTTGGAGCGCTACGCGATCGGCGCCCGCAAGGCTTGGACGATCGTCGCCGTGATCGCCTGTCTGCTGTCCCTCGGCAGCCCGCTCATCAGCGGCGTCGGCATCGGCGCCAAGCTCGGCCTGGCGTCCTTCCACCTGCTGGTCGGCGCGATCGTCATCCTCGGCCTCCGCCGGACTGCCCTTTCCGCCGTCGAACGCGGCACCGCCGTCGAACGCGGCACTGCAGCCGAGCGCGACTAGGAAGGCAGCCGAGCGGCCTGATAGAACCCCTGGATGTGCGCGGTCACCAGCCCGGCCGCGCCGTCCGCATCCCCGGCCGCCAGCGCCGACACGATCGCCCGATGCTCACCCCGCAACCCGATCGCGGTCGCCTCCCAGTCCGGCAGACTCGGTACGGCGGCCAGCACGTACCCGTGAATTGCCGACCGCAACGACTCCATCACCGCCGCGATCAGCACGTTCCCCGCGAGCCCCGCCAGCGCTACATGGAACTCCGCGTCGAGCAGGTGAAACTCCTCCGGCGACAACCCCGGCGCATCCATCCGATCCAGCAACTCCACCGCCGGACCCAATTCCGGAGAGCGCCCAGCTGCCTCCCGTGCCGCCCAGGACTCCAGCAGGATCCGGGTCTGCACCACATCACCCATCGGCAGATGGTTGGTTGCCAGGTGCAACCGCAGTACGGCGGTCAACGGTGACACCGGCTCGGCCACGATCACCGCTCCCGCATCCGGCCCGGACCCGGTCGCGGTGCGCACGACGCCCATCGCCTCCAGCACCCGAACCGCCTCCCGTACCGACGGCCGGCTGATCCCGAGCTGTTCCGCGAGAACGCGCTCTCCCGGCAGCCGCCCGCCGATCCGCAGCCGCCCGGCCGCCAGCTCCGCCTCCACCCGATGCAGCACCAGCTCGTAGTTCTTCACCCGGCGACTCTACCCCTGTGGTCGGACCACAGGATAGGCTGTGGTCCGACCACACACAACCTGCCCCCGGAGCTACCCCAGATGACCGATCGACAGCTACCCAAATGGTCCGAGCTGCGGCCCCTGCTGCGGGCCAAGCCGATCACCACGAACCCCACCGAGCGCCGCCTCGAGAAGGCGCTCACGATCGCGGATCTGCGGGCGATCGCCAAGCGCCGTACCCCGCGCTCGGTCTTCGACTACACCGACGGCGCCGCCGAGGCCGAGATCAGCCTCAGCCGGGCCCGCCGGCTGTTCGCCGAGATGGAGCTGCAGCCGTCGATCCTGCGCAACGTCTCCGATATCGACCTCGGGACGACGATCCTCGGCAAGCGCTCGGAGTTGCCGTTCGCCTTCGCGCCGACCGGGTTCACCCGGATGATGAACCACGAGGGGGAGAGTGCGGTCGTCAAGGTCGCCGAGGAGATCGGCATCCCGTATGCGCTCTCCACCATGGGCACCACCTCGATCGAGGACGTCGCCGCGGCCGGCCCGGATGCGCGCAAGTGGTTCCAGCTGTACGTCTGGAAGGACCGCGACTCCGGTGAGGACCTGGTCAAGCGGTCTGCCGCTGCCGGGTACGAGGCGCTGATGCTGACGGTCGACGTACCGGTCGCGGGTGCGCGTCTGCGCGACGTACGCAACGGCTTCACCATCCCGCCGTCGCTGACCGCCAAGACCGTGCTGGACGCGTCGATGCACCCGGCCTGGTGGGCCAACCTGCTCACCACTCGTCCGCTGACGTTCGCCTCCCTCTCCAGCTGGGACGGCACCGTGGCTGAGCTGCTGGACAAGCTCTTCGACCCGACCATGACGATCGACGACCTGACCTGGCTGCGGTCGATCTGGGACGGTCCGCTGATCGTCAAGGGCATCCAGACCGTTGACGACGCTCGCCGCGTGGTCGACGCCGGCGCGGACGCGATCGTGCTCTCCAACCACGGCGGCCGTCAGCTCGATCGCGCGCCAACGCCGCTGCGCATCCTGCCGGACGTTCGCAAGGCGATCGGTTCCGACGCGGAGATCTACCTCGACACCGGCATCATGTCCGGCGCCGACATCGTGGCTGCGGTCGCTCTCGGCGCCGACGCCTGCCTGGTCGGCCGTGCGTACCTGTACGGCCTGATGGCCGGCGGCCAGCGCGGTGTCGCCCGCGCCGCGGACATCCTCACCAAGGAGGTCCGTCGCACCATGGCTCTGCTCGGCGTCTCGAGTGTCGCCGAGCTCAGCCCGTCACACGTGCGCTTGCCCGACTAGCGGTAGCGTCGCGACGACTCGCAGTCCACCCGCAGGGGTGCGGGTCGTCGCCAGGGTCCCGCCGAGAGCGGTGGCGCGTTCACGCATGCCGACGATGCCATTGCCTTCGGTCGGTGCGCCGGCCAGCGACCGCCCGTTGTCGTCGACCTGGATCACGAGCGACTCCTCGCCGTACTGGATCCGGACAGTCGCAGTGGTCGCCTTGGCATGCCGTACGACGTTTGTCAGCGACTCCTGGATGATGCGGAACGCAGCGCGGTCCAGCCCGGTCGGTAGCGGACGTGACTCACCATGGATCGCGGTGTGTACCTCCAGCCCGGCCATGGAGGTCCGGCTGACCAGATGCTCGAGCCGCTCCAGACCCGCAACCGGCTGGCGTGGTGCGGACTCGTCGGTCTGGCGGAGGATGCCGACAATCGACCGTAGCTCCACCAGCGCTTCCTTGCTGGCCTCCTTGATCGCTGCGAGCGCCGGTGCGGCCTGCTCGGGTTGGCGGTCGGCCAGGTGCAGCGCAGTCGAGGCCTGCACGTTGATGAGCGAGATGTGGTGCGCAACCACGTCGTGCAGCTCCTGCGCGATCCGGAGCCGCTCCTCGCTGGCCTGCCGCAGCTCGGCCTCCCGCCGCGTGCGCTCGGAGGCAGTCACCCGCTCGCGGTGCGCCCGGAACAACTCCGAGACAGTGCCCAGTAGAACGAAGAAGAAGCCGACCAGCAGGATCTGGTAGACGCCGTCCTCGTTGATGCCGAGCACCATCCGCCCACCGACGTGGCCGATGTACAGCGCGGCCAGCGCCGACCACCCGACCAGCCGGTGCCCGAGCCGGATGGTCGTGAACACCGCGATGATGAACGGGAAGATCACCGGGCCGTACGGGTACTGCATCAGCATGTAGATGAGCGTGGACACGACAGTTGCCCACAGCACCGGGATCACGTGGGTCCGCAGCCAGTACAGCGACAGCGACCCCTTCAGGATCAGCAGCACCATGAACCAGTCCGCCGGCCGCCGGTCGACCTGGCCGTTCGCCGCCCCGATCGACCCGACCACGCCGATCACCGACAGCACCAGCGGCAGGGCGATCCGCCGTACCTGGGCCCAGTGGTCAGTGCTCACAGTAAGGAACCGTACGGCGCCGCGCCCCTCGATGTCATCGTCGCCACGGAGTAGATGTCTGTACGCCAGGTGCAGTACTCAGTACTTGACGTCGTAGATCTTCTCCTCGTACTCCTTGCCGTAGTACTTCTCCAGGTCGGCCAGACTGGCGTCCTTACGCTCCAGCGCCTGCGAGAGCACCGCCCGGCTCGGCGCCGCGTCGACGTCCCAGCTCTCCGGCTTCCACAGCTTCGAGCGCAGGAACGCCTTCGAGCAGTGGTGGTAGACCTCCTCGATCTCCACCAGCAGGGCCAGCTGCGGCCGGTTCCCCTTGACGATCATCTGGTCGAAGAACGGCGCTTCCTTGACGATCCGGGCCCGTCCGTTGATCCGCAGCGTGTCCGTCCGCCCCGGCAGGAAGTAGATGAGCCCGACATGCGGGTTGCTGATGATGTTCTCGAAGCCGTCCACCCGCCGGTTGCCGGCCCGGTCCGGGATCGCGATCGTGGTGTCGTCGAGAACCAGCGTGAACCCGGCCGGATCACCCTTCGGCGACACATCACAGGTGCCGTCGGCCGCGGAGGTGGCCATCAGCACGAACGGCGAGGCGGCCAGCCACTCCCGGTCCAGCGGGTGCAGTTCCTTGCGTTCCTTGTCGACTGCCGCCCCCAGTGGCGGCGGGACAATCTCGCGCAGTTCCTCGTACGTCGTGACCTCGACCAGACCGGGGATATCCATCAGGCTCCTCAGGCGACCACGGCCGGACCGTCCACACTGACGGCCCGCGTCCGCGCTGCCCATTTTACGGCGGGACCAGTTCCCACACTGGTCCCAAGGAACAGGGCTCCGACGAGGATCCAGCCGATTGGGCCCCAGCCCAGGACCACCGTGGTCAGCAGCGCCGGACCGAGCATCCGGGCGATCGCAGGACCAGTGCCGAAGAACCCTTGGTACTGCCCCTGCTTGTCGGCCGGCGCCAGCCCGAAGCTGATTTCCCAAGCACCCGAGGCGAGCTTCATCTCGCCCAGCGTCAGCAGCGCCGCGGCCACGACCAGCACTCCGGCAGCGACTGCAGGGTGCAGGTTCATCGCCGTGAAGGCGAACACGCCGCAGGCGGCCAGCATCGCGATCCCGGCGTACCGGACGGACTTCGTCGCAGTGCGCAGATCGCGGACCTTACCCGCGACGCGCACCTGGAAGATCATGACGCCGAGCGTGTTCACGATCATCAGCGAGGCGACCGCCCAGCTCGGGGCATCGGTGCGAGTCACGATCCACAGCGGTCCGATCAGACTGATCAGCGGCATGAACAGCAGCATGATCGAGTTCAGCAGCGCCAGGACGGCGTACGGACGATCCCGCAGTACGGCGAGCCGCGGCTCACCGTGGATCCGGACGGTGACCGCGACCGGTGGCACGCGCCGGATCAGCGCTGCGGCGATCAAGAAGCTCACCGCATCCAGTGCAAACACCGTCAGGTACGCCGTCTCTGTGTCGAATCGGAGCGCGATTCCGCCGAGCAGCGCGCCGACCGCCAGTCCGCCGTTCACCGTGGCCTGCAGGAACGCGCGGATCCGGGTGCGCTCGGCCGGCGCGATCAGTCCGGCGAGCAGTGCCTGCCGAGCCGCCGTCAGTCCGGTCTGGCTGCAGGCGTAGGCGATCGCGGCCACCAGGAAGAGCGGGAAGCTCCGGACGAACAAGAACGCCGAGACCGAGACCGCCGTACTCAATGCCAGCAGGATGGCGACCACCCGCGGTCCCTTGCGGTCCGCCAAGTTGCCCAGCGGCACGCCGGTCAGGAACCCGACCAGCCAAGCGATCGTCAGCCCCAGCCCGACCTGTGCCTCCGAGAGCCCGACGACCCGCGTGAAGAACAGTGCCGACGTGACGACGAACGCGCCGTCTCCCACCGAGTTCGCCAGCTGTGCCATCGCCAGATCGCGCGGTGCTCCCGCGGGCGGCAAGAACTTGTTCGTCATCATGTGCCGAGCCTATGGGCGCAGCGGCCCACGCTGCAGATCCACTTTGGGGCCAACCGGATGGGCCAATTGACCGATGGAAAACTGCCCTGTGGATAACTCGGATCCGGGCCGGGACCCACGGCACCTTCTTGGTATGACCTTCCTTGACCTGGCCCCCGAGTGGGCCGACCAGCCCCTGACCGATCCCACCCTCGCCGCCGACGTCGTCGACCTGATGGTCAGCCACGGCGACCGCACCCGCGGCACCTTCACCGCCATCCTCTGCGGCCCCGACGCCCGCCTCCGCGCCGTCGTAGCCATCGACCTACCCACAGAGTTCGCCGACCAGCACCCACCCCTGGACACCCCAGGCCTCTGCGCCACCGCCCTGCACCCCATCGTCCCCGCCCTCCGCACCGATCCAGGCTCCGCCCTCCTCCTGGCCCTGGGCCGCCCCGGCCCACCCACCTGGCCCGAAGTAGACGACGAATGGTCCACCGCCGCCACCCACCTCTGCCAAGCCGCCCAAGTCCCCTTGCTCGCCTTCTACATAGCCACCCCCGACCACATCTACCAACCCCTACGAGCCACCGCGAAAGCCGCCTGATCCTCGCCGGCTGTGGAACACTGATGACTGCGACCGTTCTTCGGCAGAAGGGAGATCACGCGATGAGCATCGCACTCGCGGGTCACGTCGGGCCTTGGACGATCGATGATGTTGAAGGGCTTCCCGACAATGGCGATCACACTCGCTACGAGCTCCTTACCCCCGGTGTTCTCACCGTGACCCCGGCGCCGGGAACCGTCCACCAGCGCGCGTCTCGCCGTCTCGCCAATCTGCTGGAAGCAGCGATCGCCGCTGCAAAGGCGCCCTACGAGGTGCTCGAGACTGTCAACGTCGAGATTCCCGGTGGCCGGCTGACCGAACCGGATGTTGTGGTGGTCGACCGGGCTGTCTCCGCCACTGCCCCTTCGCGGTATCAAGGCGCGTCAGTACTGCTCGTCGTGGAGATCGTGTCACCGAACACGCATCCGCAGGACCGGATCATCAAGCCTGAGCTCTACGCCGAAGCCGGTATCGACTTCTACTGGCGCCTTGAGCTGGAGAAGCGTCCGCACCTGATCGCCTCGAAGCTCAGCAATGGCAAGTACCGCCGGACGCTGACGGCTCTCGGGGGAGTGCTCTCCACGGTCGAGGAGCCCTACCCGATGCAAGTGGACCCAGCGGCACTCGCCCGCCAGTAGTAGACCTCAGCGCACGCCGCGGGGGCGGAACTGGATGCTGATCCGGGGGCCGACTCGCCCGCTGGCCTTGGGGATGGCGTGTTCCCAGGTGCGTTGGCAGGAACCACCCATCACGATCAGGTCGCCGTGCCCGAGCGGATACCGGATCGCCGAACTCACCGGCCCACTCGACCCACCCGGCCGCGGCCGCAGCGCCAGCATGCGCGGCTCACCCACCGAAAGGATCGCCACCATCGTGTTCTCATGATTCCCGCGACCGATCCGGTCGCCGTGCCAGGCCACGCTGTCCCGGCCGTCGCGGTAGTAACACAACCCGGCCGTCCGGAACGGCTCGCCCAGCTCCTCGCGGTAGTGGTCGCTCAAGGCGTCGCGCGCCTCGTCGAGGATCGGCAGCGGCAGATCCTGGCTCTCCTCGTAGAAGCACAGCAACCGCGGCACATCCACCACCCGGTCGTACATCTGCCGCTTCTCCGCATACCAAGGCACCTCCCGCACGAGCCGCTCGAACACCTGGTCCGCCCCGCTCAACCACCCCGGCAGCACATCAACCCAAGCGCCCTGCCCAAGCTCCGCCCGCGTGATCCCCTCGAGCGATCCCAACCCCGGATCCTCGAACGCATCCAGCAACGAGCCCTGAAGATCAGCACCCATACGCAGCACTGTACCCGAGATTCGAACACTTGTTCCCATGGGGTCCGATGGGAAGATGACCGCTGACCCGCCCCACCCTCGGCAGAAAGGTTTCGACATGGCCAGCAAACTGACGGAGTTGGCGATCGACTGTGCCGACCCCGGCGCCCTGTCCAGGTTCTGGTGTGCGGTGCTCGATTACGAGGTGCAGCTGATCGAGGACGACTGCATCACGATCGGTTCCCCGGCAGTACCCGATGGCAGGAACCGCCCCGGCCCGGTACCGCCGACCCTGACCTTCGCCCACGTTCCCGAAGCCAAGACCGTCAAGAACAGAGTCCACCTCGACGTGAACCCCACCGACCGCGACCAGGACGAAGAAGTCCGCCGTCTGCTCGACCTGGGCGCCCGCCCCGCGGAGGTAGGTCAAGGCGACGACGCCACCTGGGTTGTCCTTGCGGATCCCGAGGGCAACGAGTTCTGCGTGCTCGCCGGTCGTCACCCCTGAGCGTGAGAGGCTCCGGTATGGCGCAGTCGCTGATCCGCAACGTCGACGTCCTGATCGTCCCTGAGGCAGGGGAGTGCCACGTAGCCGAGGCCCAGGACATCCACCTCGCCGACACCGTTATCACGGCCATCGTCCCCACCGGCACACCCCCGCCCGCGACACCCGTTGAGGTGATCGACGGCACCGGGCTGCTCGCCGTACCCGGCCTCATCAACTCACACACGCACAGCCCGATGGTGATGATGCGCGGCGCTGCCGAGGATCTGTCGATCGACGACTGGTTCAACCAGCGCATCTGGCCGATGGAGGTCAACCTCACTCCCGAACGCGTCCGCGTCGGCGCCCGCCTGGCCTGCGCCGAGATGCTCCTGGCCGGCGTGACCACCTTCGTCGACCACTACTTCCACGCCGACCAGATCGCACAGGCCGCCATCGAGACCGGTATCCGCGCCGACCTCGCCCCCACCTACTTCTCCTCGGCCGGCCCGGAAGCAATCGACGCCGCCATCGCCACCACGCGCGAGCTCGCCACCCTCCACCCGCGCATTACCACCAGCCTCGGCCCGCATGCGACGTACACGGTCTCGGACGACGACCTCCGCCGTACCGCGGACATCGCCCGCGCCGAAGGCCTCCGCATCCACCTGCACGCCGCCGAGACGGACGACCAAACCCAGGCCTCCCTCGACAAACACGGTGCCACCCCGATCGAGATCCTCGACCGCACCGGCGTCCTCGACGCAGGAACCCTGATCGCCCACGGCTGCGGCATCCGTGACACCGACCTCCCGATCCTCGCCCGCCACGCCGACCGCACCACCGTCGCCACCTGCCCCAAGGTCTACCTGAAACTTGCCATGGGCAACGGAACCCCGGTGAGGCAACTCCACTCCGTTGGCATTCGCACCGGCATCGGCACCGACGGCGCCGCCGTCCACAACACCCTCGACGTCTGGGAGTCCCTCCGCCTCCTGGCCCTCACCCAGAAACACCAGCAAAACAACGCCGAGTGGATGCCCCTCTCCGAGACCCTCCGCCTAGCCACCCACCACAGTGCCGCCGCGGCCAACCAGCCGACCACCCTCGGCGTACTGGAGCCAGGCCGCCAAGCCGACATCACCCTCCTGGACCTCTCCGCGCCCCACAACCAACCCCTCCACGACCCCAGGGCAGCCCTCGTCTACTCCGTCCGAGCCTCCGACGTCCACACAGTCCTGGTAGCCGGCGAAGTAGTAGTCCGCAACCGCCAACTCACCAAGCTCGACCTATCCGAAGTCCTAGCCGAGGCCCGCTCCCTCGCCCACACCCTCGTCGACCTCTCCCGCGGCGGCACCATCCAGCACTACGCCCCCTGAACAGACGTGTGCCCCGGCCGCGATCGACCGGGGCACACTTGTCAGCTGATGATCAGGTGATCGTCAGGGTGCGGATGGCGCTGTAGGCGAGAGTGTGGTCGCCGTCGCTCGGGAAGTAGACCCGGTAGGCGATCTTCCCCTTGTACGGCGGCTTGATCCCGAAGGCGTAAGCGCCGCTCGAGCTCAGCTTCGCCGAACCCGCCACGGTCCACGTCTTCCCGACGAGCCGCTGCAACTGCACCGACTTGCCGGAGTGCGCCGGGGTCACCACACCACTGAGCTTCGTGGTCGAACCCAGCTTGACCGTCGACGGTGACAGTGTCGACGAGATGGTCGGCGTGACCAGCACCGTGATGTCGTTGGTCCGCGTGCCCATCAGGTCGCCGTTCCCGGCGAACGTCAGCATGTACACCGCCGAGTACCCCGGCTTGAACGTGTAGCTGACCGTCCCCGTCGAGGACGACCCCAGCGTCTTCAGCAGCTTGAACGTCGTCCCGTTCGCCGGCCGCGAGTAGATGCTCATCGGCAACGTCGGGTACGCCTTCCCGTCGATCCCCAGCGTGCTGCCCTTCAACGTGATCGACCCGCCGATGTTCAGCTTGGTGGACGTCGTCGAGATCCCCGACTTCATCCCGAGCAGCTGCGTACCCTTACCAGCACTCAGCTTCCCGCTGCGGTCCTTCACCCAAGCCGAGTACGTGTACGTCGTCGACTGCGGCAGCGCGGTGTTCGCAAAGCTGGACGCAGTACCGGAGTAAACCAGCGTCCCGGTCGTCGGAGTCGGGTACTTACCCCCGGTGTTCCGCCGCACGATGATCTGGTCCAGATCCCCGAGCGCCGGGATCTTCCACCCCAGGTTCGCCTTCTGGAACGACCCGCTGGCGTCGAACGTCTCCAGCGCAGCCGGCACCAGATCAACAGTCGAGAACACACTGCTGAACGGCGTCAGAATCACAGCCGCACCACTCTCGTGCACACCGTTCACGACGATCCGGTACGGCGAGTTGTCCAGCAACGCGCTCGCCGGCGTGATCGTCGCAGTCTTGGAAGCAGCGTCGTACGCCACCGTGCTCGCAACCGCAGCCCCCGTCTTACCGTTGACCAGCCGAACCGTCGACTCATTGACCGTCGCGGCATCCACGTCGGAAGCAAACGTCACCGAAGGCTTGACCGCAACCGGCTGTGCGAGTGACATGTCGTTCGGCACTGCGTTGAAAACCGGGTAGTCCGGGCCCGTCGTGGTGCCGGCGGTACCGGCCTCAACCTTGAGCGTGTAGGTCCGGGCATCACGAGACCCATTCGAGTTGCGCACCGCGATGTAGGTGTCGCCTTCCAGCGCACTGACGTTGGTTGCGGCGGTCAGGGGCGCCCAGATCGGGTTTCCGTTCCCATCGAAGTCCGGGAACTCCTTCTCCGCGGAGCCGATGAACTTTAGTTGGCCGTTGTAGACATCGACCCGTGGTGCGAAGTTCGCCCATCGCTCGGTCTCGTCGAACTTCGGTCCGGTCACGGAGACGCGCAGGTTCCGCGCAGCAGCCGAGTTCACCTTGTACCAGTCGACGTCACCTTCGGTCACGGTCGAGCCCGCGGCCGTGGTGGTAACGGCTGTCGCCCGCGCCGGCTGGTCGTTGTTGTCCGCTGCCGCCACCGGGAAGTCCGTCGTCCACCGGCCACCGAGGGAGGCATAGGCATCGAGGATGCCGCCGCCGTAGAACTTGTCGGTGCCGCGCGGACCGGCATCACGGGCGAGGTTCTTGATCCGGGCCTTGACCTGGTCGGGTGTGTAGTTCGGCCACTTGTTCTTGACCAGGGCCGCGATGCCGGACACGATCGGCGCCGAGCAGGAGGTGCCGGTGCAGTACCAGTACGGCACGTTCTGCTGCGGGGTCATCGACCGCACGCCGGTGCTGAGGATGTCTGTCCCTGGAGCAGCGACGTCGACCCAGTCGCCGTACGAGCTGAAGCCGGTAAGAGTGCCGCCGGGATCCGTTGCGCCCACCGTGATCACTTCGGGATAGGCCGCAGGGTAGCGGGGAAGTCCGAGACCCTGGTTACCAGCGGCAACCACCACGGTGACGCCCTTGGCCACCGCGCGTTTGACGGCGTCGTGCATGATCGTGCTGTCGGTGCCACCGCTCAGCGACATGTTGATGACTTTGGCGCCATGCGCCGCGGCCCAGTCGATGCCCTCGACGACATCGAGGTCGTCACCGGTGCCGTCGGACCGCAGCACCTTGACCGGCATGGCCTTGACGTTCCAGCCGATACCGGCCACGCCCGCGTTGTTGTTCGCGGCGGCGGCGATGATGCCCAGAGTCATGGTGCCATGGCCGTTGTCGTCGATCGGGCCACGGTTCGGCGAGGTGGTGTTCACCCCCGGAACTAGGTGACCAACCAGATCCGGGTGACCGGCGTCGACGCCGGTGTCCAGCACCGCGACGACCTGGTTGCCGGTCGACTTCGACAGGTCCCAGGCCTGAGGCATCCGGATCGTGTTGAGGTAGACCCTCTGGTCCTCGTTGTAGTACGAGTCGTTCGGGATGGCGTCGATGCGTCGGATGTAGTTCAGCGAGGCCAGTTCGACGGTGGGGTCGGCCTTGACCTTCTTGAGCAACTCGGGTGCCGAGGCGGAGCCGGTCACCTTCACGATGTTCGGCGTCAGCGACGCCTCACCGGTCGCCCGGAACCGCGACAGCGCGGCCGTCCGCGCCTTGCTCGTGGCACCCGACTTGAACTTGACGATGACCTCGTTCGGCTGGAACTCGGTCTTGGCAGTCTGCTGGCGGGCCGGGAACGGCGGCCGGTACGGGCCGGGCTCGGCCGCTTGACCGGACGAACCCGTCAGCACGACCACCGAGCCGGCAACCAGCGCTGCAGGGACAGCCAGGCGCAGCAAATGGGCAGGGCGGGACTTCAAGGGGACCCCCCCAAGGGTCTCAGAGTGACAGTGACCGGAGTATCGCAGGATTTCGGTCCACTCCGCTTTATGATTCCCATGACAAAACGTGCAATTTGACCGCCGGGCAGGTGTGAGACCCACCAGACCGGGGAAACGTCGTTCCCCGCCCTGCAACTTCCTGCAGAATCCGTAACGTCTGCACTGCCCTGCGCGATGTACGCACCGAGAACGACGCGGCCCGCAAGCCCTCGGCCATGTGGCTCGAGATCACGCTGATCATCGCTGTGCTGGCTGTACTGAGGTTCACAGTCCGAGCTGTCGATGGCGCTTTGTGCGAAGGACAAGAGCGCACGGTGAGGTGAGTGCCGTGATCCCGGGGGATGCCCGGGATCGCAGCAGAGGTGGTTAGACGGCGGTGAAGTACCAGCGTTGGCAGGAGCCGCCGTGGAAGGGCCAGATGATGACGTCGGCGCCTCGGGCGGCGGAGCAGCCGGCTACGTCGAGGGACTTGCCGGAGCCGGTGCCGATGATCTGGTAGGCGCCGCCGATGATGGGTTCGATGGTCCAGGTCTGGCAGTCGGCGCCGATGTCGTCGGAGAGGTCGACGGGGGCGGTGTCGGCGGTGGAGCAGCCGGCTACCTGGAGGGGTTTGCCGGTGTTGCCGTCGAGGATCTTGAAGGTGTTGCCGGTGGTGCGGACGATGTGCCATTGCTGGCAGGGGCTGGTCAGGATGCGGTCCCACATCCGGATGTTGGCGCCGTTGTGGGACTGGCAGTCCTGGACGTCTAGGTCGAAGCCGCCGACCTCGGCCTTGATCCGGTAGACGCCGTCGGTCATGGGCGGCGGGGGATTGCCGGCGACATCGAGGAAGTTGCTGTCGATGTTGATGGTGACGCCACCCCAGGTCTCGTTGTGGTCGCCGCGGTACTGGTGCAGACGCTGGTGGTTGGACCACAGGCCGTCCGGGATGTACTGACCGCCTTTGGTGTCGGCGGCGCCGTTCCACCAGGCGAACCAGAGGTGGTCGGGCATCAGCCAGCGGCTGTCACCGGCGGAGTTGGCCAGGTCGCGGCCGCCGGAACCGGCGCTGCTGTAGACGCCGCTGAGGTAGCCGCGGGCGTGCAGGGTCTCGGTCCAGCCGGAGATGTAGGACATGATCGCGTCGCGGCAGGCGATGGTGCTGTCGTACGCCTCGATGTCGGAGTAGAGAGCGCTCCCCGGGCCGATGCCGAGCGCGGCGGCCGCGTTGGCCGAGACGTTCGCCGAGCTCGAGCCCTGCGAGCGCGCGGTGGCCAGGTTGAAGGACATCTTCGGGTTCCGGCTGCCACACGGCGCCTGGTAGCCGACGTCGATCGGGATGAACGACCAGCCGTTGGCGGCGTTCGACGCGACCCAGGACGCGGTCAGGTTGGCCTGGGTGCAGGACCGGGACGAGCCGCTGATGTAGATGCCGACGGCCTTGAACGGCGAGGCTTTCCAGGCGTTCATGGCACCCAGCGACGGTGCCGTGCACTGGTCGAACGCCTGCTGGTTGATCATGGTGCCTGGGGCAACAATCGACGCGGCAGGTGCCATCGGCGCCGCCTTCGGGCGGACCAGTTGCGCCGCGTCGGCCTTGGAGGTGACGCGGCCCCGGCCGAGGATCTGCCGGACGGATGCTTCCTCCGCAGCGGAGGCGCCGTGGATCGCGGTCACCAGTACGCCGGCATCCTCGACCCCGACCTGGATCTGGTGGTCGGCCGACGGTGCCGCAGCGGCCGTCGTACCGGCTGAGGCTGCGACTGCGGCGGCGCGGGGAGCGGCACCGGCGAGTGGTTCCAGGATCAGGCCCGCGGTACGGCCGGCCAGGTGGGCGGGGCAGTTCTGCTGGTCGGCGGGACGGCCGAGATAGACCGACGGGCGGTCGAAGCGCACACAGGCCGACGGGTCCTTGGACAGGTCGACGACCTGCCACGACTTCGGTACGGCGACCTGGTACCCGTGGTAACTGATGGACCGTTCGTCTGGGGCGGCCTGTGCCGGTCCGACGACCGTGGCTGCGGTGAGTACCAGCGCGACGCCGGTCAGTAAGGTGAGCGGACGGTACATGAGCACTTCCTCGGGGGCGGAGGGCTGAGTAGTCCCAGTGGACTGCCTCACCGGCACCGAGCTCAAGCCTTTCGACCCAGGTGTTACATCGATGCAGAGGAGCGGGTATGGCGACAAGTCCGGAAGCGGCCGGCTGGCGGCGGGCGCCGTTCACGGGAGCCGGGCAGACCTACGACTGCTTCGAGAAGGGCGAGGGCCCGGGGATCGTCGTCATTCCCGAGATTCCCGGTCTCACCCCGGAGGTCCTCGGGTACGCCGAACATCTCGTGAGCGAAGGTTTCACGGTCGTCATCGCCTCACCGTTCGGTACGCCGGGACGCTCAGAGAGCGCTCTCTACGTGCTCGGCACGCTTTCTCGGCTGTGTGTCTCGAAGGAGTTCCGGGCGTTCGCGAGCAACGCGGAACGCCCGATCACGCAGTTCCTGAGAGCGGTTGCGGCTGATCTCGCGGCCCGGACGCCTGGCCGGGGAGTCGGTGTGGTCGGGATGTGCTTCACCGGCGGATTCGGGCTCGCGACCGCGGTCGACGACGTCGTACTGGCCCCGGTGCTGAGCCAGCCCTCGGTTCCCCTGCCGCTGACGGCCAAGCTGCGCCGCGACCCCGGGCTGTCGCGCCAGGAGCTCGACGTGGTCAAGGAGCGCACCCGGACGGACGGGTTGTGTGTGCTCGGCCTGCGCTTCAGCAAGGACCCGATGGCACCGGCCGATCGATTCACCACCCTGCGGGCCGAGCTGGGAGACGCCTTCGAGGTCATCGAGCTGGACTCCGGTCCCGGCAACTCCGACGGCTACGGCAGGTCCGCGCACTCCGTCCTCACCCGTGAGATCAAGGAGAACCCGCCGAACTCGGCCTTCCGCGCCCGCGCCCGGACGGTCGAGTTCTTCCGCGAACGCCTGAGCTGACACGCGCCGTCACCGAACTGACAGGTCTCCATAACGCTGCGTTCGGAAATGTTAAAGCAGCGTTGAGGAATCCCTTGGCTGTGATTGCGCACGCCGTCGAGGGGGAACAAAAAGTGGCCTGGGGCCACCGTATTTCGTTGCGGTGTGCAAAGGCGGGAGAGCGGTGGGTGACGCCCACCGATTTCCTCTGGTTGAAGCGACGATGACGTGGGACGATCGGCCCCGGTGCCCATCACGGGTCACTGCGGTGAGGGCAATACCAGGGGGCGGGCATGGCGCGAGCCAGGCACTTGATGAGTGAGGCTGCATGAACGGGCGGGTAGCACAGGAAAGTCGCGTTCCGGCGGACGAAACCGACGGCAGGACGGACCAGGCCACCGGTAAGAACGGCAAGGACACCAACGGTCACGCGGCGAACGGCAAAGCGGGCGCGGCGAAGGCCGACGTACCGGTTGCCGAGGCGCACTGGTCGGAGCGGCCGATCGGGCGGGTGGATGTTCCGCCGCTGGGGGAGTTCACCACGCCGGTCCGGGTCGACGAGATCGCGGTCGCCGCGATGGCGCTGTCCGAGAACCTCGACGCCGCCACCCGTGGAATGCCGGAATCCGTTGCCCTGCGTGAGTTTCGCCGCGAGCTCGATCAGGCGGCCAGCACGTTCCGCACCCTGGCCGGCCGGCTCGAAGCGACCGCCGGAAGCCTCGTCAGACTCGCCGCGAACGACGGTGAGTCGTGCGGTGTCGGCTGGGGAGTCTGCCCCGATCACGGCCTCACCCTGATGAATGTCGGCGAGACCGTCAGCTGCCACATTCTCGGCTGCAACCAGCCGAACGAGGGCGCGGTCGAGCGCTGTGAGCATCCGGTCGCCTACCGTGTGGTCGACGCCGCGGGCCCGGCGCTGCTCACCTGCGCCGGGCACGCGATCGCCTGCCGCCTCTACCTGGAGAATCCGGTCATCACCGCGGCCGGCGACAGTCTCGAACTGTTCTAAGTGATCCGGACCGACGTCAACTGGTCGTTGGCGTTCGGGGACAGGGTCGTGAAGTTCGGCGTATCGGCGGTCCGGACCCAGGTCTGGCCGCCGAAGTTGTCCTCGGCATAGATCGTGACCGTCCAGCCCGCAGGGACGCGAACCGACGACGCCCAGTTGTCCTGCACCCCGGCGGCCACCAGTTGCGCCCGGGTGTAGTTGCCCTTAGCAAGGACTGCGCCGGCCGTGCCGAGATAGTCCACGTGTTCGTAGAAGATCACGCCGCTGCCGCCCTGGGCCGGCCACGGTACTGTCGGCCGGGTCGGCGTCAACGGTGCCTGACCTTTGAACATCCGCCCGCCGTCTCCTGTCAACCGCAGGTAGTAGTCCGACGTGCACGCCGTACCGTCCTCGTCGAGTGCCCGGATCCCGGACCCGGCCGGAACCCAGGCCGCGCTCTCCGCGGTCTTCGCGATCTGGTTGCCCTCGTTGTACTCGTCGAACATCGAGATGTAGAGACCCTGGACGCCGACCCGCTTGAGGTTGTAGAACTGCCGCCACATCAGATCGCCGTGCCGCCGGTGACCCGACGAGAGATCGCCCGGGATCACACACGGCTGATAGTCGATCCCGTGCGCGTTGCAGTCGGCCTGATCCTGCTGATTCACGTTGTTGTAGTAGTGATCCGCGCCCGCGACGTCCTGGATCCGGCCGACCATCCACGGCGACAGCATGTTGAACGCGTGGTACACGTCGAGGTACCCGGCCCGCGAGTCCTCGACCCCGCGCCGCCAGTGCGTCGGTACGCCGCCGATCACGTAGCAGCCCTGGCCCTTGAACCAGTTCACGACATCGAGGCAGACCGAGGCCGGCCAGGCCTTGTTGGCCTCGTTGAACCCGAAGCCCCAGATGCACACGACCGGCTTGCCGTTCTGGAAGGCGTAGGCCGGCGACGCCGTGTAGGCACGCATCTTGTTGATCCAGTCGGTCTTCATCTCCGACTGCATGTTCGCCCAGTCGGTCGCGTCGTACATGATGTAGAACTTGCGCCCGTACTGTTCCGCGGCCTGACGGACCTTCACCGCCATCGCGTCCCGGGTCGGTCCTTCACCACCGGTCGGGTTGAACCGCTGCAGCGCGGCCGTGTCGCAGCCGTTCTGCTGCATCCACAGGAAGTGCGTGTTCACGGTCTGCTGGTCGTACGACGAGAACAGCCGCGCGGGCTGTCCGTTGCCGAGATTCGAGTACGCCGTCTGGTACGTCGCGCTGTAGTCGCGCATGTCCGGCCAGCTCACGATGGCGGTGTTGCTGGGGGAGGGCGGCTGGCCCCAGTTCCGGCTCCAGTGCCACCAGCCGTTGATCGGTGCACCGTCACCGGGACAGGCGAACCAGCCCTGGTAGCCGACGGTCACCTTCCCGACGACATCACCGGGTGGACTGGCCGCATAACTCAGCTGTGGAAGGGTTCCGGCCGCAGTGGCTGCGGCGGCGGAAGTGAGCAGGGTACGACGAGAAAGCTTCATGGGCGGTCTCCTGGGAGGAGGAGCGTGCAAATTGTGAACAGGGTGTTGTAAGAAATCGATCGTGACAACCCCTTGACGCGAAACTGTCCGAAACTTAGTTTGTTGGCTCAACAGACAAAGTCTGTGATCGGGCTCACAGGGTAGAGGGTTGGGGGTGGGGCGGCATGACATTGACCGATGGGCGCCGTCCCGGTGATCGCGCGGTTGCCGCCGATCACGTCTCGCTGCGCCGCAACAACCTCTCGGTCGTCCTGCGTCACGTCCGTGAATCAGGCCCGAAGTCCCGAGCCCGGATCGCCGCCGACACCGGCCTGAACAAGGCGACCGTGAGCAGCCTGGTCGCCGAGCTCGTCGAGCGCGGCCTGCTCCGCGAAGGCTCTGCCGACTCCACCCGCGCTCTCGGTCGCCCCGGCCAGCTGGTCGAGCTCGACGGCAGTGGCGTCTGCGGCGTCGGCGCCGAGATCAATGTCGACTATCTCGCGATCACTGCTCTCGATCTCTCCGGAGAAACCGTTCTCGAGCGTCGCGTTCCCGTGGACGCCGCTCACCTGGACCCCGGTACGACGCTCGACCGGCTGGCCGAGCTGATCCAGGATGCCCTGGTCGCGGTGGAAGCACGCTCCGGCCAGCTCGCCGGTGTCACGCTGGCCGTCCCCGGTCTGGTCCGCAGCGACACTGGCGCTCTCAGCCTCGCTCCGAACCTGGGGTGGGGTGAGCTGGAGGTGGCCGCCGAAATGCGTGAGCGCCTCGGCGGCCGGTCGTATCCGCTGCTGATCGACAACGAGGCGAATCTCGCAGCCCTCGCGGCGTACTCGGAGTTGCGCAAGGATGGACCGGTGCGGGATCTCGTGCTCCTGACCGGTGCGGTCGGCGTCGGTGGCGGAGTCGTGTCCAACGGGCACCTCCTGCGCGGTGGCCGCGGCTACAGCGGTGAGGTCGGGCACATGCCGGTCGCCCCGCCGGGCCGGCTCTGCGGCTGCGGCCGGACCGGCTGCTGGGAGACCGTGGTCGGCCTCAGCGCTTTGTTGCACAAGGCAACAGATCCCGACGATCCGGTCCGGAACCCGACACTCGATGTCGAGCAGCGGCTGGCCGGAATCACTCAGCGCGCCGAGGACGGCGACCCGCGCACGCTGGCGGCGCTGAAGGACGTCGGCGACTGGCTGGGTATCGGGGGAGCGGTCCTGGTGAACATCCTGAACCCGGACGTCCTCGTGCTCGGCGGATACTTCGCGGCCCTCGGCCCCTGGCTGAAGGAACCGCTCGAACAAGCTCTCCGCGATCGGGTGATCGCGCCGGACGGCGGCGGTTGCCGCGTGGTCCGCTCCGAGCTCGGTTTCGCCGCCGCCGTCCGCGGTGGCGCGCAGATCGCACTCGACCAGGTCTTCGTCGACCCCACCACGATCGGCCGCACAGAACAGGGAGTCGCCACATGAGCTCGTCCACTCCACCGACCCCGGCCGGTGCGGAGCGCGGAGGTGTGCGCACCGAGAGCGCTCTCCTCACCATGACGGGGATCGTCAAGGAGTTCCCGGGCGTCCGGGCCCTGGACGGGGTTGATCTGGATGTCCGCGCGGGAGAGGTGCACTGCCTGCTCGGCCAGAACGGCGCGGGCAAGTCGACGCTGATCCGGGTGCTGACCGGGGCGCACCAGCCCGATGCCGGCACGATCCGGATCAACGGCGACGAGGTTCAGCTGAACACCCCGACGGACGCGATCCAGCGCGGGATCGCCGCGATCTACCAGGAGCTCGATCTCGTGCCCGGTCTCTCCGTGGCCGAGAACATCTTTCTCGGCCACGAGCCGGCCCGCTTCGGGTTCAGCCGCCGGCACGAGGCAGCGGCCCGCGCTCGCGAGATCCTGCAGGGTCTCGGGCACGGCGAGATCCCGGTACGGCGTGAGGTCGGCGCTCTCCCGGCCGCGGGTCAGCAGGTCGTGAGCATGGCGAGAGCGCTCTCTCGGGACGCCCGCCTGATCGTGATGGACGAGCCCTCCGCCGTACTGGATCCCGAAGAGGTCGCGAACCTGTTCCGCGTGATCCGCGGTCTCACGGCCCAGGGCGTGGCCGTCGTCTACATCTCGCACCGGCTCGAGGAGATCCGTGAGATCGGTGATCGGGTCACCGTTCTCAAGGACGGCGCGACCGTCGCCACCGGCCTGGACGCGCGCGAGACACCGACCAAGGAGCTGATCCGGCTGATGACCGGACGCTCCATCGAATACGTATTCCCGCCCCGGGCCGAGATCCTGAGCACCGCGCCGGTCGTTCTCGAGGTCACCGATCTCTCCCGCCCGGGAGAGTTCGCCGGGATCAGCTTCAGCGTCCGCGCCGGTGAGATCCTCGGTTTCGCGGGCCTCGTCGGCTCCGGCCGTTCCGAAGTCCTCGAGACCGTGTACGGCGCGCGCCGGCCCGCGACCGGATCGGTCCGCGTCGACGGCACGGCCTTGCGCCCCGGCTGGGTGCAGTCCGCAGTGAAGGCTGGTGTCGGACTGGCACCGGAGGAGCGCAAGAGTCAGGCGCTGCTCCTCGACGAGGCCGTCTACAAGAACATCACCGTCTCGACCATGCAGCGCTTCGCCAGCGGCGGGTTCCTGAACAACCACGCCGAGCGAGCCGCCGCCACCCAGCTCGCCGAGTCGCTCGACGTCCGTCCGCCGGGCGTCGACCAGCCGGTGCGCAACCTGTCCGGCGGCAACCAGCAGAAGGTTGTGCTGGCTCGTTGGCTGCTGCGGGAGTGCCGGGTGCTGCTGCTCGACGAACCCACCCGCGGCGTCGATGTCGGCGCCCGGTCCGAGATCTACGCCCTGGTCCGCAAGCTGGCCGCCAGTGGCGTCGCGATCGTGCTGGTCTCCAGCGAGGTCGAAGAAGTGCTCGGTCTGGCCGACCGGGTCGTCGTACTGCGGGAGGGGCAGGCCGTCCACACGGGGCCCGCGCAAGAGATTGACGAACACCAGGTCCTCGATTTGGTGATGGAGGGAAGTTCAGTGTGAGTGAGGCACCTTCGGACACAACAGCTTCGACTCAGGCGACGGTCGCCCCGCCGACAGCGCAAAGAGCCAGCGGTCTCCTGAGCACCGGAATCGGCCGGAACCTCGGCCTGGTGGTAGCGCTGGTCGTGCTCTGCATCGTCGGCGTGGCGACCTCCGGTGACACCTTCGCGACCGGGCCCAACGTGCTGACGATCCTGCGGCTCGCCGCCGTGATCGGGGTGGTCAGCATCGGCATGACGTTCGTCATCACCGGTGGCGGTATCGACTTGTCGGTCGGTGCCTTGGTGGCTTTGTCGTCGGTGTGGGCGACCACGCTGGCAACCCAGCAGCTGGCGACGGACTACCACTGGATCTTCATGGTCTCCACGGCACTCCTGGTAGGTGCCGCCTGTGGACTCGTGAACGGTCTACTGGTTGCCTACGGCAAGATCGTGCCGTTCATCGCGACGCTGGCGATGCTGGCGGCGGCGCGTGGTCTGGCCGAGATCATCTCCGACCGGCGGACGCAGATCATCTCCGACAACTCGTTCGTGAACTTCTTCGGTGGTTCGCTGATCGGCGTACCGGTCCTGGTCTGGATCTTCCTGCTGGTCGCCGCGGCGGGGTGGGTGGTGCTCAACCGCACCACGTTCGGCCGCCGTACCTTCGCCGTCGGTGGCAACGCCGAGGCGGCCAGGCTGGCCGGTATCAAGGTCCAGCGGCACACCGTGGCGCTCTACGTGCTGGCCGGTCTGTGCTGCGGGATCGCCGCGGTGATGCTGATGGCCCGCACGAACACGGGGAGCTCGACCCACGGTCAGTTGTACGAACTCGACGCGATCGCGGCGGTGGTGATCGGCGGCACGCTGCTGTCCGGCGGCCGCGGCACGATCGTCGGCACGGTGTTCGGCGTACT
This sequence comes from Kribbella sp. NPDC056345, assembly GCF_042262745.1. Lineage (NCBI taxonomy): Bacteria > Bacillati > Actinomycetota > Actinomycetes > Propionibacteriales > Kribbellaceae > Kribbella > Kribbella sp. NPDC056345. Next base: position 679,604 of record NZ_JBHJQQ010000003.1, on the reverse strand, counting down.
GATCTTCACCACCCTCAACAACGTCTTCACCCTCAACAACCTGAGCACCTCCGCGCAGTCGGTGGCGAAGGGCGTGATCATCGTGATCGCGGTTCTTCTCCAGCAGCGCCTCGCCAGACGTACCACCAGTTCATAGCCAAGGAGACAAAGATGTCCCGTTCCGCCCGAACGATCGCCATTGCCGGACTCGGCGTCCTCGCCTTGGCGGCGTGTACCAGCAACACCCCGCAGGCCGAGAACAACAACAACGCGGCGCCGCAGGGCGTCTCGGCCGGTAAGAACGACGAGCCCGGCAAGAAGGTCAAGATCGGTTTCTCCGCGCCCGCGTCCGACCACGGCTGGATGGGTGCGATCACCAAGGCCACCCAGGCCGAGGCGAAGAAGTACTCCGACGTCGAGCTGCTCGTTGCCGAGGGCACCAACGACCCGAACCAGCAGATCAGCCAGGTCGAGACCTTCATCAACCAGAAGGTCGACGCGATCGTGCTGCTGCCCTTCGACGGGGCGGCGCTGACCGCGGTCGCGACCAAGGCCATGGAGGCCGGGATCACGGTCGTGAACGTCGACCGCGAGTTCAACAACCCGGCCGCGGCCCGGACCACGATTCTCGGCGACAACTACGGCATGGGGGTGTCGGCCGGCGCCTACGTCTGCTCCCAGCTGAAGGACAAGAAGGACTCGATCGTCGCCGAGATCGCCGGGATCGACTCGCTGCCGCTGACCCAGGACCGGAGCAAGGGCTTCAAGGAGGCGCTCGCCGACTGCGGCCTGAAGGTGAGCAACCGGGTCGCGGCCGAGTTCACCGTCGAGTCGGGTGAGAAGGCGGCGGCCAACCTGCTGCAGGCGGCCCCGAAGATCGACGCGATCTGGAACCACGACGACGACCAGGGCGTCGGCGTGATGGCCGCGATCAAGAACTCCAACCGCAAGGACTTCTTCCTGGTCGGCGGTGCCGGTTCGGCGAACGTGATGCGCGACATCAAGTCCGGTACGTCGCTGGTGAAGGCCACCGTCATCTACCCGTCGACGCAGGGCGCCGACGGTATCCGGCTGGCCCGGCTGCTGGTCCAGAAGAAGGCCCTCGGCGACCTGGTGGAGGTCGAGGTCCCGCGCGAGATCCAGCTGTACGCGCCGGTCGTCACCAAGGACAACGTCGACCAGTACCTGCCGACCGCCTTCGAAAGCTGAACGACACAGCGAAAGCTGACAAGGAGTACGTATGACCAACCTCGGCATCGGCCTGATCGGCTACGCGTTCATGGGCGCGGCCCACTCGCAGGCCTGGCGGAGCGCACCGCGCTTCTTCGACCTGCCGCTGGACCCGGCGATGACGGTGCTGTGCGGCCGCAACGCCGACGCGGTCCAGGCCGCCGCGGCCAAACTCGGCTGGCAGGAGACCGAGACCGACTGGCGCAAGCTGCTCACCCGCGACGACGTACAGGTCATCGACGTCTGTACGCCGGGTGACAGCCACGCCGAGATCGCGATCGCGGCCCTGGAGGCCGGGAAGCATGTGTTGTGCGAGAAGCCGCTGGCCAACACGGTCGCCGAGGCCGAGGCGATGACCGCCGCGGCCGAGGCGGCCCGGGCCAAGGGCGTCCGGTCGATGGTCGGGTTCACCTATCGCCGGGTCCCGGCGATCGCGCTGGCCCGGCAGCTGGTTGCCGAGGGCAAGCTCGGTACCGTCCGGCACGTCCGCGCGCAGTACCTGCAGGACTGGATCGCCGACCCCGAGGCGCCGCTGTCGTGGCGCCTCGACAAGGAGAAGGCCGGCTCCGGTGCGCTCGGTGACATCGGCGCGCACATCATCGACCTGACGCAGTTCATCACCGGCGACAACATCGCCGAGGTGAGCGGTCAGCTCGAGACGTTCGTCAAAGAGCGCCCGATCGCGTCCGACCATGCCGGACTGTCCGGTACGGCGGGGACGGAGCGCGGGCCGGTCACGGTCGACGACGCGGCCGTGTTCCTGGCCAAGTTCGCTTCGGGGGCCCTCGGTGTCTTCGAGGCGACCCGGTTCGCGACCGGCCGCAAGAACGCGATCCGGATCGAGATCAACGGCAGTGCGGGCAGTCTCGCCTTCGACTTCGAGGACATGAACGTCCTGCACTACTACGACGCGGCCGAAGACTCCCGGACGGCCGGCTTCCGCCGCATCCTCGCGACCGAGCCCACACACCCGTACGTCGAGGCGTGGTGGCCGCCCGGCCACCTGCTCGGCTACGAGCACGGATTCACACATCAAGTCGTCGATCTGGTCACTGCGATTGCCGAGGGCACCGATCCGGCGCCGTCGTTCGCGGACGGGCTGCGGGTCCAGCGGGTGCTGGCCGCGGTCGAGGCCAGCTCGACGTCCCGACAATGGCAGGAGATTCCCGCATGACCTCATATACACCTAGTAGGGACGACAAGTTCTCGTTCGGTCTCTGGACGGTGGGCTGGGAAGGCGTCGACGTCTTCGGTACGGCGGTCCGTCCCGCGATGGACCCGGTCCACGCGGTGGAGAAACTCGCCGAGCTCGGCGCCGCCGCCATCTCGTTCCACGACGACGACCTGGTGCCGGACGACAGCACCCGGACGCAGACCCTGGAACGCTTCACCAAGGCGCTGGCCGAGACCGGCATCGTCGTGGAGATGGCGACCACGAACCTGTTCAGCCACCCGGTCTTCAAGGACGGCGGCCTGACCGCCAACGACCGGCAGGTCCGGCGGTACGCGCTGGCCAAGGTGCTGCGCAACGTCGACCTGGCCGCCGAGCTGGGCGCGTCGACGTACGTGCTGTGGGGCGGTCGCGAAGGTGCGGAGTCCGGCGGTTCGAAGGACGTCCGGGCCGCGCTCGACCGGTACAAGGAGTCGATGGACATCCTGTGTGCGTACGTGCGCGAGCAGGGCTACAACATCCGCTTCGCCCTCGAGCCGAAGCCGAACGAGCCGCGCGGTGACATCCTGCTGCCGTCGATCGGCCATGCGATTGCCTTCATCAACGATCTCGCGGACCCGGAGCTGGTCGGGATCAACCCCGAGGTCGGGCACGAGCAGATGGCCGGCCTGAACTACGCGCACGGGATCGCCCAGGCGCTGTGGCACGGGAAGCTCTACCACATCGACCTCAACGGGCAGCACGGTCCGCGGTTCGACCAGGACCTGCGGTTCGGGGCCGGGAACCTCCGCGAGGCGTTCTGGACGGTCGACGTACTGAATGGTTCGGAAGGCCGGCCCGGCTACGACGGGTACGTGCACTTCGACTACAAGCCGCCGCGTACCGAGGACGAGGAAGGCGTCTGGGAAACCGCGCGGGGCTGTATGCGCAACTACCTGATTCTGCGGGAGAAGGTGGCGGCGTTCCGGGCCGACCCCGAAGTGACCGAAGCGCTGGCCGCGGCCCGCGTCGCGGAGTTGTCCGAACCCACCCTGGCCGAGGGTGAGAGTCTGGCCGACCTCCGTGCCCAGTCCTACGACCCGAACGCGCTGGCCGAGCGCGGACTCGGGTTCGAGAAGCTGGACCAGCTGGCGATGGAGCACCTGCTCGGCGTTCGCTGATCCCTCTTGCTGTAACGAAACACCACGTCCCGCGCAGGGCAGAGCACGGGAATAGATGGAGCGCGCACCTTATCCGACCCATGAGGAGCTCCGCATGATCCAGCTACGCAGGCACGGCACAGCCATGTGCGCTCTCGTGCTCGCCCTGATCGCGGCCTTACTGGCCCCGCTACCCGCCCGGGCCCATCCGGGCCACGGCGACGAAACCTTCAACGCCCTGATCTTCAGCAAGACCGCCGGGTTCCGGCACGACTCGATCCCGGCCGGGATCCAGGCGATCAAGGACCTTGCTGCAGGCAACAACTTCACGGTCACCGCGACCGAGGACGCCTCGATGTTCAACGACACCGAGCTGGCCAAGTACGAGGTGGTCATCTGGCTGTCCACGACCGGTGACGTACTGAACGCCGATCAGCAGGCGTCGTTCGAGCGCTACATCAAGGGCGGTGGCGGGTACGCCGGTATTCATGCGGCGTCGGACACGGAGTACGACTGGCCGTGGTACGGCAAGCTGGTCGGGAGCTACTTCGACAGCCACCCGCCCGGTACGCCGACCGCGACGGTGAAGACCGAGGATCACGCGCACCCGTCGACCGCCGAGGCGCCGACCAGCTGGCAGCGTACGGACGAGTGGTACAACTACAAGACCAACCCGCGCGGAACCGTGCACGTGCTGGAGTTGCTGGACGAATCGACGTACACCGGCGGGAACATGGGCGTCGAGCACCCGATCACGTGGTGCCAGGACTACGACGGCGGCCGCGCCTGGTACACCGGCATGGGTCACACGATCGCCTCGTTCGCCGAGCCGGAGTTCCGGAACGTCATCCTGGGCGGTATCAAGACCGCGGCGGGCGTGCTGCCGGCCGACTGTGGTGCCTCGCTGAGCGAGAGCTACCAGAAGGTGACGCTCGACGACAACACGTCGAACCCGATGGAACTCACGATCGCGAAGGACGGCCGCGTCTTCTACATCGACCGCAACGGTGCGGTGAAGATCGTGAAGACCGACGGCACCGTGGTGACCGCAGGGACCCTGAACGTCTACACGGGTCAGGAGTTCGGTCTGCTCGGGATCGCGCTCGACCCGGCCTTCGACACCAATGGCTTCCTCTACCTGTACTACTCGCCGGCCGGAGCCGATCCACACGACCGCGTCTCCCGGTTCAAGGTGACTGGTGACACCTTGGAACTGGCCAGCGAGAAGCAGGTGCTGCGGGTCGACACCCAGCGCGACCAGTGCTGTCACGCGGGTGGAGCGCTGGAGTTCGATGGCGACGGCAACCTTTTCGTTGCCACCGGCGACAACCGGAACCCGTTCGACTCCGACGGCTACTCGCCGATCGACGAGCGCGCGGGCCGCTCTGCTTGGGACTCCCAGGGCAGCTCCGCGAACAGCAACGTGCTGAACGGCAAGATCCTGCGGATCCATCCCGAGGCGGACGGGACGTACACGATCCCGGACGGCAACATGTTCGCGCCGGGTACGGCGAAGACGCGGCCGGAGATCTACGCGATGGGCTTCCGGAACCCGTTCCGGATCGGCATCGACCCGACCACCAACCACCTGTTCGTCGCCGACTACGGTCCCGATGCCGGCCAGGTGTCCCCGACCCGCGGCCCGGACGGGCGGGTCGAATGGGACGTCATCGACAAGCCTGGGTTCTACGGCTGGCCGTACTGCGTCGGCGCGAACACGCCGTACAACGATCATGACTTCGCGACCGGTACGTCGGGAGCAACCTTCAACTGCAACGCCCCGGTCAACAACTCGCCGAACAACACCGGTATCAACCAGTTGCCGGCGGCAATCCCTGCCTCGCTGTGGATGGGCAAGTCGACCACGGGTGTTCCGGAGATCGGTGGCAGCGGTGCGCCGATGACGAGCGGCGCGTACAAGTTCGACGCCGCCAGTACGTCGGATCGCAAGTGGCCGGCGTACTTCGACGGTAAGGCCGTGTTCGCCGACTGGAACGACAGCCGGCTGTTCTCGGTCCAGCTGAACGACGCCCGCACCGGTGTCAACGACGTGTCGCGGATGCTGCAGAAGCTGAACTTCATCCGTCCGCACGCGTTGCAGTTCGGGCAGGACGGCGCTCTCTACGTGATCGAGTGGGGGAGTGGTTTCGGCGGCAACAACGCCGACTCCGGCATCTACCGGATCGATTACGTCCAAGGGAATCGGGCGCCGATCGCTCAGTTCTCGACCGACAAGACGTCCGGGCCGACTCCGCTGATCGTCGCCTTCGACTCGACCGGGTCGCGGGATCCGGACGGGCAGCCGATCACGCTCGCCTGGGACTTCGACGGTAACGGGACGACGGACAGTACCGAGGCCAAACCGTCGTACACCTACACGACGCCAGGTGTGTTCACGGCGCGGTTGACCGTGACGGATGCGGACGGCCGGACTGCGGTCTCGAACCAGACGATCACGGCCGGCAACACTGCGCCGACGATCACCGTCGAGGCTCCGCCGGACGGCGGGTTCTTCGACTTCGGGGACACCGTTCGTTACAAGGTGACCGTCACCGATCCTGAGGACGGGACGGTCGACTGCAACGACGTCGTCACCAAGCCGGCGCTCGGGCATGACGAGCACGCGCACGACTACGAGGAATACCGCGGTTGCGGGGCAGTCATTCCGGTGAACGGCGACCAGGGTCACGTCGGGGCGAACATCTTCGGCCTGATCAAGGTGAAGTATACCGACAAGGGTGCACCGGGGACCGGGCGGATCACCACCGAGAAGATCGTTCAGCTGCAACCGAAGCTGCGTGAGGCGGAGTACTTCAGCGAGACCGGCGGTCCGGGTGCAACGCCCGGCGTACAGACCGAGAACACCGGTGACACTGCCGGCGGTGGCAAGAACATCGGCTGGATCGAGGACGGCGACTGGTGGGGCTGGAAGCCCACCAACCTGACCAACATCGGACAGCTTCAACTGCGGGCGGCCTCTCCGGAGCTCGGGGCGACTGTGCAGGTCCGGCAGGGCTCACCGACCGATGGGCCGGTGATCGCGACCATTCAGGTGACGCCGACCGGTGGCTGGCAGACGTACGGGAACTTCACCGCGCCGGTGAATGGTGCGTCGCTGGCGAGCGGTCCGTTGTATTTCGTGAAGACGACGGGGCAGCTCAACGTCAACTGGGTGAAGTTCATCGGCAAGGGTGTCACGGAGAACGAGCGCCCGGCCGTGACGGTCGAGGCTTCGACCACGCAGGGCAAGGCGCCGCTGAAGGTCGACTTCACGGCGGCTGCGACCGACCCGGAAGGCGACCTGCCGCTCACGTACGCGTGGAGTTTCGGTGATGGTGGGACGGCGACCGGAGCGTCGGTCAGTCACACGTACACCACGGCCGGGACGCACACCGCGGTCGTGACCGTGACGGACGCCCGAGGTGCAGCCGGTACGGCGAAGGTCGTGGTGACGGTGGATTCGCCGTCGCTGCCGACCTGTCTGACCGGACGCTCCGACGGGTTCGACGGGACTGCTCTGAACACGGGTCGCTGGTCATCGGTTGTCCGAGGCAACCAGGAGATGTCGGTTGCTGATGGCAAGTTGTCGCTGCCGCTGACCGCGACGGACATCTACGGCACGGGAAACACGGGTACGCCGAACCTCGTGCTGCAGCCGCTGCCTGCCGGTGCCTGGCAGGCGACCACGAAGCTGACGATGCCGGCCCGGCTGGCGTATCAGCAGGCCGGGTTGCTCCTGTACGGCGATGACGACAACTACGCGAAGATGGTGATCCAGGGCCGGTCGACCGGTGCGCCGTCGGCGAACGACCGGATCTTCCAGTTCATCCGCGAGGAGAACGGCGTACCGAACGAGGTCACCGGATCGAACACGGCCAACCTGGGTGCGGCGTACCCGGACACCGTGTGGGTGCGGTTCACCTCCGATGGTGCGAACCTCAAGGCGGCCTACTCCGCCGACGGTGCGACCTTCACCGAGATGCCGGAGACCAAGCAGCTGGCCGGGATCTCGAACCCGCGGATCGGAATGTTCGGACTCGCGAACCGGACCGAGGCACTCCCGATCACGGCGGCGTTCGACTACTTCCAGCTGACGCCGGACGACACCGCCGAGCAGCCGGCACCGGATGACGAGTTCACCGGTACGACGCTCGACGCGTGCCGCTGGTCGGAGATTGTCCGGCCGGATCCCGCGGCGTACCGGGTCACCGGTGACGGCCTCGAGATCGACACCAGCAAGGGCGACATCTACCAGGGGACGGCGACGAACCCGCGGAACCTGATGTTGCAGCCGGCACCTGACGGCGACTGGACGATCGAGACGAAGGTGGACGGTTCCTCGTTCGACGAGGCGTTCCAGCAGGCCGGGCTGATGGTCTACAAGGACGACGCGAACTACGTGAAGCTGGACTACCTGACCACGAACCCGTCCGGGTCTCCGGTTGCTCGGGGCTTGGAGTTGCGGAGCGAGGTCGGCGACGTACTGCAGCAGCCGCAGCCTGGCGCTGGGGCGACGCAGGGCGTCTGGTGGTTCCGGCTGGCCAAGAAGGGGCCGAACTTCACTGGTTCCTACAGCTCGGACGGGTTGACCTGGACGGCTCTCCCGTCGGTGCCGAACACTGCGCTGGCGACTGGGGCGAAGTTCGGGGTCTATGCGTTTGGTGTGGACCAGGTGGCTTCGAAGACGGCTCGGTTCGAGTACTTCAAGCTGGTCCGGGACACGACGGCGCCGACGGTGTCGCTCTCGCTGAACCCAGCCACGCCAAGCGGTGCGGCCGGTTGGTGGATCGACGAGGTCACGGCAACTGCTCTCGGGACGGACGACCAAGGCGGTCAGACGTATCTCGAGCAGAAGGTTGGCGACGGCAACTGGTCCGAGTACACGGCTCCGGTGAAGTTCACGGCCGACGGCACCCACACCTTGCAGGTGCGGGCGTCCGATACCGCGGGCAACGTGTCGGAGCCGTCGACGGTGACGGTGAAGATCGACCGTACGGCACCGACCGCGACCGTGAGTGGTCTCGCGGCCGGTGCGTCGCTCGGGGTTGCTTCGACGGCGACGGTCACTGCCAAGGGTGCGGACGCGGGATCGGGGCCGGCCGGGGTGACCCTGGCGGTCGACGGGAAGCCGGTGCCGGCCGGCGGGAAGCTTGACGGTGCCGTGCTCGGGCTCGGTGCTCACCAGCTGACCGCTACCGCGCTCGATGTCGCAGGCAACAAGTCGGTGACGACGGTGCCGTTCACCGTCGTCACGTCGTACCCGGAGGCGGTGAAGCTCGTCGAGCGCTTCCGTGCCGCCGGGAAGATCCCAACCGGAACAGCCACGGCGATGAAGGTGCAGCTCGGGCTGGCGGAACGTGCCGTCGCCCGTCAGCAGCCGCTGGTCGCCCGTGTCGCCATCGACTTGTTCCTCCACCAGGCCAGGGCGGTCAAGGACGTGCCCACGCGCACGTTGCTGATCGCGGTCGGCCAGGACCTGAGGAGCAAGATCCGCTAGCGATCCCGTGAACGCGGGATCTCCAGAACGCTGCCGCTGGAGAACGCTCCGGCCCCGGGTGGTTCGGCCCCACCCGGGAACGGAAGAGAGCGCTCTCCGACGGTCGGCGGGGGACCATCCGGTCCTCGTCCCCGGCGCCACCTCGCGCTCCGGTGTCGCCGGGGACACCCTGCATCTCCAGAAACGCTGCATCTCCAGAAACGCTGCATCCCGTGAACGCTGCATCCCCTGAAACGAGAAATGAGGAGAGGGCATGGCACGACCGATCACCCTGTTCACCGGCCAGTGGGCCGACCTGCCGTTCGAGGAGGTGGCCCGGCTGGCGGCCTCCTGGGGGTACGACGGCCTGGAGATCGCCTGCTGGGGCGACCACCTCGACGTACGGCGTGCCGCCGAGGACCCGGCGTACGCGCGAGACCGGCTGGACATCCTGGAGAAGCACAACCTCAAGGTCTGGACGATCTCGAACCACCTCCTCGGCCAGGCGATCTGCGACGACCCGATCGACCAGCGGCACCAGGCGATCCTGCCGGCCCACATCTGGGGCGACGGCGATCCCGAAGGCGTTCGGCAGCGCGCTGCCGAGGAGATGGCGACGACCGCCCGCGCCGCCCGGGCCCTGGGGGTCGACGTCGTCGTCGGCTTCACCGGCTCGTCGATCTGGAAGACCGTCGCGATGTTCCCACCGGTCCCGCCGGCCATGATCGAGGCCGGCTACCGCGACTTCGCGGACCGCTGGAACCCGATCCTGGACGTCTTCGACGAGGTCGGCGTCCGGTTCGCTCACGAGGTGCACCCGTCCGAGATCGCCTACGACTACTGGTCCACCACCGCCACCCTGGAAGCGATCGGCCACCGCGAGGCCTTCGGCCTGAACTGGGACCCGTCGCACTTCGTCTGGCAGGACCTCGACCCGGTCGGCTTCCTCTGGGACTTCAAGGACCGCATCTACCACGTCGACTGCAAGGACGCGAAGCGCCAGGTAGGCAACGGCCGCAACGGCCGCATGGGCTCACACCTCGCCTGGGGCGACCCCCGCCGCGGCTGGGACTTCGTCTCCACCGGCCACGGCGACGTCCCCTGGGAAGCCTGCTTCCGGATGCTCAACACGATCGGCTACACCGGCCCGATCTCGGTCGAATGGGAAGACGCCGGCATGGACCGCCTGGTCGGCGCCGCCGAAGCCCTCACCTTCGTCCGCACCCTCGCCTTCGACCCACCCACCGCCTCCTTCGACGCAGCCTTCTCCTCTTAATACGAACGAGTACGGACAGGCTGGGCCGGGGCTTGCGAGCTCCCCGGCCCAGCTGCTGCTCTAGCCGACGCCCCAGGCGATGTGCCGGACCGAGCCGTCCGGCATCCGCAGATGGAACCGGCTCTCGCGGCGGCGGTAGATGCCGACGTCGTCGATACCGTCGCCGCTCCAGTCACCGATCACCGGAACATCACCGACATCGCCCCACGGAATATGCCGGACCTGACCGTCCGGCATCCGCAGATGGAACCGGCTCTCCCGGGGCCGGTAGATGCCGACGTCATCGACCCCGTCGCCGCTCCAGTCACCGGCCACCGGGATGTCGCCGGTGTCGCCCCAGGGGACGTGCCGGACCGAGCCGTTGGGCAGGCGGAGGTGGAACCTGCTCTCGCGGGGCCGGTAGATCCCGACATCGTCGATGCCGTCGCCATCCCAATCGCCGGTGACTGGGACGTCGCCGGTGTCGCCCCAGGGGACGTGCCGGACCGAGCCGTTGGGTAGCCGGAGATGGAACCGGCTCTCGCGAGGCCGGAATATTCCAACGTCGTCGGGCCCGGCCCCGTCCCAGTTGCCGATCACCGGTACGTCGCCGGTATCGCCCCACGGAACATGACGGGTCGAGCCGTCCGGGAGCCGGAGGTGATAGCGGCTCTCGCTGGGCCGGAATATTCCGACATCGTCAGGCCCGGCACCATCCCAGTTGCCGATCACTGGGGTGTCGCCGCCCCGCATCCGGTTGGCCACGTCCGCGCGCATCTGGTCGAGATTCACGAACGCCGGGTCGATCTTGTTCTCAGTACTCGTCTCGATATGCCCGCGGGCATGGTTCGCGTCGCGGCCGAGCTGTTTCAGCACAGCCGCGGTTGCCGCCACCGAAGCGTTGTACTGCGCCGCGGTCATCTGCTGACTCACGCCGTTGTAGTCGATCTCCCAACCGACCAGCATCGTGTTGCCGTCGCCCACCGGAATCGGGCCGCTGCCTCTACTCGCTCCAGCGTGGTTCGCGCGATTCGCGGAGATCAGGTGGAAGACGCCGTGGTAGTCCACCAACGCATGGCAGAGCGGACCCTGAAGAGGCCTGTCGCCCCCGCGGCCGTTGATGCAGACGTTCAGCGAAGGAGCCGGATTCGTGGCGGTCGACGTCACGCCAGCCGTGTGATGCCACAGCACGCCGATCGGGTTGAACGAACCGCTCACTCCGCGCGCCTGCCAGTTCCCTTCTTCCACGACCTGCACGCCTGCGCCGCGCAGCACGTCGATGAGCCACGGAATCGGCATCAGAACACCCCGAGATCGGCCAGGCACTCCGGGCGGGGCGCTTCGGCCTGAGCCAGTGCGGGCGGCGCTACGATCAGCGGCGCCGCTCCGGCGACGGCGGCTGCGGTGAGGAGCAGTCGCCGCGATGGCCGAAAGGCCGACGACTCGGTTGAGGCGGCCGTCGATGGGCTGGATTCGTTCATTGTTTCTCCCTGGGCGGTGGGGAACATGTCCGCCCAGGATGTGGGAACCGAAGGCAGAGAGCGCTCTCTGACCTGAACCTGCCAGAGCTGTTCTAGCTCTGGAAGAACGCCCGGAGATCCGCGGCCACGAGGTCGGGGACCTCGAGGGCGCCGAAGTGGCCGCCGCGGTCGAACTCCTGGTAGTGCACGACGTTGAACTCGCGTTCGGCGAGCCGGCGGACAGTGGGGTCGCCGGGGAACACGGCGAGACCGGTCGGCACCGGGCAGAACGGGACGTCGGCGGCCCAGGTGTTGGCGGCTTCGCGATAGATGCGGCCGGACGATCCCGCCGTACCGGTGAACCAGGTCAGGGTGACCGCGTCCAGGATCAGGTCGTTGCTGATGGCACCTACTCGGTGGCCGTAGTCGTCGTACCACTCGAGGAACCAGGCGAGCTGGCCGACGGGGGAGTCGTCGAGGGCGTAGCTGAGGGTTTGTGGCCGGGTGCCCTGGATCGCGGCGTAGCCGGAGCGCTCGGCCTGCCAGCGGTCGAGTCCGTCGAGACGCCCGCGCTCGGCCTCGGTCAGTTCCTCGTCCTCCTGCGGGAAGGTGAGCTGGCTGTCGAGGTGCAGGCCGAGCAAGCGGTCCGGCGCGGATCGGGCGATGACGGGAGCGATCTGCGCACCCCAGTCGTAGCCGTGGACGCCGTACCGGTCGTAGCCGAGGTTCTCCATCAACGTGATGCAGGCCTGGGCGATCCGCTCGGCGCCCCAGCCGGTGGTTGCCGTCGGCCCTGATAGCCCGAAGCCTGGCAGGGTCGGGACCACGAAGGCGAAGTCGGCCGCCAATTGCTCGATGACGCTCAGGTAGTCGGCGCCGGAGCCCGGCCAGCCGTGCAGCAGGAGCAGGACCGGTTTGCCCGGGTTGGGCAGGTGCAGGAAGTGCAGGCGCTGGCCGTCGATCTCGGTCGTGTACTGCGGGATCGCGTTGAGCCGGTCCTCGAACCGCCGCCAGTCGTACGACGTTCGCCAGTACTCGGTCAATTCCCGCAGCCGGCCGAGCTCGACGCCGTACGACCACTCGACGTCGGCCAGCTGATTCGGCCAGCGAGCCGTCTCCAGTCTCCGTCGCAATTCATCCAGTTCACTTTGTGGGATCTCGACCCGGAATGCGTTCGCTGTCATGTGCACGACCCTAGGGACAGTAGCGGCCACTTGTTGTCCGCTACCGGATACGCTCGGCGCCATGAGTGATCGTGTCGGCTGGCCGGTTGCGCCGGAGCTGCGGCGCCCGCGGATCCTGCGGCAGCAGTGGCTCGACCTCACGTTTCTGCACTGGGCTGTGGATCCCGCTGACGTTGCGCGCTTCTTCCCGCCCGGCACTCGTCCTGATGTCTTCGAGGGACGCACCTATATCGGACTGGTCCCGTTCCGGATGGTCGGTACCGGTCTCCCGCACGGGCCGGCTGTCCCGTACTTCGGCACCTTCCTCGAAACGAACATCCGGCTCTACTCGATCGACGACGCGGGCCGCCGTGGTGTCGTCTTTCTCAGCCTCGATGCGAACCGTCTCGCGGTGGTGTCGATCGCCCGCGCCGTCTTCGCCCTCCCGTATCGCTGGGCCGAGATGACCCACAGCAGTTCGGGGAGTAGGCAGACCTACATGTCGAGATTGCGCCGGCCCGGTGTGTCCGTGGCCGCCCTGATCACGGTCGACACCGGGCCGGTAGTCCGCGCTGATCCGTTATCCGATTTCCTCACGGCCCGCTGGGGCTTGCATGCCCGTCGGGCCGGCTGCACCTGGTACCTGCCGAACCAGCACCCGGCGTGGGAGCTTCACTCCGCCACGGTCACCAAGCTGCACATGCCGGGTCTGTTCCCGTCAGTCGGTCTGCCCGAACCAGCGGGGCTTCCCGACCACGTGCTGTACAGCCCGGGCGTACCGGCGGAGTTCGGACTGCCAGTCAAACCATCATTTCGGCGGTCTGCTGCTCGATGAACGGGATGCCGGCCTGGCCGGCCCATCGGTGCACCTCTGTTGCCAGCGCCCGTGATCCCGCCTCGTCGCCCTCGGCCTTGAGCAACACGCACAGCAGGACCTGCTGAGCGAGCGTTCCCAAGAGATGCCCGATCTTCTGACGCAGCTCGGTCGAGCGTTCCCACTGCGCCCGGGCCAGCTGCAGATCACCGGCCGTGTGCGCGTGATCCCCGAGATGCCGCAGCGCCAGTGAGATCACGAGATCATCCTGAGCGTTCTCGCCCAGCTTCAGCGCCTCGGTGTAGTGCAGGAATGCGGTGTCCGAGTCGCTCAGCAGGTTGTCCGCGATCGCCCCGGCGTAGAACGCGGCCATTCCGGCCCGCCGGTCGTCCGGCGCGATGTCCCGCAGCACCACGGCTTGGGCCACCAGAGACTCACCGCGTTCGGTCGCGCCGCTGAACAACGCCTGGGAATATCCCGACCGCAGCTCCAGCAACGCGGCATCCCAGCGAACCGTTGCGTCCGGCAACAGCTCGAGAGCACGCCCGAGCGCTGCCAGAGAGCGCTCTCCGGTCTGCGTCCGCCGCGCGAAGTCCTCATCCACCGACACCTCGGCGAGCGCCAGTGCAACCGTCCGAACCTCCTCCGGCTCGGTTGCGCGCGTCGCTTCCAGCAGCGCGCGAGCAACTCCCCATTGCCCTGCCAGTGTCAGCTGTCCCGCCGCGGCCACCACTGCCGACATCTCGACCTGCACCATCTGACGTCTCCTCACCGATCCCGAACTGGTGCAACGAAAGTACTTCGACGTCGAAATGTTTGACAACTAAGCTTCAGTCGGTGAAAAATCGGGCCGGTGAAGGAAGACTTCGTGAACTGGCACGTCGACCAGTGGGAACGCGAGATCCCCGGCTTCGACCGCCGCGTCGAGGGGATCGCGGTGCGTCTGCAATCACTCGGCCAGTACCTCGACCGCAGTCGCGACGCCGTTCTGGCGAAGTACGAGATGCAGTGGTGGGAGTTCAAGACCCTGCACCTGCTGCGCCGCAACGGTTCGCCGTACCAGGCAACCCCCGGCGAGCTCGCCAAACACCTCTCCATGTCGCCCGCCGCGCTCACCAACCGCCTCGACGCTCTGGAACGCCGCGGCTTCGTCGAGCGTCATCACGACCGCGACGACCGCCGCAAGGTCCTCGCCCGCCTCACCCCGGCCGGCCTCGATATCTGGCAGCGCGGCATCGGCGACATCCAGGACGTCGAGCAGTCCCTCGTACGCACGCTCCCCGAAGCCGACCAGGACCACCTCGAAGCGCTGCTCCGGACCCTCCTCCAAGCCACCGAAGAGCGGGGATGATTGCGGCCCTCGGGAATGGGCGAATCAGGTGGGACGGCGAGCGGCAAGTCGTGAAAGAGTCGTCCTGTGACTGACGATCAGAGGACCGGATGACGCGGCCGCAGGAGGACCTGCCTCGCCAGTACGCGCGGACGCGACGTTTCACGGCCGGATCCGTTACAGGACTCGCGATCGACAGCACCGGGCGGTACGCGATGTTCAACCGCGACCACTCGCTCTGGGCCGTTGACGCGGGACGCGGTCGCGCGCAGCGCATCGGCCCGGCCGACGGCTACAGTACGGCGCTCGCACGCGTGTGCCTGCAGACCGCGGAAGGTGTTTCGGTCACCAACCTGGAGACCGGTGAACGGATCGACCTCCCGATCGGTGCGGTCGACGCCGCCCGGATCGATCCGACCGCGACGCTGATCGCCTTCGCGCAGCGCGGAGCGCTCGAAATAGTCGGCATCGACGGCAGCGAGCGCCGTACCGTCGCAAAACCCGACGGCGAGGCAGTGAGCTGGGGTGTTCCCGAGTTGGCGGCGTCGCTGTCGATGGGGCGAGAGAGCGCGATCTGGTGGTCGCCGGGTGGAGACCAGCTCCTGGTTGCCCGTGTCGACGAGAGCCGGGTCGAGCTGCGCTACCTTGCCGATCCGGCACATCCGGATGCCGCACCGAAGGGAATCCGCTATCCCCGGGCCGGCACCGCCAACGCGCAGGTGACCCTCAGTCTGATCGCTCTGGACGGCCGCCACCTGGAGGTCGAGTGGGACAACGCCGAGTTCGAGTACCTGGTGCAGGCCACCTGGACGACGGATAAGCCACTGTTCGCGGTGCAGAGTCGCGACCAGCGCCGCGTCCAGCTCCTCGAGGCGGATCCGGCGACGGGGGAGACAACCGTCGTCCGCGAGATCACCGACGAGCAGTGGGTCGACATCCGGCCTGGTACGCCGACGCGCACCCCTGACGGGCGGCTGGTGTGGATCGAGCGGGACCTCAGCTGCGACACCAACCGGCTCGTCGTCGGCACAGACTTCGTTACGCCTCCGGGCCTGCAGGTTGCCGAGGTCCGGTCCGTCTCGCCGGCCGGGATCGCTCTCCTCACGCAGACCGAACCGACCGAGACGCAGCTCTACCTCTACGACGACGAACTGCGTCCGCTCACCACGGAACCGGGCGTCAACGACGGATTCGTTGCCGAAGGCACCTTGCTGCTCGACCGCCGCGCCATGACCGGACGCCGGATCACGATCAACGGACACGGCATCGAATCCCGTCCGGAGCGACCACATCTTGAGCTCGACGTCGAGCTGATCAAGGCCGGCCCCGACGAACTGCGCACCGCTGTCTTCCGGCCGTCCTGGCATCGCCCCGGCATGCCGGACCTGCCGGTTCTCCTGAACCCGTACGCCGGTCCCGGTTTCCAGCTCGTGATGGCGTATCCGGCGCCGTACTATGCGGTCTCGCGGTGGTTCGCCGAGCAAGGGTTCGTCGTGATCAGCGCCGACGGGCGAGGTACGCCGGGCCGCGGACCGGCGTACGAGCGTGCTGTCCACGGCGACGTGAAGAATCCCGCGCTCGACGACCAGATCGCTGCCCTGCATCATGTTGCCGAGCGGTACGGCGATCTGGATCTGGAGCGCGTCGCCCTGCGGGGGTGGAGCTACAGCGGTTTCTTGGCGGCCGCCGCGGTGATCCATCGCCCGGACGTCTTCCGGGCTGGGATCGCCGGCGCGCCGGTCACCGACCAGCGCCAGTACGACAGCTACTGGAAAGAACGCTTCCTTGGACACCCCGACAAGGATCCCGAGGCCTATCGCCGTGGATCATTGTTGTCCTACGCAACCGAACTCACCAGGCCGCTGCTGATCGTTCAAGGTCTCGCGGACACCAACGTCTGGAGTTCGCACACGCTCCGCCTCAGTGGAGCCCTGTCCGCGGCGGGTAAGCACCACGAACTGATCGTCCTCCCTGGCGAAGGGCACAGCATCTCCGACGAGGACACGATCGCCAACCTGTTGTACCGCGAGCTCGACTTCCTGCAGCGATCTCTCGGAGTACCGGCTCCCGACTAGCGTCAGCCGAGACGGAGGATGGTCTCTTCGATCTCGGCCTGACGTGCGTTGGCGTAGCCGACGTCGGTGCCGATGGCGGCGAACCCGGCTCTCTCCAGCACCCTGAGCGAACCCGCGTTGTCACTCGCCGCGCGTGCGTGGAGCGGCCGGACGGTGATGCGCTCGAGCAGGAGTGCGAGAGCCTGCCCGGCCACACCCTGTCCCCACACGGACCGATCGATCCAGTAGGTGACCTCGGTGTCGCCCTCCATCTCGAAGCTGCCGATGGTCCCGACCAGCTCGCCGTCCCGGGTGATCGCCAGGAAGGTCAGCTCGGGATCCGATCTCAACCGCGCGGTGTGTGCGTCGAAGGCGGCGCGGTCGTCGGGATCCCGGGCGGTGAAGGCCGCCATCCGGACAGACTCCGGATCCCGCATCTGCTCGAACAGCGCGTCGAGATCGCCGTCCTCGACTTCCCGCAGTGCCACCTCAGCCATGATTCGCCCTCTCTGCGATCCTGCAGCGCCAACGTAGCAACGGCCGCCGACAGTTTCAGGCGCGGAGACGATCGACGACGAGATCGGCGACCGCACGCATGCCGGCGGCGTTCGGGTGGTACGGCACGAAGCCACCGAGGAAGCCGGGCGGGCGCAGGGTGAAGCCGGTCGTCCACGGTTCGGGGGAGCCGATGGCGTGATCGCGACTGGCCGCGGAGGCGGCGATCAGATCCGCGCCGGTGGCAGCCGCGGCCTTGGCGAACGCGGTCGCCAGGCCGTCGGCCATCATCGCGACGCTCGGCAGTTGCTCTTCGTTCAGCGGTACGTCGAGACGCGGGCGAGTGCTCGGGCCGACGAGGGTCAGATAGTCGACGAGCAGGATACGAGCGGCCGGAGAGCGCTCTCTGACCTTCTCGACGACGGTCGTCAGTGAGTCGGCGGCAGCTTGGTAGTCGGCGTCGTCCTTGAGGTAGCTGACACGCGCGCGGATCCGGTTCGCGACCCGGCGGCCGAGGAGGGTCGCCGGTTTGGCGAGGGTGTTCAGCGCACTCCCGCGCAGGAAGGTGCCGACGTACTCGAGATCGTTGCCCCCGGCATTGATCGTGACGAGGGCGGTATCGGGGCCGACGGCATCGAGTTGGGGTGGTGCATCGTCCTGGCGGGTGTCGAGCAGGTGGGCGGTGGTCGCGCCGGAGTAGGTGACGTCAGTGAGCTCGAGACCGAGCTCCGCGGCCACGAGCTGCGCGTAGTTGCGGCCCGATCGGCCTGCCGGCTTGTGCACGATCGGGTCGATTCCGGGACCTGCTGCGAACGAACTTCCGAGGGCGACGTACCGGCTGCCGGGTGGGATCACCGCCCAACCATAACCGCGACCTGGCACCATGATTCTCCGGAATGTGCTGACCGGAATGTGGATGGCTGTGTCACAACGCAGACAGCTCTCCGGTCTTCACCTGACGGAAGCACCAATTCTCTGAAGGACCAACACCTCTCTGAAGGGAAGTACTCATGCGCGGAGTCACGCGGGGAGCGCTCACGGCGTTCTCGATCACCGGCCTGGCGGCGGCGACGCTCGTCGGCGTACCGGTCACCGCGAACGCGACACCGCCGTCCGGCGTCACCGGCGAGATCCTGTGGCAGAAGACGGTGGGTGACACGGACGTCGTCTACCGCAAGATCACCATTCAGCCGGGTGGGACGACCGGCTGGCACTTCCACGACGGCAACCTGATCGCCAAGGTGGCCGAAGGCACGCTCGACCACTTCGGCAGCGACTGCAAGTCCGACGGTCACTACACCAAGGGCGCTGTCTTCCACGAGCCCGACCACCAGGTCCACATCGGGCGCAACCTGACCGACAAGCCGATCGTGCTGCTGGTCTACTACTTCAACCCGAAGGGCGCGCCGCTGTCCGAGGACGCGGCGAACCCGGGCTGTTCGTTCCAGTGATCCAGGGCCCGCCGGGGCAGATCACCGCGCCCCGGCGGGCACCCTCGCCGTACCGGTCGGCCCACGCCCCGGCATACTGCACCGCGTGAGCGACGATGTGTTCGGAACGGCCGGGATCCGCGAACGCGTCCTGGCAGGCTGGTCCGCAGCGCCCGTGCGGTTCCGGGAGGATGCGAACGCGGAGGAAGATCTTGCTCTCGGCGGGTACGTCGACCGCCTGGTCGTCGAGCTCGCCCAGAACGCCGCCGATGCAGCACTTCGGGCCGGTGTCCCGGGCCGGGTGCTGTTCGAGTTCCGTGGGAACACGCTCGTGGTCGCCAACACCGGTACGCCGTTGTCGGCGGAAGGTGTCGAGTCCCTGGCAACGCTGCGGGCCTCGGCCAAGCGCGACTCCGACGAGTCTGCCGTTGGACGGTTCGGGGTCGGATTCGCTGCCGTTCTCGCGGTGAGCGATGAGCCGGTGATCTTGTCGCGGACCGGTGGGGTCAGGTTCTCCAAGGCCGATACCGCTGCAGCGATCGCAGCACTCGGTGAGGCCGGGCTCGACACCGAGGTACGGCGGCGTGACGGCAAGGTACCGGTCTTGCGACTGCCGTTCGAGGCCGAGGGCGAACCGCCGACCGGCTACGACACCGCGGTGATCCTGCCCCTGCGCGACGAGGCCGTGGCTGCTCTCGTGAGTCGTCTGCTGGCCGAGGCCGGAGATCCGCTGTTGCTCGCGCTCCCTGGTCTCGAGAGCATCGTTCTCGAGAACGCGGAGGAGACGCGCGTTCTTGAGAACGCGGGATCTCGCTGGTGGATCCACCGGATCGCGGGAACGTTCGACGCCGGAGAACGCGAACAGCTCCTTGCTGATCGGCCCATCGAAGAGCGCTCTCGGCCGTACTATTCCGTGCTCTGGGCGCTCCCGCGCGATCCCGCGACCGTTCTCCCGAACGTCGTCCAGGCGCCGACCCCGACCGAGGAAGCGCTCTCTCTGCCCGCGTTGCTGCTGGCAAGCTTCCCGCTGGACCCGACCCGCCGCCACGTCGCAAAGGGACCGCTGACAGACCGCCTGGTCCGCGAGGCTGCCACGGCCTACGCCGAACTCGTCCGCCAACGCGCTGAGCGCCCCGACCAGAACGTATTGCCGCTGGTACCCACGGGGCTGGCGGCCGGCGTACTGGACCAGGCGTTGCGGGAGGCGATTCTCGCGGTTCTGCCGGGAACGCCGATCTTGCGTGCGGTGGACGACGGGTCTCTGTTGCGACCTCGGGATGCGGTGGTGGTCGAAGGTGCTGATGAGGCGTTCAACCGGGTGCTGGCACCGATCGTCCCGGGGCTCATCGGCGCGGCTCGGCAGGATCGGCTCGCGCTGGATGCACTTGGAGTGCGCCGGCTGGAACTGGCCGAGGTAGTCGATCAGCTCGGGACCGCCGCGGCTGACGAGTCGCCGGAGTGGTGGAGCGCTCTCTACGGCTCGCTCTCCGGCATGGTGACGGACGCACTCCTGCGCGAATCCCTTGGTACGTTGCCGGTTCCACTCGCCGACGGCCGTCTCGTCCGCGGTGCGCGCGCCCTGTTGCTGCCCGGTCCGGAGCTTCCTGTTGATGTCCTCGCTGAGTTCGGCGAGTACGGCGTTCGCGTCGTCCACCCTGCCGCCGTGAACCCGGCGCTCGAGCGACTGGGCGCGATCCCGGCATCACCACGCTCGTTGCTGGAAGACAGCGCCGTCCGGACCGTCGTCGAGCACTCCGCGGAGGCAGACGACCCGGATGCGGTCGCGCACGCCGTACTGAGTCTGGTGGCGACCGACCCGGCGCAGGCCGAGGGCCTTTGGTGGCTGTCCGATCTCGTACTGCGTGATGTCGATGGCGAGCTGGTCCCAGCAAACGCTCTCGTGGTCCCCGGGTCCGACGCCGAGGCGGTGCTTGACGAGGAGGAGGTCGCGCCGATCGATCCCGCGGTCGTCGAGAGGTACGGACTGCCCGCGCTGGCGGCGGTCGGCGTACTCGCGACTCTCGGGACCATCACGTCCTCAGACGTCGCTCTGGACCGGTTGCCGGAGGCTCTCAAGGATCTGGATGCGATCGAGGACTGGGCGTACGACGTGGCGCCGGACGGTTCGCGGTACGGCGCAACCGTCGGCGAACTCACCGCGATCCGCGATCTCGACTGGGTCAAGGACGACGCCTGGCCGCGCGTTCTCGCGATCTTGGGAACCGTTCCCGAGCTACGCCGTGCTCTCGTGACTCAGGTCCGCGTGGTCGGCCCGGACGACCGGCCGCTCGGCGTACCGTCGTATTCCGCGTGGTGGATCAGAGAACGCGTTCTCCTGAACGACGGTGAACCGCTGGCCGGCCGGGCTGATCCCGAGGCGGATCATGTTCTCGCGGCGTTTCTGGACGAGGCGCCCGAGTGGACCCGTGATCTCGATCCTGAGATCCGTTCAGCGGTAGGCCTGGTGCGTGAGGTGGGCGATCTCGACGCCGACGGGATCAGCCTGGTGCTGGAGCGTCTGGCCGATCCGGATCAGGAGATCTCAGAGAGCGCTCTCTTGCGTTTCTGGCGGCAGCTGGGGACGTTGCCTTTGTTTCCCGGTGAAGCTCCAGAGCATGTTCGCGTGCTGGGCGAGGACGGCTGGACCGAGGTGGTCGAGGCTGATGCAGCAGTCGTCGCGGACAGCCCGATGTGGCTGCAGCGCGCTGATCTCGGTGGATTCGTGGTTGCTTCCGGAGCCGCGGCCGACGGCTTGAGCGATCTGCTCGACGTACCGCTCGCCCAAGAAGTTGCCGAAGGCAAGATCGACAGCACCGGCACACCGGCCGACGTACCGGAGCTCGTCCGCGAACTCGTCCCCGAGGTCCCCGACCTGTGGTGGGAGCACGAGGAACTCACCGTCGACGGCGTCGAGGTCTCCTGGTGGGTCGACGCCGACGGCGCCCCACACGCCGCCACCTTCGACGGCCTGGCCAAAGCCCTGGCCTGGGCCAGCACTCGCTGGGACCGCCGCCACGTCATCCGCGCCGTCCTCAACGAACCCGACCGAGCCTCCGAACTCCTCACCGACGCCTCCTACGACTAGCCCCAACCACTGCGGACCAAACACATCCATCACCCGCCTAACCAACCTGCGTGGACAGCAAACCGACAACGTCCACACTGGTCGACCGCCGCTACGGCCGCCCAAGACAGCGTGGCTGGGTAATGCGATGGCTGACAGGCATGGTTGCTGCAGGCGACCGCCCCCCTCGTCGCCTGGGGCCGACGGGCTGCGGTTGGCGCCCGGGCTCACACGGCTTGCGGCTGATCCGTTGCTGCGGTTGCCGCGCTTGGGTTCAGGCGGCCTTGCCGATGGGCCCGTTGGTGCTGTTGCTGCTGCTGGGCTCAGGCCGGGGGTGTCGACTCGGCTGGTGGCGTCCATGGTGGTTGGTCGCTGCCGCGGCCGGCCAGAGGGCGGAGGGCTGGGCGATGCGATGGTTGAGGGGCGTGGTTGCTGCGGGCGACCGGTCTCCGGTCGCTTGGGGCTGACGGGCTGTGGTTGCTGCGCCGGGATCATGCGGCCTATGGATGACTCGTTGCTCTGGTTGACGCCTTGGGATGTTCGGGGTGCGGCTGGCTCGTCGCTGGGGTTGCGGCTGATCTGTTGGTGTCTGCTGGTGGTCTGAGGCTGCTGCGTCCCGTGGTGGCTGGGACTTCTCCAAGCTGGCGGGGGAGCCATGTCGTCGGGTTCGGGTGATGCGGATCATTGGGAAGGGCTCGCCGGGCAGGTTGGGGTGTGGGTTATGGGTGTGGGGGTCATGGTTTTGATAGTCCGGGTTGTGGTGGCGGTGGTTGGGCATGGGTAGGTCCGCGGGCCGGCCTGGGGCCGGCTGCCGCGGTGGTGTTGGTGGACGGTGGGTGGTGGGGTTTATGGTCCGGCGGTTGGGGTGGTGTTGGTGGACCAGAGGTCGGTGTAGTTGGGGGCTAGGGAGGTTAGGTGGGTTCGGAGGGCTTCGCGGGTGGCGGCTAGTGCGGGGTTGGGGAGGGTGCTGGCGGCGGGGAGGCGGTCCGGCTGCTCGTGAGTCGGGTTGCTGCTGACACCGGACCAAATGGCATCGACATCATTGAGGCTGGCCCGACTCGCACCCGAGCTGATGGCATCTGCCCGGATCGCACCGGCCTTGGTCGCGACGGGGCTGCTGGCGTTGGCCGTGCGTGTATCCCAGCAGTCGGCGCTCGCGCTGCTCGCATTAGAGATGGTGGGGGTGGCATCGGTGTTGGCACCGACGCTGCTGGGGCTGTCGCCGCTTGGGCTGGGATTGGCGTTTCCGTTGCCGCTGGCACCGGCACTTGTGCCGGTGTCACTGGGAGCATCGGTGGGGGCAGGGGTCACCCAGTCGATGAGGGCGGCGAGGATGGCGGGGTCGGGGTCGGGTGGCGGGTCGGCCCAGGACGGGCGGGTGACCTGAACGCCGGTCGCGGTGATCGAGATCGCCCACTGGCCGTTGTGGACCGCGCGGTGGTGAGCCGCACACAGCAACGCGAGATTTTGCAGGCTGGTCGGACCGCCCTCGGCCCAGTGGATGACGTGGTGGGCGTGACACATCCACGGCGGTGCCTGACACACCACACAGCCCTTGTCCCGCTTGTTCAACGCCCGGCGGATGTAGCGGTTGACGAAGCGTTGTTCGGTGCCGACATCCAAAGGCTGGGAATCGCCGCCCAAGACGATGGGCAGGACGGCGGCGTCGCAGGCGAGGAGCCGGACGGCGCCGGCGGACAGGTTGTCACCGAACACCAGCTCACCCACCGCACCCGACCGGCCAACCCCGCCCTCCGGACCCTCCGAACCCGCAGCCGGGTCTGCGAGGTCTGTCGGGTTGCCGCCGAAGGCGGCCGGGGCAGCGGCGAGGGATGCTTTGAGGTCGTTGAAGTCGATCGTGACGGTCAGGTGGGGGACGCCGGGGTAGTCGGGGTTGCCGGCGGCGGCGTCCATGGTGACCTTCAGCGCGTCGGCTTGCCGCTGTTCGAGGGATCGTGGGTCTCGTTCGCCGTCGATGGTTTTGTGGGGTTTGGACAGTTGGTGGATCTGGGTCTGGAATTGTTCGCCGCTGGCACCGGCCAGGAACCCGGAGAACTTGACGCCGCCTTCGGTCTGCCGTAGCCGTAGTGATTCTTTCGCGGCGGCTTGGTCTTCGGCGGGTTCGGGGCCGTCGGTGTCGAGTCTGGTGAGGACTGTGTGGGCGAATGCGGTGAGTTGGCGGGGGTTGGAGATGCGGGCGGCGTTGATCAGTTGTTCTTCGGCGACCGCGAGAGTCTCGACCGGAACATTCGAGGGCGCCTTCTCCAAGGTGGTCACGATGATCTTGGCCAGCTCGAGAGACACGACCGCCGGGCGAGATGGATCAGTCGGGTCGGGCAGCGCGGCGGCCACGAGCGGGTACTTGCGTAAGCGGTCGGCGAACGCGAGGTCTTTGCGGACTTCGGCGCGGTCGAGGCGGTAGCGCTCCGAGACCAGCTCGACCGTGTCACGCGCACCCAGCTCGGCCGCGGTGCCCATCTCGTCCAGCCGGCCCAGCACCTGCAACTCGTAAGTCTTCAACAGAGCTTTGGCGGCCTGCAGGGTGTCCAGAGCGGTCAGCAGTTCGCTGCCGCTCTGGGTGTACACCGGGGGCATCGCCAAGATCTCCATGCCTCAAAGCCTAGACATGGCCACCGACAGTTTCCGAGCTCAGAACCCCTTATATACAAGGGATGTGTGGGCTGTTTGTGGGCTGGTTGCTCACTCAACTTGCCCACATGCATCTTCCTAGCGGCGAGGGTGCTGAGTGGCTCGTTGCGTCGGGCGATTCCACGATTCGCCGGCGCATGATCGCGCTGGCTGACTGCGAGAACGGCGCGCGCGAACGAGGAGGACTGCGACCTGGCGGAGTGACGTGGCGTAGTCGGGGCAGGCCTTGAGCTCTTCGGATTGGCCGGTTTCGGTCACCGTCACGCGGGATCCCTCTGTCGCCATCGTCACGGACAGCGAAACATCGTTGTCAGAGGTTGGTATATCGACTGATCTGCGGGTTTGGCGTCAATTTTGCAACGTGGCAATGAACTCTTGCCAACGTTGTCAACGCTACTTATAGTCCGTGGCACCTCTCGGTCGGTGATGCCGTGGTCAACGCAACGGAAACTGAGGTGACTTTCGTCATGAACACAGTCCCTGACAGGAACACCGCGCCCACCAGCAACGAAGGGCCGCGCCCGCAGTTCGAAGACGTCGCCGAGGTCGTCCGCTACCAGCTCAGCCGCCGCAGTCTGGTCGGCGGAGGTGCCGCGGCGGCTGTGACCGGTCTGCTGGCCGCGTGTTCCGGTGGTGGTTCGTACTCGGACAAGCCTGCCAACGACAAGCCTGTCGCGACCAAGTCGGTCCAGATCGGCAAGGCCAACATCCCGACGCCGCGGGACCAGACGCTGATCGTCGGGCAGGTCGAGTTCACCGTCTTCGACAGCTTCAACAACCTGATCCCGAACGGCGCGCCGGGTAGCGGTGGCTACGAGATGTGCCGCGAAGCGATGTTCTACCTGAGTTTCGCGACCGGTGAGCTGACGCCCTGGCTGGCCACCGGGTACAAGTACAACGCCGGCAACACCGAGCTGACGATCACCTTCGATCCGGCGGCGAAGTGGAGTGACGGGAAGCCGCTCACCGCGAACGATTTCAAGTTCACCGTGATGCTGCTGCGGGACCGGCCGGAGCTGTTCGGTGGCGGTGGTGAGCTGAAGGAGTTCGTCAAGGACGTCGAGGTTCCGGACGCGCAGACCGCGGTGATCAAGCTGACCAAGGCGACGCCCCGGTTCCACTACAACTTCATCTCCGCGATCTATGCCGGGTTCGACATCATGCCCGAGCACATCTGGAAGTCGCAGGACCCGACGAAGTTCAAGAACAACCCGCCGGTCAAGAGTGGTCCGTACAAGCTGAAGCAGGCGATCCGGAACCAGAAGATGTTCGTCTGGGAGAAGGATCCGAACTACTGGAACAAGGCCAAACTCGACGTCGGCCCCCAGTACGTCGTCTACCAGAGCACGTCGAAACAGGCCGACCAGGCCGCGCTCGCCTTCGAGCGGGCCGAGTTCGACGTCGGCTCGATCGACGAGCAGCATGCCAAGCAGCTGCGCAACACCGGTTACCCGAACCTGGTCACCACGCAGTTCAACGACCCGAACCCGCGGGTGCTGTGGCTGAACTGCGACCCGTCGCGCGGTGTCATCTCGGAGCCGAAGATGCGGTGGGCGATCAACTACTGCCTGGATCGGGAGAAGATCGGCAAGTCGATCTGGCCGGTCGAGGTGCCGCCGGCGATCTACCCCTGGGCGGACTACCCGACCAACGAGAAGTGGAAGAACGACGAGATCGCGAACAAGTACAAGTTCGAGTTCAACCCGCAGAAGGCGACCGAGCTGCTCGACGAGATCTGCCCGAAGAACGCTGCCGGGAAGCGGGCGTACAAGGGCAAGGAGGTCAATCTCGAGATCATCACCGCCTCCCCGGTCGACGGTGGTGAGTACGCGATCGCCAACGTGCTCAAGACCGAGCTGGCGAAGGTCGGCGTACCGGCGACGCTGCGCAGTCTGTCCGGCAGTGTGCACGGGGAGAAGTTCGAGCGCGGTGAGTACGACATCGACGCCAACTGGGCCGGGATCTCCTTCGACCCTGCGCAGCTGTACGCCGACTGGGAGAGTACTCGGGCGCAGCCGATCGGCAAGAACGCCGCGGGCAAGAACAAGATGCGCTACCGGAACCCGAAGTTCGACGAGCTGTCGCGCAAGCTCGCGGCGATGGACCCGACCGCGCCGGACGCGAAGCCGCTGCTCGAGCAGGCCCTGGAGATCTACTTCCAGGATCTCCCGCTGCTGCCGGTGATCCAGACTGGCTACCCGTCGTACTTCAACACCGCCTTCTGGACCGGCTGGCCGACCGACGAGGACCTGTACGAGGTGCCGCTGAACTGGTGGCAGCACTTCATGTTCATCATGGCCAAGGTCAAGCCCACCGGGCAGAAGGGGCCGGCGTGACGGCGGAGGCCCCGCCGGCGGTTGCTACAGGCAACAGCCAGGAATCCGCATCCCCGGCGTCGGGGGTGCGGGCCTGGATGTCGCGGCACCCGTTGGCGGCGTACGCCGTTCGCCGGTTCGGGCTGTACCTCGTGGAGCTGTGGGGCGCGCTCACCATCGCGTTCTTCTTCTTCCGCCTGATGCCCGGTGACCCGATCCAGACGCTGATCCAGAGCCTGCAGCAGAACTACATCTACAACCAGCAGGCGTCGGCCGAGATCATCTCCCGGTACCGGGCCGAGTTCGGCCTGGACGGGAACCTGCTCTCGCAGTACCTGGTGTACATGAAGAAACTGATCCTGCATGGTGATCTCGGGCCGTCGCTGATCAGCTACCCGACCCCGGCCCAGGACGTGATCCTGCGATCGTTGCCCTGGACAATCGGTCTGCTCGGGATCGCCGCCGTACTGTCCTGGATCTTCGGGCTGGCGCTCGGCGCGGTCGCGGGCTGGCGGCGCGGCAAGCTCGGGTCGCGGATCATGACGAACCTGTCGATCGCGCTCTCGCACGTCCCGTTCTTCTTCGTGGCGCTGATCCTGGTCTACATCTTCGCGTACTCACTGGGCTGGCTACCGGCCCGCTCGGCGTACGACTCCAACATCAATCCTGGCTTCAGCTTCGCCTTCATCGGCAGCCTGCTCAAGTACGGGTTGCTACCAGGGTTGTCGATCGTGCTGATCGGGACCTTCGGCTGGATCCTGTCGACGCGGATGCTGATGGTGCCCGTTCTCGGCGAGGACTATCTCGTGTACGCCGAAGCCAAGGGGCTCAAGCCGTGGCGGATCCTGACCCGGTATGCGTTGCGCAACTGCTACCTGCCGCAGGTCACCGCGTTCGGCATCTCGCTCGGCTTCATCTTCAACGGCAACGTCCTGGTCGAGCAGCTGTTCAACTATCCGGGTCTCGGGACGACGCTGGTGACCGCGATCCAGCAACTCGATTTCAACACCATCCTCGGCGTCACGGATATCGCGATCTTCTCCGTCCTGACCGCCGTCCTCCTGCTCGATCTCCTCCTCCCGTTGCTTGACCCGCGCGTCAAGTACTGGAAGTGATGCTCATGAGAATCCTGACAGCTGTACTGCGGACGATCCGGAACAGCCCGCGGCTGGCGATCGGGCTGGCGATCCTGCTGGTGATGGTGCTGATCGCGGTGTTCAGTCCGCTGATCGTGAAGGGGATCGGCGGATCGACGGATCCGCTGGAACTGGCGGCGTACGAGCGGTGGCTGGTTCCCGGGCCCGATCATCTGCTCGGGACCGACCAGTTCGGGCGTGACGTGCTGGCGATGGTGGTGAGCGCGCTCTCGGTGTCGCTGCAGATCGGGGCGATCGCCGGGGTGATCTCGACCGTGGTCGGCGTGATCGTGGCGTTCGTGGCCGGCTACAAGGGCGGCTGGATCGACGGGATCCTGTCCACGTTCACCGGGATCTTGCTGGTGATCCCGACGTTCCCGCTGCTGATCGCGCTCTCTGCGTACGCCAAGAACGTGAGTCTCTTCCAGGTCGGCGTGATGATCTCGATCTTCTCCTGGCCGTTCGCGGCCAAGACGATCCGCGCGCAGGTGCTGAGTCTGCGCTCTCGCCCGTACGTCGATCTGGCCCGGGTCAGCAAGGCCCGTGATCTCGAGATCATCACGACCGAGTTGCTCCCGAACCTGCTCCCGTTCATCGGCGTCGGGTTCGCGTCGTCGGCGCTGGGCGCGATCTTCGGGCTGGTCGGGCTCGAGGTGATCGGGCTCGGTCCCGGGGGCGTGATCGATCTCGGGCAGATCATCTTCAACGCGATCAACACCGGGGCGCTGACGCTGGGCGCCTGGCCGATGTTCGTGGTCCCGATCGTGCTGCTGACCTTGCTGTTCGCTGCGCTGAACATGGTGAACATCGGGCTCGAAGAGGTCTACAACCCACGGCTGAGGGGAGTGGCCGGTGAGTGAATCGGTGAAGGAGTCCGCCAAGCACAAGGGGACCGCGAGCGACTCCGGTTCGGTGCTGGAGATCAAGGGTCTCGACGTCACCTACTCGACCAGCCGTGGCGATGTCCAGGCTGTGCGTGGGCTGGATCTCGCCGTCCGCCGGGGCGAGATCCTGGGGATCGCGGGGGAGTCGGGCAGCGGGAAGAGCACGCTCGCCGTGGCGCTGCTGCGGCTGCTGAAACCGCCGGGGAAGGTGACGGGCGGGTCGGTGATGTTCCACCCGGCCGGGCGATCGCCGGTGGATCTGCTCAAGGTGAACGGCGAGGAGCTCCGGGTACTGCGGTGGAGCGCTCTCTCGTATCTTCCGCAGGGATCGATGAGTTCGCTGAATCCCGTGATGCGCGTTCAGGACCAGTTCAAGGATGTGATCCTGGAACACGCTCCGGCGCGCAAGGACTCACTCGGTGAGCTGATCCCGCGTCTCCTGAGTCAGGTGGGTCTCGAGCCGCGCGTTGCTCGGATGTACCCGCATGAGCTTTCCGGTGGGATGAAGCAACGGGTGCTGATGGCGATCGCTGTAGCTCTGGAACCTGATCTCGTGATCGCGGACGAGCCGACCACCGCTCTGGACGTGACGATCCAGCGGGTGATCCTGCAGTCGCTGGCCGATCTGCGCACCGACTTCGGGGTGACGCTGATGGTGATCTCGCACGACATGGGCGTGCACGCGCAGCTGGCCGACCGGGTCGCGGTCATGTACGAAGGCCGGTTGGTCGAGGTCGGCGACGTACGGCAGGTGTTCAAGGATCCACAGGACCCCTACACCCGGCAGCTGATCGAGTCGATTCCGCAGGTCGGAAGGAGAACATCGTGAAGTCGGAACTCGAGCTTCGCAATGTCCAGCAACGGTTTCACGCCCGTGGGGTCGCCGCCGGCTACATCACCGCGGTCGACGACGTGAGCTTCACGCTCGCGGCCCAGCCGCCGCAGGTCGTCAGCCTGGTGGGCCAGAGCGGCAGTGGCAAGAGCACGATCGCCCGGAACGTGCTGGGTCTCCAGAAACCGACCTCGGGAACGGTTCTCTACGGCGGCAAGGACATCTTCAAGCTCAGCCGCGCCGAGTACGACGCCTATCGGCGCGACGTACAACCGGTGTTCCAGGATCCCTACGCGATCTTCAACCCGTTCTACCGCGTTGATCGCGTGCTCTGGAAAGCCGTGAACAAGTTCGGCCTGACCAAGAGCCGTTCCAAGGGCCTGGAGCTGATCGAGGAGTCCCTGAGAGCGGTGCGTCTCGAGCCCGAGAACGTTCTCGGGCGTTACCCGCATCAGCTCTCCGGTGGTCAGCGGCAGCGGATCATGCTGGCCCGGGTCCACATGCTGCGGCCGTCGTTCATCATCGCCGACGAACCGGTCTCGATGCTGGATGCCCAGGTCCGCAAGCACTTCCTGGACATCCTGCTCGACTTCCAGCGCGAGCACGGCATGACCACGCTCTTCATCACCCACGACCTGTCCACCGTCTACTACCTCGGTGGCGAGGTCATGGTGATCACCAAGGGCGAGATCGTCGAACGCGGTCCCGTGTCCACGGTGATGCACGAGCCGTCCCACCCGTACACCAAGCTCCTCCTCGACTCGATCCCGCAACCCGACCCCGACCGGCGCTGGACGAACCGCATCACCGTGGACGAACTCGAGGAACAGGAGCGTGCCGACGCCAAGGCCGCCCCGGCGCCGGAGGCTCCAATCATCTGACTCGGACGGTTCAGACCGTGCGGATGGCCGGGTCGCTCAGGCCCGGTACGCCGGTCTCGACGTGGCCGGCGAAGCGGCGTTGGTACGACGTGTCGGTCGGAGTCGTGACCGTGACGTCGTACCAGCGGCGGGTGGTGGTGATCAGGTGAGTGGTCTGACCGGGCTTGAGGTTGAGGGTCTTGGGCGTGCCGCCGTAGGCGTTGGTGATGGTGACCTTGCGGGCGACGTCGGTGCTGAAGGTGAGCTTGACGTCACCGGTGCGGGTGTCGCGGGCGGTGATCTCCAGAGCCGTGGCGGGCTTGCCCTTGAAGGCACGGAGGAAGCCGTTCGCGCTGTGCACGGTCAGGTCGTAGACGCCGCCGTACGCCGTTGCGTTCCAGCTGTCAGAAAGCGTCTTGCCGGCCGAGGTCGTGTAGGTCCACGGGCCGTCGGTGCGGTTGTACGCGGTGACGAGGAACTGCGCACCGGCCCTGGCACCGGACGAGAACGTCAGCGTGTAGCGGCCGCCGGCCGCGGCGCCGTCGACGATGGATGCGTAGGGCAACGGCCTGGTACGGCGGGAGCCGCGTTCCTGCGCCGGGAGTTCGCCGAGCGGGGGCGACGTCGGCACGTAGGTCGGGTGCCGCTCGTTGTCCGGCGGCTCGTAGTCCGAGGTGTCGGGGAGCGGGACCGGCCGGCTGTTCGCCGTACCGAAATCGAAGGCGGAGGTGAGGTCGCCGCAGATCGCCCGGCGCCACGGCGAGATGTTCGGCTCCTCGACGCCGAACCGCTTCTCCATGAAGCGGATGACCGAGGTGTGGTCGAAGACCTCGGAACACGTGTAGCCACCGGTGCTCCACGGCGAGACCACGATCATCGGTACCCGGGGCCCGAGACCGTACGAGCCGGCGCCGTACCGCTTGTCACCGGGGAAGTTGTCGGGGCCGACGTCGACCGTGGACAGACCCTGGTTCGCGTCGGCCGGCGGGAACGGCGGGACCACGTGGTCGAAGAAGCCGTCGTTCTCGTCGTAGGTGATGAAGAGCGCGGTCTTGCTCCACACCTCAGGGTTCGAGGTGAGGGCGTCCAGGACGCGGGAGATGTACCAGGCGCCGTAGTTGGTCGGCCAGTTGGAGTGCTCGCTGAACGCCTCGGGCGCCGCGATCCAGGAGATCTTCGGGAGCCGGTTCGCCTTGACGTCGGCGCGCAGTTGGCCGAAGTAGTCCTCACCGGCCTTGGCGTTCGTCCCCGTGCGGGCCTTCTCGAAGAGCGGGTCCCCGGGCTTGGCGTTGCGATAACTATTGAAGTAAAGCAACGAGTTGTCACCGTAGTTGCCGCGGTAGGCGTCCTCGATCCAGCCCCAACTGCCGGCCGCGTCCAGCCCGTCGCCGATGTCCTGGTACACCTTCCAGGAGACACCGGCCTGCTCAAGCCGCTCCGGGTACGTCGTCCAGCCGTAGCCGAGCTCGTCGTTGCCGAGAACCGGACCGCCGCCGGTGCCGTCGTTACCCGTGTAACCGCTCAACAGGTAGTACCGGTTCGGATCGGTCGCGCCGATGAACGAGCAGTGGTACGCGTCGCAGAGCGTGAACTTGTCCGCGAGCGCGTAGTGGAACGGCATGTCCTCGCGGGTCAGGTACGCCATCGTGGCGACGTGGCCCTTGCCCGGAATCCAGTTGTCGTAGTTGCCGCGATTGATCGCCGCGTGCCCGTCCGGCCAGCTGTGCGGCAGGCCGGTCAGGAACTGCAGCCCGAGGTCGTCCGCGTCCGGGTGGAACGGCGGGACCTCCTTACCGGCCTTGTCGCGCTGGTAGAACACCGGCCGGCCGCTCGGCATCACCACCGGCCGCGGATCACCGAAGCCGCGAACACCCTTCATCGTGCCGAAGTAGTGGTCGAACGACCGGTTCTCCTGCATCAGTACGACGATGTGCTCGACGTCGTTGATATCGCCGTACCGGTGCTGCGCCGGGATCGCGGCGGCCTGCTCGATGCTGTTGGCCATCGCGGCGAAACCGGCCGAGGCGCCGGCCAGTTGCAGGAACCTGCGGCGATTGATGTCTGGCATGCGTGTCTCCTGTCGGACGGGTGGGGCGGATGGAGTGTCAAACACCAGCACTGCATCGCCCGCACCCTAACCTGAACGATTAACCGACGGAAGATGAACTTTACTGTCTCTATATACGCAGTTTCACGCCATTATGATCAGCGCTTGATGGCGACGCAGGTGGCGGTGGCGGTCTTGGACGGATCGCTCTCCGACTTCGCCGTCAGGGTGACCTTGGCGACCGGGGCACTGCCGGCCTTGGTGTGGACGGGGACGGTGACGTGGCGGCCGGCGTCGGCCGTGGTGAGGGCGTTGGGGAGGGAGACTGCCCAGTCCTTGCCGTTCACCTTGGCGGACAGGCGGTAGACATCACCCTTCAGGTACGCCGAGACGTCCTCGGGGTGCTGTGATGCAGCGCCGGCCTTGCCGGTGTTGGTGAGCTTGAAGTTGCAGGTCTGCACACCGGAACGACCCGGTACGGCGACGGTCGGCTGCACGCGGACACCGCGCTTCTGCGCTCCGGAACCGTCGAGTGAGCGGATCGCGACCGTGTACGAGAGCACGCCGGCCCGGTCCCGCCGTACGTTGGTGATGTAGAAGTGCAGGCGGTTGGCGGCGTCGGTGTACTCGTACTCGCTGCCCGAGTTCGTGCCCGCGTGGAAGAGGGCGTCCGACAGCTGGCGGTAGTCGCCGATCGTGATCGGGACCTTGGTGCCGTCCGGCAGCACGTAGTCGGTCATGTTGATGTCCTGCGGGTTGGCGTCGATGACCCACTCGAACGGCGCCGCGTCCTGGTTCTTGGTCTTCGCCAGCAGTACGCCGGAGTCGGGAGTGAACGAGTCCGTGCCCATCCGGTCGACGACCTCGACCGTGTAGTTGTTGTACCCGCGGCCGTCGCAGAACGGATCCTTCGACGTGTCGCAAGCAGGTGCGAGGTCACCGGCACCACCGAGCTGGATGTTGACGCCCGACAGGCCCTTCGCACCCGGGTCGACCGCCCGCGCGGTGACGTCCGCGATCACGACGCCCGAGCCGGCGAGCGCCTCCCGGGACAGCCGCAGGACGTTCTGCTCGTCGACCATCTCGAGCTTGATCTTGTTGCGCAGCATGTGTTGTGCGCCCATCGAGGCGCCACCGGTCGCCGGGATCATCCACCGGCTGTGCGGACCACCGGGCCCGTTGAACGTGCCCCGGCTGAGCATCTCCCACGGGCCGCTGTAGTCACGCCGCGCCGGGATGCCGAACGGGTTGTTGTAGTTGTCGCCGATCCCCAGGATGTGGCTGAACTCGTGCGCGTACACGCCCATCCCGGAACTCTCCGCCTGCGTCGACGAACCACCGCCGGCGTTCGGCCAGATGGTCGAACCAGCGGCCCAGGACGTCCACTCGACGTACCGGGTGTTGGACCAGTTCGGGAGCGCGGGGTCCGGCGGGCCGAACTCGTCGGTGACGTCCTCCTTGGTCGGGAACTTCATCGACCCGAACTCCTGCCAGGTCGACGACTCGTCCTGACCGGCGCTGAGGAAGAACACGAAGTCGAACCCGGCCGGTACCTCCGGGCCCTGGTCCGCGACCCACGCGGCGCGGCCGTCGGTGCGGATGTTCTTGTTGCAGCTGTCCCCGGCCGGGCAGTCGCTCGGCTTCTGCATCTCCATGGCGTACTCGTGCGACTTCCCCGGCATCCGGTACGGCCCGAACCCGGTCAGGTCGACGCCGTACCGGCCGCCGGAGTCTTCCATCCAGTACTCGTGCAGCGTGCGCCCGCGGTTCAGCTCACCGGGCGTGTTGAGGAAGTTCTGGTAGAACTTCGCGACCTGGTCCCGCGGTACGCCGTTCGCCTCCGCGCTCGGGTTGCCGAACACCGTCGAGCCCTTGGGCTTGGTGACGACGAAGTCCTGGTTCGGGTAGTCGAGCAGCACCAGCGCACCCTTGAACGTGCGCTTCGACCCCTTGACGTTCGGGTCGGCCCAGTTCGTCCCCGGAGGCTTCTTGTAGTCGGACCACGTCATGTGGTCCGGGTTCTCCCAGTTCTGCGGATCGATCGGCCCCGGCAACCCCTCCGGCGCCGCATTAGCGACCCGCTGCGCCGGCCCCGACTCCTGCCAGGGCTGTTGCTGCGGCCAATGCGGGTACTGCCAAGCGTTCGCGGGGTCCGGGGGAGCGCTCGGTGACGCAAGCGCCAGGCTCGGCGCCGAAATGGCGGCCAGCAGGGCGATCACACGCAGGGCGATTCGGTATTTCCGTGGTTCAGACACGGGCGGGCATCCGATCGACGAAGAGACATGACAACGTGCGGCCACGAGCATGCCCTGACAACACTCCTGACCACAACAGATGAGATGACTGTATACAGTATGTCGTTCAGTGGTTAGTCTGGCCGGGCATTGGCGGCGTGGGATGGAGGAGCTATGTACACGGTCACCGACCCGGCGACGGGTGTGCTGGTTGAGGAAGTGGCGAACTCGACGGCGGAGGAGGTTCGCGACGCGATCGGGCGGGTGCATGCGGCGTACCCGGACTGGCGGGACCGGCCGGTGGCCGAGCGGGCGGGGATCGTGGGGCGGGCGGCGGACCTCTTCGAACAGCGGGCCGCGGAGCTCGCCGCGATCATGACGCAGGAGATGGGGAAGCGGGTCAACGAAGGGCTGGGCGAGGTCGGCATCGTCGTCGACATCTTCCGGTACTACGCGGAGCACGGGCCGGCGTTGCTCGCGGACGAACCGCTGGAGGTGAAGGGCGGCCGGGCGGTGATCACCAAGGGGCCGATCGGGGCGCTGCTCGGGATCATGCCGTGGAACTTCCCGTGCTACCAGGTCGCGCGGTTCGTGGCACCGAATCTGGTGCTGGGGAACACGATCCTGCTCAAGCACGCGTCGATCTGCCCGCGGTCGGCGCAGGCGATCGAGGACATCCTGCACGAGGCCGGCGTACCACGAGATGTGTATGTGAACACGTACGCGTCGAGCCGGCAGATCCCGGCGATCCTGGCCGACGACCGGATCATGGGCGTCTCGCTGACCGGGAGTGAGCAGGCCGGGATCTCGGTCGCGGCCGAGGCCGGGAAGAACCTGAAGAAGACCGTGCTCGAGCTCGGTGGTTCGGATCCCCTGATCATCCTCGACACCGCGGACATGGACGAGACGGTCAACGCCACCGCGACCGCGCGGATGCGGAACTGCGGTCAGTCGTGCAACGCGCCCAAGCGGATCATCGTGCTCGCCGACCTGTACGACGAGTACGTCGACCGCCTGACCAAGCGCGTCGCCGAGTACTACGTGCCCGGCGACCCGTCCGACCCCGAGACCAAACTGCCGCCGCTCGCCTCGATCGCGGCCGCCGACGAGGTCGCGGGGCAGGTGGCACGAGCGGTCGAGCAAGGCGCAACGCTCCGAGCAGGCGGTCGCCGCATCGGCCCCGGCGCCTACCTGGAGGCGACCGTCCTCACGGATGTCGCACCCGGCACGGACGCTTACTACGAAGAGATCTTCGGCCCGGTCGCGATCGTCTTCAAGGCCGAGGACGACGACGATGCGGTCCGGATCGCCAACGACACGCCGTTCGGCCTCGGCGCCAGCGTCTGGGGTACCGACCCGGACCGGTTGCGTCGCGTCGCGGACCGCATCGACGCCGGAATGGTCTACTTCAACCGCGCCGGCGGTTCCCAGGCCGACCTCCCCTTCGGTGGTATCAAACGCTCCGGCATCGGCCGCGAACTCGGCCCTGCCGGCATCGAGGAGTTCATGAACCACAAGTCGATCCGGCTCTGATGGCAGCTTGACGCCACGGCGCGTCACGACAGCTCACCGGCGGCCAGAATTTCCGTATGAGGGATGATCGGTTGGCCGCTGCCGTCGGGAACGCGTCGCTGCTGGGTATCGGGTACCTGTTGTTGCGGCGTTGGCGATTGGCGATCGCTGCGCAGCTGATGGCGGTTGCCCTGGTGGCGTTGTTGCTGGTGGAGAAGGCGCTGTGGTGCGAGATCGCGCTGGCGGTGTGGTGGGTCGCGGTCGTGGTGCACGGCTGGACTGCGGCAGGGAAGCCCGGGACCCGATCCGTACGCGAGCAGCGGCTGATCGCCTTGGGTGTCACGATCCCGGTCTTGCTGACGGGCGTCTTCTTCCGGGTCGAGGCGGCCGGCATCCAGCGCGAGGTCGCCGAGGCGCGGGCCGCCGGAGACTGCGCGGGCATCACCGCTGCGCAGCAGAAGGTCCGGTACGGCGATCGGATCGCGGATGCCGCGGGTATCGATCGGCTCGACGTCGACGTCGACGCGTGTGCCCAGCTGCAGGAGATCGCGCGCATGCTGCAAGGCACCTTGCCCGGCCACACGAACCTCCTGGCCGAGCAGTTCGAGAAGCTCACCGCGGTGCTCGCGAAACCGGGGCATGACAAGACCGTGGAGAAGGTGCTCGACGAGTACCTCGGCAGCCTGTCCAAGCAGAGCTCGTGTGACACCGTCAAGCTCGCCACCTGGCTGCGGGATCGTCAGAAGACCCAGAACGTGCTGGACAAGGCGGGTCCCGTCGGCGACGGCCTCGTGCCCGGCAGCCAGTTCGCGTGCGCGCAGTCCGAAGCCAAAGCGGCGCAGTGGCGCGCGGCGTCGTACCGGTATCGGGAGCTGATCGCCCGGTACCCCAAGGCTTCCGTCACGTCGAAGGCGAGGGCCGCGCTGGTCGTGGCCACGCTGCAGGTGCAACTGCTCGACATCCGCAACCTGATCGACGCCGGCGAGTACTGCGACAAGCCGGCCGCGTACGGCGGTGCGCCGAGGTACCGCCGTGGGGTGAACCGCGCGCTCTTCCTCGGCGAGACGAACCCTCACATCGCCCGGTTGCCGAGGCAGTGGATGACCGACGTACCGACCAACGCCTCGGTGGTGATCTGTACCGGCGCGCTGGAGGACGGGCCGGCGATCAGGACGTGTCCGTACACCCGTGAGGGCCAGACCTACACGTTCTACCGCACGTTCCGGAAGGTCGTCGTACCGGTGAAGATCTATGCGATGCGCACCGGCCGGCTCGTGAAGAACGCCAAGGTGGCGATCGACGGCGAGGCCTGCCCGCTGGTCTACACCGACACCTCCGGCCTGCTCCCGTTGGTCGGCTCGACCATCTCGACGCCGGTCGAGCCCAGCGACGCGAATGTGCGAGCTGCGTTTCAGCCGTTGCTGGTCCGGCCCTGAAGGCTTATCGTTTCGCGCACCTAATGTGACCGCCCAATCACTGTGAGGTGCACGATGCGATTCCGCCCTGTTTTTCCCGCCCTACTGGCGATTACTTGCCTGACGGCAGGTGCCACGACCGCTACTGCGGCCGGCCCGTCAACGACACATGAAGCAGCGACCACCAAGGCCCAGCAGTCCGCGGTGACGAATTTCTGGACCCCCGAGCGGATGCGATCCGCCGTACCGATCGACCAGCTTCTGACGCCCAAGCAGCGGATCAGTGCTCCGGTTGCTGCAGGTAAGGCATCCACCGTCTCACCGACTGCGTTCCCGAGCGGAGGAGGCGCGTGGACCGGTGGCGGCAAGATTGTTGCCACCGAGGGCCGGGTGTTCTTCACCTACACCGGCCGTACGGCGTCCTGCAGTGGGACCGCGGTGACGAGTGGTAACGAGAGCACGGTTGTCACGGCCGGGCACTGCGTGAAGCTCGACGGTGCCTTCCACACCAACTGGGTGTTCGTCCCGGCGTACAACAACGGCGCGACGCCGTACGGGACGTGGACCGCGAAGAAGACCTATGCCACCCCGCAGTGGGTGGCCAGTGAGGACATCAACTACGACATCGGTGCCGCGGTGGTGAACCCGCTGAACGGCGCCAACCTGACCGATGTGGTCGGCGGGCAGGGCATCGCGTTCAACCAGGCGCGCGGCCAGAACATGTACGCCTTCGGCTACCCAGCAGCGGCGCCGTACGACGGCTCCAAGCTCATCTACTGCAGTGGCAAGGTGTTCAACGCGTTCATCTCGGACGGCCTCGGCATGACGTGTGACATGACCGGCGGCTCGAGTGGAGGCGGCTGGTTCCTCCAGTTCAGCGAGTCGACCGGCGCCGGCATCGTCAACTCGGTGAACAGCTACAAGATCAACTTCATCCCGACCTGGATGTTCGGCCCGTACTTCGGCACCGACGCCCAGAACCTCTACAACACCGCTCAGGCAGGCTGATCCCTGCGGTGCGCACCGGGTCCGGGACGCGCTGCGGCGTCGCGTGGTGAAGCCACGTGATGACCGGCCGCGCACCGGACCTCGGTGTGCACGAGCGCACCGCACTCGCGGTGCGTGACCTCGACCGGTGAACCCTCCTCGCCGACCAGGTACTTGTCACCCCAGTCGCGGATCGCGATCAGGATCGGGTACAGGTCGCGCCCCTTGCCGGTCAGCCGGTACTCGAACCGCTGCCGCGCGCCAGGCTCCTGGTACGGCGTTCGCTGCAGGATCCCGTGGTCGACCAGCGTCGCGAGCCGGTTCGACAGCACCTGCCGCGGCACGCCCGTCCGGGTCCGCATGTCGTCGAAGCGGCGGACGCCGTTGAACACCTCGCGCAGGACGACGACCGTCCACCGCTCGCCGATGATCTCCATCGTCCGGCCGACCGGGCAGTTGTCCGCCGACCAATCCAGCGCGTTGTACATGGGGAGCATCCTAATGAGCCCTAAGTCTCGTTGACAGACCCAGCAAGGACTGTGAGGCTCGGCCCATGACGGAAATCCAGGACGGCACCCGCACCCGCACCTTCAGCTGGCCGGACCCGGCGGAGATCGCGGCCCGGGTCGGCAGCACGTCCGGACTCGAGATGCTGCAGGCGCTGCGCGACGGCGAGATCCCCGCGCCGCCGATCCTGCAGCTGGTCGGGGCGACCGGGATCGAGGTCGAGGAAGGCCAGGTGACGGTCTTCATGCCGGCCCAGGAGTACCACTACAACCCGCTCGGTACGGTGCACGGCGGTGTGATCGCGACGCTGCTCGACACCGCCGCGGGCTGCACGGTCCACTCGACGCTGCCCGCCGGAGTCGGCTACACGTCACTCGACCTGAACACGCGCTTCATCAAGCCGGTCACCGTGAAGTCCGGCGAACTGCGCTGCACCGGTTCGATCATCAGCCGCGGCCGCCGTACTGCGGTCGCCGAAGCGAGGCTGGTGGACGAGCGCGGGACGCTACTTGCCCACGCGACGTCCACCTGCCTGATCTTCGATCTAGCTCAGTAGCTTCTCAACAGCCGACAACCGCACGCAGACCGTCAGACCGGCGACCGCGGTCTCGAGCTCGTCGAGCTCCGGGTACGTCGGCGCGATCCGGATGATGCTGTCCGACGGGTCGTCGCCGTACGGGTGGGTGGCGCCGGCCGGGGTGAGCGCGATCCCGGCCGCCTTCGCCTTCGCGACGACGTCCGCTGCGCAGCCCTCGGGCACCCGCAGCGTGATGAAGTAGCCGCCGGTCGGAGCGTTCCAGGACGCGAACCCGGTGTCGCCGAGCTCAGCGGTGAGGATCTTGTCGACCGCCTCGAACTTCGGCCGGATCAGCCCGGCCAGCTGCCGCATGTGCTCATGCAGCCCGTCGGCGTCGCGAAGGAACTGCACGTGCCGGAGCTGGTTGATCTTGTCCGGGCCGATGCTGCGCTTGACCGTGTGGCTCGCCCACCACTTCAGGTTCGCCGGCGAGGAACCGAAGAACGCGACCCCGGCCCCGGCGAAGGTGATCTTCGAGCTCGACCCGAACACGAAGACGCGATCCGCGTTCCCGTGCTCGGCAGCCAGCGCCAGTACGTCGGCCAGCTCCGCGTGCTCGTCGGTCAGGTGGTGCACGGCGTACGCGTTGTCCCAGAAGATCCGGAAGTCCGGCGCAGCCGTCGGCATCGCGGCGAGCCGCCGTACCGTCTCGGCCGAGTACGTCGTCCCGTCCGGGTTGCTGTACTTCGGCACGCACCAGATGCCCTTGATCGAGGCGTCACCGGCGACCAGCCGCTCGACCTCGTCCATGTCCGGGCCGTCCGGGGTCAGTGCGACCGGGACCATCTTGATCCCGTAGCGCTCGCAGATCCCGAAGTGCCGGTCGTAGCCGGGGACCGGGCACAGGAAGGTGATCTCGTCCTCGTCGGCCCAGCGGCGCTCGGCGCCCGGCACCTGACCGAGCAGCGCGAACACGATCGCGTCGTGCATCAGCTCGAGGCTGGAGTTGCCCGCGGCGAGCAGCTGGTCGGCCGGCACCTGCAGGTCCGCGGCGAAGATCGCCCGCAGCTCGGGCAGCCCGTTCAGCCCGCCGTAGTTGCGCAGGTCGGTCCCGTCGGCAGCCACCGGCCGCTCGACCGCACCGAGGATCGCATCGGCGAGATCGAGCTGTCGCGGCGACGGTTTACCGCGGGTCAGATCGAGCTTCAGCCCCTTCGCGGCCAGCGCGTCGTACTCCGCCTGGGCGCGGTCCCGCTGCGCCGTCAACTCTTCCACCGTCAAGGCCGAACCACCCACGACATTTCCCTTCGCTGCAAATCGTCACGCACAGCTTAGTGCGATCCGACAGCGCGCTATACCACGGGTCAGCGACGCTTGCAGTTGGGGAACTTCGGGTCCCACGGCGGGCAGTCCGGACCACCCGGCGGTTTGGTCGTGGGTGGCGGGACCGGGATCGTCGGCATGCCCGGCGTCACCGGGGGAGTGGTGGGCGGCAACGGCACCTTGCTGCCGTTGGACAGCCACAGCGTGACCATGGCACCCGGCAGGGCGCCGTCCTCGGTCCGCGGGCTGGTGTAGGCGACCGTGCCGGAGACCGCGTCGGAGTCGACGAGGGTGTCGGAGACCGAGACCTTGAAGCCGAGCGCCACGAGCGCGGCGGTGGCCTGCTCCGGCGTCATCCCCTTCACCATCGGCAGGTCCTTGACGTTGCCGCGGATGGTCTTCTCGTCCGGCTGGACGAACTTCGACGACGGCAGCCCGGCCAGGACTCCGCGCATCGCGGTCTCCCAGATCGGGCCCGCCGTACCGGAACCGGAGGCGTCGCGCAGTTTCTTGCCGTTGAAGATCTGGCCGATCAGGTTCTTGGCCGGCGGCGCCGCGTCGGCGACCACGGAGGCGGCCGCGTACTTCGACGAGTAGCCCGCGAACCACACGGCCTTGTTCTCGTTGACCGTT
The DNA here is from genome assembly GCF_042262745.1 of Kribbella sp. NPDC056345. NCBI lineage: Bacteria > Bacillati > Actinomycetota > Actinomycetes > Propionibacteriales > Kribbellaceae > Kribbella > Kribbella sp. NPDC056345. The sequence goes on along the minus strand of NZ_JBHJQQ010000003.1, from coordinate 637,693 downwards.
CCGGTCTTGCCGGCCAGGTCGCTGCGGCCGAACTTCAGCTTGCTACCGGTGCCCTTGCCCTCCATCACCTGCTTCAGCACGTAGTTGACGCCGTCCGCGACCTGCGGGGTCATCACCGGCTTGCAGCTGCGGCCCGGCGTCGCGATCGACTTGCCGCGGACGCTGGCCACGGCGGTCACCACCTGCGGGTTGCAGAACACGCCCCGGGCGGCGAACGTCGCGTACGCGCTGGACAGCATCATCGGCGTGATCAGACCGGCCGAGCCCAGTGTCATCGACGGAACCTGCAGCAGCGGCTGCTCGGTCTGTGCGTCGCGCATCCCCATCTTGGCCGACAGGGTGGCGATCGGGCACAGGCCGACCTGCTCGGACAGCTGCAGGAAGTAGGTGTTGGTCGAGGCCTGCGCCGCCTCGATCATCGACGGGTCCGGGACCGTGCGGGTCGAGTTCGTCGGCTTGTAGTTCTCGTCGGAGGCGACACCCTTGCAGGTCTTGAACTCGCGGCCGCTCAGGTCGAGCATCTGCGGGGAGTTGATCCGGTAGTTGAGCGGGACGCCCTTCTGGATCGCGGCGGCGATGGTGAACGCCTTCATCGTCGACCCGTTCTGGAACCCGCCGAACCCACCGGGGTAGGACTTCTCGACGTTGTAGTTGTACGCCGTCTGGTTCTTCTTGAACCCGTACGGCTTGCTCTGCGCCATCGCCTTCACCAGACCGGTGTTCGGCTCGACCACGGTGATCGCGGCCACCGCCTGGTCGGTCGGCTTGGAGTGCTTGTTGATGGAGTTCTGAGCAGCGGCCTGCAGCTTCGGGTCGAGCGAGGTCCGGATCGTCAGACCGGCGGTCTGGATGTAGTTCTCCCGGTCCTCCTTGGTCCGGCCGAAGACCGGGTTCTCCTTCAGCTTGGCCACGACGTAGTCACAGAAGAACGGGTACTTCGAGTTCGCGCAGCCGTTCGGCACGACCTGGACCTTGCGCGGGTCGACGACGGCCGTCTTCATCGCGGCCCGGGCCTGCTTGGCGGTGATGATGCCGAGGTCACGCATCCGCGCCAGCACGGTGTCGCGGCGGTCCTTGGCCCGCTTCGGGTGGTCGGTCGGGTCGTACCCGACCGGGTTCTTCACCAGACCGGCCAGGAGGGCCGCCTGCGGCAGGTTGAGCTTCGACGCGGGCACCCCGAAGTAGTGCCGGGCCGCGGCCTCGACGCCGTACGAGCGGCCGCCGAAGAAGGCGAGGTTCAGGTAGCGGTGCAGGATCTCGTCCTTGGAGACCTTCCGCTCGACCGCGATGGCGTAGCGCAGCTCGGCGAACTTCCGCTCGTAGGTGTCGGCGGTCGCCGCCGCGCGCTCCTCGGGACTCTTCGCCTTCGCGATCAGGCTGAGCTTGACGTACTGCTGGGTGATGCTGGAGCCACCCTGGGACACCCCGCCGGCGGTCTGGTTGCGGAGCAGCGCGCGCAGCGTGCCCTTGGCGTCCAGCGCACCGTGCTCGTAGAAGCGGTCGTCCTCGATCGCCACGATCGCCTTCAGCATGATCGGGTTGATCGCCTTCAGCGGGACGTCGGTCCGGTTCTCCTTGTAGAGGGTCGCGATCAGCGAGCCGTCCGCCGCCTGGATGACCGTCTTCTGCTGGGTCGCCTGGATGTCCAGGTCCTGCGGGAGGAACTGGACGGTGTTGTGTGCCGTCTGTGTGGTCACGCCGGCCAGGCCGGCCAGCGGGAGCGCCAGACCGGCAACGAGAGCGCCGGACAGAGCGCTCACCAGGAGAAAGAGGAGCACCGACCGGAAGACACCGGGGCGGGCCGGCTCACTTCTGTGCATGACCCGGCACAGTACGGCAGGTCCGGGGGCTTCGGCAGGCCATACGTTACGGAATTAACACATTTGACCCGCAATCTCACCCTAAGTGGTCACGCTCTCACTTCCCCGTGACGAAACGGACATGCCACTCCGTGACCAAACCGGCCGAACGTGACCCGCGTCTCACTGCTTAAGAGAGCGAACAAAGGGGAGAAGCATGAAGCGATTGATCACCACATCGCGTCGCTCGTTGATCGGCCTGGCCGCACTGGGGACCGCCGGGCTGATGCTCGCGGGGGTGGTGCCGGCCCAGGCAGCGGCGCCGGCCCGGGTAGTTGCTGCCAGCAACAGTCAGGCCCTGGCCTTCGGCACCAGGACCTTCGGCTGTCACCCGGAGTACGGGTGTCACGCCTCGGCGGTGCTGCCGAAGTCCTGGAGGTACACCAGGCTGGGTAACGGCGAGGGCCGTTTCTCCGATCGCGCCGTACCGCGAATGATCCGGATCGATACCGAGCTGGCCACGCACCCGGGTACCGCGACCGCCGCGCTGCGCAAGCAGCAGGCGCTGAAAGGTACCCGGGGGCTGAAGATCCTCGGCCTGCAGAACGGCACGATGAAGTCGACGACAGGGCAGGGACCGCTGCGGGTGTCCACGCTCGTCTACACCTACCGGAGCGGCTCGACCACCCGCTGGGTCGCGACCCGCTACGTCGGTTTCTCCGGCAACAAGACCGCTGACGCCGAGATCACCGTCGGCGGACGTCTGCAGGACCGGGTCCTGCTCGGCACCGTCCTGACCAAGGCCACCCAGTCCCTGGCCAAGTGGTGCGGGTGCTGATCGGTCAGCGCCGCAACACCTCCGGTACGTCGCCGTCGGCCAGCACACCAAGGCGTTTGGTGGCACGGGTGATGGCGACGTACAGGTCGGAGAGGCCCCGGGGGGACTCGGCGACGATGCCGGCCGGATCGGCAATCAGGACCGAGTCGAACTCGAGGCCCTTGGACTGGGTGACCTCGAGCAGAGCGACCGGCGCGTCGAGTACGGCCGGGTCGTTGCTGTGGGCAACGTCGTCCAGTACGGCGGCCAGTTCGTCGTACCGGGGTCCCGGGACGAGCACCGCGAGCCGGCCGTCGCCGATCGCCTCCCGTTCGGTCTTGATCGCGTCTCGGAGGGCATCGACGAACTCCGCACCGGGCACGGCGCGGATCCACGGCTCGTCATCGCCCTCGCGCACTGACACAGGGGGCCGCAGGGCCGGATCGATCGCGGCGAGAACGTTCGCCGCCACCGTCATGATCTCGGTCGGCGTACGGTAGTTGACGGTCAGCTCGGCGCTACGCCACCGGCGCGGCGCGTACCGCTCGAGCAGCTCGGACCACGACTTCACACCGGCGTCCGTCCCGGTCTGCGCGATGTCACCGACCAGCGTCATCGAACGGCGTGGGCAGCGGCGCATCAGGAGCCGCCAGTCCATGGCCGACAACTCCTGCGCCTCGTCCACGATGACGTGCCCGAAGACCCAGCTGCGGTCGGCGGACGCGCGCTCGGACACCGTTCCAGGGTTCCGGATCAGCTCGGTCCGGCGAGCGACGAGGTTCTCGAACTGCTCGATCTCCCACGGCATCACCACGATGTTGGTCGCCTCCATCTGAACCTGGACGACCTCCTTGGCATACCTCCAGTTCTCCTCGGCCTCCGCAGCTGCCGCGGCCGCCTGGTGTTTCCGGGCGGACACGGTGGAGTCGAGTTCACCGATCAACTCGGCCGCCTCGTCGAGCAGCGGTACGTCGGATGCCGTCCATGGGGCGTCGATCGGCCGGAGGATCGCGGCCTGATCGTCCGCACTCAGCTGAGGCGCCGCCGCGGCGAGGCGCTCGGCCGATGACAGCAGCACGCTGACCAGGAGCTGCGGGGTCAGCTCCGGCCAGAGATGGTCCAGAACGCTGTGCACCCGGTCGTCCTCGGCCAGCTCTTTGCGGATGTCCTCGATGTCGTCCTGACCGACGTACTGCCGGCCGATCTTGTCGACGACCTGATTGGTGAGGACGGTCAGGATGCGGCGCACGAAGATCCGCCGCGCCGGGTTGTGCGGCTCGTCGGACTCGAGCGCCCGCTCCTTCGCCTTCCGCACCGCGTCCGGCCGCAGCACGAGCTCGTGCTGATCGACCTTCAGGTTGAGCGGTGCGTCCGGGACCCGCTGGAAGTTGGCGACCGCCTGGGCGAGGACGTCGACCATCGCCAGGTCGCCCTTCACCCGCGCGGCCGTCGCGCTCTCGGCCGCATTCGCCTCAACTCCCGGATACAGCTCACCGACCGTCGCCAGTACGACGTCGGTCTCGCCCAGCGACGGCAGCACCTGATCGATGTAGCGCAGGAACGTCGTGTTGGGCCCCACGACCAGTACGCCGTTCTGCGAGAGCTGCTCGCGATGCGTGTAGAGCAGGTACGCCGCTCGGTGCAGCGCGACCACGGTCTTGCCGGTACCGGGCCCACCCTGCACGACCAGTACGCCGGGGAGCCCGGAGCGGATGATCTCGTCCTGCTCGGTCTGGATGGTCGCGACGATCTCGTTCATCCGGCCGGTCCGGTTCGCGCCGAGTGACGACAGCAACGCCGCCTCGCCGATCAGCGTGCTGCGGTCGCTGTCCTGCAGCGCGTCGAGATCGAGTACGTCGTCGTCCACGCCGATGACCGTGCGGCCGCTGAGGCGGATGTGCCGGCGCCGGGTGACCCCGAGCGGCGCGGCCGGGGTGGCGCGGTAGAAGGACTGGGCGAGCGGTGTCCGCCAGTCGATCAGCAGCGGGTCGTACTCCTCGTCGAACAAACCGATCCGGCCGATGTGGAACCGTTCGCCGCCGGTCTCGTCGATCCGGCCGAAACACAAACCGCGTTCCACCGACGACAGTTGTGCGAATCGGCCGGAGAACAGAGTGGTGAATGATTCGCGTTCGCTGTACCCCTGCAGATTGTCGACGGTGTTCTCACCCTGAACGCGTTCCAGCTCACCGCGTGCCCTTTCGCGCAACACGTCGAGCCGTTCGTACATGATCGCCACATGCCCTTGTTCTTCTGCCACTTGCTGTGCCAGCAGCTCGTCGGCCACAGTGCCCCCGATCGTTCTTGAAATACCTTTGGTTGTCTGATAATCTGTCCTTAGTTGCCCCTGAGAGGGCAACTTTTTTGTTTCAGACACAAACACCCAACGGTATCTATTTCCGGGGTTACTCGCAAGCAATAGCAGTTCGTAAAGCCATATCAAGTGGCCCGCACGCGCCCGACTGCCTGGGCTCCGGCCACCACTGGCGGTCGGAGACACCGACTAATGGCCGGAGACCGGGTCTTCAGGTCTCCGGCCCCGCCTTCCTCTCTCCGGCCGCTCCGGCACGTCCCCTCGACGCGGTGCCCGGATCCGCCCCAAACCGGTTCGGGGAGGATCCGCGCCGGCGCCGAGCTGCTCCGGGGAGGATCCCGGACCGATTCGGGGGGTGAATCCTCCCCAGATCGCCTTCGCGGCGGTGAGGCGACCAGTTGCCGAGGGCTTGAACAGGAACTGCTGGGCGTGAACAAGTTATGACCTGTTCACGCCCACTACCGAGGGGTCACACCCCAGTTGGTGTCAGGTGGGCGTGATCTGTGCGGCGGAGCCGCGGATGATGAGGGTGGTGGCGAGCTCGACGTGGTGGGAGTCGATGGTTTCGCCGGCGGCCAGGCGCAGGGCGGTGCGCAGGGCGACGGCGCCCATCTCGCGGAGCGGTTGCTTGACCGTGGTGAGTGGCGGTGAGGCGAGTCGCGCGACTTGGGTGTCGTCGAAGCCGACCACGCTGAGGTCCTCCGGAATCCGCAGGCCGCGGGCCCGGGCTGCCTCCATCACGCCGAGCGCGACCTCGTCGCTGCCGGCGAAGATCGCGGTCGGCCGGTCCGGCAGGTCGAGCAGGACAGCGCCGCCGGCCACGCCGTCGTCGTACAGGAAGTCGCGTTGCCAGATGTAGTGCTTCGGCACCGATGCGCCTGCGGCCTCCATCGCGCTGCGGAAGCCGCTCAGCCGTGCCTGGTTGCAGCCCGAGGTGGGCGGGCCGCCGAGGTAAGCGATCCGCCGGTGCCCGAGACCCAGCAGGTGCTGGGTTGCGGCCATGCCGCCGGCGAAGTTGGTCGAGCCGACACTCGTGACGTCCGGCTCCGGAATGTTGGCCGGATCGATGACCACCAAGGGGAGCCGGGCGCGCGACAGTGCCGCGAGATCCGCATCGGTGAGCTCGCTGGTGATACCGATCGCGGCCCGGCGGCCGCCGGTGATCAGCTCGCGGATCCACCGGCTCGCTCGGTCCGTCGTACTGGACTCGTGCCGCGGATGCGCATTCAGTACGACGTCGATACCGGCGGCCTGGCCGGCCACGACCACGCCCTGGATGATCTCGACCGAGTAGTTGTTCACGGCCCCTTGGTAGAAGAGCTCGACCGAGTCCCGGACGACGGTCTCCGGGCGGCGGCCGACGTACCCGTGCTGGGCGAGCAGGTCCTGCACCCGGGCGCGGGTCGCCGAGGAGACGTCGCTGCGGCCGTTCAGCACCTTGGAGACGGTGGCGATCGAGACCCCGGCGTTGGTCGCGACGGTGGCGAGCGTCACCGCACCTTTCGGACGTGGCATCGCTGAGTCCTTCCCGGGGCGATCGATGTGATCTGCCGATTATCGAAACTTTTCGAAGATACTGGCAAATCGGCACGCCGTCAGTGCTGCGCGGAATCCCCTGGTGAGCAAGGGGATACGTGACCTCACTGTGACCCTGGGAAGGTGGTTGTTCAAGTCTTGACAGTCACATCTCCGAAATCTACGTTACGAAACAACTTCCTGGAGACGGAGATCACAGTGGACCCCCTGAAGACATCGCGCCGGACCTTTCTCAGCCTGGCCGCGGTCAGTGCGCTCGCGGCCTGCGGTACCTCCGGCCCGAAGACCACCCCCGGATCGACCGGTGCCGCGGCCGGCAGCGGAGCGACGTACTGGTTCCTCACCGGTCAGCCGGGGCAGACCATCCGGGAAGCGCAGGTCAAGCGGTTCAACGACGCGAACCCGAGCACCCAGCTGAAGACGAACTCGTTCCAGAACGACGCCTTCAAGCAGAAGATCAAGACCGCCATCGGCGCCGGGCAGGGCCCGACCCTGATCTGGGGCTGGGGCGGCGGTGGCCTGAAGAGCTACGTGCAGGCCGGGCAGGTCGAGGACCTCACCGGCTTCTTCGAGCAGAACGCCGCGCTCAAGGAGTCGATCTTCCCGTCCTCGTTCCCGGCCGCCACGGTCGACGGCAAGCTCTACGCGATGCCGGTCGAGACCACGACGCCGATCGTGCTGTTCTACGACAAGCGCGCGTTCGACAAGATCGGTGCGCAGCCGCCGCAGTCCTGGGGCGACATCATGGATCTGGTGCCGAAGTTCAACGGTGCCGGGATCGCGCCGTTCTCGCTCGGCGGTCAGTCGCGCTGGACCAGCATGATGTGGCTGGAGTTCCTGTTCGACCGGATCGGCGGCGCCGAGCTCTTCCAGGGCATCTTCGACGGCAAGGCCAACGGGTGGTCGGATCCGTCCGCGCTGAAGGCGCTGGACGAGATGCAGAAGCTGATCAAGGCAGGAGGTTTCATCAAGGGCTTCTCCTCCATCACCGCGGACTCCAACGCCGACCAGGCGCTGCTGTTCACCGGCAGGGCCGCGATGATGCTGCACGGCGCCTGGACCTACGGGAACATGAAGGCGTCCGGTAAGGACTTCGTCACCGGCGGGCACCTGGGCTACATGAACTTCCCCGGTGTCGACGGCGGCAAGGGCGACCCGAGCGACACCGTCGGCAACCCCGGCGCCTACCTGTCGATCTCGTCGAAGGCCAGCGACGCCGACAAGGAGATCGCGAAGAAGTTCCTGGCCAACAACACCCTGGACGACGCCTCTGTCGACGAGTGGGTGAAGTCGGGCAACATCGCGGTGGCCAAGCGGGCCAAGGACCGGCTGTCCTCGATCACCGACAAGAACGACGCCGAGTGGCTGAAGTTCATCTACGACACCTCGGCCAACGCCAAGGTCTTCGCCCAGTCCTGGGACCAGGCGCTCAGCCCGACCCAGGCCGAGACGCTGCTCGACAACATCGCGAAACTCTTCCAGCTCTCGATCTCGCCGCAGCAGTTCGCGGACAACATGAACGCGGTGATCGGCAAGTGACGTCACCCCGTACCGGTGCGTCGCACGGGACGGGTGCGGTCAAGTGGATGGTGTTGCCGGCGCTGCTGATGTTCGTGATGTTCGGCGTGGTGCCGCTGGTGGGTGTACTGGTGCTGAGCTTCACGCAGTGGGACGGGCTCGGGACGATCCATCCGGCCGGAACGTCGAACTGGCGGTCCGTGCTGTCCGATCCCGGACTGCCGCACGCGATCTGGGTGACGTTCGAGATCATGATCCTGTCCTGGGCGGTGCAGACGCCGCTCAGCCTGCTGATCGGGACGTTCCTGGCCGGCCGGCAGCGGTACCGCGGCTGGCTCGCGGTGCTGTTCTTCGTGCCGCTGCTGCTCAGCTCGGCCGCGATCGCGATCACCTACAAGGCCTTGCTGGACCCGAACTTCGGGCTCGGTCCCGGCCTCAAGATCGGCTTCCTCACCCAGGACTGGCTCGGCCGCAGTGGTCTCGCGCTCGGCGTGGTGATCTTCGTGGTGTCGTGGCAGTTCATCCCGTTCCACTCGCTGATCTACCAGGGCGGCGTCCGGCAGATCCCGACCTCGATGTACGAGGCGGCCGAGATCGACGGCGCCGGCCGGATCCGGCAGTTCTTCAGCATCACGGTGCCGCAGCTCAAGTACACGATCATCACGTCGTCGACGCTGATGGTGGTCGGCTCGCTGACGTTCTTCGACCTGATCTTCGTGCTCACCGCGGGCGGTCCCGGCGACGCCACCCGGGTGCTGGCACTCGACATGTACAAGCGCGGGTTCCAGGCGAACCTGATGGGCCCCGCCAGCGTGATCGCCGTCCTGCTGGTGCTGATCGGTCTCGCGCTGGCCCTGCTGCTCCGCCGGCTCGGCGGCAGTACGACGGCCAGTCAGCAGGAGGGAGCCTGAGATGGGCGCACGCAAACTTACCCGGCTGAACTGGTTCGGTGGGTCGGCCGCGTGGCTGTGGCTGGTGATCGTGATGGTGCCGCTGTACTGGATCGTGGTGACCAGCTTCAAGGACGAGTCGGCGTACTTCAGCCAGAACCCGTTCGCGTTGCCGAGCGCACCGACGCTGGCGAACTACCGGATGGTGATCGAGGCGGACTTCCCGCGGTACTTCGTGAACAGCGTGATCGTCACGGCGGGCACGATCATCCCCGCCGTCGGCATCTCGTTCCTGGCGGCGTACGCGATCGTCCGCGGGGCCGGCAGCCGGTTCCTCGCCGGGGTGAACGGGTTGTTCCTGATGGGGCTGGCGATTCCGCTGCAGGCGACGATCATCCCGGTCTACCTGCTGATCATCAAGATGCGCCTGTACGACAGCCTGCTCGCGATCGTGCTGCCGTCGATCGCGTTCGCGATCCCGCTGTCCGTGCTGGTACTGACGAACTTCATCCGCGACGTCCCGAAGGAACTGTTCGAGTCGATGCGGGTCGACGGCGCGACCGAGTGGGGGATGCTGCGCACCCTTGCGTTTCCCTTGACCCGGCCGGCGCTGGTGACGGTCGCGATCTACAACGGGCTCGGAGTGTGGAACGGGTTCCTGCTGCCGCTGATCCTGACCCAGAGCCCGGAGCAGCGAACGCTGCCGCTCGCGCTCTGGACCTTTCAGGGGCAGTACAGCGTGAACGTCCCGGCGGTGCTGGCGTCCGTCGTTCTCACCACCCTGCCCATCGCGATCCTGTACGCCGTCGGCCGGCGGCAGCTCCTGAGCGGTCTGACCGCAGGCTTCAGCCGCTGACTTATTCCTTACGGTCGGACAGGGCTCGAGTGGTGAAGAGCGCGGCGGTGAGGATCGCCGCGCTCAGCACCGCCAGCAGTGTGAGCGGTACGGCGCTCTCGGCCGGAGAGCGCTCTCTGTCCGAGAGCACGCTCATGAGAGCGCGGATCGGTGAGATCCAGCGGATCAGGAGAACGGCGAGAATCGCGGCGGCCGCGGTCAGCATGGCGACGCCGATCCGGGGGATCACGAGCCGCGAACAGAGCAGCCCGATCGCGATCCCGACCAGGGCCGCGGTGAGGTGCGCGACCACGCCGATCGTGAGGATGCCGGCGGTCACCACGTGTTTGCCGGTGACGAGCGGGTAGCAGATCCCGATCACGATCAGCGGGACACACCAGGTCAGGATCACCGCCACCGTGATCGCGAGCACTTTGGCCGAGCTCCCGATCATCACGAGCGTGATCCGGCGTTGCGTCGGGTCCTCGTGATTCACGATCGAGACGGTCAGCCACGTCGTACACACCAGCATCGCCAAGACGCAGAATGCGTAGGCCGACTGCAGTGGTCCGTTGTCCGACGTCGTGCCGACCGCGAGCGCAGCCAGGAAGATCAGGGTCGGCGGCAGATACCGCTGCGACAGCAGAACGCTGGTCAGCAGAAACCGGTAGAGAGCGCTCACCGCGCGTTCACCTGCCGAACCGAACAGCCGTGCGAGAGCGCGTTCAGCAGAACCGCGTCATGCTGACCAGTCACCACCAGCAACGTGGTTCCACTACTGCTGCGCCGAACCTCAACCACCTCAGGCCGCCCGGACCAGTCGACCTCAGGCCCAGGCGCCAACACAATCTCAGTGAGCGCTCTCTCGTGAAACGCGTTCTCGGGAAACGCGTTCTCGGGAAACGCGTTCTGGGGAGGCGTGTTCTCGAGAGACGTGTTCTTGGGGACGGGTCTCTCGTGGAGCGCTCTCTCGTGGAGTTCGTAGGTTCTGGTGGCGGTGGAGCGGACGGTCTCGGTGGAGTGTTCGGTGAAGGCCACGGCGGCGCCGGCCTGGGCGGTCTCGGTGAGCAGCTCGCGGAGGGTTTCGTGGGCGGTGGCATCGAGCCCGGCCCAGGGTTCGTCGAGCACCAGCAGCTCCGGCGGAGTCAGCAGCGCCTGGGCAAGAGCAACCTTCTGCGCATTGCCCTTCGACAGCTTCCGCATCGGCGTATCCGCGCCCCCGGTCAGCGCCAGCCGCTCGAGCAACACCGAAGAGCGCTCTCTCGCTGCTCGCGCACTGAGTCCCCGGATCCGCCCCAGGTGCCGGAGATACGCCGACGCGGACAACCGGTCGTGCGACGTGAACACGTCCGGAACGTAACTCACCACCCGCGCAGTACGCCGTACCGTCCCTGACGTCGGTCGCGACAATCCGACCATCAGCTTCAGAACCGTCGACTTGCCCGAGCCGTTCGCCCCGACCAGCGCCAGCAGCTCCCCGGCCCCGACCCGCAGATCAACCCCACGGAGAATCTCCCGCCGTCCAAACCGCTTGGAGACCTCCACCAGCCGCACAACCTCCATCCCCTGACCCTATCCGCGCATCAGCCGGATCCTCAGGCCTGGTAGAGCCAGATCCAGTTGTTGCTCGGGTCCTTCACCGCCGAACAGCGCGGCATTCCTTCGGCGTCGCGTGGAGCGACCACCTCGGTCGCGCCGGCCGTCAGGACGCGAGCGTGATCGGCATCGAGATCGTCCATGAGCAGGCCGAACGTGGTCGGCCCAGGCCGATCGGTGTCGTCCGGATCGTCCAGCAGGTGCAGCATGAAGAATCCGTCGTCCCCGTAGGTTCCGAACATGAACGACGAGTAGTCTCCGTCCTGGGTGCGCCGGGTGACGTCGTACTGGAAGCCGAACGCCTTCTCGTAGAAGGCGATCGCCGTGGTCAGGTCGTGCACCGCGATCTTGAGTTGCACTGGACGGGCGCCAGTCCGGGTAGTAGGCATGCTGAGTCCTTTCGTGGTGAAGCGGTCAAGGTCGCCGAGCTGGTTCGTCAGCAGGTCACGCCGTCGTTCGAGGCGAGACCGATGCTGTTCGAGCACGTCGCGGACGCCGTCCTCGTCGGTCGTGGCGAGAACGCTGCGGAGCTCCTCGACCGGCAGGTCCACCCAGCGCAGGGCACGGATCAACCGGGCCAGGCGAACCTGGTCCCGGCGGTAGCGCCGGTACCCCGACACCGGGTCCACGTCGGCGGGTGTCAGCAGGCCGACGTCGTCGTAGTGCCGCAACGCGTGAATCGACAGGCCACTGAGCCGTGCGAAGTGACCGATCGGAACCAGTTCGTCGTTTCTCACACAACTACTGTCCGGTCTCGGGTCACCCGAGAGTCAACTGCCACGCAGGTGTCAGTGCGGCGGCGTCTGCGCTCATCGGCTGGTTGACGGAGCCATGACGCGGGCTAGGGGGCGGGTGAGGACCAGGGAGGCGACGAGGGACAGGGCGGCGAAGGTGGCGATGGCGGGGGCTGGGGCCGTGAGGTCGGCGAGGGTGCCGGCGAGGATTGCGCAGATGCCGAAGGTGGTCATGCGGAGGGCGGACTCGGTGCCTAGGACTTGGCCGCGGAGGTCTGGGGGAGTGAGGTCGACGAGGACCTCTTGCTGGGCGAGGGAGGTGGCGTAGCCGCAGCTGCCCAGGGCTACGACTGCGGCCAGGAGGGGCAGCGGGAGGTCGAAGGCGAAGGCCAGGAACGGGACTGCCAGGACGAAGCGGAGCCAGCGGGCGGCTGCGCGGCGTTGGGGGCGGTTGAGGAAGCGGCCGACGACCAGGTCGCCGGACAGCATGCCGGCTGCTCCGGCGGCGAGTAGCCAGCCGGCGTCCGCACCGGCGTACGGGACGAAGAGGGCTTCGCAGCCGACGACGAGGCCGTTCGGGATGGTGAGGGCCAGTAACAATGGGCGGGTGCGGCGCTCGCCGAGCAGGCGGCGGTTGCCGCGCCAGGTCTCGGCGAGGCTGGTGCGGGCGCCGCGTCGTGGGGCGCGGTTGCGGAGGCCGAAGCGGATGACCGGGATGGTGAGCGCGGAACAGGCGGTGGCCAGCCAGAGCACGGTCTGCGGGCTCATTGCCTGGAGCAACAATCCGGCCAGGCCGAAGCCGGCGATCTGCATGGCGCCGACGGACAGATTCATCGCCGAGCGGCCGAGGACGAACTGGTCGGCGGCGACGACGTCGTTCAGCAGACCCCAGCGGACGCCGGAGCCGATCGACAGGCCGTAGGCGACCAGGAGAGCGAGGACCAGGCGGGCCGCGGCCGGGAGTTCGACGGCGGCCTGGATGCCGACGGCAACGGTCGACAGGGTCGCGAGCAGGATCAGGAGGCGACGCGGCCGGGCGGTGTCGGCGGCCGACATCAGGGTCGAGACGCCGAGGACCTGCGCGAGCGACGGCCCGAACATGACCAGCGCGGCCAGCAGCGCCGAACCGGTCGCCGCGTTCACGAGCAACGCGAGCGTCAGGCTGGTCATGGTCGAAGACGCGTTCCCGAGAGCGCTCCCGATCCACAGCCCGCGGAACTCGGCGTTCGCGAAGATCTGCCGGTAGCTGGGCGGTCCGGCGGTGGGCGGTGCGGTGCTGAGACTCATGTCCCGAAGCTTCGGTGGTGACACAGTGACGGCCTACAGTTTCGGGTGGAGGCGAAACCATTGTCCGAATTCCTCGTCGACGCCGACACCTTGGCGAACGCGCGCTTCGCCACGTCGGAGCTCACCGAGACCGTGTCGGCACTGAAGTTGCTGGTGCGCCCGGTCGAGCCGTGGTTCCGCGCCTGGAAGGACACCCACCGGCCCGCGTTCGAGGCCCGGCTCGCCGCAGAACCGGTCTGGGCCGCGTTGCTGGAGAGCGCCTTCGGCCGGAGCTGGTCGGCGGACTTCCTGACCAGCCTCCCGCTGGACCCGGACGCGAAGATCGCCGATGAGCTCGACTTGATGATGCGCTTGGACGACGACGAGGTCCGCGCAGATCTGCGCGTCGTGCGGGAGCGCCTGCCCGCGATCCTGGAGTCAGAGAGCGCTCTCGCCGCGACCGCTGCGGACCTGCTCCTGTGGGTGTGGACCCACACGGTCGAGCCGGACTGGCCGCGCCGCCGCCGTCTGCTCCAGGCCGACATCGTGTCGCGGACCGCGCGACTCAGCGAGCAGGGGTGGTCCGGCGTACTGCGTGGGCTCGGTCCCGACGTGCAGTGGCTCGGCGACGGGCGGATCCAGGTGAATCGCTGGGACTATCCGGTGACCGACGTCCGCGGGCGTTCGCTCATGTTCATTGCAACGCACACGCAACGCGTCAGCGTCAGTTGGCGGCTCCCGGACCGGTTCGCGCTGACCTACCCCGTGACCGGCATCTTCGCCGGGACCGCCGTCCTGGCCGAGCCACTGGTCGAACTCCTCGGCCGCAACCGTGCACGCATCCTCACCACAGCCATCGACCCGATCAGTACGACGGCGCTCGTCGCCACCACCGGACTGTCGCTGGCCACCGTCTCCGACCACCTCCGCGTGCTGACCGCGGCAGGCCTCCTCGAACGCCGTCGTTCCGGCCGCTCGGTTCTCTACTGGCAGTCTGACACCGGCCACCGCGTTACCCAGGCCCCACCAGAAAATCCGCAGCAACTGACCTAGCAATCCGGAAGCAGGATGTCCGGAAGCGGTTCTAGCATCGGCTCATGGAGCGGGAGTTCGCAGGCGAGGTCATCGAGTGGCGCGGCCCAGCGCCGTACTACTTCGTCCCCGTCCCGGAGCCTGACGGCCTCGCACTGCGAGCGGCCGGCTCGGATGCCGGCTATCGGGAGTGGGGGATGCTCCCGGTTCGGGTCCGGATGGGGAGTACCGAGTGGAAGACGTCGCTGTGGTCGAGGGATGGCGGCTATCTCCTTCCGCTGAAGGACGCCGTACGCAAGCCTGCCGGGCTTGATGCGGGCGATGCGGTGGAGGTTCGGGTCGAGTTCGCTGCGGTACGGCGTGCGCAGCGGAAGCAGAAGCAGCAGCGGGTGAGCGTTCCCCGGCCGCGGGGTTCGCGGGAGCCGGTCCGGGCCGAGCAGCTCACGATCGTCCCGGCGAACCAGGCGGCGTGGGAGGACCTGCGCGCAGTCTTCGGGGCAAGCGGCGACACGAGTCAGTGCTGGTGTCAGCGGTTCCGGATGCTGCCGAAGGAGAGTTGGGCGTCGGAGGGGCCGGAAGAACTCTCCGCCCGGCTGCGTGACCAGACTGCCTGCGACGACCGGAAGGCGCCGGCCACGAGCGGGCTGGTGGCGTACCTCGATGGCGACCCTGTCGGGTGGTGTGCGGTTGCACCGCGCGCGGATCACCCGCGGCTGTTGCGCGACAACCGGGTCCCCTGGGAGGGCCGCACCGAGGACAAGGCGGACGCCGGCGTCTGGGCGGTGACTTGCTTCGTGACGCGCGTTGGTTACCGGCGTCGAGGTATCGCCGGTGCACTCGCTCAGGCCGTCCCGGAGTTCGCCCGCGAACGTGGTGCCCGCGCTGTGGAGGGCTACCCGGACTTCGTGGACGGTGGATCGGTCGGCACGCTCGCGATGTTCACCGATGCAGGGTTCACCGAGGTCAGTCGGCCGGGCCGCCGCCGCGCCGTACTGCGCATCGACTTCTGAGTCCGCACGTCCTGGTCGTGTTGCGGGGTGGGGGTCTGGAGTCGGCGGGGATAGTGGACGCATGACGAGTTCGGTGGGCGAGCCGGGGGCGGCGGAGTCCGGTGTGACGGCCGGTCAAGTGGGAGACGCGGGCGGTACGGCAGGGAGCCTTCCCTCGCGGCGGGTTCTGGGGCGTGAAGTGTGGTTGGTGCTGGCCTTGTCGCTGGGGGCTTCGGGGGTGGCGGCGCTCATCTCGTTCACCGGGATCTTGACGTCGTCGAAGCCGATCAGCGGGCAGACAGCGGTGATTGTGGGATCACGGGCGCCGGGGCGGCCCTGGCTGGATCTGGCGTGGCAGATTTTCGCGGTCGTGACGGCGTTGGTACCGGTAGCGCTGGTCGGGCATTTCCTGCTGCGGGGCGGGGAATCGCTGCGGACGATCGGGTTCGATCTGCGGGAGCGGGCGCGGGACCTCGGGCGGGGGACTGCGGTCGCGGCGGTGATCGGTGGGGCCGGGCTGGGGTTCTATCTGCTGGCTTACGCGTCAGGGGCCAATTTGAGCGTGGACCCGGCGCAATTGCCGGATCACTGGTGGCGGATCCCGATTCTGATCGCGGTGGCCGCGCAGAACGCCGTACTCGAGGAAGTCATCGTCCTCGGGTACCTGAACCGGCGGCTGGATCAGCTGGGGTGGTCGGTCGGGCGGAGTACGGCGGCGAGCGCCCTGCTGCGGGGGTCGTACCACCTGTATCAGGGGGCCGGCGGGTTCGCGGGGAACGTGATCATGGGGGTGATCTTCTGCTACCTGTACCGCCGGTGGGGGCGGGTGATGCCGCTGGTGGTGGCGCATACGGTGATCGACACCGTGGCGCTGGTCGGGGCGACATACCTGATCGGGAAGGTGAGCTGGCTACCCGGTTCGTAACCGATCGATGCTTCGTCAGGTTGTGAAGGGCGTGACAGTCAACGGGGCCCAACTCAATCAACACAGCATTGACGAGACCGCTACCACGGACCCACCCGCGATCGATGCCGGCCTGGCGGCTGCGGCTCTGGCCGTGTTCGCCCATCGGCACGAGGTCGTCCACCTGCTGTACGCAGCCTCCGACGAACCGGATGCGCTGACCCGGATCGCCGATCTGCTGAAGGTGGACGAGTCGACGATCGGGCGGGTGCTCGACCAGCCGCTGCGCTGGATGCTGCCGCAGTTCCGCGCCGAGCTGGAGACGATCTCCACGACACCGGGCTGAGCTAGCGTGTTCCGGTGCAGACCTACCAGGCGGACCTTCTCGAGATCGCGGACGAACTGACCGAGGCGTACGTCGAGGTGTTCACGGCACCGCCGTTCGAGCGCCGGGACCCGGCGGAGACCCGCGCCGCCTTCCGGCAACGGCTGGAAGGTGACGTACGGCGCCCCGGGTTCCAGGCGTGGATCGAGCGGTCGGCCGACGGGCGGATCGCCGGATTCGTCACCGGGTGGACGACGCCTGCGCCGTTCCGGACCGATCGGGCGTACGGGAGTGTGCTGAAGCGGCTCGGGGCCGAGCAGGTCGACGAGTTGCTGGTCGGTGCGTTCGAGATCGACGAGCTGGGTGTGCTGGCGCACGCGCGGGGGACCGGTCTCGGCCGCCGCCTGCTGGAGGCGGCGACCGCGGAGCATCCCCGCGCCTGGCTCCTGGCCTGGAACCAGAACTTCGACACCCTCGCCTTCTACCGCCGCGTCGGCTGGACCGAGCCCCCGGTCCGAGGCCCCGAAACCGACATCATCGTCTTCCTCGCCCCGCCCCCCACCCACTGACCGCCCAGTTGGCCGGCCACAAGGCGGGGGCGTGAACAAGAACCGGTGGCCGGAGACAAGGCATTACCTGTTCAAAGCCCCCACGAGGTGTGCTCGCCCCCGGCAACTGGCGGGAGGCCGCTCGGCGCTCGGCGTTTGGTGGGTGGACCCACGGGGTGGTGGGTTCCTGAGGCGCATGCGGTGGGGGAACCCACAAGCTGATGGGTGGACCCACCAGATGGTCGGGGCGCGGGGGCGAGCTGGTACGGCGCGGACCCCCAGGCCATCACAATTGGCCGGATCGCGGTCCGCCAAGCGTGGGTTCGGCGTAGGCGCGCAGTTGTGATGGCGTGGGTGTCCGGGCCCGAGCAGCTCGTGGCCGGATTCGGGGTGGCTGGCGGGGCGGTCAGAGGGCGAAGAGGGCTGCCGCGTTCTGGTGGTGGATGGCGTCGGCTTCGGTGGGGGTCAGGGCGGCGGCGGTGAGGGCGCCCAGGGCTACTGAGGGGTCGATGAGGGTGGCGTCGGTGCCGAACATCAGGCGGGTGGGGCCGATGCGGTCGAGGATCCAGCGGATGCGGTCGGCGTCGGGGGCGGACCAGCAGGGTTCGAACCACAGGTTGTCCGCGCGGCGGGCGGCTTCGGGGACCTGGCGCCAGGCGCCGGCGCCCATGTGGCCGGCGATCAGGCGGGAGCCGGGGACCCGGGCCGCGAGGTCGGCGAGGTCGAGGACGGTGTCGCCCCAGGTGTGGACGAGGGTGGGGAGGCCGAACTCGGTGGTGAGCTCGATGGCGGCCTGCATGGCGGGGGTGGCGATCGGGGTGCGGCTGTACTCGGTGTGGATCTTGGCGCCGACCCAGCGGTCGTTGCCGGCGACGAGGTCGCGGAGGTCGGCGCGGGCCTCGTCGAGGCGGCGGGGATCGATCACGAGCATGCCGCGGAGGCGGTCGTCGGCGGGGAGCTGCCCGGCGAGCGCGCGGTTGCCGGCCGGGGCGTCGTACACGATGCCTTCGATCGAGGAGACCAGTTGCAGGTCGATGCCGAAGCGGTCCATCAGCTCGAGGTTGACCGAGATCGGGCCGACCTCCATCGAGAAGAACCACGGGCCCCAGTGGGCGTGGACGTCGATCAGCATCACGGCTCCAGCAGCTTGGTCAGGGACTGACTGCCCGCCTGGGCGATCTCGGCCGGGGTCAGCTTCGAGCTGAGCAGGCGGCCGAGCACCGAGTAGGTCTCGTGGAACGGCGTCCGGGTACCGAAGACGAGGCGGCCGGCGCCGACCTCGGCAGCTACGATCTCCAGCGAATCCGGGCCAGTCAGCATCCGGGTCGAGGTGTGGAACCCGGGCTCCGCGCGAGCCAGCAGCACGAAGTCGCCCAGGTAGTAGAAGTGCGTGTCCAGGAACACGACCCGCGCCCCGAGATCCCGCAGCGCCGGACCGACCACCCGTACGTCGCCCTCCACGAACAACGGGAGCCCAGCCGCCACGACGAGTCGCGCCACATGCCCGAACGACGGGTACGACGGCTCGACCGCCTGAGCCGTCGGCGCCAACCGGATCCCGGCCGGCCGCTGCGAGGACAGCAACCGATCCAGCTCACGCTCAGCACCCAGCGGATCCCGCAGGTCGAGCACCGGGCAGCTCGTCCACCCGTTGCCCTCAGCCACTACCTGGGCCTCGTCGTTCCCCGACGGTACGTCGAAGTGGACCGCCCGCAACGAGGACACCAGCCCACCGGAGATCCCGGTCCCGGCGAACACCTCCCGCACCCGTTCGGGCCGGCTCCAGCGCCCGGTCGTCACGTCGTGCCCGACCAGGATGTCGCAGTCGAGCAGCAAGGGTTCGTTCATCAAGACTCCAGGGCGGTGTGGACCTTGCGGATCGCGGTGACGATATCGTCCACGTCGGCGCCGCTGTAGTTCTCGTTCCAGGGCAGCACCACGAGCCGGTCGTTGATCAGGATCTCGGCGTTCGGGCACAACCCGGGCGGGTACTCGACGTCCTGCAGCGGGAAGCCGGAGTCGCCGTACGTGACCTTCGAGCGGATCGCCGGCGCCGCATACAGCGGTTCGGTCAGGTAGCCCGGCGTACACGGGACGCCTTCGGCGGTGAGGGCGGCCGCCCACGGATGGATGTTGCCGTCGAGCAGCAGCGGGTACTGCCAGTACACGTGATCGTCATCGTCTCGCGGCGGCAGCAGACCGACGAGATCGCTGACCCCGGCGGTCAACTTCGCGGCGCTGGTACGCCGGTCGTCGACCACCTGGGACAGTCGGGTCAACTGAACCCGCGTGACGGCCGCGGTCAGCTCGGTCATCCGGTAGTTCAGGGCGAGGAACAGGTACGTGCGTTCGTCGGTGTCCCGCGGCCAGCCCTTGTCGGTGAACAGCCGCATCCGCCGCGCCAGCGCCGCATCATCGGTGATCACGAGCCCACCGTCACCCGCGCTGATGTGTTTCGACTGCTGGAGACTGAAGCACCCGATGTCGCCGATCCGGCCGGCATAGACATTGCCGACCGGCGCCAGATACGCCTGCGCGCAGTCCTCGATCAGCAGCAGACCGTGCTTGTCGCACAGCGCCCGCAGCTCACGGATCGGAGCCGGCTTGCCGAACAGGTGGACCGCCAGTACCGCCTTCGTCCGCGGTGTGATCGCCGCCTCGACGGCGGCCGGATCCAGGTTCCCGGTGGTCAGATCCACATCCGCGAACACCGGTACGGCGTTCTGCATGATGATCGGGAAGACCGTCCCCATGTCGCTGATCGGGGTCGTGATGATCTCGTCGCCCGGCTCCGGGTTCACCGCGGCCACGGCCAGATGGAGCGCCGCCGTACCGGAGCTACAGGCAACCGAATGGCCCGCGCCCAGCAACGACGCGAACTCGCGCTCCAGCGCGCGCACCTCGGTGCCCCAGGTGGCCGACAGCATGCCGCTGCGCAACACCCGCTCGGCCGCCGCGACCTCCTCGTCGCCGAAGCGCCGCCCGGCGGCGTTGAAAACCGACGGCAGGGGAGTGGAACGAACCGGAGTCCCGCCATTTACAGCAAGCTCGGACACAAGGCCTCCGCGGTGGTAATTACGGTCATGGCTGTAATTACCACCGACCCTACTGGATCAGAGGTGGACGCGGTAGACGACCAGTGGCCGTCCGCTCCCGGTACCGATCTGGGTCCCGGTCGCGTCGGCGAGGCCGGCGCGCTCCAGCCGGTTCAGCACGCGCCGCGCGGTCCGCGGCTGGATCCCCAGATGGTCGGCCACCGAACGCGTGGTCACTCCGTCCTCGGGCTCCGAATGCACGAGCTCCTGCAGCCGCTCGAGCGTTGCCTTCGACAACCCGGCCCGCTGCGCGAGCAGCTGCAGCTTCGACCGTTGCTGCGCTCGTGGTGTCGCGCCGCCGACCAGGATCAGATCGATGTCGTTGCGCAGCGACACGACCGCCGCGGTCCGCCCGGCCGTCTTCGCGCGGCCGAGTGCCCGCCGCGCCAGCGCCTCGGTCTCGATCCCGGAACCGCCGATCCCGAACCCGATCCGCACCGGCCCGAACTGCTCCTTCAACCGGGTCAGCATCCCGAGCTCGGTGAACGACGCCGTCGCCTGCTCCAGCGGTCCGCGGGTGGCAACCACGAGATACCGCTTGTCGTCGTACGGGATCACGCTGCCGCCGAGTGAACCGGCCTCGCGCCGGAGAGCGCTCTCTCCGGCGGCGGCGATCTCGACCAGCCCGAGCGCGATCTGGGCGTCGTCACTGCGCAACGCGTCGTGCACGAGCAGCAGACCGTTCAGTGCACTGCGCACCGAGTGGATCGACGGCGCGAGCCGGATGGTCGGCCGCTCGGACCGCAGTTTGTCGTACGCCGACCGCAGGCAGGTGATCGCCACCGTCGCCTTGGCGGACCGGTGGAACTCCAGTACGTCGTCCGAGCTCAGCCCCGGGTGGTACGGCAGGACCTTGACACCGCGGGTCGGCAGGCCGGCCTCGGCCAGCGTCTCGTGCACCTGGGCCTCGTCCAGGACGTCGATGCTCATCGACTTGATGTCCTGGCCGTCACCGAGCAGCTCGACCAGCGCCCGCAACAGCGTGGCGCCGGTGTACTCGACGTGGGTCGCCGGGCGGTCGAGCAGGTCGTTCGCCGCGGCGATCTGGTACGGGACGACACCGGTGAACAGCCATGCGTCCACACTCGGCGGCGCCTCGGCCAGCACCTTCGGAGTATCGGTCTCCCGGCGATATTTCAGAGGCAGAACCTCGATACCGCGCTGGGATCCGATGATCTTGCACGTGGAGGTGACCAGGTCCGAGGGCCCGACCACCCCGATCGTCGTCACCATCGCCGGTCAGCCTTCACCGGCTCAGTCTCACCAGATCACCGTGCCCTCGCAACAACCCGCGCCGTACAGTCGGCTGCGTGTTGACTGCAAAAGGGGCCGCGACCAGGGACCGGATCGTGGCCGCGGCCGCCGTGGAGATCCGTGAACGCGGGATCGCCGCGGTGACGCTGGACGACATCGGGCAGCGGAGCCGGACCGGGAAAAGCCAGCTGTTCCACTACTTTCCCGACGGCAAGGAGCAGCTGCTGCTCGCCGTGGCGGAGCGCGAGGCCGAGCGTGTGATCGAGGATCAGGAGCCGCAGCTCGGCCAGCTGACCAGCTGGGATGCCTGGCAGGACTGGCGTGACGTGCTGGTCGAGAAGTACCGGCGGCAGGGCGTGCACTGCCCGCTCGGCGTACTGATCACCGAGATCGGGCGGCACACGCCCGCGGCGCAGGCGGTCACCGGCAAGCTGCTCACCCAATGGCAGCACCGCCTGCAGGCAGGGATCGAGGAGATGCAGGCCGCCGGTGAGATCCGCTTGGATGTTGACGCCACTCGTGCCGCGGCGGCGTTGATGGCCGCGATCCAGGGCGGGGTCGCGATCCTGATGTCGTCCGGCTCGGCCCAGCATCTCGAGGACGCCCTCGATCTCTGCCTGGACTATCTGCGCGTCAAGACCAGTTGACGACCGGCGGTTGGTAACCAGCAGGCTTGTCGGCAACCTTCGTCCCTGCACTGACCAGCCAGCCTTGGTACTCCGGCGTGAACATCCGGTACACGGACTCGGCCGGTACGGCGCTCGCCGTGTCGAGGTCGGCCCTTAGGGCGGCCGGGATGTCGAAGTCGAGCGCAGCCATCGTCGAGGTGAGCTGCTCCGGCGAGCTCGCTCCGACGATCGCGGACGCGACACCGGGCTGGGTCGCGACCCAGTTCACCGCCACCTGCGCCATCGTCACGCCGAGCTCGTCGGCCACTGTTTCGAGGGTCTTGAGCAGGTCCCAGTGCCGATCGCTCCAGGATCGCGAGGGAGCGCTCTCTCCGGTCAGACGTCCTTCGCCGGCCATCCCTTCGAGTTCGTCGCGGCGGTACTTTCCGGTCAGGAATCCACTGGCCAGCGGGCTCCAAGCAGTGATGCCGAGGCCGAGGGTCTGGGCCATCGCGACGTGTTCGGTCTCGATGGTTCGCTCCGCCAGCGAGTACGGGAGTTGCAGGCTGACCATCGGGACCGTGTCGTTCTGCGCGCGAGCGGCGTACCAGGCCGGTACGTCGGACAGTCCGGCGTACCGGATCTTCCCGGCGCGGGTGAGGTCGTCGAACGTGCGCAGGACCTCGTCGATCGGGGTGACCCGGTCCCAGGTGTGCAGAAGGAACAGGTCGAGGTAGTCGGTCTGCAGCCGGCGCAGCGAGTCCTCGACCGCGCGGATCATGTGCTTGCGGCCGTTGCCGCCGGCGTTCGGGTTGCCGGGGTCGACGCTGTTGGTGAACTTGCTCGTGAGAACGACGCGATCTCGGAGAGCGCTCTCTGAGATCAGGTTTCCCAGGAGTTGCTCGCTCTCACCCGCGGTGTAGAAGTCGGCGGTGTCGATGAAGTTGCCGCCGGCATCGATATAGGTGTGGAAGAGCGCACCGGCCTGGTCGGCGGTGCGGCCGTAGGGGGCGTGGAAACCGCCGGTGCCGAAGTTCATCGTGCCGAGGGCGAGCCGGCTGACGCGGAGGCCCGAGCGGCCGAGCAGGTAATAGTTGTCGAGTGCCATGGCTCCAGCGTTCCTCGGAGAAAATGGACCGGCAAGTACAAACTGTGGAGGGCTGGACGTGCTGACCGAAACACAGCGGCAGGTGCTCGAGCGGCTGGCCGAACTCGCCGTACCGGCTGATGACTACCCATCGGCCGCGGAGGCCGGCGCGGTGGGGTTCATCGAGCGAGTGCTGACGGTGGACCGGCCGGACTGGCGCCCCCGGGTGGATCGCGCGCTGGCGGTTGCTGGGGACGTAGTGATGCAAGAAGCTGAGGCGGCGCTCGAGGCGGTGCTCGCGGACGGGGACGGGGCGTGGCTGGTCCGGCTCATCGCGCAGGGCTACTACGCGGGGGAGACGCGTGGAGAGAGCGGGGGCTCGCGCGCGGGAGAGGGTGGGGCCTACGCGGAGACGACGCGTGGGGAGGTGCGGGGAGGCGGCGGGCCTGGGGCTTGGCGGATGGTGGGCTGGCGGAGCGATGCGGCAGGGCCTTGGGACGCGGTGTCTACTGAGCTGACGCTTACGCCGCGGAGTGCGTTGGCGGATCGGTATGACGTGGTGGTGATCGGGTCGGGGGCCGGCGGTGGTACGGCGGCGCAGGTGCTGGCCGAGTCCGGCCGGACGGTGCTCGTGGTCGAGGCCGGGCGGTATCCGACGACCGAGTCGCTCGCACACGACCACCTGCGGAATCCACGGTCGGTGGCTGGCCTCCCCGCGGTGACCGATCCGGATCCGCAGGGCCGGCCACGGGTTGCAGTCGTCGACGGAGTGACGTCGTACCCGCTGCCGCCGGACGGGGACTGGGGCAACAATGCGTTCACCGTTGGCGGTGGGACCCGGGTGTACGGCGCGCAGGCGTGGCGGTTCGTGCCGCACGACTTCCGGATGGCCAGCACGTACGGTGTACCGGAGGGGAGCGGGCTTGCGGACTGGCCGATCTCGTACGACGACCTGGCGCCGTACTACACGTTGGCCGAGCAGCGGTTCGGGGTCAGCGGTGGCGGCGTCGACCCGTGGCACGAGCCACGCGAGCTCCCGATGCCGCCACTGCCTCGCACCGGGCCGGCCCACCGCCTCGCAGCTGCTGCGGAAACGCTCGGCTGGGGCACTCTCGACGTACCGCTGCTGATCAACTCCGTCGACTACCAAGGCCGCGCGGCCTGCGTCCGCTGCGGTCAGTGCGTCGGATTCGCGTGTCCTGTCGAGGCAAAGTCAGGCACCCACAACACGGCACTCCCGGCCGCCCTCGCGACCGGCAACTGCACGCTGCTCACCGAGACCACGGCCGAGCGGCTGGTCGTCCGCAACGGTCGAGTCGTCGGGGTCGCGCTGGTTGACGGACAGCTCTGGCGACGCACGATCGAGTGCGCCGAAGTCGTCATCGCCGCGGGTGCCTCCGAAACCCCACGCCTCCTGCTCAACAGCGCGCACCCCGCCGAGCCGAACGGCCTCGGAAACAACCACGATCAGGTCGGCCGCTACCTGCAGGCCCATGTGTACGCCGGTGCCGTCGGACTGTTCGACGACGAGCTGACCGATCTGATCGGTCCTGGGGTCTCGATCGCGACCTGCGACTTCCGGCACGGCAACGACGGCATCATCGGCGGCGGCATGCTGGCCAACGAATTCGTGCCGACTCCGGCAGCGACGTACGACTACCTGACCGGAGCCGGCCTGATCCCGCGCGCCGGCCTGGCCGGCAAACAAGCAATGCGCCACGAAGCCCGCCGGATGCTACGAGTCGTCGGCCCCATCCAGGAGGTGACCTCACCCGACTCCCGGATCCGCATCGACCCCCGAACCCGCGACCGCTTCGGCAACCCGGTCGCCAAGATCAGCGGCTCGATCCACCCCGAAGACGTCCGCGCCCAGACATTCATGAGCGCCAAAGCCCGCGAGTGGCTCGTCACCGCGGGCGCCGTCCGAACCGCCACCAGCACCCTCGGCACAACGGCCCGCGCCAGCACCGGCCAGCACCAAGCAGGCACCTGCCGCATGGGCAACGACCCAGCCCACTCCGTCACCGACCCCCACGGCCGTCTCTGGGCCCACCCCAACGTCCGAATCACCGACGCCTCCGTCCACGTAACGAACGGCGGCGTAAACCCAGTCCTCACCGTCCTAGCCAACGCCCTACGAATCACCAACCACCAGGTCCACGAATCCACGTAGGACCGGTTGCCACGCTCAGGGTGTCGCGGTGATGGGGGTGCGCGGTGTCGGCGTCAGGGGTGGTTTCGCTGCGAGGCTGGCGCAGGTTCCGTCGTCGGCGAGCGCGCCTCCGCCTGCGATGAGCCAGCGTGGGGTCTTGGAGGTGCTGCCGTCCTCGGCAGCCTCAGTCGTGTATTCGAGTCGAATATTGCCCTCAAGGATTCCGCCGCGCAACTTGTCGCCCGCGGGACCCTTGATGTCGATCTCTCCATTACGGCCGAGATAGCGAACCGCGCGGTCGTCGGTGCAGGTTTCGACCCGGGCTTTGGTTGCGCCGGTCAACTGAACGGAACGAACCTCGACAAGAACCGACCCGATCCGGCCGATCGTATCGGTAGCCAGAGGTGCGAACGGCGATCCCGGCTTCACGATGCGGGCATACACAGGATCGACAAACCATGGGTGAGAATAAAACCGGTACTCAGCCGCGATGTACTCCTCGTAAACGGCGAGAACTTCTCGCTGCGGAGCAGTCAGCGAACCAGCAGGCGGTTTTACGGTCACATCAGTGTTGGTCGGAACTAGTACTGTCGGCGCTGCGGTCGGTTTGGTCGACATGCTGGGAGACGGCTGTTTGCGACCAGCGGTGGAATCACAACCAGCCGCAGCGACCAGCAGGAGCGCGAACACAGCAAACCTTTTCATCGAGGCGTACTCGTTTCTACGAAGTTCTTGATCGGGCCGGAGCCGTCGTTCACCTTCGAACCTTCCGAGTAGTAGTTCCGGAAACCCTCGCTGTAGGTGCCCAGGTATAGCGTGCCCGCGTTGCGGTCCGCCCAGACTCTGAGCACCGCACGCTGATTCTGGTCCATCTCACTGAGGTCCTTGAGCTGAAGGCGACCGTGCGAGTCGGGTTTGAACATGTTCGGCGGGAACTTCAGTTTGTTCTGGCCGCCGTCGGCTCGGAGGCGCGCGTCGGCCAGGTCGTGAGCGGCCTTCACCTCAGGGACGTGGGCGCCGGTCGCATCCTTGTCGGTCGAGATCTGTCCCGGTTGCACCGGATCTGGCTCGGGGAGCGTCATTCCCTTGTTCAGCAATGCGGAAAGAGCGTCCTTGGCGAAGCCGATCGCGGTGCCACCGGGGACCAAACCTGCTGCGGTGTCGTAGAACTTGCGGAGAATGGAGTCCACGGCCGCGTCGTCGGCAGCCGCGGCAGCAAGGGCTTTGGTCTTGCGGTCGGCGTCGTCGGTCTCACGGTAGTAGATCGCGTTGTGACCACCGGCGGTGATGATTCCGTCGACCGCTGCGATGCGTCGTGCCGCCTCGATCTCCGGGTAGGAGCCGAGGGTCTCGATCGTGTAGGTCCTGGCGGCGATGCGCATGATGGCGCGGCCCTGCGGATCCATCCCGCCGAGCATCGCCAGCCGTTGCCGCTGGTCGGTGGGGATCGCCAGGTCGCCGTTCGTGCTGGTCGCCCTTGTCGATTGCGGATCGTCCTCGCCGAAGTCGGCGATGTTGGCGGCGACGACTCTGCTGAAGGCGCGGGCGATCTCCGGGTTGTTCTTGGCGCCGTTCACCGCGATCTGGAACAGCTTCTGGTCGTCGTCGTTGGTCGTCACTGTGTTGATCAGTCGTGCGGATGCTTCCTTGGCCAGCTTGTGTTCGGGGTCCAGCGGGTTGACGGCGGCTCTGGCGGCCCAGTCGGTCAGACCGGCGACCACCTTTCCGTTGTCGTCCCAGCGCTGGCCGAGGATCTGTCCCATGAATTCGGGTTCGCCCACCAGTTGGGTGGCCGCGTCGTGGTTGCGCGAGACCAGACCGAGCATCTGCTGAGCCTGGCTCAGGTCCAGATATACGTTGTTCTTCATCTGGTCCGGCATTGCGACGTTGCCGTACTCATCCGCGAGCCATTGCTTCAGACGGAATTCGTCGCCCACCGACCGGGCAATCGCCATCGCCAGTTCCTTGCCTGGGCCGAGATTGTTGCCGGCGTCCTGGTTCTGCAGGAACGCGACCAGGTCGTGAAAGCCCTGGCCCGGCGGTGACGTCCGAACCTTGTCTCCGGGGAGGTTCCAGTAGGTCCAAGCGTTGTCACGCGCGTCGTGGCGGATTTCGGCCGGCAGCTTGTCGAACCCGCCGCCGGTCTTGCTGTTCGACAACATGAGGAGCCCTTCGACGAAAGCCGACTTCGCCTTCTTGTCGTCTCCGAGCTGCCCGGGGAGCCGGTACACCTGGCGGCCGAGACTGCCGTACAGGGCCTGCAGGAAGGCGATGTCGTCCGGGCTCAGCTTCCCTTTTCGTCCGGTGAGCTGCTGCAACGTCTTGGCGGCAGCGGTCAGGCCGTCCTTGCCCGGTGGCCTGCCATCGAGTGCGTCGCGCAGTCTTGCCGCGAGCAGCTCACCGGCCCGCTTGGTCGCGCCTGTCGGATCCTCTGTCATGGAGAGCATTGGGGTGCCGGGGACGGAGGGCATGCCTTGGGATGCGAGTAGTACGGCGGCGGCGTGGCGGCGGCGGAGCATGGGGAGCTCGTTGTGAAGCCAGTTCGCGACGTTGGTGAGGTCGGTGAGGGGCTGGGTGGAGACGCCGACCTTGGCGAACTCGGCCTTCAGGCCCTTGAGCTCGGCTCCGATTGCTGACTCCATGGTGGCGAGGTCGTTGATGACGCCGCCCAGGACTACGGGGTCGATCATGCAGAGGCCGTCGGCCTGTGCGCCGTGGCCGCCCTCGTCCTTATACGCCACGAGGACCGCCCAGTTTGGCGCGCCAGCGGGCGGCTTCTTCTTCGGTGCAGGTGGTGGGGGTGCGGCGCAGGAGTTGCTCCAGGTCGTCGTTGAGTGCGCGGACGGCACCGACGTACTTCGCGGCCTGGGGGATGAACTCACCGGCCCACCGGGTGGCGGCTGGACTCACCCAGGCTGTGCCGTCCGAGATCGCCGCAGTTGGCTTCTGCTGCTTGTTCGTCAGCCTCATCTGCGCCACTCCGACGCGCCTCAGTAGTTGCGTCAGATGCGCGTGCAGCGGGTGCGGAACGGCGCCGGCTCCGGTGGGTTCTGGCACGTCAGCGGGTCACCGTTTGGATCTCGGTGACGGTGACTTCCTGCGTGGCGGTGTTCGTCGGGCCGGGGATGGGGTCCTGGCTTTCGCCGGCGAGCCACCAGCGAACGGTCCAGCCGACGTCGGCGGTCAGGGTGTAGCGGCCTGCCTTGTTGTAGGTCACTGTGCAGGCGGATGATTGGTCGGCGTCCTCGGACCACGGCACGCCGGCTCCGTCGCATGTCTGCGGTTCTCCGACGCCTGGTGACAGCGTTACCTGCGGGACGATCTGCCACTTCAACTGGTAGCCCTCGGTCGTCCCGAGCTCCTTGGTCTGTACGGCGTACCGTTTCGGATCGAACCGGCCGTTCTCGCCGGTGAGCCAGACCCAGGTCGGCAGACCGATAACCTGCTTGGCCGGTGTCGGGTTCACCGCGAGGAACGTCTTCGGGAAATCTATCCGGCCGTAGATTTCCAGCATGGCTTGCTCAGGGGTACGGCGAGGCGCCGGCGGCGTGGTCGTGAAGAATCGGACTTCGAGGCCGGCTCGCTGCAGCATGTTCGTCTGCTGGGTGTCCATGGCGTCGAGGCCGGCGATCGCTCGCTGGAAGTCGGCGAGTGTCTGGTAGTCGCCGAAGCTGCAGAACTTCTGGTACCAGTGACCGCCCTTGCCTTCCACTGGCTGCCCGGCCCCGGCCTGGTAGTCAGGCTTCGGCACCCAGACACAGGCGGGCTTCGTAACCTTCCCCGCGGTCTGGGTCTTACCGGGGACCTTGGGGTGGTTCTTCGGTGGTACACCGGGGCAGCGGAGGTTGCTGTTCGCGGAGTCCTGTGAAACCTGCACCGACGCGGTCGGAGTACCGCACGTCGGAGCTGCCGATGCCGGCACGACTGTCATGAGGGCGCCGAGCATGCCGACGGTGGCCGCGGCGACCACGAGCCTGGTCATGCGCAGCCTTCCTGGCTCTTGTCGAGGCCCTTGGTCTCGCTCGCTTTCCAGCGACCATCGACGAGCACCATCTGGTCCTCACGGGAGAGCTTGTCCTGGAGCGAGGTGACTTTGCCACGCTTGCTGGTTGACTTGAGGCCGTCGAAGATGCAGGCCCGCACGGTCGCTGTGGCGGGCTTGGCCTTGAGGTTCAGGGCCGATACCTCGCCCTTCAGGAACCGCGCTGAGCCGCTGTACTTCAGGCCCGCCATCTGAGCGCCGGCCATCACCGACTTGGCCGCCGCCAGTGCATTCCCGGTCATGACCTGCTCGTACGGGAACGTCGGGCTGTTGCTGACGAAGCCACGGGATTGTGTGTCGATGAAGAGCTTGTAATCGGCCAGGACTTTTGCCTTCGCCGCGACGGTGGGGTCGACGGGGGTCGGCTTCGGGGTGGTGGGGGCTACCCGCGGCTGTTCGGCCGGTGGTTGGGTCTTGGTGTCACTGCCGCAGGCAGTTGTGCCCAGTAGTAGACCTAGTGCCAGCGTTGTGCTGCAGACCGTTTGACGGATCTTCATGCCGTCCTTCCCCGTAGCCTCACCTGTCAGTCAGGGTCACCCTATGTTGCTGCGGGGTGACGCTGACGGGCAATGCGGTTGCAGGAAGTGGCAATTAGCGGGAGATGCCGGTGCCGCTGCGGGTGTCGGGGCCGTATTTGGCCAGTTCGGCGTCCAGGTCGAGGCGGGTGACGCCGGCGTGGTCGCGGTCGGCGGGGGTGAGGAGGTCGGCGGGGATGATCCAGACGATCTCGAACTCGAGGCCGTCGGGGTCCTTGCCGTACAGGGACTTCGTGGTGCCGTGGTTGGACGAGCCGACCAGGGCGCCGGCTGCCTGGAGTTTGGCGGAGAGAGCGGTCAGGTCGCCGAGGGTGTCGACCTCCCAGGCCAGGTGGTAGAGGCCGACGGTGGTCTTGCCTGCGCCGGAGGGGCCGGCTTCGGGGCCGATCTGGAAGAGGCCTAGGTCGTGGTCGTTGGTCGAGTCGGGTGCGCGCAGGAAGGCCGCGGCCCCGTGATCGCCGCCCTCGGTGTAGTCGAAGCCGAGGACGTCGCGGTAGAACGCGACGCTGGTGGCCACGTCGCGCACGTACAGGACCGCGTGATTGAGCCGGAAGATCGCCATCGCATACCCCCATCTGGTGACTGACGGGGAAAGTATAGTTGAAGGCTCAACTGAAATCTAGCGGCGCCGATATTTGCGCTTGGGGGTCGGGCCCTTCGGGGCGGCGCTCTTCTTCTGCTGTGGCCGGTTCTGCTGCTTCTTGGGCTCGGCCTTCTTCGGCTCGGGCTCCGGGCGGCTGCCGCGGGTGCTGTTCGCGGTGCGGCCGCGGACGATGCCGACGAACTCCTCCACCAGGCCGGACTCCGCACCTTCCGGCCAGGCCAGCGCGACCTGGGACGACGGCGCTTCGAGGAGCGGGCGGAAGGTGAGGTCCTTGCGATGGTGCAGCCGCGCCAGCGACATCGGCACCACGAGCAAGCCGGTGCCCATGGCAACCAACTCGATCGCCGCCGCGGTGGTGGCCGGGCGTTCGTCGATCACCCGGCCTGGTAACGGCTGCTCCCACTCCAGTACGTCGTCCTGTGCGTGCAGGATCAGTTCGTCGGCGAGGTCGTCGAGCGCGACCTCCTCGACCGCCGTGACCACGTGATCCTTCGGAACCACGACGACCGTCTGTTCGACGTACAGGGGAATCGCGTGCAGGCCGGTCCGGTCGATCGGCAGCCGCACCAGCGCGGCGTCGGCGCCGGCGTCGTGGACCAGTGTGACCGCGTCGGCGGCTGCGACCTGGATCAGCTCGATCGGTGTCCGGGGCAACCGCTCGGCCCAGATCCGCGCCCACTTGGCCGGTGTCACGCCCGGCACGTACCCGAGGCGGAAGGAGGAATCGGTCACCGGGCCAGGTTACTGCGGATACCCTTGACCCATGACCGCACGTAAGACCTCTCAGGACATGAAGCCCGCGACCGCGGCGAAGAAGCTGGACATCTACCTTCCGGCGGCTCCGGCCGAGTTCCAGGACGGATTCATCTCCCGCGAGGAGCTGACGGAGCTGCAGAACAACCCGCCCGAGTGGCTGCAGGAGCTTCGGCAGCACGGGCCGCACCCGCGCTCGGTGGTGGCCGCGCGGCTCGGGGTTTCGATCAGCGGGCTGGCCCGCGCCGGGGTCACCGACGCGCTGACCACCGAAGACATCGACGCGATCCGGGAGGAGAACCCGGACTGGCTCGAGCTCGAGCGGGGCATTCAGGCGGACGTCCGGGCCGAGGCCGCCCGCCTGAAGGACGAGAAACTCCGCCCCTGAGTTTGGCCCGGGACTAGCTCGGCCCGTAGGGGAAGCGCCGCTGCGGGTCGTACGTCGC
This sequence comes from Kribbella sp. NPDC056345, assembly GCF_042262745.1. NCBI lineage: Bacteria > Bacillati > Actinomycetota > Actinomycetes > Propionibacteriales > Kribbellaceae > Kribbella > Kribbella sp. NPDC056345. Next base: position 606,013 of record NZ_JBHJQQ010000003.1, on the reverse strand, counting down.
GCGGACCTCGTCCAGCCGGGCCCGGGTCTCGGCCGGCCAGCAGGCGTCGTACGAACCGGGGATGGCGAAGCCGTCGGCGAGGTTGATGGCGTTCTCGGCCGAGGTCCACTTCTGCACGCTGCCGAGGATCTGCCCTGCCACCGCCGGCAGGACGGTCTCGAACAGGCTCGGATCCGGCGCCCCGACCATGAAGAACGAGTAGGCGCCGTTCCGCCCGCTGACCGCGCTGCCCTCCGGTACGTCGCGACTCACCGCGCCACCGAGATGCCGGAGCTCGACCGCGACCAGCGGCACCTGCTGGTCCGGGCCGACCGCACCGAGGAAGGTGTCCGCGAACCCGGCGTCCAGCTCGTTGAGCAGGATCCCGCGGTCCCAGGCCTGCGTCGGATCGGTCGGGTCGTTGTGGATCTGCGCGATGTTCGCGGCCGGCATCTCGCCGAGCAGGTCGATCAGGACCGCGCCCGCCGCGCGGATCGGGGCGAACAGCTTCTCGCCTTCCGCGGCATCGCCGACGTACGCGAACCGGACACTGACGACCGTCTTGCCGCGCAGGGGTTCGGGAATGAACGGCAGCGGCGGCAGTCGCAGGATGACCGCCGACGTGGTCGCTGCCTCGGGCAACGTCTTGGTCCAGTCGATCCAGGTACGGATGACGCTGTCGATCTCGGGCGCGTCGAAGAAGACCGAGCCGCCGTACAGGGTGCTCAGCTCGACCAGCTCGACATCGACCGACGTGACGACGCCGAAGCCGCCCTTGCCGCCGCGCAAGGCCCAGAACAGATCCGGGTGCTCGGTCGCGTTCGCGGTCACCACGTCGCCGGCGCCGGTGACGAGCTCGAAGCCACGCACCCAGTCGGAGGCGACGCCGTACGTGCGGGCCAGCGGGCCGAACCCGCCGCCGAGCAGCATCCCGACACAGCCGACCGTCGCGGAGGCGCCGGTGATCGGGGCGAGCCCGTGCTCGGCCGCTGCCGCGACGACCTCGCCCCAGCGGCAGCCCGCCTCGATGTGGGCGGTCTTCGCGGCCGGGTCGATGCTGATGCCCTTGAGCCGTGAAGTCGTGATCACGACACCCTCGGTCACTTGGAGTGGCCCGTGACCCGTGGCCAGGACGTGGATCGGCGTACCGGCCACAGCAGCCGCGGCGACCACGGCCGCCGCATCGCTCGTCGAGGTGATCCCGACGACCACCTCCGGACTGTGGGCGGCATTGAGCCGGAAGCCGGCGAGCTCGGCGGCGAAGCCGTCATCGTCCGGCGTCAGTACCGGCCCAGTGACGTTCTGCCGGAGCTGTTCGATCAGTGCGGTTCCGTTCGACATGCCGTTTTCCCCTCTTGTCGTCACCGTCGGTGACGAGACTTTTCCAGGTCAATCAAAACCGTCGCACGCCGACGGTCCAGCCTGCACGCTTGCCTCACGCCCGTGAGCGAGGAGAAGCCGCAATGCAGGATCAGCCCGCCCCACGCATCGGACGTCGAGTCCGCCCACTGATTCGTACCTTACTGACCGGAGTTCTCGGCCTGTCCTTGGTCGTCGGCAGTCAGCAGCAAGGGATGACCGCGGCCGCCGCCGCGCCTGAGCCGGACAAGCCCGTTGCCCTCCGGCAGGACAAGCCGGTCAAGGGGGTGACCGCAAAGCCCGTCCCACGCCCGGCGGATCCGGCGATGGTTGATGCCACCCGCAAGAAGGAGCTCCGGACGAGCTGGCCGGCCGCGGGTTCGGCCGAAGCCGCGGTCCCCACGCCGGGCGGCAGTACGGCGCTGGGCCGGTGGAACGCCGTACTGTCGGGGCAGCCGGCGGTACCCCAGCAACGGGCCGGAAGTCTTCCCGTCTGGGTGAGTGCGGGTGCTGCGGCCACCAAGGCCTGGATGGCCAACGGTGTCGCCAGTGGCCCGGCGAAGGTGCAGGTCGCGATCAGTGGCCGGCGCGGCGACCGGATGCAGGTCGACGTGCGCCGCGCTGATGGCAGCAAGGCCGCTGGGACTGTCCGGCTGACCGTGAACTACGCAGAGTTCGCTGACACCTACGGTGGTGGCTGGTCGAACCGCCTCCGCTTGTACGACGCCAAGACCGGCAAGTCCTACGCCAGTAGCAACAAGGGCGACGGGACGGTGCAGGCCGACGTACCGGCATCGTCGACATTGATGCTGGCAGCAGCTGAGTCCGGTGGTGGCGGTGACTACGCCCGCGGCGACCTGAGCGGTGGCGCTGCGAAGTGGAGTATCGGCGGACCGTCCGGCGCGTTCGAGTGGTCGATGCCGATGGAGGCGCCGCCGGGGATCGGTGGCCCGCAGCCGTCGGTCGCGCTGCAGTACTCGTCCGCCTCGCTGGACGGGCTCACTTCGGCCACGAACAACCAGGTGTCCGCGGCTGGGCAGGGTTTCGACATCAGTGGCGGTGGTGCGATCGAGCGCCGATTCAAGTCGTGTTCGAAGGACGCGGGCAACAACGGGACCCGGTCGACCGGTGACATGTGCTTCGCGACCGAGAACGCCAGCATCGCCATGACCGGCAAGTCCGGCGACATGCTGTTGGTGTCGAAGACCGACACGTCGGAGACCTGGCGGCTGATGGGCGACGACGGCACGGTGATCGAGAAGTTCTGGGGCGCGGCCAACGGTGACGAAGGGCTGGTCACGCACGAGAAGGGCGAGTACTGGCGGGTCACCACCAAGGACGGCTCAAGGTTCTACTTCGGTCTGAACCGCCTGCCGGGCTGGACCTCCGGACAGCCCGAGACCCGGTCCGCCCTGACCATGCCGGTGTTCGGCAACCACGCCGGTGAGCAGTGCAACCGGACCGCCTTCGCGGACTCGTGGTGTCAGCAGGCGTACCGCTGGCAGCTGGACTACGTGGTGGACCGGCACGGCAACACGATGAGCCTGTTCTACGACACCGAGACCAACAACTACGCCCGCAACATGACGGCGTCGGCGGTCAGCCCGTATGCGCGCAACAGCATCCTGAGGTCCATCGAGTACGGCCAGCGGGACGGGCAGGTCTACAGCCAGAAGGCGCTCGGCCGGGTGCTGTTCACTCCGGCGGAGCGCTGCGAAGGCACGAACTGCGGTCCGGGCCAGCCGGCGACGTACCCGGACACTCCCTGGGACCTGAACTGCGCCAGCACCACCAACTGCGACAACCACTTCACACCGTCGTTCTGGACGCAGAAGCGGCTCAGCCGGGTCACTACGCAGGTGTGGCGCGGCAATGCGTTCACCGACGTACAGACCTGGGACCTGCGGCACGAGTACACGACTGGCGCGGGTAGCGGCCGGGCGCTGTGGCTCGAAGGTGTCACCCAGACGGGCCGCGTCGGTGGCGACGTGCAGATGCCGGAGACGAACTTCGACGGCGTTGGCATGGACAACCGGGTGAACCCGGCCGACCCGAACCTGCCCAGTCTGATCTGGTACCGGATCGACAAGGTCCACTACGGCACCGGTGGCGACCTCGCGGTCGGCTATTCGCCGAAGGACTGTACGCCGACCTCCCTCCCGGACCCGGCCAGCAACGGCCGGCTGTGCCGTCCGCAGAAGTGGACGCCGCCGAACCAGGGTGAGCGGCAGGACTGGTTCCACAAGTACGTCGTGACCGAGACGAACGAGGTCGACCGCAGCGCGGCCACCACGGTGCCGGCAGCCCCGATTCCCGTCACGACGAAGGTCCAGTACGTCGGTGCGCCCGCCTGGCACTTCGATGAGCAGGACGGACTGTCCGAAACCACCACGAAGACGTGGAACGAGTGGCGGGGCTACGAGAAGGTCAAGGTGATCAAGGGCGCCGTGGGCGAGACCCAGTCCACGGAAGAGACGCAGTACTTCCGAGGGATGAACGGCGACAAGGATGCCAACGGTGGAGTCCGGACGGTGAAGATCACCGACTCCACCGGCACCTCGGTAGAGGACACCCCGGAGTTCGCGGGCCAGGTGCGGGAGCAGATCACCTATTCCGGTGCGACTGTGGTCAACAAGTCGATCAACGACTACTGGCGTTCGCCGGAACCGACCGCCACCGAGACGAAGCCGTGGGGCACGCGCCACGCGTATGTGACGGCTCAGAAGGGTTCTACGCAGTACCAGGCAGTCGACGGCGGCACACTGAACGTTGCCAACCGCCACGAGTACGACGCCAAGGGCCGCCTGCTCGCGAAACACCTGGCCAACGACGCGACCACCCCGAACGACGACACCTGCACGCGGTACGAGTACCTGGACAACCCGGCCAGCGGCCTCCAGGAACTGCTCAGTCGCGAGCAGACGGTCTCGGTCGGCTGTGACAAGCCGTGGAACTCCACTCACGTGCTCAGCGACGAGCGGGTGTTCTACGACGACCACACCGCGCTGGCGGCCACCCCGACCCGTGGTGTACCCACCAGGGGCGAGCGGCTGTCCGGGCATGACAGCAACGGCAACCCGACGTACGAGACCGTGTTCACTGCGACGTACGACGAGTTCGGCCGCCGGACGAGTGTCACCGACGCGTTGAGCCAGACGACGCGGACGGCGTTCGAGCCGGCGTACGGGCCGACGACGAAGGTCGTTCAGACCGCCCCGAACGGGATGAAGGCGACGGAGGAGTACGAGCCGGCGTGGGGCGAGCAGATCGCCGAGGTGTCGCCGGACGGGCGGCGGGCGGAGATCGCTCTGGACCCGGTCGGCCGGACGTCGAAGATCTGGCACCCGGGTCATCCCAAGGCCACGACACCGGCGGACGTCGAGAAGGAGTACCTGCTGCGTGGTGAGGGTTCGTCCGCGGTGATTACGCGGTCGCGGCTCGCTGACAACCGCTACGACACGACGTACGAGCTGTTCGACGGGCTGCAGCGCATCCGGCAGACGCAGGAAGGCACACCGGCCGGCGAGCGCCTGGTGACCGACTACCGCTACGACAGCCGCGGCAAGCGCACCATCGTGTCCGGCGCCTACCTCGCGTCCGGCGGTCCGGGCACGGACATCCTGTACGTCGGCGACACCGTCATACCGAAACTGGACGTGACCCAGTACGACGGTGCGAATCGGCCGGTGGCGCAGATCTTCCTGTCCGAGGGCCAGGAGAAGTACCGCACCAAACACGAGACGACGGCGACCCGGCAGAGTATCGACCCGCCCCAGGGACAGGCGCCGACCACACGCCTCACCGATGCTCGGGGCCGGTTGGTCGAGCAGCGTCAGTACACCGGCGACACCTGGACCGGCGCGTACGACAGCACGAAGTACACCTACACCGCACTCGGCCAGCTGAAGTCGATCACCGACCCTGCGGGCAACCTGTGGAGCTACGAGTACGACATCCGCGGCCGGCGGATCTCCGAGACCGACCCCGACCGCGGTACGACGACCTTCACCTTCAACGCGGGTGACCAGATCACGTCCAGTACAGATGCTCGCGGTGTCGTCACTGCGTTCACGTACGACGAGCTGGGGCGCAAGACCACCCAGCGCAGCGGATCGGTGACCGGGCCGATCCAGATCGAGTGGAAGTACGACTCACTCTCGCTGGGCAAGCCGACCTCGACCACCCGCTACGTCGACGGCAAGGCCTACACGTCCGCTGTCACCGGCTACGACGGCGCCGGCCGGCCGACAGGGCAGTCAGTGACGCTGCCGGCCTCGGAAGGCGCACTGGCCGGGACGTACAACATCAACCAGACCTACACGACCGATGGGAAGCTCGAGAGTCGCTCGCTGCCCGCTGTGGGTGACTTGGCGGCGGAGAAGCTGTCGCTGACGTACAACGACCAGAGTCTGCCGACAGCAATGAGCAGTGAGCTGGGCACCTATGTGCGGAACAGCAGCTACACCGCTCTGGAGGAGACCCAGACACTGACACTCGGTGCGGCCAACGGTCGCTGGGTGCAGCAGAAGTTCGAGTACGAGTACGGCACCCGGCGGGTGACCCGCGTCATCACCGACCGAGAGACCTCGCCCAGGCGGATCTCTGACACGCAGTACGCCTACGACCCGGCCGGGAACATCACGAAGGCAGTCGACGGCTCGGCGTCCGCGACGGCTGAGGCCACCGACACGCAGTGCTTCACGTACGACCACCAGCGGCGACTGACCGAGGCCTGGACACCGGAGTCGGGCGACTGCACGGCTGCCCCGACTGCGGCCGGCCTGGGTGGCCCAGCGGCGTACTGGCAGAGCTGGACCTTCGACAAGGTCGGCAACCGGCTGAGCGAGAAGAGCATCACGCCGACCGGTGCGACCACCAACAGTTCCTACACGTACGGCGGTACGGGGCTGTCCCCGAATGCCCTCAAGAGCGTCACGACAACTGGGCCCAGCGGGACGGCATCCACCGACTACGGCTACGACAAGACCGGCAACATGACCACTCGCAGCAAGGGTGGCAGCACCGAGACACTGAAGTGGACCGACGAGGGCAAGCTGGAAAGCTCCAGCAAGGGCTCGTCGTTCGTGTACGACGGTGAAGGCAACCGGATGCTGCGCCGGGACGCCAGCGGTACCACGCTGTACCTCGGTGAGACCGAGATCCTGCTGGGTACCGACGGCAAACTGCACGGCACCCGGTACTACACCTTCGGCGATGATGTGGTCGCTGTCCGGACCAACGGCAAGCTGAGCTGGCTGCTGACGGACCTGCACGGGACACCGAACATCGCGGTCGACGCCGGCAATCAGTCCGTGCAGCGGCGCCGGACCACGCCGTACGGGCAGACGCGGGGGACCGCGCCGGCCGAGTGGCCGGGACAGCGTGGCTTCCACAAGGGCACGGAGGATCCGGGCACCGGACTCGTCCATCTCGGCGCCCGGGAGTACGACCCGACGATCGGGCGGTTCATCTCCGTCGACCCGGAGATCGATCCGGAGGAGCCGGGCCAGATGAACGCCTACTCCTACGCCAACAACAACCCGGTCGTCTTCGACGACTCCGACGGCCGGGCCGCGGTGCTGGCGATCGCGGTGATCATCCCGGTGCTGGAGATGGCGGTCATCATCGTCTTCGCCCTGATCCTGGTCGTGCTGGTCGTGATGATCCTGGTCAAGGTGATCGAGCTGGTCGTCGAATGGATCCGGAACTTCTTCAGCTGGCTGTGGGAGAAGATCACCAAACGGGTGGAGCGCTGGGTCGAGCGGGCCCGCACGGTGTACAAGTTCATCGAGCAACGGATCCAGACGTTCGTGGTCCGGATCGTGAACAAGATCAAGTGGATCTACAAGAAGATCGCGGACAAGATCAAGAAGCCGGTGCGCAAACCGGACGTGGTCAAACCCAAACCGGACAAGCCCAAACCGCAGCCCAAACCCGAGACGGGCAAACCGCCGAACAAGCCGAACACCCCGAACCGGCCGGGCAACAAACCGGAGAAGCCGACCCGCGGCAACGCCAGCGAGCGGATCAAGCAGGAACGCGAGCGCAAGTCGCAGGAGAAGGCCGAGCAGAAACGCCGGATGGACGAGATCCAGCAGCGGCTGAACGAGCAGCTCGGCAACCCGAACCGGAAGGACTGGATCGCCGAGACGGCCAAGGAAGTCGATCCCGATCCGATCCGCTACCCCGACGGGTCCCCGAAGTGGCAGAAGCCGTACGACAGCAAGGACTTCGGATCGATGTCAGGGACCGGCAAGGGCTGGAAGGGAGTGTTGGTCGGTGACGTACTCCGGAGGATCGTGGATGCGATCAAGTGGTTCGGCTAAGCGGGCAGGCCTGGCGGCGGCAGTCGCACTGCTGCTCGCCGTCCCTGCAGTCGCAGCACCGCAGGTCGAGGCCGGGGCACCCGCCCCGGCCCCGGCCGCTGCGCCACTGCGACAGCGCGCCGAGCTGACGCACCTGCGCACCGAGAACACCGAGACGTACGTCGAACCGGACGGAAAGCACACGTTGGTCGCGCACCCCGCGCCGGTGCGGACCCGGCGCGGTGACGACTGGACACCGATCAACACCAACCTGCGGCGTACCAAGGACGGCACCGTCCGTCCTGGCGCGACCGTGACCGACCTGGTGCTGTCCGGTGGTGGTGACCGGGCGATGGTCGGTGTCGGTGTCGGTAAGAACCGGCTTCGGCTCACCTGGCCGACGGTGCTGCCGAAGCCCGTGCTCGACGGTGACACAGCGACGTACCCGGAGGTGTATCCGGGCGTCGACCTGAAGTTGCGGGCCGAGGTCGACGGGGTCGCACAGGTCCTGGTCGTCAAGAACCGGGCCGCTGCCGAACGGCTGCGCACGATCGACGTCGGTCTGACTGCTACCGGACTGACGGTCCGGGTTCGGCCCGACGGTTCGACTGTTGCCGTTGACAACAAGAATCGCACGGTCCTGTCCGGTGACCGGGCAGTCATGTGGGACAGCAACGGAGCGCCGGCTGCGGTCCGGAGCAGTGGGGCCCAGGAGTCCCGGCGGGCCGTCATGTCCACGGTCCGGACCGAGTCCGGCCTGCGCGTCGTACCGGACCGGAAGCTGCTGACCGCGGCGACCACGAAGTACCCGGTCTACATCGACCCGCCGTGGTCGACGGGCCACCAGTTCTGGTCGCACGTCAACCAGATGGCCGACGACCAGTCCTACTGGAACTACGACCGTGCTGAAGGTGCCAAAGTCGGCTACTCGTGGGACTACGCCGTCCGCTACCGCTCGTTCTTCCAGTTCGACACCACGAAACTTGCCGGGTCGAGGATCGTGGCCGCCGGTGTCCGGATCGTGCTGGACCACTCGCCGTCCGGCACCGCGACACCGGCCGACCTGTGGGCGACCCGTGCGATCGACCCGAGTGTGCCGCTGAAGTGGAACAACTCCGAAGGACACTGGCTGCACACGGTCGCCCAGGCCAGCGGCAACGCCTGGACCGGCCATCAACCTGATCAGGAGATGGTCTTCACCAGCCCACAGGTGAAGTCGATGGTGCAGAACATCGCCACCGGCCGAGGGGCAACGGCGACCTTCGGGCTGCGGGCGCCGGACGAGGGCAACCGCTACCAGTGGAAGAAGTTCCACCCTGGCACCGCCGAGCTGCGCGTCACCTACAACAACGCGCCGCGGCCACCGGTCAAGCTGAACTTCACGCGACCGCGTCCGTGCGGAACGGTGCAGACTCCGACCGTGGTGACCGGTCTGGTGCCGCCGACGTTCAGTGCGGTCGCCAGCGACCCGGACAACGACAACGTCACCACCAAGCTGTCCATCCGCCGGGCCGACAACGACTCCACGGTCTACGAATCGACATCGAGTCTGACGACCTCCGGTGCAGCGTTCGCGTGGCCGCAGCTGCCGAACACCGCGCTGGCTGCCTCGGTGCCGTACTACTACGTTGCCAGTAGCAACGATGGCATCCCGGACGACGACATCGAGTTCGGTGCCGAGACCACGCGCTGCTACTTCGTCCTGGACTCCACGGCCCCGAAGACCGCGCAGTTGTCGTCCAGCGACTTCCCCAACAACGGAGAGGACGGGATCCCGGCCAAGACCACCGGTATCGTGACACTGCGTCCTGGCTCGGGTGACACCGACGTTGCCGAGTTTGTCTACGGCTTCCAGCAGGACGCGATCCTCTCCCGGATCAAGATCGGCACCGACGGTACGGCGAGACTTCCGGTGACCGTCTGGCCGAACCCGGACACGGGGATCCCGGAGTCGACGCTGTTCGTCCGGGCGGTCGACCGGGCCGGCAACCTCAGCCCGGTCGGGCTCGGCTACGACCTGCTTGCCGCGAGCAACTCGAACCCGATCCCGCGGGTGCGCGGTGACATCAACGGTGACGGCCGCGCCGACGTCAGTGCGGTGCTCGACCACGGCTGGGGCCGGACAGGGGTCTGGAACGTACTGTCCAAGCCAGGTGGGCTGCAGACCGGCACGTTTGCCTGGGACAGCGGCGAGAACGGCGGCTACGCGCTCTACAAGACCCGTCCGGTCCAAGGCGACTTCGACAAGGACGGCAGGGCCGACATCGTGCTGTTCCGGGAGGAGGCAGGCCGAAGGATCGGTGCGTACCTGCTGAAGTCCGACGGCAACCGGTACGTCTCCCAGTCGAGCCCGGTCTGGCACTCCGGTTCTGCGGGCTGGCCGCTCAGCACGGCCCGGATCATCTCCGGCGACGTCAACGGGGACAACGCCGACGACATCGCCGTCCAACTCGACAACGGCAACGGCACTTGGCGAGTGCTGCTGTTCCTGGGTGGCACCACCATCAGTGCGCCGGTGCAGTGGGTCACGGGGTCCGGTGACTGGTCCCGCAGTGCACCTCTGCTCGCGGACATCGACGGTGACAACAAGGACGACCTGGTCGACATGTCCAACCTCGGCAACTGCCGCACCCAGGTGACAGTTCGCAAGTCCTCCGGTACGGCGTTCGCCGCGACCCCGGTCACCTTGTACGACGGATCGGCGTACTGCTGGGAGAAGAGCAAACCGGTCGTTGCCGACGTCAACGGTGACGGGGCGGACGACATCGTGGCGATGTACGAGCACGGTCAGAACGACCTGGCCCTGCGCGTGTTCGTCTCGAGCCGCACCGCACTGACGGAGTCGCAGTGGTACCGGGGAGCGCTCGACCCGGCCAAGGCAGCCCTGAGCGCCGGTGACTACACCGGTGACGGCAAGGACGACGCTGCGCTGACCTATGCGCTCGACGATGGCGGCCGTGAGGTCTCCACGCTGACGTCAACCGGTACGGCGTTCGGCGCGCCGGTCAGCGGGTGGAAGGAAACCACCGTCGCGGCGACGACCGGACCGAAGTTCGACATCGATCTGCGGGCCTACGAACTGGTGGCGCGGCACAGCAGCAAGTGTCTCGACATCCCAGGGGCCCGGCAGGACGACGCTGCGCCGGTCCATCAGTACCAGTGCAACGGCAACATCCAGCAGCGGTTCCGGGTGATCCCGATTGCCGGCACCGACCAGTTCGAGGTCCACACCGTGCACAACAACGGTTTGGTGAACGACGGCAAGCCACGCTGTTTCGACGTCAACGACATGGGTCAGCAGGACGGTGCGACGCTGCTGCAGTGGCCGTGCGCCGGGACGGCCAACCAGCAGATGACAGTGGAGTATCTGGAGGGCAGTAGCTACGACACTGTCGTCCGGCTGCGGTTCGCACACAGTGGGAAGTGCGCTGCGGTGCCAGGAGGTTCGCTGGAGAACGCGGTGACAGTGGTGCAAGAGACCTGTACGGCGGTAGCCAGCCAGCAGTGGATCCTGCGGCCGGTCTTCACCGGACAGTCGCTGAGCGGCCGTTACCAGATGGCGGCGGTGAAGGGCGGCAAGGTCCTGGACATCCAGGACTGCGGCACCAACCCGGCCAGCACCGAGATCCGGATGTGGAACTGGGTTCCCAACAGCCCGTGCCAGCGCTGGCAGATCGTGCCGAAGGGTGACGACATCTACCAGATCTACGATCCGAACTCGCGCAAGAACGTCGACGTCCAAGGGTGTCCGGGCGGGAACGCGTCACCCGTCGTACCGATCACACCCAGTGACAGTGCCGAATGTCAGGGCTGGCGGATCGAACCGGCGATCGACGGGTCGTGGAGCATCCTGCAGAACAAGTCCGGCCGGTCCCTGGATGTGGCCGGCTGCAGCGACCTGGCCGGCGCGGATGTGATCACCTGGCCCTACTGGAACGGGCCGTGTCAACGCTGGAACCTGACCTCGATGAACTAGGGCCTGAAGGCGGCGACGCACCGAAAACGCACCCCGACTCGACGGTAATAGGCCTTCCCTGAAAGTCTGTGCGAGCGGCCCGGCCAAATCTTGTGTTTCACAAGGGCCGGGCCGTTAACACGTGCGTGGTGCGACAGGGAGGCGGTCGATGTTCAAGCGTATCGCAGTAGTGAACCGGGGCGAGGCCGCGATGCGGCTCATCAACGCGGTCCGGGAGGTCAACGCCGAGGGTGGCGAGCCGATCGAGACCGTGGCCTTGTTCACCGACGGCGAGCGTACGGCGACCTTCGTGCGCGAGGCGGATCTGACGTACCCGCTGGGCCCGGCGTCGGCGCGTCCGTACCTGGACCTGGCCGTGCTGGAGCGCGCACTGCGCGAGAGCGGTGCGGATGCCGCCTGGGTCGGCTGGGGATTCGTCGCCGAGGACCCGGCGTTCGCCGAGCTGTGCGAGCGGATCGGGGTCACCTTCATCGGCCCGTCGCCCGAGGCGATGCGCAAGCTCGGCGACAAGATCGGCTCCAAGCTGATCGCCGAGGAGGTCGGCGTACCGGTCGCTCCGTGGAGCCGGGGTCCGGTCGAGTCGCTCGAGGCGGCGCTCGCCGCGGCCGAGACGATCGGCTACCCGTTGATGCTCAAGGCAACGGCCGGTGGTGGTGGGCGCGGGATCCGCGTGGTCCGGTCCGCCGACGAGCTCTCGGACGCGTACGCCCGGACCAGTGAGGAGGCGGCCCGCGCCTTCGGCAGCGGCATCGTCTTCCTGGAGCGCCTTGTCACCGGGGCCCGGCATGTCGAGGTGCAGGTCATCGCCGACGGCCAGGGCACCGCGTGGGCGCTCGGCGTCCGCGACTGCTCGGTCCAGCGCCGCAACCAGAAGGTGATCGAGGAGTCGGCGTCACCGCTGCTCTCGGCCGGTCAGGTCGAGGACCTCAAGGCCTCGGCCGAGCGGCTCGCCCTTGCGGTCGGTTACCGCGGCGCGGCCACGGTCGAGTTCCTGTACCACCCGGGGGAGAAGAGCTTCGCGTTCCTCGAGGTGAACACCCGCCTCCAGGTCGAGCACCCGATCACCGAGCTGACCACCGGGTTCGACCTGGTCAAGGCCCAGTTGCACGTCGCGAACGGCGGCCTCCTGGAGGGCCTCAAGCCGGCCGAGCTCGGGCACGCGGTCGAGGCCCGGCTGAACGCCGAGGACCCGGACCGCGACTTCGCTCCGTCACCGGGCCGCATCGCCGTACTGGATCTGCCGGCCGGTCCTGGTATCCGCGTCGACACCGGCGTGAGCGCCGGTGACAGCATCCCGGCCGACTTCGACTCGATGATCGCCAAGATCATCGGCTACGGCCGGACGCGCGAGGAGGCGCTGGCCCGCCTGCGCCGCGCGGTCACCGCGACCACCGTGCTGATCGAGGGCGGCGCCACCAACAAGAGTTTCATCCTGGAGTTGCTCGACCAGCCCGAGGTGATCGACGGCAGCGCGGACACCGGCTGGATCGACCGCGTCCGTGGTGAGGGCCGGCTGATTTCGCACCGGCACTCCGGGATCGCGCTGGTCGCCGCGGGGATCGAGGGCTACCGGGATGCCGAGAAGGTCGAACGGACCCGGTTGCTGGAGACCGCGCACGGCGGCCGTCCGCAGGTGCAGCACGAGGTCGGTCGCGCGATCGACCTGAAGCTGCGCGGGGCGACGTACCGGGTGACGGTCGCGCGGATCGGCTCGACCCGGTACCGGGTCGGCGTCGGCTCCGGGACTGCTGCCTTCAAGGTGGTGGACGCCGATCTCGAGCGCCTGGACGGGCACAGCGGCCGGTTGACGGTTGGTGGGCAGCGGTTCCGGCTCGTCACCGCGACCCACGGCCCGGTGCACCTGATCGAGGTCGACGGTGTGACGCACCGCGTCAGCCGGGACGAAGGCGGCGTACTGCGTTCTCCTGCGCCCGCGCTCGTGGTTGCGACGCCGGTGCAGACCGGTGCCGAGGTCGAGGCCGGTGCGCCGGTTCTGGTGCTGGAGAGCATGAAGATGGAGACGGTGCTCTACGCGCCGTTCAAGGCCACCGTGAAGGAGCTGCAGGTCTCGACCGGCAGCCAGGTGGAGACCGGCGCGCCGCTGCTCCGGTTGGAGCCGGTCGCGGATGGGTCCGCTGGTGAAGCGGCTGCCCCGGTGCAGAACGGCGTACGGCTCGAATTGCCGAACGGCGCTCGTGAGCTGACGCCCGCGGAGCGGGTCGAGCGCGGGCGGGACGATCTGCGCAGCATGCTGCTCGGATTCGACATCGACCCGCGCGACGAAGGCGGCATGCTGGCCGGCTACCTGCTGGCGCGGACGCAGTTGCCGCAGCCGCCGGTCGCCGACGAGATCGACCTGATGCAGGTGTTCGCGGACTTCGCCGAGCTGAGCCGCAACCGGCCGGCCGGCGAGGAGATCAGCACCGAGAACCGGGTGCACAGCCCGCGCGAGCACTTCCACACCTACCTGCAGAGCCTCGACCCCGAGCGCGGTGGGCTGCCGGCCGAGTTCCAGACGCGGCTCGCCCGGGTGCTGGCTCACTACGGTGTGAAGGACCTGGAGCGCAGTACTGAGATCGAGGAGGCCGTGTTCCGGATCTTCCTCGCCCAGCAGCGGTCCACGCCGGACATCCTGCTGGTCACGTCGGTGCTGGAGCGCTGGATCGACGAGCCGCGGCCCGAGGCCCCGCTGGACGAGGCCGTGCACGACCTGCTGGACCGGCTGGTGCTGGCCACGCAGCTGCGCTTCCCGATCATCGGCGACCTGGCCCGCAGCGTCCGGTTCCGCTGGTTCGACCAGCCGCTGGTGGACGCGGAACGTGCCTCGGTGATCGCGGGCGTCGGTGACGAGGTCGCCGAGCTGGCCGCCAACCCGAACGCTACCGACCGCAAGGAGCGGATCGACGCGCTGGCCGCGATCCCGGAGCCGATCGTCCGGTTCCTGGCCCAACGGCTGGAGGGTGGCTGGGGTGATCGGGAGCCGATGCTCGAGGTGCTCATCCGCCGCCACTACCGCGAGTACGAGCTGCACGACGTCAACGAGGTCACGGTCGACGGGCGGCCGTTCGCGACCGCCGACTACACGATCGACGACCGGCCGACGCACCTGGTCACCACGGTCGGGACGACGGCTGAGCTGGCCGACCCTGCCAGCGGGCTCTCCCAAGCGCTGACCGCGCGGCTGGATGCGCGTCCGGCCGGTCACGAGGCCGTTGTCGAGCTCTACCTGTTCGGCTCCGACCTGCCCGCCGTGCAGCAGGATGCCGCTGACCTGTACCGGCGGATGGTTGGCGATCTGCCGATCGCGCAGCGTGCGCGCCGGATCTCGGTCTCGGTGGCCTCTGGTGACGGTCAGCCGGTTTCGTACTTCACGTACCGCCCGGCTGGCGGTTCGGTGGTCGAGGACGACAACGTTCGCGGCGTGCACCCGATGGTCGGCCGCCGACTGAACCTGTGGCGCCTACGCGACTTCCGGATCACTCGGCTTGAGGCGCCGGACGACGTACTGCTCTACTACTGCGTCGCTCGGGACAACGCCGCCGACCAGCGGCTCGTCGCCCTGGCTCAGGTCCGTCAGTTCGCCGTGGTTCGCGACGAGGACGGGAACGTCACCTCGCTGCCGCATGCGGAGCGTGCGATCGCGAACTGCCTCGAGGCGATCCGCCGGGCCCGGACGGCGCGCGGTGCGGCCGGGGCCAAGCTGGACATGAACCACGTCTGGATCCACATCTGGCCGCAGGTCGACGCACAGGTCGACGAGGTCACCACGCTGAAGAGCAAGATCGCCCCGATGACGGCCGGTGCCGGCATCGAGGAGGTCCTGATCCAGGGCCGCGTCGTGGCCCCGGACGGAACGGTGAACCCGGTCGCGGCACGGTTCTACGCCCAGCCGGGAGCCGGCGTGGTCACGTCCATCGAGCAGCCGCCGACGACTCGGTTGATGCCGCTCGACGACTACGCGCAGAAGGTCCAGCGCTCGCGGCGCCGCAACACCATCTACCCGTACGAGGTCAGTGGGATCGTGACTGGTCCGGGCGGCTCGTTCGTCGAGCACGACCTGGACGACACCGGTGCGCTGGTCCCGGTCGAGCGGCCCAAGGGCCTCAACAAGGCCGGCATCATCCTCGGCGTGGTCAGTACGCCGACCGCCCGGTACCCCGAGGGCATCACCCGGGTCGCGATGAGTGGCGACCCGACCATGGCACTCGGCGCGGTGGCCGAGCCGGAATGTGCGCGGATCATCGCGGCCATCGACCTGGCCGAGCGGCTGCAGATCCCGATCGAGTGGTACTCGCTGTCCGCCGGGGCCCGGATCTCGATGGACTCCGGGACCGAGAACATGGACTGGGTCGCGAAGGCACTGAAGCGGATCGTCGAGTTCACCCAGGCCGGTGGCGAGATCAACATCGTCGTGGCCGGGATCAACGTCGGTGCGCAGCCGTACTGGAACGCCGAAGCGACGATGCTGATGCACACCAAGGGCATCCTGGTGATGACGCCGGACAGCGCGATGGTGCTGACCGGTAAGCAGACGCTGGACTTCTCCGGCAGTGTCTCGGCCGAGGACAACTTCGGGATCGGCGGCTACGACCGCGTGATGGGCCCGAACGGCCAGGCGCAGTACTGGGCACCGGACCTGAAGGCGGCCCGCGACGTACTGATGTCGCACTACGACCACACGTACGTCGCCCCGGGGGAGACCGGTCCGCGGCGCGCGGAGACGACCGACCCGATCGATCGGGACGTGACGCCGTACCCGCACAGCGCCGAGGGCAGCGACTTCAAGACCGTCGGCGAGATCTTCTCCGCCGAGACCAACCCGGACCGCAAGAAGGCGTTCGACATCCGCACGCTGATGCGGGCCGTCAGCGACCAGGACCACCCGGTGCTGGAGCGCTGGGCCGGGATGGCCGACGCGGACACCTCGGTGGTCCAGGACGCCCGGCTGGGTGGCTACCCGGTCTGCCTGGTCGGGATCGAGTCCAGGTCGGTGCCGCGGCGCGGCTTCCCGCCGGCCGACGGACCCGACACGTACACGGCCGGCACGCTGTTCCCGAAGTCGTCGAAGAAGACGGCCCGGGCGATCAACACGGCCAGCGGCAACCGGCCCCTCGTCGTACTGGCCAACCTGTCCGGGTTCGACGGGTCGCCGGATTCGATGCGCAACCTGCAGCTCGAGTACGGCGCGGAGATCGGCCGCGCGATCGTGAACTTCCGCGGACCGATCGTGTTCTGCGTGGTCTCGCGGTATCACGGTGGTGCGTTCGTGGTGTTCTCCAAGCAACTCAACCCGTCGATGACCGTGCTCGCGGTCGAAGGCTCGTTCGCCTCCGTGCTGGGTGGTGCACCGGCCGCGGCCGTGGTGTTCTCGGCCGAGGTGGATGCGCGGACGGCAGCCGACCCGCGGGTCGCGGCACTGGCCGAGAAGGTCGCTGCGGCGAGCGCGGGGGAGCGGGCCGAGCTGGCGACCGAGCTGGCCGAGGTGCGGACCGCCGTACGGGCCGAGAAGCTCACCGAGGTGGCGACCGGGTTCGACAAGGTGCACAGCATCCAGCGGGCTCGCGACGTCGGTTCGGTGGACGCGGTGATCAGTGCGGCCGAGCTGCGGCCACGGTTGATCGAGGCAATCAGTCACGGGCTGTCGTCGGGTGGTACCAACCAGGTCTAAGCTGTGCGCCATGCGCAGCGGGGAAAGCGCTCCAAACAAGGCACGTGCGTTGATTACGTTCGTCGGGGTCAGCGTGCTGTCCGGCGCGCTCGCGGCGGGGCTGGCGATTCCGCTGGCCGGCTTCGCCGGGATCAGCAGCGAGCAGGTCGTGAAGACCGTTCAGGACCTGCCGCGGGAGCTCGAGGTCGAGCCGGTCGCCGTCCGCAGCCGGATGCTGGCCGCGGACGGTTCGGTGATCGCGACCCTGTTCGAGCAGAACCGGGTGCCGATCCGGCTGAACCAGATCGCCCCGATCATGAAGACCGCGATCATCGCGATCGAGGACTCCCGGTTCTACGAGCACGGCGCGCTGGACCCGAAGGGCACCCTGCGCGCGATGATCCGCAACCACGGCAGCGGCGAGGTCCAGCAGGGCGGGTCGAGTATCACCCAGCAGTACGTGAAGCTCAGCCTGATCGAGAAGGCGCGGACCGTCGCCGAGCGGCAGAAGGCGACCGAGGTCTCGTACGAGCGCAAGCTGACCGAGCTGCGCTACGCGATCGCCCTCGAGAGCCGCCTGACCAAGAACGAGATCCTCGAGCGGTACCTGAACCTGGTCAACTTCGGTGACGGGACGTACGGCGTACAGGTCGCTGCCCAGCACTACTTCCGGACCACCGCGGACCAGCTCACGCTGCCGCAGGCCGCGCTGCTGGCCGGCCTGGTGAAGAACCCGACCGGCTACGACCCGACCAACAACCTGGCCCGGGCCAAGGCGCGCCGCGACCTGGTGCTGCGGCGGATGCTCGAGCTCAAGGTGATCTCGGTGCACCAGGCGAACCTCGCCCTGCGGTCCCCGGTCATCGACCCCGCCAAGGTGCGCCCGGTGCCGAACGGGTGCGCCAACTCGCGCTACCCCTTCTTCTGCGAGTACGCCGTCGCCCAGCTGCTCGCGAATCCCGCGCTCGGTAAGACCGTCAAGGGCCGCGAGCACACCCTGAAGACCGCCGGCCTGACGATCCGGACGTCGCTGGACCCGCGCACCCAGGCGGCCGCACAGGCCTCCATCGACGCGCGGACCAAGCCCACCGACAGCGCGGTCGCGGCGATCACCATCGTCCAGCCGGGGACCGGGCTGGTGAAGGCGATGGTGCAGAGCAAGCCGTACGGCAACGGCCGCAACCACACGAACTACAACTACAACGTCGAGAAGTCCTACGCCGGTGGGTACGGCGGCTTCCAGAACGGCTCGACGATGAAGGCGTTCACGGTCGCGGCCGCGATCCAGGCCGGCGTACCGCTGGACTACCGGATCAACTCGCCGCAGCGGATCGACCTGAGCAACAAGAAGTTCCGCACCTGCAGCGGCTTCACCCGGGACCCCGACTACACCCCGGGGAACTCGACCCGCGGCGGCAATCTGACCATGGTCGACGCCACGCGCTACTCGACCAACACCTACTTCCTGCAGCTCTCGCAGCGAGTCGGCCTCTGCCAGATCGGCCGGGTCGCGTCCCGGCTCGGCATGTACAACGCGCAGACCCTGCAGCCGCTCGACCAGGTCATCTCGATGACGCTGGGCGTCGGCTACGTGACGCCGCTGCAGATGGCGAACGCGTACGCGACCTTCGCGGCCCGCGGCAAATACTGCCGCCCACTGATCGTCCTCTCGGTCCGCAACAAGGCCAACCGGCCGCTGGAGACACCGAAGTCCCAGTGCAACCAAGCGCTCAGCGCAGGTGTCGCCGACGGCGTGAACAAGGTGCTCAGCGCAGTGATGGAGCCCGGCGGCACCGGCGGCCGGCTGAAGTTCGGTCGCTGGGACCTGGCCGGCAAGACCGGCACCATCCAGGAGAACAAGGCCGTCTGGTTCGCCGGCTACGCCCCGAACCTCGCCGCCGCGGCCGTCGTCGCCGACGCCAACCTGCCCTACACGAACCTCATGTACGGCCACACCCTCGACGGCCGCGACATCTCCGACCCCACCGGCTCCGGCACCGCCGGCCCACTCTGGCAAACCGCCATGCAAGGCGCCCTCAAGGGCCTCCCGCTACGCCACTTCGTCGAACCCTCGAAGAAGATCGTCAACGGCGACCGCACAGGCCTCCCCGACGTCACCGGCCTGGACCGCACCGCCGCCACCCAGCTCCTCCGCAAAGCCGGCTTCGACGTCACCATCGCCAACAAACTGGTCACCTCCCCAGTCCCCACCGGCAAGGTCGCCTACACCGACCCCCGCAGCACCTCCGGCGCCACCCGAGGCTCCCTGATCACCATCTACCTCTCCAAGGGCCCATCAGGGCGACCGTAACTCCGCTATCGGTTGGTGGTTTTGGCTGGGCGGACGTCGTTGCCCAGGACGAGGCTGACCAGGCCGGTGGGGTCGCGGAACTTGGCGTACCAGGCACCCGTGCCGGTGTCTCGCACCCAGGCTTCGATCTGGCCTTCGGACCAGGTCGCGCGGCGGACCGGTTGCGGGGCTGCGAGGTTGCCTCAGTGCGCTGCCGGGGCGGGGGCCGTGGGCGTCGTGCTGGATCTCCAGCTCGACGGCCTGCTCGGCGGCGGTGAGCCCGTCTTGGATATACCGGCGCAGGTTGAGGTATTCCATTCGTGTCGTATTCCTCGCGTCGCCATGCAGCTGACCGCACTGTGCAAGGCTAGCTCTGGGCGGCGATCAGCTTCCCGGTCGTCGTTAGCCAGGGCTGGAGGTCGTGCAGACGGGTGTAGAAGCCGGTGTCGCTCACATCGCATCCCGTGCCCCAGCTGACCATGGCGAACAACGTGAGGGCGTTGCCGTCGAGGTGGAAGACCGGACCGCCTGAGTCTCCCGAGCAGGTGTTTCGATCGGCGCCTGTTACTGGAACACCGCAGAACTGGGTTGTCGAGGCCCATCGTGGTGCGGCCTTGCGGCCGGATTCGCAGGCATCGTGGGCACCGGCGGTGAGCTCGACTGTCTGTCGATGGCATGAGGTCGGCGAGCGTCCGGTACTGCCCCACCCGACCGCGACGTATCGTCCGGTTTCCTTCTCAGGGGTCGTGGGGGCCGCGAGTGGTGGTGTCTTGGCCGGTTGACTGAGCACGAGGACGGCTGCGTCCAGGGTGGCGGGCTCGGCGGTCCTGACCGCCGAGACCCGAATGCGTTCGCCGCGGACTTCGGCGGTTCGGCAGATATTCTCCGCTCCGATGACGACGTCGAGCCTCGCCGGATCGAGGTCGTCGATGCAGTGCCGGGCAGTGAGCACCATGCTCGGCCCGACCAGAGTGCCTCCGCACTTGGCCGAGCCGAGCAGATCGTTCCGCGGGGCACTTGCGTTGACCACCACGGCGACCTGTGGGCTCGAGACCGCCCTCTGCGCGATGTCCGGAGAGACGCTTGGATGGCGATCCGATTTCGCCTCTGAGCATCCTGTCGCAAGGCACACGATCACGACGACGGACATCGCGAGCGCCCTCGATCGCGTTCCTACTGACACCCGGACTGACACCCAAGCTCCAGCCGCATCGCCGATTTCTTGAAATAGCGTCGACCCTTGACCTCGTAGTCGACCCGCACGGACTCGTACTTGGCCTGTTTCGTCAGATCAGGCCGCCGCAAGTGGAGAACTACGTTCCAAATATCGACTCCGGCGTTCGGCGCGAGGATCGCACCTGTAGCCGGCTTCAGGTCCTTCATCGCGACCCCGGCCCAGGCCAGGTGCTCCTTCGGCGGCGGCCATTCGGGACCGTATCCTAAGCTGTTCTTGGTTTTGATCAGTACGACGTACGAGTCGACGATTTCGAGCCCTTCGGCGCCGACGAGAGACACGGCCGTGATCTTCAAATCATCCGGACCGGGATTCCCGAGCCCTTCGGCCATTGTGTTCTCGTGAACTGGACTGTTGTTACCCCACCTGCCCTTTTCGTCGCTACCGAACTCCATTGGCCCACCCTCGCGGGCAGCGGATGCGCAACTGCCGAGCGCGGCAGTGAACAGGAGACCTGTCACTACCACGCTCAGCAACGATCGGACCCGAATCACTGACAGTATCCCCTCACTACTTGGCGACAAGGAGGCCCGGTTTTTGACCTGGGACGGCATACAGACCGCACATTTGGCGGTTGTACTTTGTTGCTTCGTAGTAAAGCTTGGAGGAGTTGTTGTAGCCGGTCGTGCTGGAGAAACCCATACCCATTCCGGTGAGTTCGACACCGTTCGACCAGGTGACCGCTCGGGTCTCATCCTTCTCAATAAAGGTGTTCGCCGCGAGGGGGGAGCAGTGGGTGGCATTCGGGGCGAAGTTCAGTTTACGAATTCGCGTGCTTCCGATGAATCCGTTGTTCCTGATCGTGTAGAACGACCATTGGTATCCGGATCCGGAGTCGTAGCACTTGTGGAAGTACTTGCCGAACGCGAATTGTGTGTCGAAGTAGCGTTTTGTGGTACCACCGTGCTCGCCATATCCCAGCGTCGTCGTGCTCGAGCGAGATGATGAACCGTGCGTGCTGAAAGTTCCCGCTTTGCCGCTCGTCGAAATACCAACCCCGAGAGAACTCGACGACCCCTGAATGTAGGTGAACCGCGCCTTCATCCAGGTCGCCACGTTGAAGGTTTGCCCGACAAGCACCCAGATCGGGCCAAGCCCCTGCACGTAACTCACATCGCAGACGGTGTCTCCGTCCTTCTGCAACGGTGCCGGGTTTGTCTCAATCACCTCCGCTGACTCATCCATGGGGAGTTGGGGTTCAGGGTTGACCTCCTGCACCGTGCCGTCGGACTTCAACTGCACTTCGGTCGCCGGGGCCGGTGTGGCTTCGCCTTCTGGCGTGTTCACATCGGCCAGCACCGGCCCGGCGGCAGTGTCGACCAGCCTGCGCGAGAAGCTGAACGAGCTGCCCGATTGACCGCTCGCCGGATCAGCCGGCGAGGCCACGATGTCGAAGTTGACGATTCCGTACGAGTCGGCCATCGGCCTGATTCTTTCGTTGGAATCGAGTCGGAGCTGGAACGAGCCGTCACTGGCCGTTACTGCCGTGGCTACCGGCTGTAGGGTGAGTTTGTCATTGATGGCCATTTTCTCGACAACCTCGTTGCTCGGCCAGGCCAGCAGCACAACGTTGGCCCCGGCCGATGGTGCTTCATTCGGGATACGCACTGTGCCGTCCACGACCACCGGTGTACTCAGCGATGCGGAATCACGAAGACCGGAGGCGCTTACCTTGGCGTCAGCCGATCCCTCAGATGGCTCCGCGGAGGCCGAATACTGGCCACTGCCGAGCAGAGCAAGGACGGCTATCGCCGCCACAGGACGTGCAAATTTCATCAGATTCCCCCTGTTTCCTCACACAGCCTGTCGAGCGGGCTCCCGTTCAACAGCCTCGCGTGATTCACTCACCGCTGTCAATCAAACACAGAATGTATGTCACAAGCTGCAGTCCTGGGCGTAGATCTTGACGGACCGGCCCACCTGTGCGTTGCGCCGAGTCCCTCAAGGCGGCCATGATCTTAGGCTGGCCGAGGGGATGGTGGCCGGTCGTTGCGGTGGGCAACGGGTTGCTTTGCGGACTGTTGCTCGCTATCGCTTCTTGTCGTTGATTGGCCGGACGTCGTTGCCCAGGATGAGGCTGACGAGGCCTGTGGGGTCGCGGAACTTGGCGTACCAGGCGCCGGTGCCGGTGTCTCGGACCCAGGCTTCGATCTGGCCTTCGGACCACGTGGCGCGGCGTACTGGTTGGGGGGACGGGAGGACTCGTACGGCGTCGGCGGGGCGGGGGCCGTGGGCGTCGTACTGGATCTCCAGCTCGACCGCTTGTTCGGCTGCGGTGAGTTCGTCTGGGATACCGCTCGCACGCCAACCGTTGACTGCGCCGTCCCAGACGCCGAACCCTTCGGATCCGTCGTCTGCGGGGCGCACCGTGAACCGACCAAGCATATTTTCAGATTAGCCGATCATCGAACGGATGTTCTAGTGTTGATCGAGTGACGAGAGTGTCACACCGGCTGGGTCAGTTGCGGTAGCGGAAGATGATTCGGCCTCGGGTGAGGTCGTAGGGGCTGAGCTCTACCAGGACGCGGTCCTCGGGGATGATCTTGATGTAGTTCTTGCGGATCTTGCCGCTGATGTGGGCGAGCACCTGGTGGCCGTTGGTGAGTTCGACGCGGAAGGTGGCGTTGCGGAGAGACTCGACGACTACACCGTCGAGCTCGATGGCGCCTGCTTTTCTGGGCATGGTCAGGCCTTCCCGTGAACGAGTTCGAGGTTGGTGTTGGTGTGGCGAGCTTGGAAGCGTTGGAACAGTGCGATCGCTGCTGCGTTGGTTTCGTTGACTTCGGCTGCGACTGTTCGGGTCCCGGCGTGGTGGAGGTCGCCCAGCACCTGGTCGAGTAGTGCGTGACCGATGCCCTGGTGCCGGTGGCTGGGCAGGACTGCGATCAGGCCGATCCGGGGTTGCCGGGTGTACGTCGCCAGTCGGAGGAGGCCGACGTACTGGCCGTGGAGTTTGGCGACGGTGTACGTCGACGGGTCGAGCGGGACGCTTCCGCCTTGCCAGGGCAGGACTTCGGCAGGCATGGTCGGCCAGTCGATCTCGGCGCGCAGTGCGCGATCCAGCTCGCGCAGTGGGTCCTCCTCGGCCGCCGTGATGACGACGCCGGGCGGGATCGGTGTCGACGCCGGGCCGGTTGGTACGACGTACTCGCGCTCACGGCGCCAGGTGGTGAAACCGGCGCGTTCCCAGCCGGCGGTCAGTGCACGATCGCTCTCGTCGACCACCGTGTACACCGGCTCGGGCTGGTCGGTGAGCATCGCGACGGCGAGCCGGTCGAAGACGGCGTCGTCCCACGTGTCGATGCTGAGGAAGGTCCGGCCGGCGAGTCGGCGGGACGCATGACCGCGGCCGACGACCAGATCGTTCTCCACCGCGTGCCACTGGTTCTCGGCGACACGGGAGATCGAGACAAGCAAAGAGTTCATAGGTGTTTCCTTTCGGGAGTGCCGAATTTCTCGGGGCGCTCCCGGCGACACCTATGTCAATCGCCCGCCCGTGACCACGAGAAGGAGAGCACCCACTGCGAAACAGCGTTCATGGGTTCCCACCTCCAAGCGTGACGTCACGGACCCCGGCACGGTACCAACCCTCCCGCCGTACCAGCCAGCTAATTAATTGCTGCCCGCGGTCAACTATGATGGGGGCAGCGTCGCGTGCTGGTGGCAGGCCCTGTCAGGCATGGAGGCGCCGGACCGAAGGAGTCGACGATGTTCTCGTCCCTCTCTTCGTTCTCGCGTGACTGAGCGCGAGACGACCAGGCTGGTTGCCTGGAGCAATGAATTGCGCCGGGTGCATGTCCGCATCCGCGAAGCCCTGCAGGTCACCCGTGAAGCCGTGCGGGACGGGACATCGAGTGAGCAGGCGAGTCGTGACCTGTTGCTGTACTGCCACGGATTTTGCGCTGCCCTCGACGGTCACCATCAGGGTGAGGACCATGCTCTGTTTCCGGCCATCGAGGCCGCGCATCCGCAGCTCGCGCCGGTTCTGCGCGCGCTCACCCAAGACCACTCGATGATCTCGCACCTGCTGCAGGGGTTGCGCGAAGCGGTTGAGCGGGCGGCGCCTCCGGCTGAGCTGGATCGGCATCTCGAAGGGGTGGCGGCGATTATGGAGAACCACTTCCGGTACGAGGAGAAGCAGTTGCTTGCTGTGCTGGAGGGCCTGGAGCTGGATGCCGCCGTACGGGATGTGCTGGGGCCGCTCTAGCTGGTTAGGAGTGGCAGGGTGGAGTAGCCGCGGATTACTCGGGATTCTCGCCAGGTCGGTAGGTCTGGTGAGCGGTGCAGTTTGGGGAGTCTGGTGGCTAGTTCGGCGAAGGCGATCTGGGCTTCTAATCTGGCTAGTGGGGCGCCTAGGCAGTAGTGGATGCCGCTGGAGAAGGCCAGGTGCTCGGCCTGGCGGGGGCGGGTGATGTCGAAGGTGAGGGGATCGTCGAAGACCTCGGGGTCGCGGTTGGCGGCGGCCAGGACCAGCATGACCCAGCTGTCCGGTGGTACGTCGACGCCGCCGATCGATACCGGCTCGTGCGCGAAGCGGCTCGTGTTCTGGACCGGCGGCGCATAGCGCAGGACCTCTTCGACGGCGGCGGCCGCGTGCTCTGGTTCGGTGCGGAGCAGCTCCCATTGGTCCGGGTGGTCGAGCAGGGTGGCAACTCCGTTGCCGATCAGGTTGACCGTTGTTTCGAACCCGGCGATCAGTAGCAGCCTTGCGGTCGTGTGCAGCTCGTACGGCGTGATCCCGTCCGGCGCTGCGGCGACCAGATAGCTGATCACGTCATCGCCGGGGTGCGCCTTCTTCAGTGGGATGAGCTCGCTGAACAGCTCGTACAGTTCGGCGTTCGCCGCGGCCAGTGCGGCCGCTTCGGCTGGAGAGCCGACGCCGGACAAGGCAGAACCGACCACGGTGCCGTGCTGAGACAGTCGATCGACGTCCGCGTCCGGGATGCCCATCAATGTGGTGATGACGCCGATCGGCAGCGGCGCGGCGAAGTCGGCGATCAGGTCGAAGGGGCGGTACGGCTCGGCCGCGGCCCGGCGTTCGATACCGGTGATCAGGTCGCGGGTGAAGTCGGTGATCCGCTCGGCGTAACCGGCCATCATCTTCGGCCGGAACGCCGGTGCCGCGAGCCGCCGCAGCCGGGTGTGGTCCGGTGGTTCGCGCTCGAGGAAACCGAGATCGAGAGTATTGCCCGAGGTGTCCTCCGACGTCGGACCTGGATCGCCGGCCGGGCGGACGCCGAACCGTCGATCGCGGAGGATCGCGTTGCAGACGGCGTAGCCGGTGCTCACCCACTCCTGGCCGGCGCCGATGATCGGTCCGCCGGCGCGGAGCTGCTCGTAGATCTGGTACGGATCGTCCCGCCCGGATCGGGACCAGAACGCATCGAGCACGGCAGGGTCGGTCATCGCGTCAGCACTCCTCCGGTGAACGTCGACAGGACCAGGTCAGGCGCGTCACGAGGTGCGAGCCAGCCGGCTTGGAGCAGATCCCAGGCGGTGAACAGCAGCGCATGCAGGGACCGGACGAGCCACCAGTCGGGCACACCGGGGCGGATGGTCCCGGCACTTGCCACGATCGCTGCGATCGGCGCTGTCAGTGCATCGGTCCGGGAGGTGATGGCGTCGTCGCTGAAGATCTCGGGTTGTGCCGTCAGCAACGTCAGGCAGGCGCCGAACGGCAGCAGATCGACCACCATTCGGCGGAGTGGATCCGGGTCGTCCGGCGCGGCGGCGACTACCGACTCGCTGATGTCGAGCGCCCGTGACGCGACGGCCACCAGCAGGTCGTGCCGGGTCGGGAACTGCTTGTGCAACGTGGTCCGGCCGATCCGCGCGGCCAAGGCGATCTGCCCCAGCGAGGCGGCCGGGTCCTTGGCGAGCACCGCCGCCGCCGTGTCGAGAACCTGCTCCGGCGTCGCGGCCCCCGCCGTACCGGGCAGCGACTGCGCAGGAACTACGCGAACACTCATGTTCGCGACAGTACATCGCTGTTCGCGACGACAAAAGGGTCAGGCTGGCACGACCACGCGAGCGCTGATGCGCCATCCGTTCGCTGTCCGCACCACCTCGTCCTCGTACACCACTGTCCCCGCCCGGCCGTCGGCCATCACAGAGAGCCCCTTCGAGCGAACCCGGGCCCGGTCGTCGAGGTCGGGGTCGGGCGTGACGATCACGTTGGTGACGTGATGCCCGGCGGGCTGGTCGCCCGGGGCCGAACTGAAGAGTTCGATGAGCGCGGGCAGCCCCCGGACGACCCCCAGTCCGTAGGCAGTCACGTCGTACGACGCGTCCGGTGTCAGCAACAGCCCGAGTTCGCCGGTACGCCGGTCGTCGGCGAGATGCCCGTGCAGCGAGACCAGTTCGTGAATGGCCAGCCGGTCTTCGGTGGTCAGTGGCATCGGCGCTCCTGGGCAGTCGTGGGGGAAGATGAGGCGATGACTGATCCTAAACGGGGCGAGCGCCCCGCTTCAACCGGGCCCCGCCGGGCCGACGCCGTCGCCAATCGGGCGAAGGTGGTGGCCGCGGCTCGTGAGGCGTTCGTGGCGGAGGGGCTCAGTGTGTCCCTCGACGAGATCGCCCGGCGGGCCGGCGTCGGTGCGGGCACGGTTCACCGGCACTTCAGGACCAAGGCCGAGCTGGTCGACGCAGTCCTCGCCGCAGCGGTCGAGGACCTTGTGGTCGCGGCGAACTCGTACGCCGGGTCCGACGACCCGGGCAGGGCGTTGCGGGACTTTCTGGTGCAACTGGTCACCGAGGGCGCGGCGGCCCACGAGCTCGCCGCGCGACTGCAGGCTGATGCAGGCAACGTCGAAGGGCCGGTTGCCGAGCTCGACCGTGCGATGGGTCTGCTGCTGTCCCGCGCCCGCGATGCGGGGGCCGTCGGCGCCGACCTCGACGAGCGTGACCTGGCTGCGATCGTTGCCGCCGCCCATGCGGCGTACGTCCATCCCGCGGGTGGCGGGCACGCCATGAAACTGGTGTTGCGAGCGCTCGACTAGGATTCGCGGGGAATCGAACTTATGTTCTAGTATGGCGGGCAGGAGGTCCGCCATGGGATACAACAATCCGCCGATCAAGTGGTCGGAGCTGGAGCGGCGGTTGTCGGACCGGTCGCGGCCGGGGAGCCATGGCGGGCGACCGGTGACGGCAGACGGTGGGGACAGTCCGGCATGGTCGCAGCACCGGGGGCCTTATGTGCCGTCGAAGGTGGAGCGCGGCGAGTCTTCGGTGGCTTATGCGGAGCTGCACGTGCACTCGAACTACTCGTTCCTGGACGGGGCTTCGCAGCCGGAGATGCTGGTCGAGACCGCGGTTCGGCAGGGGTTGTATGCGCTGGCGCTGACCGATCACGACGGGTTCTACGGGGCGGCCCGGTTCGCCGAGGCCGCGGCGGCGTATTCGTTGCCGACGGTGTTCGGGGCTGAGCTGTCGCTCGGGCTGACCGGCCCGCAGAACGGGGTGGCAGACCCGGAGGGTAGTCATCTGCTGCTGCTCGCCGAGGGGCAGGAGGGGTATCACCAGCTGGCGGGGGCGATCACCGAGGGGCAGCTGGCCGGTGGGGAGAAAGGGCGGCCGATCTACCACCTGGAGGAGCTGGCGAACGACAAGCGTCGTGGGCACTTCGTGGTGCTGACCGGGTGCCGCAAGGGTCTGGTCAGACAGGCATTGGAGCGCGGTGGGCAGGCCAACGGGCCGGAGGCGGCCGGGCGCGAGCTGGATCGGCTGGCCCACCTGTTCGGCAAGGACCGGGTGGTGGTCGAGCTGACCGATCACCACCTGCCGGAGGACAGCACGCGGAACCGGATCCTCGCCGATCTGGCCGCCGATCGTGGTCTCCCGGTCGTTGCCACCAACAACGTTCACTACGCGGTCCCGGCACAGCACAAGCTGGCCGCCGCGCTGGCCGCGGTCCGGGCCCGCCGCGACCTCGACGCGATGGACGGCTGGCTGCCACCCAGCGGGATGGCGTTCCTGCGCACCGGCGAGGAGATGGCCTACCGCTTCCGCCGGTACGACGGCGCTGTCGCGCGGTCGGTCACCCTGGCCGACCAGCTCGCCTTCGACCTGGGCCGGGCCAAACCGAAGCTGCCGTTGCGTGACGTCCCGGCCGGGCACACCCCGGACAGCTGGCTGGAGCACGTCACTCTCGAGGGCGCCGCCCGGCGGTACGGGACCCGCGAACAGCGCCCGGATGCGTACGAGCGGCTGAAGCGGGAGCTGGCCGTGATCAAGGCGAAGGGCTTCCCGGGCTACTTCCTGATCGTCCACGACATCGTCAGCTTCGCCCACAGCAACGGGATCCTCTGCCAGGGCCGGGGCTCGGCGGCGAACTCGGCGGTCTGCTACGCGCTCGGGATCACCGCGGTGGACAGCATCCTCTACGACCTGCCGTTCGAGCGGTTCCTCGCCTCGACCCGGGCCGAGGAGCCCGATATCGACGTCGACTT
The DNA here is from genome assembly GCF_042262745.1 of Kribbella sp. NPDC056345. Lineage (NCBI taxonomy): Bacteria > Bacillati > Actinomycetota > Actinomycetes > Propionibacteriales > Kribbellaceae > Kribbella > Kribbella sp. NPDC056345. Next base: position 576,776 of record NZ_JBHJQQ010000003.1, on the reverse strand, counting down.
CGATTCCGATCGACGCGAGGAGGTGATCCAGTACGTCTACGGCAAGTACGGCCGCCAGAACGCCGCCCAGGTGGCGAACGTGATCTCCTATCGGCCGAAGTCCGCCGTACGGGATGTTGCCAAGGCACTGGGGTATTCGGTCGGTCAGCAGGACGCGTGGTCGAAGCAGGTGGACGGCTGGAGTCCGGAGATCACGTCGACCGAGCACGACATTCCGCCGCAGGTGGTGACGATGGCGACGGCGTTGCTGAAGTTCCCCCGGCATCTGGGCATCCACTCCGGTGGCATGGTGCTGACCGAGCGGCCGGTCGGGGAGGTGGTGCCGATCGAGCATGCCCGCAAGGAGAAACGCACGGTTCTGCAGTGGGACAAGGACGACTGCGCGTGGATGGGGCTGGTGAAGTTCGACCTGCTCGGCCTCGGCATGCTGGCAGCACTGCAGTACTGCCTGGACATGGTGCGCGAGCAGCTGGGGGAGTCCTGGCTGCTGCACACGATCCCGAAGGAAGAGGCCGGGGTCTACGACCAGTTGTGCCGGGCCGACTCGGTGGGCGTGTTCCAGGTCGAGTCGCGGGCACAGATGGCGACGTTGCCCCGGTTGAAGCCACGCAGGTTCTACGACCTGGTCACCGAGATCGCGCTGATCCGGCCCGGCCCGATCCAGGGCGGTGCCGTCCATCCGTACATCCGCCGCCGGACCGGTGAAGAGCCGATCAGCTACCTGCATCCGAAGCTGCAGCCGGTGCTCGCCCGGACCCTGGGCGTCCCGCTGTTCCAGGAGCAGTTGATGCAGATGGCGATGGCGGTCGGCGAGATCGACGGTGACGAGGCCGACCTGCTGCGCCGCGCGATGGGTTCCAAACGTGGTGTCGAGAAGATCTCGTCACTGAAGGCCAAGCTGTACGCCGGGATGGAGCGCAACGGGATCACCGGTGACCTGGCCGACGAGATCTACGCCAAGATCGAAGCCTTCGCGAACTTCGGTTTCGCCGAGTCGCACTCGATCAGTTTCGCCTTGCTGGTCTATTCGAGCACCTGGCTGCGGCTGCACTACCCGGCCGCGTTCCTGGCCGCGCTGTTACGGGCTCAGCCGATGGGGTTCTACTCACCGCAGTCCCTGGTCGCCGACGCCCGCCGGCACGGCGTCGAGGTGCGGCGTCCTGACCTGCTCCGCTCGGGGATCAACGCCGAGCTGGAGGTGCTGGTCGACGGTCAGGAGCTGACCGGCCCGACCGGTTCGCCGAGTTGCCTGAAGGATCCGCAACCGCTGGTCGGGCCGTTCGACGGATCGAAGCCGTTCGACTCGACACTGCACCGGCGTGACGGTGCCTTCGCCGTCCGGCTCGGGCTGTCGGAGGTCCGGACGGTGGGGGAGAAGGGCGCGAAGCTGATCGTCGAGGAGCGGGAGCGCGGTGGCGACTACCGCGACATGGCCGACCTGGTACGCCGTACTGGGATCACCGCCGCCCAGGTCGAGGCGCTCGCCACGGCCGGGGTGTTCGACTGCTTCGGTCTGGATCGACGGCAGGCGTTGTGGGAGGCAGGCCGGGCCGCCGAGGAGCGCCCGGACCGGCTGGCCGGTGTCTCCACCGCCGGCCCACCACCGACCCTGCCCGGGATGAGCGATATCGAGACCGATATGGCCGACCTGTGGTCCACCTCGATCACCGCCACCAGCCACCCGATGCAACGCGTCCGCGACCAGCTCCGCGCCGACGGCATCCTCTCGGCCGCTCAACTCCGCGAGGTCCCCAACGGCACCCGGGTCCGCGTCGCCGGTGTCGTCACCCATCGCCAGCGCCCCGCCACCGCCTCCGGCGTCACCTTCATGAACCTGGAGGACGAGACCGGTATGGCCAACATCGTCATCACCAAAGGCTGCTGGCACCGTCACGCCGCCGTCGCCCGCAACGCCAGTGCGATGATCATCCGCGGCCGCGTCGAACGCGCCGGCGAAGTCACCAACCTCTCCGCCGAACACCTCGAACGCCTACCCCTGGCGACCCGCACCCCGTCCCGCGACTTCCGCTAGTCAGCCGAGTGCGGTCTCTGCACGGTCCCTGGTCAGGTCAGCGAACGCTCGAACCACACCGAGCAGAGCTGCGACGACCAGCATCCCGACTTTGCTCGCCGTACTGGACGAGGTCGCGAGGTGTCCCTCGTAGAGCAAGGCCAGCACAGCCCAGGAGGCAGCCGATCCACCGAGGAACCCGGCGCTGATCGCCACCACGGTACGGCGCCTGCCGGTCAGCGTCCGGACCTGAGGGGCGGCGCTCTTCGCCCAGCGTTTCCTGTTCTCCCGCCAGACCCGCCACTCCACCCAGGCCACCAGGCCGAAGGCGACGGCACTCAGCGCGGCCACGGCGGCCGACAGCAGGATTCCGTCCGGAGTCGCCAGCACGTGCAGCCCCACGCCGACCGGGAACGGGAGGATGAGCCACCCCATCCAGAGCTGTCGCGCCAGCGGTGGGAGACGACCATCCTGATCCCTTTGGAAGCGCGTGGGGTCCCGGTATCCGAGGGGGTACCTCTCACGGAGGTAGAGCACGGCCAGCAGCGTTAACCCGAAGCCTCCCGCGCACAGCGCCAGGCCGGCCGCATCGAGAGCGATGAACAAGCCGTCCACCACGGCGTCGCGGGCCGGCTGCGACCAGAAGAACAGGTCGTTCGGCACCTGGCTGGCAGGGTTCTCCAGCTTGCGCGCGACGGCGGCAGTCGTTTCAGCGAGGACACCGGCGAGGAGGAACGCCAGGAAGAGGACTCCGTAGCACCACCGGATCCGGCGCATGATCTGTTGCCGGGTGATCGCGACCTGCCGGGCACCGACCGCGCAGATCGCCGCCCACTCCACCAGACCGATGGCGACAGGTGCGAAGACGACCCACAGAACCAACGCCATGGGTTGCATCGTAGGTGCGTTGCGGGGCGGCTCGCCTGCGCTGGCCGGATGTTGTCACGACGTAGCCTGAGCCGGGTGGAGGATCTGGCTGGGCGCGTCGCGCGCCCTGCTTTCGCTCAGAACTTGCTGCGAGACGTCGGGATCGCCGCGAACGCCGCGCTGGACTTGAGATCCCTCGCGAACGCGCCGACCTCGTCCTCGGAGAGGAAGCCATCGTCCTCGCCGGAGCCGATGACGACACCACCGTTCTCGAGCTCGCGTAGGTGTTTGCCCAAACCACCTGGCAAGACCTGTGCGCGCCCCTCGGAGAGGTAGGTCAGGTACCCGACTTTCGGCCCTGGCGTTCCACGAGGCTGCACCTCGGCCATCGCGTTCATGAGAGACCTCGACGTCACAGCGGCCCAGTCCGGATCCCAAGCAGCGACAAGGCGGCGCAGGACCGGGCCGGCGAGCGCCCCCAGTTCGGCTCCAGACCACCGCACCAAGAACGTGTTGTGCAGTTTCGGGGAATCAGAATATCCCCCGACACTCATCGAGATCCGGAGCTCTCCGACTCTTGCGCCGCGCGCTTCGTACACCTGATTGATCCCGAGTTGCGGGGCGTCGGTGTTGTCGCGGAAAGCGTCAGAAATCACTTGCAGAGCGTTCACCGGCTCAGCAAGCAACTTGCCCGGAAGATGGTGAGACGACCACGGAAGCGACTCCCCGACCACCTTGTCCAGGTCTGCCAGGAGCGCCACCAGTTTGTCGGCGATCACCTCCGGCGACTCCTGCCGCGGCCCCCAGAATCCCCGTGCAATCAGGTCGTTCACGTTCGCTCCCTTGTCATCCCGCCCAAGTCTGCCATCGGTGAGTGGCGTGTCTCTGGGCGGGCACACGGTGCCTCGGTACGGCGGTGCTCGCGGGTAGCCTGAGGCGGGTGGAGGATCTTGCGGGGCAGGCCAAGCTCTGGGTGCAGAAGTGGCGTTGGTACGAGCGCAACTCGCTGCCGTGGAACCGGGCGCGGATCCACTGGGAGCTGATGCGGCGCGGGGCGTTCGCGCGCTGGCCGTTGCAGGGGAATGTGCTGGAGGCGCTGCGGGACGGGCGGCTCGAGGTCGGGGAGCACGCGGTGTTCGAGCCGAACGTGTGGATCACGGTCGGCGACCAGGCCAGGGTGCGGATCGGTGAAGGCACGTTCCTGAACATCGCGGTGATGGTCGCGGCGCTCGAGCTGGTCGAGATCGGTGCCCACTGCATGCTCGCCAACGGCTGTTTCGTGACGGACTCCAACCACCGCTTCGACGATCCGGATCGGCCGGTGCCCTGGCAGGGCTTCGACTCCAAGGGGCCGACCCGGATCGGCGACAACGTCTGGCTCGGGGCGAACGTCGTCGTCACCAGCGGTGTGACGATCGGCGAGCGATGCGTGATCGGCGCCAACAGCGTCGTCACCCACGACATCCCGCCGTACTCGATCGCCGCCGGCGCCCCGGCCAAGGTCCTGCGCGCCGTCACCTACCCCGACGCCGGCTGACTACATGCAGCTCGAGCTGAAGTCCATCCAGGCGGGGGTGTCGCCGACCTTGACGGTGCGGTAGTAGCCGATCGCCCCGGCGCCGTCGACCGTGCGGGCGAACGACCCGCTGCCGGTGATGCGCAGCTGGTACTTGTGCCCCCTGGTCAGGGTGACGTTCGCGGAGCCGGATCCGTAGTTCTGCTTGCTGCCGTTCGGGTACTGCAAGCTCTGGGTCACGGGGTACTTGCGGGTGCTGCAGTCCAGGAGCTGGTAGTACATGATCCCCTCGTACAGCTTCCCCGGGGTGCTCCACTTCAGCGTGATCCGGCCGGTGGTGGCCCCGGTCCGGCCGTAGCAGCCGACGCCGCGGATCTCGTTCACCTTCCGCGCCGCCCCGGTCCCGGCCGGGCCGCCACCGGGCTTACCCGGGCCGCTGGCACCACCGGCGTACGACGAATTGGCGTACGCGACCTGGAAGCGGCTGGGGCAGTCGTCCGCCGACGGCGGATCCGGCTGCGCGGCCGCGTGGCCGCCCATCGACAGCGTCGCTCCGGTCAGCGCCAGCACCAGCATTCCCCGCGCACTTGCCTTGCCCATCACACGTTTCCCCGTTCAGTAGTTGTTCACGGCAACTGTTATTGACGCTAAGTGACGATGAGGTCGCGGCGGTAGGGGTCTCGGAAGATTTGCCACTTCCTGCAACGAACGGGATTCCGGGAGCGTCTAGGGTGGGAGGTGGTGATCGTGATGCGACGGTTCGGTGTGGTGGTGGCGGGTGCTGCCGTGGTGCTGGTTTTGGTTGCTTGTGGCAATGAATCTGGAGTGGGAGGAACCCCGACTGTGAATCCGTCCGAGAGTGGTTCGAGTCAGCCGGCCCCGACGCCGGGTGGTGCGGCGCCGACGGGGACGCCGGGCGGTACGGCGGTGGAGCAGGCGACGGCTGATCTGGCGAAGCGGCTCGGTGTGCAGGCGGCCGGGGTGAAGGTGGTCTCGGCCGAGGAGGTGACCTGGTCGGACGGGAGTCTGGGCTGCCCGGAGCCGGGGATGCGCTACACGCAGGCGCTCGTGAACGGGATGCGGATCATCCTGGAGGCCGATGGCAAGCGGTACGAGTACCACTCCGGTGGGCCGCGCGCGCCGTTCCTGTGTGAGGACCCGCAGGCCCGCTGACATGTGAGGTCCCTCGCTCGGGCAGGCCTTCCTGGACAGCCGGAAAAAGTTTTGAAAATTGCCTGTATCACCGGTACGGCGCCCTGACTCCGCACTATGGAACGCCGTTGAACTGCTTCCGGGGGGAAGGCAGTTCAAGGGTCTCCGTGGGGGGAGGGGCTGACGCGGTGCGTGAGGAGTTTCGGTGGTCAGGCCGAAGTTTCTCCGCACCGCGTCAGTGCGTGCTGCCGCCCTCCGCCAACTCACCTGACTGAGCTGGCGGAGGGCGGCTTCTGACGGTGTCGCAGCTACGGGGTGCTGTTGTGGGCGTCGCCGGGCTTGAGGACCGGGCCGACGCCCGGGACCGCCTGGCCGAGGGCGAAGGCGAGTAGGCCGTCGGCGGCCTGCAGCGCGTTCTCGCCGGTGCGCGACATCCGGCCGGCGATCAGGCCGGCCACGAGCGGCGTCGAGAACGACGTACCGCTCCAGCGCGCCATCTCGTAGAACTTTCGCACCTCGCCGGTGTGCGGCGGCTCGGTGCAGTGGTATTCGCCGGTCAGGAACGCGTTGATCAGGTTCTCACCGGGCGCGTAGACGTCGACCCAGCCGCCGAAGTTGCTGAACCAGGCCCGATCGGTGCCGCTCTCCGCGAGGGCGCCGACGCCGACGGTCTCCGGGAAGGCGGCCGGCCAGAAGTAGTCGCGGCTCGACTCGTTCCCCGCGGCTGCGACCAGGACGAGACCGTTGACCCGGTTCAGCCGGGACTCGACGAACACGTCGAGGCCGAGCGGCGGCAGGTCGAACCTGGTCCGCGTTCCCGCCGAGAGGCTGATGATGTCCGGTGCCAGGTCGAGCACCTCGTCGAGGGCCGCGGCGAGGTCGAACTCCCAGATCGCGCCGGCGATGGTGAAGTAGCTCTGGACGACGACCTCGGTCTCGCGGGCCATCGAGCGCAGGACACCGGCGATGAAGGTGCCGTGCCCGGCGTACGGCTTGATCAGCCCGGCCGGGTCGAACGCGTCCTCCGGCTCACCGGTGACGCCGTTCAGCCAATCCGCGGCGGGAGCGTCGGACCAGCCGACATCGAGTACGACGACCTTGACGCCCTTGCCGGTGGTCGTCTTGTCGTCGATGAACGGGCTCGGTGGAGTCGTGGCGGCGACCTCTTCGGGCTCGGTCGCCGGGCACGGGCTGACGCTCGGGGTCACGTAGAACAGGTGCTCCGGGGTGACGACGCCGCGCCCGAGCCGCAGGTCGGCGTACTTCAGGAACCGCTGGGTGGGTGAGCGGTCCTCCGGCGCTCCCGGCGGTACCGTCGGAGGCAGCTTCAGCCGGGTGACACCACCGATGCCGCCCTCGCCCGTCGTACCGCCCTCGAAGAGCCGGATCACGCGCTCGACGTCCTCGTCGCGGACCAGGACGTACCCCGCGTGGTAGAGGTAGTCGGCCCCGAGCTCCTGCCACTTGGCGGGGAAGACCTCGACCTCCTTGCCGAAACCCTTGAGGATCAGGTTGATCTGGGCGATGTACTTCTGCTCGCGTTCTCCGGTCATGGAATGGCGTCCCCCTCGAATCACTGAAATGGTCGAGTCCGAATCGATATCATTCCACCCTGCCGGCGTACTGGGGGAGACTCGCATGACGGTCGCACCCGAAGACCTGCTGCCGCTGGCGCTGTCACGTCCTCACGACGCGATCGCGGCGGCACGGTTGCTGCTGGCCGGGGAGCCGCCCGCGGAGACGGCGTCGATCGCTCACCAGGCCAGCGGGATCGGGTTGCGGCAGCTCGGCGAGGTCGATACCGCGATCCGGGAGCTGCGGACGGCGCTGCGGTTGGCCGAGGAGTCCGGCCTGCCGGAGCGGGAGGCCGACGTACTGGCCACGCTCGGTGCGACGCTCGGGCGCGCCGGCCGGAGCCGCGAGGGGCTGGCGAAGCTGGATCGGGCGGTCGAATTAAGTCGGGGTGCGCTGGCTGGGCGGGTGCTGCTGCGGCGGGCCGACGTGCTGCTGGTGCTCGGTCGGCATCGTGAGGCGCTGGAGGACTTGCGGCTGGCGATCACCAGGCTGCGGCGGTCCGGCGACCAGGTCTGGGAAGCACGCTCGCTGAACTATCGCGGTTTCATTCAGCTCACTCTCGGCGGGACACGCCAGGCGGATGCGGACTTCGATCAGGCCGGCCGCCTGTACGCCGCGGTCGGGCAAGAGTTCGAGTACGCCGAGACTCGGCAGAACCGTGGCATGGCGGCGTTCGCGCGTGGTGATCTGCCGGCGGCGCTGCAGTTCCTGGGGGAGGCCGCGGAGGGGTTCGAGGGGGTCGGCGTCGTCTGGCCGGACCTGGCGATCGATCGGTGTGCGGTGTTGCTGGCCGCAGGGCTGACGGCCGAGGCGCTGGCCGAGGCGGACGAGGTGATCGGCCGGATGGAGACCGGCGGGGTGCCGGCGACCAAGCGGGCCGAGGTGCTGTTTGCTGCGGCCGCCGCTGCACTGGCGGTTGGCGATCCGGCGACGGCGCAGGATCGGGCAGAGCGGGCGCGGCGGTTGTTCTCCGCGCAACGGCGTTCGTGGTGGTCGGTCCGGGCGTCGATGCTGCAGCTGGAGGCGCGGTACGAGTCGGGTGAGCGTGGGCCGCGGTTGCTGCGGCAGGTGGTTCGGACGGCTCGCCGGCTCGACGAGTTCGGTGCGTCCGAGGCGTCGGCGGCGCATCTGCTGGCTGGTCGGCTGGCGCTGGCCGAGGACAGCATCCGGACGGCGGATCGGCAGCTGGAGCTGGCTGGGCGGCTGTCGAAGGATGTCCCGCCGACCGTGCGGAGTGCTGCCTGGCTCGGTCGAGCGTTGCGCGCCGAGGCGCGAGGTGAGGTACGGCGGATGCTCACGGCCTGCGAGCGTGGTCTCGACGCACTGGACGAGTACCGGTTGATGATGGGCGCGACCGAACTGCGTGCTCGCGCGACCGGTCACGGGGCCGAGCTCGCAGAGCTGGCCCTCCGGCACGCGCTCCGGCACGACGACCCCCGCGGCCTCCTCATCTGGGGCGAGCGCTGGCGCGCAACCGCCCTCGCCGTCCCGCCCGTCCGCCCGCCGGGCGACGAGCAGCTGATCCGCGACCTCGCCCAGCTCCGCGACGTCGTACGGCGTCTCGAGTCCACCCCCGAGCCGATCCGCCCACCGTCCCTGGAACGCGACCGCCGCCGCCTCGAAACCGCCGTCCGCGACAGAGCATTAAGGGCCCAAGGCAACGATTCCGATCGGTCCGAGGGCGGGCTCGACCTTGCCGAGCTGCACGAAGCGCTGGGGGATACGGCCTTGGTGGAGCTGATTGCTGTTGGCGAGACGTTGCATGCGGTCGTGGCTGCTGATGGGGAGCTCGCGCGGTACGAGGTGGGGTCGTTGGCGGCGGCTGCGGTGGAGGTCGAGCGGTCGCGGTTCCGGCTGCGGTGGCTGGCGCATGGGCGGTCGAAGTCCGGGCCTTCGCTGGAGGTGCTGGGCCAGCGGTTGGGGGATGCGATTCTTGGGCCGGTGCAGGACGTGCTGGGGGAGCGGGCGGTGGTGATGGTTCCGCCGGCGAGTCTGCAGGCGGTGCCGTGGGCGCTGGTCCCGGCGTTGGCTGATCGGCCGGTGAACGTCGTACCGTCGGCGGCGATGTGGTTGCGCGCGCGCCAACTCAGGCCCCCGTCGGACCGGCGGGTCGTGCTGGTGCTCGGGCCGGGGCTGACCGCGGGGCGGGCCGAGATCAACCGATTGACCGAGCTGTACCCGAAGGCCGTCGTTCTCCGCGACGGCGATGCGACGGCGGAGCGCGTGCTGCACGAACTGGACGGCGCGTGGATCGCGCATATCGCGGCGCACGGCACGTTCCGGGCGGACAGTCCGCTGTTCTCGTCACTACGGCTCGACGACGGGCCGCTGACCGTGTACGACTTCGAGCGGCTGCGGCGAGCGCCGTACCGGCTGGTGCTGTCGAGTTGCGACTCCGGGCTGGCCAAACCGGTCGGTGCCGACGAGCTGCTCGGGCTCAGCAGCAGCCTGGTGCCACTCGGCGCGGCGGGCATCCTGGCGAGCGTCGTACCGGTCAATGATCCCGCAACGGTTCCCTTGATGACCGCAGTGCACGATCATCTGCAGGCGGGTCGTTCACTCGCCGAGGCTTTCGCACTCGCCCGCGGTACGGCGGGTGCGGATCCCGCGGCGGATGCGGCCGGCCGGTCGTTCGTCGCGCTCGGCGCGTGAGCGGGTTGTTGTATCAATCAGCGGCCCCGGCCGCTCCGTATCGATATCGGGGGGAAGGAGACAAGGCATGCGGGACGATCCTGTCGTCGTCGCTCTGGTGAACCGGGCGGTTGACGGCGACAAAGGCGCGTGGGACGAACTGGTTGAGAGGTATGCACCGTTGATCTGGGGAATCGGACGCCGGTACCGGCTGACGCCCGCGGATATCGACGATGTCGGCCAGGGCGTCTGGTTGCGCCTGATCGAGCACCTGCCGAGTCTCCGGGAGCCTGCCGCGCTGCCCGGCTGGATCGCTACCACCACGCAGCGGGAGTGTTTCCGCCTGCTGCGGGCGTCCAGCCGGGTCGACCCGGTCGACCCGGCCGAACAGCACGACGCGGTCGAGCCGGCCGTGGCCGAGGAGGAGGTGCTCCGGCACGAGCGGCGGACGATCGTGCGGAGTGCGTTCGGGCAGCTGTCCCAGCGCTGTCAGTTGCTCTTGGCAATGATCATGAAGGACCCGCCGCTGCCGTACGACGAGATCAGCCGGCAGCTGGCGATGCCGGTCGGAAGTATCGGGCCGAACCGGGCCCGCTGCCTGGAGCGGCTGCGCCGGACACCGGCGCTGGCCGGGCTGGCAGACGATCATGGAATGAGGAGGTGAGTACGGTGACGGAGACCGATTGGAACGACGATGGCCAGCTGCTCGAGGCCCTGCGCGATGCGCTGGTGACCGAGCAGGAGGTGCCGGCTGCGTTCGTCGAGGCAGGTAAGGCGGCCTTCGCGTGGCGCACCATCGATGCCGAGCTGGCCGCGCTCACCTACGACTCGGCGTGGGCCGGTCTGGAGGAGGCCTCGGTCCGCTCGGCGGAGAGCGCGACGCTGCGGGCCCTGACGTTCGCCTCGGACGGCTGGACGATCGAGATCGAGCTCACTCCGGAGGGCCTGCTCGGCCAGCTGGATCCACCCGCGGCCGGTGAGATCACGGCCGGCACCGATTCCGGCGTACTGGCCACGGGGCGGATCGACGAGCTCGGGTTCTTCGTGCTCAAGCCGCTGCCGAAGGCGCCGTACCGGTTGACCTGCGTCCTCGACGACGGCCCGACGATCCTGACCGGCTGGGTCACGCCCTGAGACGCAACCCAGCCGGTGTAGGGATCAGCCCAGGTAGTCGCGCCACGGGCCGGTGATGGCCAGCGTGAGCCCGGGGTCCTGCATGTTGACGAACAGCACCTTGCCGTCGGCCGTGAAGGCCGGCCCGCAGAACTCGGAGTCGTTCAGCATGTTGCGGGCGATCGCGTAGGTCGGCCCACCCGGTACGGCGCTCAGCACGTGGCTGCTGGCGTTGCCGTCCTCGGCCAGGATCAGCGAGCCCCACGGCGTCACGGTGACGTTGTCCGGCCCGTCGAAGTTGAAGTCCTGGAACCTCGCACCGGCGCCCTGGTCGGCCGCGGCGCTCTCCGGGAAGTACGTGACCAGCTGGATGGTCTTGTTCGCGTAGTTGTAGAACCAGACCATGCCGTCGTGCGGGACCGCGTCGGTCGGCAGGTCCGTCGTCCCGGACTTGGCGTAGGAGTTGACGACGTACACGCCGTCCTTGGTGCCGTAGACACCCTCGAACTTCTTGCCGCGGGTGATCTGGCCGTCGGTGAACTGCTTGCGCACCGAGGTCGTGGTGGCGTCGCGGTCCGGGACCTTGACCCACGCGACCCGGAACGGGCGCAGCAGCTGGGCCGAGGTCAGGTAGGCGACATCCGGGATCGGCTTGCCGTCGTCACCCAGGATGGCCAGCGCCTCGAGGGTGCCGAAGTCCTTGTCCTGCAGGTCCTTCCAGCTCCGCGGGCTCAGCTGGTACCCGCGCGGGCCGGACCAGCGGTAGAACGTCCCGTTCGGGCCGGAGGCGTCCTCGGACAGGTAGATGTGCTCGCGCTTCTCGTCGATCGCCAGCGCCTCGTGGGCGTAGCGGCCGAGGGCCTTCAGCGGGACCGGGTGCGCGGTCTCGCCGTCGCCCCAGACCTCGAACACGTAGCCGTGGTCCTTCAGCCGGGTGGTGCCGTTGGCCTTGCTCTCGGTCTCCTCGCACGTCATCCAGGTGCCCCACGGCGTGTGGCCGCCGGCGCAGTTGGTGAGGGTGCCGGAGATGGCGACCCACTCGCCGAGGTTCTTGCCGTTGCGATCGATCGAGATCGCCGTGCAGCCACCGGCCGCGCCGACTCCGGTGTCGTAGACGGTGCCCGGGACCTGCGGTACGCCGAGGGGGCTGTCGCCGCTGATCTCGTGGTTCTGGATCAGCAGGTAGTTGCCATGCCGGCCGGGGAACACGGCGTTGCCGTCGTGCGAGTCCGGGGTCGGCTGCCCGGACTTGAGCTTGGTCTCACCGGCCTTGGTGACGATCCGGTACTTGAATCCCGGCGGGAGTGCGAGCACTCCGTCCGGGTCGTCCAGCAGGGGCGGGAACGGCTTGTGCTGCGGGAACGGCGAGTGCTGGCCCCGCGAGACCGGCGTGGCCTCGGCCAGGGTCGGCAGGGAGCCAACGGTGGCGATACCGACACCGGCGGCGCCGGCAGCGGCGCCACGCAGAACAGAACGACGATCGACGGACATGGTGCTCCTTGGACGCTGTAGGTGGAACGCCCTGATCCTCCCCCGCACACGGCCGCCAGCCGGCAAACGCGAGCTGAACAACGAGCATCCTGGAGCTGGGAGAAGTGCGTGCCGCCACCCCGTCGCGGCGGCCCGTGGTCGGCTCGTCGCGGGCCGCCACAAAGTGAGGGAAGCCTATACTCAGTTGGGTCGAATTGCGGTGCGCGCCGGGGCTCTGGGGGAGGGGATGCGCATGGGGTCAGTTGTGGACAGCACACTCGAAGTGCTGATCCTCGGCCCGACCCTGCTGAGAGCGGGCGAGACCCAGTACGGCGTCGACCGGCCGCTCGAGCGAGCCCTGCTGGTCCGGCTCGCACTGGCCCGAGGTCACGGCGTACCGGACGGAGTGCTGGCCGCGGACGTGTGGGGCGACGGGAAGGTCGAGAAGCCGCGGGACCGGCTGCGGGTGCTGGTGCATCGGCTCCGACGCACGCTCGGGGACCAGGCGGGGCTTGTCCACCGAACGGAGAACGGCTACGCCCTCAGCACCAGCGGACCGGCTGATCTGATCAAGGTCGAGCAGTTGCTGCCAGTGGTGGAGGCTGCTCGCCGGGAGCAGGATTACGCGAAGGTGAGCGCCGCTGCGGCCGATGCGCTCGCGCAGTGGCGTGGGCCGGCGCTGGCCGATCTGCGCGACACTCCCTTCGGTGCCGCCGAAGCGGCCCGGCTGGACCGGCTGTTCATCGATCTGCAGACAGACCGGATCGAAGCCGGGCTGGCCACTGGCACCGTCGTGGTCGCCGAGGCCGACGAACTCGCGCGGCGGAACCCGCTGAACGAGCGCCTGCTCGGCCTGGCCGTGATCGCGCTGTACCGAGCCGGTCGGCAAGCCGAAGCGCTGGCGCGGATCGCGACGCTGCGGACGACCCTCGCCGACCAGCTCGGCATCGACCCAGCGCCCGAGACCATCGACCTCGAGCTGAAGGTGCTGCGCCAGGACCCCGCGCTGCTACCGGCCGCTGGCCTGAAGTCGCGCCCAGCCCCAACACCGACGGCCGCGACGTCGATGGTCGGCCGTGACGGCGACCTTGCAGCTTTGCTGGATCGGCTGGCCGGACCTGCCGTCGTCACCCTGACCGGTGGTCCCGGAGTGGGGAAGACACGACTGGCCAAAGAGGTCTCCGCGGCCGTCAACCGGTCCGGCCGAGCGGTGTACTGGCTGGACCTCACTGCAATCACCACGCCAGACGCAGTACTGCCCGGCCTCGCCGCGGCGGCAGCGGTCGAAGCCGGCCCGGATGGGCTGTTGTCGCGTTGTGTCGAGAAGCTCGCCGGCGGCCTGCTGATCCTCGACAACGCCGAGCACCTGGTCGAGCCCGTCGGCGCGCTGTTGTCTGGAATCACCGACCAGGTCTCCATTCTGGTGACGTCACAGCAGCCGGTTCGGGTGGTCGGTGAGCACGTGCACCCCATCGGCCCTCTCGGTCGTGACGACGCAGCTCGCCTGTTCCGGGAGCGCAGCCGGGTGGCACCGGACGACCGGACCCACCTGATCGACGAGATCTGCGCTGCCGTCGACCGGCTTCCGCTGGCCATCGAGCTCGCGGCCGGCCTGACCCGGACCCTGACCATCGAGCAGCTGGCGGCGCGGATCGACGATCGATTGCGGCTGCTCGTCGGCGGTATGCGCTCGGCCGGCCGACGGCACACCAGTCTCCGGACGGCGATCGACTGGAGCTGCTCGCTCCTCGATCCGATCGGCCGCGAAGTCCTGTACCGGATCGCCGTGTTCGTCGGCGGCTGCACCCTCGACGCGGCCGAACAAGTCGTGTGCGGCGACGACCTGCCGCCCGCGGAGCTGAAGGCGGTCCTGGCCGACCTGTGTGAGCGGAGTCTGATCACGATCGAGTCCAGCGAGTTCGGCGACCGCTTCGTGCTGCTGCAGAGCATCCGGGACTACGCGCTGGAGCAGTTGCATGCCAGCAGCAACGAATCTGCGGTCCGCGGCCGGCACGCGACGTGGTGCGCCGAGCTCGCCGCCCGGACCTTCCGCGACGGCGGCCCCGATCACGAGGCGGTGGTCCACGAGCTGAACAGCGAAGCAGGCAATCTGCGCGCGGCCGTCGAATGGGCCCTGCGGACCCCGGGCGAGGCCGGCCGGGTCCTGGAGATCGCAGCGCCCACCGGCTGGTACTGGATGGGCCACGGCCTGATCGCCGAAAGCCGCGACTGGCTGCGCCAGGCGCTCGATGCCGAGGACGGAGCGCCGACCGAGACGAGGGCCGCGGCGCTTCGGGCCGCGGCCTCGCTCACCCGCAACAACGGTGACCCGGCCGGTGCGCGACTGCTCGGCGACGAGGCGCTCCGCCTCTACCGCCTCCTCGATGACTCCTTAGGCTGCATCTCCGCGCTGATCGGACTCTGCTTCACCAACTGCACCCTGGGCGACCTGGACATTGCAGCGCAACAAGGGCAGGAAGCCGTCACCCTCGCTGAGCCGACCGGAAACACCAGGCTGCTTGCCACCGCCCACAACGTCACTGCCCTAGCGCTCCAGCGGCTTGGCCGGATCGCCGAGGCGGAGCAGGCGTACGTCGACGCCTGCGAGCTGTGGCGCAGCTCTGACGATCACCGCGGCCTGGCCGGGACTCTCAGCAACCTCGGACAGCTGTACCTGCAGGCGGGAGACCTGGCCGGCTCGCGAGAGCGATCCCTGGAGGCCCTGCGGATCTATCGCGAGCTCGACCTGGTCGACGCCATGGTGGACTGCATCGACAACCTCGCCGCCAGTGAGCTCTCACTAGGCCATCACCAGCAGGCCTTGCGACTGGTGACAGTTGCCGAAGCCCAACGAACCAGAGCCGGTACTCCGCTCTTGATCCCCGACGAGATCGAGGCCAGAGACTCCGTCGAACAGGCCGCCCGCACCGCCCTGGGCTCCGCCGCCGAAGCAGTGGCCGCCGCAGCCCGGGGTGACGTGATCACGGTCCTGGTCGACGAGCTGCTCAATCACTCGTGACAGTTACCTCCTGGCCGAGGTCGTTGTAGCCGGTGGCCGGCTGCCAGGTGCCGGTGTTGGCCAGCTGGACGGCGTAGATCGGGTTGTAGGTGGACGACTGCAGCCGGGGTGCGGGGTCGGCGAGGTTGAGCAGGAGGCGATAGCGGCCTGGCGCGAGCGGCGCGTGGACGGTTGCCTTGAGGGTGGTCGTCGTACCGGCGGCCCATAGGCGTGGGTCGGCGGGCAGGTTCACGCGGTAGCTGTGCTTGTCGCCCTGGAAGACCAGCTGGACCTGACGGCGATGGTACGGCGCCGCCCAGCCGTCGTTCCGGAGCTCCAGACCGATCTTGACCGCACCGCCCGGCCGGGTGGTCGAGGTGTAGGTGCCGCGCACCAGCGACAACCGGTAGCCGAGTTTCTGCTTGGCTGTAGTGATGTTCGAGCCCCAGCTACCCAGCACGTCCGGGTGGTAGTCGGTGTTCAGATACGAGAAGTGCAGCCGAGCCATCTCCGCCGCGGCCGAGTCCCAGTCGGACCTCGGTGAGTTCAGCGCGCAGGTCTCGCCACCTTCGGGGACGTAATTGGTGTCCTGGGCAACGAAATCCTTGTCGAGTTCGATCGGGTCACTGAGGTAGGTGCCGAAGTCGTCCGGGCTCGCCAGGAAGCAGTCGTTGTGATGCCCGATCCGGGCCGCCGGCGAACCGTCGTACGCCTGATCCGCAGTGAGCGCTCCCTCGGTTCCCGTCGGCAGTCCGAGCATGCGCTGCTTCATGTACGGCGTTCGCACCTGGACCATGAGATCGCGCGGGAGTGCCTTCAGCAGCGCCATGACCACGGCCCGGCGATCGGCCCAGTTCTGGTCGGAGACCTTGCTCGGGTCGGCGGGGTCGGAGAAGTGGTCGGTGTAGTAGCCCTCACCCCACAGGCCGACGAAGCCGGATTGCACGACGGCGATGACATCGGCGTTCTCACGCAGGATCGGTGCCAGTTGGTTGATGTGCTTCACGACTCGCTGCACCGGCGCATCGCCGTACGGAATGGTGGGCGGCCAGCCGACGGGCTGCGCGTACGCGAAGCGGACGAGTACCTTCACGCCGGCTGCTCGGGCGGTGCGGAAGTCCGCGCGGATCAGGGCGAGGTAGGCCGGGTCGAGTTTGTCGATGCTCGCGAACTTCTCCAGATAGAAGACGCGGAGAATCTGGGTGATGCTCTCTTGGGTTCGGAAACCGCGCAGCGTCTCCAGGTTGAGTGGGACGTAGTCGGAGCCGTCGGCCCGGTAGTGGGTCTCGGTGTGGTGGTAGAAGCCGCGTTCCTGATTGGCGATCACGGCATCGCTCGCCAGGTAGTCGCGGGTGACCGTCGGACCGTCGCGGTGTGCGTCGGCCAGCTGGGCCGGGCCGAGCAGGCCGAGCGCCAGCGTGGCGCCAACCAGGCGGAGAAGCTTCATCAGGGGAATCTCCTAGCTGATCGTGATGGTGTGCAGGAGCGAGTTCATCCCGGTCGACGGCTCCCAGGTGTTCTGGTTCGCCAGCCGGATCGAGTACTCAGGCCGCGTGGAGAGCAGCGGGTCGGGCAGGTTGAGCAGCAGCTGGTAGGAACCGGTCGGCAGGCCCGACGGCACGGTGAGCGTCTGCGAGACGGTGGTCGCCGTACCGGACGTCCAGCGCCGTGGGTCCGAGCTCATCGCCAGCTTGTAGTTGGTGCCGGTCGTCGTGTTCCGCAGTACGAGCTCAAGACCTCGTGCGTTGTACGGCGTCGCGTAGCCGTCGTTGCGGACCGACAGTGACACCGGCAGACTCCCGCCGCGCACGGCCGAGGTTGGGAACGTCCCGGTCTCCAGGCGCAGGCGGTAGCCGAGCTTCTTGGTCACATCGGCCAGGCATCCGCCGGAGCTCCACGAGTTCAACACGTTCGGCTCGTAGTCGGTGTTCAGATAGGACCAGTGGAACTGCGCGAGCTCGGTCGTGGCTGTCGGGCAGGTGGACCGCGGTGCGTTCACGGCACAGGTCTCGCCACCCATTGCGACGTACTTCGTCTCGTCCTGGAGGTAGGGGTACTCGACCGAAGTGTTCTCGTAGGTGCCGAAATCGTCCGGGCTCGCCAGGAAGCAGTCGTTGTGGTGACCGATCCGTGAGGTCGCTGAACCGTTGTAGGCATTCGCAGACTGCACCGGGGTCGTGGTGTACATGGTCCGCTTGAACTTCGGCGTCCGCAGCTGGACCATCCGGCTCGACGGTACGACGCTCAGCAGTTTGTCGACGACCGCCTTCCGATTCGCCCAGTCCGTCGTACTGACGGTGCCGGCGTTCCCGAAGTTCTGCGTGTAGTACCACTCACCCCAGGCACCGATCAGACCGGCCTGGACGACGGCGATGACGTCCTTCCCCGAGTTCAGGTACGGCGCCAGTTGGTCGAGGTGAGCCAGCACGCGATCCTTGGTTGCGTCGTCGCCGGTGGTCGAGGTCGTGTACGCGAACCGCAGCACCATCTTCAGCCCGGCGGCCCGGACGGTGTCGAGCTGCTGCTGCAGCTGGTCGAGTGCGGTCTGGGCGATCGGACCGTTCTTGTACTCGGCCAGATAGAAGACGCACATCACCAGCGAGATGCCCTGGTTGGTCCGGTAGCTCTGCAAGGTACTTAGCGAGAAGTCGGCCTTATCGCAGTCGCCGGTGTGGTGGTAGAGACCGCGCTCCGGGTTCGCGAAGTTGTCCGTGCTCGCCGTGTAGGTGACCGAGCCGCCGGTACCGCCGCCGCTGTAGACGTGGGTGTACTTGCTCGACGTTTCCATCGGCGCCTCGACCTGGAAGATCAGGTCAGCGTCGTTGGGCGAGGCGCCCTCGCCCAGGTCTGCCCGGTCGACAGTCCAGCGCGCGACGCCGCCGGTGGCGGAGAATGTGACGGCCTTGACCAGCGCCCAGCTCCAGCCGGTGCCGGTGCTCCGGTAGAGGCTGCCGTTCTCCAGCAGATAGTCGGCGCCCACCGTGCCTTGGGCGTAGCCGGTGCCCGCGTTCCGGTCGGTGTCCACATAGACCCGCTGGAACGCCGGGGCTCCGGTGAACGAGTACTGGTACGTGACGGTGGTCGCGGTGTTGCTCGCGGAACCGCCGCTGATGGTCGCACCGGCGGGGGAGACCACCGCGAACGCAGTCAGCAGTCCGCCGAGGGTGATGCCGGTCAACAACCGGAGAGCTCGCATGGGTGACTTCCTCTCGCTGGGCGGGGCGATGGAATAATCATGGACTCCACGGAAACTGTGTCAAGAGTTCACAACGCGGTAGTTTCGAGCAGCTTTGCTCAAAACATCAGCAGGGCGGCGGTCGCGGGAGCAGCGCCGTACAGGGTGGACTCGACCTGTTCGACGGCCAGCCGGACCGCGCCCAGGGCGACTCCTTCATCCCCGAAGGCGGAGACGCGGATCTCCGGGGTGCGCAGGCACCAGCGGTCGAGCTCGCGGCGCAGAGGCTCGACCAGTACGTCGGCCGATCGGGAGAAGCCGCCGCCGATCACGACCAGTTCCGGGTCCAGGGTGAGCACCAGGGCCGACGTACCGATGGCGATGTCACGCACGTACCCGCGGACGGCCCGCAGGGCCGCGCGGTCGCCGTCGCGGGCGGCCAGGAAGACGCGCTCGACCGGTTCGCCCGGGCCGAGCCAGGCATGGAGATGCTCTGGAGCGCGGCCCCAGCCGACCGCGGGCAGCGCGCCGATCTCGCCGGAGGAGTTGGCGAACCCGCGGTGCAGTTTGCCGTCGATGATCAGCCCGGCACCCGTGCGCAGGCCGGCCAGCAGGAACACAACGTCCTTGGCATAACGCGCGACCCCGCGCCAATTCTCAGCCAGGGCAGCAAGTTTGCAGTCGTTCTCGACCCGAATCGGTCCGCGGACAACCCGGCGCAGGTGGGCGACCAGGTCGACGCCGGTCCACTCCGGGAGCGAGTCGGAGAGCATCACCTTGCCGGTGCCGTCGACGAGCCCGGTCGTCGCGACGCCGGTCGCCCAGATCTGCTCGGCGGCGGTGTCGGCGCCCGTGAGCGCGGCGGCGATGCAGTCGTCGACAGCCTGGAGGCGCTCTCGACGACCCGCGTCCGGCGCGACCGGGATCCGGGCCTGCTGCAGCACGTCCCCTGCGAGATCGGTGACCACCGCCAGCACCTTGTGACCGCCGATGTCGACGCCGAGCAGGCGGCCCGCGTCGGAGCGGAACCGATAGCGGCGAGCCGGCCGGCCGACGGTACCGGCCGTGGGGGACACCTCGCCGATCCAGCCGCGGCCCAGCAGATCCCGTACGACGTCCTCGGTCGACGCGCGGGACAGCCCGGTCCGCTTCGCCAGCTCGGTGACGGTCAGCGGCGCCTCGGCCCGCAGCACCCGCAGGGCGGCCACGAGGTTGAGTTGCCGCAACCTCTGCAGATCCCCGCCGGACAGTGCCTCACTCATCAAGCCTCGATTACCTAGGAGTCCTGGATAACTATAGATGGGTCAGCCTGGTCCAGCGGATGAAACGGCGCGCTCCAGCCCTTCCCAACACCCCATGACAACGTTGTACGTTGGTCCGCGGCCGGTGCTGGTGAAGCCGGACGACCTCGGGCAGGAGGAAGCAGATGCCGAACCCCCTCAAGATCGCGACCCTGGGCTTCTGGCACGTCCATGCGGGCGACTATTCGCGGCAGGCGCAGGAGCATCCAGGCACCGAACTGGTGGCGGTCTGGGACCCGGACGAGGAGCGCGGCAAGGCCGGGGCCGAAGCCTTCGGCGTCGCCTACACAAGCGATCTGGACGCCTTGCTGGCGAGCGATATCGACGGTGTCGTGATCACTACCGCGACCGACGAGCACCGCGACCTGATGGTCAAGGTCGCTCAGGCCGGTAAGCACATCTTCACCGAGAAGGTCCTCGCGCCGACTGTCGCCGAGGCCGAGGAGATCATCGCCGCGACCGACGACAACGGTGTCAAACTCGTGGTTTCGCTGCCGCGCCTGGCCCACGGGTACACGAACGCCATTCGCGAGGTGCTCGCCAGCGGTCGGCTCGGTCAGGTGACGTATGCGCGGGTCCGGCTCTCGCACGACGGCGCGATTGCGCGCGACGGCAAGGACGGCTGGCTGCCGCAGCGGTTCTTCGAGCCGAAGGCCGCGATCGGGGGCGCGCTCACCGACCTCGGCTGCCACCCCGTGTACCTGACTCAGCTCTTCCTCGGGACCGACGCCGAGACCGTCGGTGCGACGTACCGGTCGATCGCGGGCCGCGGCCTGGAGGACAACGCGGTCGTCGTGGTCGGCTACCCGAATCAGACCATCGGCGTCATCGAGGCCGGTTTCGCCAGCCCGAACCCGTTCACGATCGAGATCTTCGGGACCGAGAGCACGCTGACCTACACCGAGGCCGGCAACGTGCTGAAGGTGGGCGATGAGGAACGGACGGTGCCCGAGCACAGTCTCGATCCGTTCGGCCAGTGGGTCGAGCACATCGCCGCAGGCACTCGCGCGGACGACAACATCGCGCGCGCCCTGGAGCTCACCCGGCTCGTCGTCGCGGCGAACGAAGCCGCCACCACCAACACTGTCGTCGCCTACAGCTGAGGAGATCACCCATGCCCCAGATCAAGGTCGGCCTGATCGGCGCCGGCGGGATCGCCTCTGCGCACATCAAGGGCTATGCGGCGCACGCGGACAAGATCGGCATCACGGCGGTGGCCGACGCGGTCGAGGCGAGGGCCAAGGCGCGTGCGGCCGAGCTCGGTGCGACGGCGTACACGGACTATCGCGAGATGCTCGCCAATGAGGACCTGGACGCGGTCGACATCTGCCTGCCGCACCACCTGCACCGGGACGCGATCGTCGCGGCTGCCGGGGCCGGGAAGCACATCCTGTGCGAGAAGCCGCTGTGCCTGAGCGCCGAGGAAGCAGCCGACGTACGGCGTGCCGTCGAGGCCAGTGGAGTGACGCTGATGTCGGCGCACAACCAGCTGTTCATGCCGGCCGTCGCGAAGGCGAAGGAACTGCTCGAGGCCGGCACGATCGGCACGGTCTACGAGGTGCGGACGACCGACAGCTTCTACAACGACTTCGACCCGAGCTCGATGGGCTGGCGGGCCAGCAGCAAGACGAGTGGCGGTGGCGAGCTCATCGACACCGGTTACCACCCGACGTACCTGATGCTGCACCTGGCCGGTGGGATGCCGGTCGAGGCGACGGCGATGCTGTCGACCCACCGCCTGAAGTTCATGGAGGGCGAGGACTCCGCCCAGGTGCTGATCCGCTTCGACAACGGAGTCGTCGGTCAGCTGGTCACCAGCTGGGCCTACCAGCCGGCCGGCTCGACCGAACGGTTCTCGGCAGTCGGCGAGCTGGGCTCACTGCACAGTGACGGTACGTCGCTCACCTACCAACTGCGGTCGGGCGAATCGGAGACGTTCGAGCTCGCACCGGTCGACACCTTCGTCGCCGAGATCGAGCACTTCGCGGACGCCTTGATCGGCAAGACCCGGCCGCTGCACACCGAGGTCGAGGGCATCGCCGTACTGGGTATCCTGCTCGCCGCCTACGAAGGCGCCCGCTCCAAGACGATCGCCCCCGTCATCAACTGACCCGATGTCACTCTCAGGAGTGACATCCGATCGAGGCGATTCATTCGTTGCAGTGACCACGGTCGGCACTTGACGGCGATGTGCCGGCCGGGGTCCGCCAGCGATCGTCGAAAGCATGACGATCAGTCCATCGAGCAAGGTCGACGCCGGCGTCTCGCGGCAGCCGCTGAGCCACTCCGACTACCTGGCGCTGAAGCGGTTCCCCGCGCTGGACGGGCTGCGCGCGATCGCTGCCCTGATGGTGGTGGTCTTCCACAACCAAGGTCCGGATTGGCTGCAGGGCTGGATCGGTGTCCAGATCTTCTTCGTGATCTCCGGCTTCCTGATCACCACGCTGATGCTGCGCGAAGAGGACCGCTCCGGGCAGATCTCGTTCAAGAAGTTCTACGCCCGGCGGATCTTCCGCATCCTGCCGGTGTACTTCCTCCTGCTCGGCGTGACCCTGATCGCCCAGTTCTTCCGCGGGGACCTGACCACGAAGCCGCCGGGATCCGAGCTGCCGCTCTACCTGTTCTTCTTCAACGAGTTCGGCCACGGCGGCGAGTACGGGCAGTCCTGGTCACTGGGCATCGAGCAGAAGTTCTACCTGCTCTGGCCACTACTGGCCTTCTCCGCCATCCTCGTGCAGCGCAAGGCGAAATTCGGCAGCCGGATCGGTCTGACCCTGGTGCTGATGACGATCCTGCTCGTGATGGTGCCGCTGTCGATGGGCGGCGACCCGCGCGGCTGGACCGTCCACTACTTCTCGATCCTGGTCGGCTGTCTGGTCGCGATCCTGATGCACAACCCCAAGACCTACGCTCTCTTCAAGCCACTGACCCGGCCGTGGGTAGCCGGTACGGCGGCCGCGGCCTTCCTGGTGATCCACGCGACCGTGCAGTTCTGGGCCGCGTTCATCGAGCGGCATCACCTGGCCGGTGATGTGCCCGGCTTCGTCGTGGTTCCGCCGCCGTACGTCGTACTGGTCGGCTTCCTGCTGTTGCCTGCGCTGCTCGCCAACGCCTTCCCGCAGCGCCTGCTGTCCACGCGGCCGTTCGTCTTTCTCGGCGAACGCTCGTACTCGATCTACCTCGTGCAGCTGCTCGCCCACGGCGCCGTGGCGGGGATCTATCTGCTGTTCGGCGCCAACCTGACCAAGACCCCGGTGCCATGGCTCCCCGTGACGCTGACGTCGATCCTGATGGCACATCTGTGCTACCGCTGGGTGGAGAAGCCGATGATCGACGTCGGCAAACGCTTCATCGCGACGCGTCAGCTGTAGCGCGGTTCCAGATCGAACTCGACAATGCGGATCTGCACGACTGCCGGGCGTCCGGTCGCCGCTTCCAGCGCGGCGACCACTGCCTCGTGCACCTTCCGGCCGACCTCGGTCGCGAGGTGGTCGACGCCGACGACGATGCGGATCTCGGCGCGCACGTCGTCAGCCGTGAGGTCGACCTCGACGCCGGCCACATCCGGTACGTCGCGCCCGGTCGCGCGCTGCCAGGCCTGTGCCCCGAACTGACGCAGGAGACCCTTGATCCCGGGCTGCAGCCGGATGACGCCACTGACCGCGCGGGCCGCCTGGGCAGCCGCATCGGCCGCGCCCAGCTGAGCGACCGCGCCGGCCGGATCCGCCGTCACGACTGCGCTCCCGGACTCCGTGGGTCGGTCCAGACGTCGACGACCTCGAAGTCCAGCGAAGCGAGCTCCAGCCCGATCTGACCGCGCAAGGCGAGCGCGACGCGTTGCCGCGCTTCGTCGAGCGCTCCGACCTGACCGGCCCCGAACTCGAGTGCGACCGACATCCACACCTTGATCGACCCCGGCTCCGACAGCTCGATCCGGCACTGCCGAGCCCGTACGCCGGTGGTGCCGTCGACCGCATAGCGCAGTACGGCGGCGAGTGCGTGCACCGATACCTCGACCTCGGCCGGTTCGGTGGGCAGCGGGATCGTGCGGCCGAGATTCAGGTCGGCACGGACGGCCGTCATGATCCGGTCCAGCAGTCCACCGGGGACCTCGACCGGATCGTCGATCAGGAACTGGGTCGCCTCGGTCAACTGCTCCAGACCGGCCTGGGCGGTCCGGCAATGCGGGCAGTCGGCTCGGTGTGCACTGAGCTCACCGGACTCCAGCTCGTCCCACACGTCTTCGACGGTTCGCCCGCAGGGCAGGGGGTGCAGAGCGGTGACGGTGTCTTCGGGATTCATCTCCATGGCTTCATCACCTCCGCAAGTTCGGCGCGGGCCCGGGCAATCCGGCCGCGGACCGCCGTGGGCGTCGTACCGACGAGATCGGCGATCTCCTGGTACGAGCGGCCGTGGACCTCGCGCAGTAGCCAGCAGGCACGTTGTGGCGGTGGTAGCCGCCGCAGGGCGACGGACAGTGCTTGCATGGCGGCCGTGTTCCCGGCCGCGCGGGCCGGGTCGTGCGCCAGGTCTTGGGGAGCGCTGTCTTCGTTGAGCTCCGAGGTCGGTTTGCGGCGGTTCAGGAGTGTCAGGCACTTGTTGGTGGCCGTGCGGTAGAGCCAGGAACCGAAGGCCGCCTCGTGCTGGATCTCGGGCAGCCGGCGCCAGGCGGTCACGAACGTCTCCTGTGCGACATCCTCGGCATCACCGGACGCGCCGTTCAGCATCCGCAGGCAGAGCGTGTAGATCCGCCGCTGGTAGCGGCGGACCAGCAGCTCGAACGCCGCCGGGTCGCGATCACGGGCCCGGGCGACCAGAGTCGCCTCGTCGAGCTCGGTCAGCCCTGTGGTCACTCCACCTCCCGTTTGTGCGCGTGTACGTGAAGACGACACCGCGTGCCCTGATGTCACGGTAGCCTCCCGTATCCGTCGAGTGAGTCATGTCACGCTGTGGACGGTGTGGAGGAACCGTGACGATTCGGCGCGCACGGTTGTCCTTCCGGCGAACGGCTCCGAACAACCGCTGACGAGAAAGGCACCTCCCGATGACTGAAACCGCGACCCCCAAGCCGGCCAAGCGCCCGGTCGCCTCCGTCCCCGCCGCCGAGGTAGTTGCCGACGGCACCGGTAGCGGCGGGCGCACCGCGATCGCGGATGTGGTGGTCTCCAAGATCGCCGAGATCGCGACCCGCGAGATCCCCGGCGTGCACGCCCTCGGCGGCGGCGCCGCACGGGCCGTCGGCATGCTGCGGGACCGGATCCCGGGCTCCAAGACCAACCTGTCCCAGGGCGTCTCGGTCGAGGTCGGCGAGACCCAGGCCGCCGTCGACATCGAGCTCGTCGCCGAGTACGGCGTGAGTATCGCCGAACTCGCGGCGGCGATCCGCGCGAACGTGATCTCGGCGGTCGAGCGGATGACCGGCCTCCAGGTCACCGAGGTCAACATCTCCGTCACCGACGTCCACCTGGACGGCGACGACGACGATGACGAGGATGCTGCCGAGACCACCGAACCCCGCGTCCGCTGACGCACCCTTTCCTTTGAGGAGATCCGAGTGAGCACCTCGACCATCGGCCTGTTCGCCGGCCTGCTGATCGCCATCGCCGCCGCGGCCGGTGGCTTCCCCGGCTTCCTGCTCGCCCTCGTCCTGGGCGCGGCCGGCTTCGCCGTCGGCCACTTCCTCTCCGGCGGCGGCTCCAAGGCCCTCGACGACCTCCTCACCCGCCGAAACCGTGGCTGACCACGAGGTGTTCGTGGATCAGACCGGCGAATCTGTTGCTGCGGCGGGATCCAGGACGGACGCGCGTGCGTCGGATGGACTCGAGCCGGTGGACGGACCGGCTCCGAGGGTCTCAGAGCCGTCCGCGACCGCATTCGGGGGCGATCGCGGCCGGCTCGAGATCACCTCCCGCGCGGTCGAGCGGATCGTGGAGATCACCGCCCGCCGGCACGCCGCGGTCGCCCGCCAGTCCGCCGTACTGGGCCGCGGTCTCCCGAAAGCACGCGCGGTCGTCGCCGGTCAACGAGTCCGCCTGCACCTGGAAACAGCCATCACCTGGCCCCACCCCTTGGCCGCCACCGCCGCCGACCTCCGCGCAACCATCACCACAGCCGTAGAGGACCTCACCGGCCTAGGCGTAGACCGAGCCGACGTAACCATCACCACCGTCGATGCCTCTCAGGTGGAGAAGCCGACAAGTACGGCGCCAGGTGAGGCGGTCGCGGCGCAGCAGCCGGTGGGTGGGGCTGCTGTGGTGTGGGTGGGGATGGTGGGGGCGTTCGGCTTGGTGCTGGCTGGGTGTGTTGCCATTCGTGAGATGGCGGTTGCTGCCGGGCTCGCTGACGGGGCCTCGTGGCTCGGCCGGGGCTTCGAGTTGGAGCCTGGTGGGTGGGCGGGGCCGGCTGGGATTGCGGCTGCTGTGGTTGGGCTTGGGCTGTTGGTGCTCACGTTCAAGCGGCGGCGGCGGACTCATCATGCGGTTGACGGGGCGGACGGGCTGGTCTGGTTGCGTAGTGCGGATGTTGCGCGGCTCGCCGCCGACAGCGCTCGGCAGGTGGATTCGGTGACTGCGGTCGCGGGCCGGTTGAAGCGGAAGCGAGTCGACCTGACGGTGACCACGTTCGGCGAACCCGGCCGCGTCAGTGCGGACGTCACGGCCGTCGTCGAGGACCGGTTGCGGACGATTACCCCGGTGCCGCGGACGCGGATCGCCGTACGGGAGGAGTGACATGCGTCGCGGAGTGATTGCTCTGGATCGGGCAGTGGGCACGGTGATCGCGCTCGGACTGCTCCTCGTGGGCGGCGCGATGGTGGCCTGGCGGTACGGCGGACTCCCGTCCGTCCCGGACCGGATCACGGCCGGCCCGACCACCGCGGAATGGTGGCCGTGGGCAACTGGTGCCGGGGGAGTGGTGGCGATCCTGCTCGGCCTGTGGTGGCTCGCTCGACATCTGCCCCGTCGGGTCGGCGGGCGGTTCGCACTGCCCGGTGGCGATCGGAGTGGACGGCTGACTGCGGATGCGCACTCGGCCGTGGACGCCGCCGCTCAAGCGCTCGCCCGTACGCCGGGCATCCGCGACGGCTCCGGCCACGTGGTCGCCGACCGCGGTCAGCTCGTCGCCGAACTCACCTGCACGATCGAACCCACCGCCGACCTTGCCACGGTCCACTCGGCCGCAGCCCGCACCGCGGCCGAGCTCGCCACCGTCGTGGCCCTACCTGGCATTCACACCCGCGTCCGCCTCCGCGTCGCCCGCACAGACAAGACCGCACCGGTTGCCCGCGTCACCTGATCACTCGACTAGCTTGCCTTCGGTGGAGATGTCGTCGCGCATCAGGGCACGGATCTCGGCCGGGATCGCGGGGATGGGTTCCCTGGTGACCTGGCCGGGGCCCGACCAGACGAGGTTGACCTGCAGGGACTCGTCGAGTTCGGGGTAGTCGGAGCGGTTGTGGCAGCCGCGCGACTCGCGCCGTTCCAGTGCGGCGTCGAGAGTGGCCCGGGCGGACAGCGCCGACGACTTGAGGTCGAAGGCGTGCGCGAGGTCCTGGAAGCCCGCGATATCGGGGTGGACGCCGATCTGCGCCGTACGGTCCTCGATCTCGGCGAGCTCCTCGATACCGGCCAGCAGACCGGCCTCGTCCCGGACGACGCCGGCCCGGGCGGTGAGGGTGTCGCGGAGTGCTCTCTGCAGCGCCCGCACGTTCTCCGGCCCGTCGGCCGCGAGCAGCCCGTCCACCTCGGCGCGAGCCTCACCGACAACCTCGGCAGACCGTTGCTGCGACTCACGATTGACGGAGTACTTCGCAGCCTCCTCGCCGACGATCCGGCCGAACACGAGGAGCTCGATCAGCGAGTTCCCGCCCAGCCGGTTCGCTCCGTGCAGACCGCTCGCCGCCTCGCCGAGCGCGTACAGACCGTCGACCCCGGTCGAGTGGTCCTCGGCCCGGACCCACACGCCGCCCATCGAGTAGTGCGCGGTCGGTGCGATCTCGATCGGTTGCTGGGTGATGTCGAGCATCTGCAACTCGAGCAGGGTCTGGTAGACCCGCGGCAGCCGCTGCATGATCGTCTCCCGCGGCAGGTGCGAGACATCGAGCCAGACCCCACCCTTCGGCGTACCGCGTCCTTCCTTGATCTCCGTGTACGCCGCCAGCGCCACCCGGTCGCGGGTCGACAGCTCCATCCGCTCGGCGTCGTACCGGGCCATGAAGCGCTCGCCGAGCGCGTTCCGGAGCTGACCGCCCTCGCCGCGCGCGGCCTCGGACACCAGCGTCCCGGCCGCGTTCTCCGGCTCGAGCAACCCGGACGGGTGGAACTGGACGAGCTCAGGGTCCCGGATCCGGCCGCCGGCCGTGACCGCGAGGCGGAACGAGTCGCCCGTGTTCTCATCGCGGCGTGACGACGTCCGCCGCCAGATCCGGGTGTGGCCGCCGGCCGCGAGGATCACGGCGTCGGCGTGAATGACGTACCGCTTACCGGTGTCGAGGTCGAATCCGTAGGCACCGAAGACGGTGTTGTCCCGGACCAGGATCCGCGTCACGTAGACGTTGTCGAGAATCGGTACGCCGAGCTGCACCGCGCGATTCACCAGTGTGCGCTGGATCTCCAGGCCGGTGTAGTCGCCCGCGAACGCCGTTCGGCGGTAGGTGTGCGCGCCGAAGAACCGCTGCGAGATCCGCCCGTCGGCCTCGCGCGCGAACGGCATCCCGTAACGCTCGAGATCGGCGATCCCCTGCGCCGCACCCTCGGCCACGATCCGGACCGTGTCCGGGTTGGCGAGCAGGTAGCTCTCCTGCAGGGTGTCGGCGGCGTGCTGCTGCCAGGTGTCCTCGGGGTCCATCGTGGCCAGCGCGGCGTTGATCCCGCCGGCGGCCAGCGAGGTGTGCGCGTCATTGCGTGGACGCTTGCCCAGGGCAAGGACCTCGACTCCGCGTTCGGCCAGCTCGATCGCGGCCCGCAGGCCGCCACCGCCGGTTCCGATCACCAGGACGGAGGTTGCGATCTGCTGCTCGGCCATCGTCATTGATGGTTCTCTCCTTAGGCTCATCGGCGCTCTACTTCTACAAGACCACGCAATTTCCGGATCTGTGACTTCCCGGCCGGGTAACCGCTGTCACACCGGGGGTGGGCGTAGTCACAACGAGGACCTCTACGCTGTCGTAGCTAGTGAGAGAACGGGAGACTGACGGTGCGCAGAATCGTGGTTGTCGGAGGCGGTTACGCCGGCTTCTACACGGCCTGGAAGCTCGAGAAGAAGCTGCGGCGTGGCGAGGCCGAGGTGATCCTGATCGATCCGCGGCCGTACATGACGTACCAGCCGTTCCTGCCCGAGGTGCTGTCCGGTTCGGTCGAGGCCCGGCACGCGGCGATCTCGTTGCGCCGCAACCTGCGCCGTACCCGCATCATCGCCGGCTCGGTGACCACGGTCGAGCACGCCCGCCGTACCGTCACCATCCACCCGGTGAACGGCGAGGACTTCGAGCTCCCGTACGACGTGATCGCGGTCACCGCCGGCGCGATCACCCGCACCTTCGACCTGCCCGGGATCACGGAGAACGCGATCGGGATGAAGCACGTCGAGGAGGCGGTGGCCGTTCGCGACCGGCTGCTCACCGCCTTCGACGAGGCCTCCGTCCTACCGCCAGGTCCCGTACGCCGCCGCCTGCTGACCGTGGTCGTCGTCGGCGCGGGCTTCAACGGTGTGGAGAGTTTCGGCGAACTGCTCTCATTGGCCAACAGCCTGCTCAAGTCGTACCCCGGACTGAGCCGCGACGACCTGTCCTTCCACCTGGTCGAGGCGACCCAGAAGATCCTGCCGGAGGTGACCGACGGTCCACGCGCCTGGGTTCGACGGCTGCTCGAGGGCCGGGGTGGCCACGTGCATCTGGAGACCACAGTGGAGTCCGCTGTCGACGGTCACGTGGTGCTCTCGGACGGGTCGGAGTTCGATGCGGAGCTGATCGTCTGGACGGCCGGCAACGCGGCGACGCGGTTGGTGCGCGGTCACACCGACCTCCCGGTCACGGCACGCGGCCTGATCCAGACCCGCCCCGACCTGCGCGTCGGGACCGAGGACGAGATCGTGCCGGACGCCTGGGCCGCCGGTGACGACGCCGCGATCCCGGACCTCGCCGTACCGGGTTCACTTACCGTGCCGAACGCACAGAACGCCGTACGGCAGGGGAAGCTTCTCGCGAAGAACCTGCTCGCGACCCTGCGCGGACGAGAGCCGAAGCAGTACCTGCACCACACACTGGGCGCGGTGGCGACGCTCGGTCTCGGGACCGGTGTCTTCCAGTTCCGCCGCATCGTGGTGAAGGGCCCGCTCGCCTGGCTGATGCACCGCGGCTACCACGTGCTCGCCGTACCGACTTGGGACCGGAAGGTCCGCGTGCTGGCGGTCTGGCTGGCCGCCGCGGTCTACGGCCGCGACATCGTCTCGCTGGCCTCAGTACAGCAACCCCGCGCCGCCTTCACCACCGACGCCGAATGAGTTAAGCGCCCGGTACGGCGAGGAGGTCGGCGAGGACCGTGTCGAGTGCCATCCGGGCTGCGCCGAGCGCTACGGAGTCGGCGCCCATGGTGGAGGTGATGACGTCGATCGGGACGAGGGCCAGGCGGGCCAGTTCGCGGCGGAAGGGTTCGGCGATGATCGCGCCGCCGCGGGACATGCCGCCGCCGAGGACGACGACCTCAGGGTCGACGGCGAGAGCCAGTACGGCGGCGCCGCGGGCGAGCACCTCGGTGAACTCGATCAGCACGCGCAGACTCTCGGGGTCCTGCCGGGCCGCCGACGCGATCACCAGCTCACCCTCGCGGCCGGACGGCAGGCCTGCGGCGATGGCGAGCTGGGCGCCGCGGGCATGCAACTGGTCGACCGCGGCTTCCCAGCCGAGCATCGGCCAGGTGCCGATCTCGCCGGCGGCGCCGTGATGGCCCTGATGGACCTGTCCGTTGATGAGGACGCCGGCACCGGCGCGGTGGCCGGCGAACATGTACACAATGTCGCGGTGGCCTTGGGCCGCGCCCTTCCAGTGCTCGGCGAGCGCGGCGAGCTTCACATCATTGGCAACGGCAACCGGTACGCCGAGCCCTGCCGACAGCTCGGCGGCCACATCGACGTCGGGGAACCCGGGCAGTGAGTAGACCGCCAGCCCCGCACCGATCGGCCCCTTGCGCACGTCGTTCACGCCCTCGCCGGCCCGCAGCGCGCCGGTGACTCCGCAGGCGGCACCGGTGATCTCGTCCGGATCGAGCCGGGCCTCTTGCCAGGTCGCACGGGTGACGTCGACGGCGATCTGGATCCGGGTGGTTGCATCGAGCGCCGGGTCCAGCTCGACGCGCCGGGTCGCAAGAGTGTTGCCGCGCAGGTCGGTGACAACGGCCATCGCCTTGTGCGCGCCGATGTCGATCCCCGTCACGTAACCGGACTCGGCCCGGAAGCGGAAGTGCCGAGCCGGGCGCCCGGCGCCGCGGGTGGTGGAGGCCGGCTGCCGCGGTGGCGTGGTCTCCTCGACCCGGCCGTCGGCGATCAGAGTCGCCAGCAGATCCTCGGCGGTCGGTCGCGAGACGCCGACGACGGCCCGCAACTCCCGCGGAGTCAAGGACTCCGCCTGGAGGAAGGCATCCAGTGCTGCCGCGAGGTTCAGCTTGCGCAGCAACGACGAGTCGCCCATCCGGCCGCCATCGCCTCTGTCCCGACTCACCCTCCGAGGATACGGGCCCCGATCACCCAGCCGGCCAGGAGCCGTTGCACGACCGAGTACGGCGATGCCCGCGGACCGCCAGCCCATCACAATCGCCCGAATCGTCCCCGGTCAGGCGTGCGTTCCGCGGGCACCCGCACTTGTGATGGCGTGGCCGTCCGGGTCGCGCCGCCTTGGATGCGTCCGGTGACGTAGCTGGTGGCTGGGCGCCGTTGCGGCCGATAACTGCGAGATGTGGTTGGGCGCCGCGGGGGCTGAGGTGCTGGCGAGGTCGGCGACCGGGTGATCGTTGCCTGGGGCTGACGGGCTTGGGTTGCGGTAGGCGAGGTGCGGTCGTCTGTCGGGTGTCCCATTGCGGGGGCTGGGGAGTCCTACCCGGCGTTTTTGGCAGGTTGCACGCCCCAGTGGGGGAAGGCGCGGGCGGTAGGTTGAGGGTGTGGAGGATCAGGGGAGTTGGCGGGAGCGGCGGCGGGAGGCGTCTGTTGAGCAGGCGGCTGCGTTGGAGCGGCGGAAGGCTGCGGAGTCGGCGCAGGCGCGTGAGCTGCTGGTCGAATTTGTGCGCGAACTGCGGGAGCGTGGGGTGGCGCCGGAGCTCTTGCGGGCGCAGGTGATTGGGTCGGGGACGAGTTACCGCACTGGGATCAGTGGGTGGTATCTGCGGAAGAATCGGTCGGTGGGTGTTGATACCGAGGCCAACTTCTACATTCTCGGGACGACTGCGAGTCTTGCTGCGCGGGTGACCGGCGTGCGGGTGCTTGCTTCGGATCCGCCGCTCGTGGTGGGTCAAGGTGGGCGCGATGGTGAGTCGATCAAGCTCGCGGATCTGCTGGAGATGCGTCGGGCTGAGTTATTCAAGTGATTTCTGTCGGCTAGGCCGGTTACGGTCTGCAGGATGCTGACTCTGCTGAGATACGGGATGCGCGTCGCGCCGGGGAGTACGGCGCTGACGGTGGGGCTGGCCGTGTTGGGGGCAGTGCTCGGGATGGCGGTCACGCTGCTCACCGGGCAGGTGGTCGGAGCAGTGCCGGGAGTGATCGCGGGGTCGGCCGGGGCGATGTCGCTCTGGGCCTTCGGGTGGCTGCTGGCGGCCATGCTGTTCGTGTTCGTGCTCGAGAGTCTGGCGCCGGCGTTGCACCGGGTCACGGCGACGTTGCTGGAGGCGGCGGTCGTCCGCGAGATCGGGATCGGCATCACTGAGCCGCTGCTGCGGCCGCAGCGGATCGAGCATCTCGAGGACGGTGAGGTCCTCGACGTCCAGGAGCGGGCGAAGGGCAAGGGTGGATTCCACCTCGCGCAAGGCATGTCGCAGCTGCCGTGGTTGCTTGCCGCGCGGATCACCATGATCGGGTCGGCCGTGATCGTCGGGCTGATGTTCTCCTGGTTGGTCGCCGCGATGCTGGTCGCGGTGACGTTGGTCCTGGAGTGGCATCAGGGCCGGATGATCGAGGGCGAGATCGACATGTGGTGGGGCAACACCGAGGAGCAGCGCCGCGCCAACTACGTCTTCGACCTCGGCATGAAGGACGCCCCGAAGGAGCTGCGGGTCTTCGGCCTGCATCAGTGGGTGGTGAACCGCTACGTCCAGGAGTGGACGGCAGGATTCCGGGCGGTCTGGGCCAAGCGCGGCAAGAACGTGGTCTGGTCGATCGCGATGGGTCTGGTCCGGCTGCTCGCCGACGGGTTCGCGATCCTGCTCGTCGGCCGCGCCGCGCTCGCCGGTGACTTGCCACTGACGCAGGTCGCGACCGCAGTGCCGGCGATCCTCGCGATCGGTGTCTCCGGCAGCGGGTACGGCGTCGTCCAGCTGCGGCGCGGACTCTCGGCGTACCGGGCGATGGTGGCGCTGCCGGACACGATCGCCACCCGGCACCCGGAGCCGGTGGCCACCGGGCAGCACCGGGTCGAGACGATGCCTGCGCGGGAGATCCGGTTCGAGAAGGTGAGCTTCCACTATCCGGGCTCGGACAACTATGTGCTCCGGGATCTCGACCTGACGATCCACGCGCGGGAGGCGCTGGCGCTGGTCGGGATCAACGGCGCCGGGAAGTCGACGCTGGTGAAGCTGCTCGGCGGCGCGTACCGGCCGACCAGTGGGCGGATCCTCATCGACGGGGTCGATCTCGCGGAGCTCGACCTCGGCCAATGGCAGCGGCGGATCGCAGCCATCGTGCAGGACTTCCTGCGCTTCCCGCTGCCGGTGACGGACAACGTGGAGTTCGGGGCGATCGAGCGGGCCGGTGACCAGGCCGCTCTCGCCCAGGCAGCACGGGAGGCCGGCATCGAGGATCTGGTGCGCGGGCTGCCGAAGGACTGGGAAACCGTGCTGGACAAGGCTTTTGAGGGCGGTGTCGATCTGTCCGGTGGCGAGTGGCAGCGGGTTGCGCTGGCTCGGGCGTTGTTCGCCGTCCATGCCGGCGCCGGAGTGCTCGTGCTCGACGAGCCGGCCGCTGCGCTGGATGTGCGAGCAGAGATCGAGCTGGTGGAGCGATATCTCGAGCTGACCTCCGGAGTGGCGTCACTGATTATCTCGCACCGGTTCTCGGTGGTGCGGAACGCGGACCGGATCTGTGTGCTCGCCGACGGACACATCATCGAAGACGGAACCCACGAGCAACTGCTCGCAGCGGAAGGGACCTACGCCAAGATGTTCCGGTTGCAGGCCGAGCGGTACATGACCGATGCGTAGCCTGCGGATCGGCCGGCTGTGGCTGGCCACGTCGTTCCGGGCGGCGCCGGTGCTGATGGCGATCTCGACCGTGCTGGTCGCGGCGCGGGCGGTGACGGCGCCGGCCCAGACCTATGGCATCAGCCTGCTGGTCGAGGGCCTCAGCGGAGACGGGTCGGACACGATCGCGGTCGGTGTGGCGATCATCATCGGTGGGCTGGCGGTTTCGTTCCTGGCCGATGTGGTCGGCTGGCCGGTGCAGCAGACGGCCGAGGAGCGGATGGCCGGTCGGGTGCACGCGGACCTGCTCGACGTGACGACCGGGATTCCGGGCCTGACCCACCACGAGCGGCCTGATGTGGCCGACCGCCTGGAGCTCGTGCGGGAGCGGGCCTGGCGGATGGGCGTCGGCTCCGAGGTGCTGCTGTGGCTGTTCGGCACGGTGACGAACACGGTCACGGTGCTCACCCTGCTGGGCTCGGTGCACCCGCTGCTGCTGCTTCTGCCGCTCCTCGGGACGTCGCGGATCTGGTCGGCGTACAAGGGGAGCATCCGGGAGCAGAAGGCCTACGAGGACTCGCTGCCGCACGAGCGCCTGGCGGACCGGCTGATCGAGGTGGCGAAGGATCCGCGGACGGCGCTCGAGCTGCGGGTGTTCGGGCTGGGCAAGGTCATGATCGAGCGGATCTCGGCGTTGCAGGCCGAGCGGTTCAAGTTGCAGGTCGCGGCGGCGAAGTGGAGTGGGAAGGTCGACGGCGCGGTACGTCTCGGGTTCGCGCTGGTCTACGCGGCGGCGATCGTCTGGGTGATCGCGCGGGCTCGCAACGGCCAGGCCTCGGCGGGCGACGTCGTCCTGGTGCTGCTCCTGGCACCGCAGGTCGATCAGATGACCGGCGGGATCGCGCAGAACATCT
The DNA here is from genome assembly GCF_042262745.1 of Kribbella sp. NPDC056345. Classification (NCBI taxonomy): domain Bacteria; kingdom Bacillati; phylum Actinomycetota; class Actinomycetes; order Propionibacteriales; family Kribbellaceae; genus Kribbella; species Kribbella sp. NPDC056345. The sequence continues at coordinate 541,678 of NZ_JBHJQQ010000003.1, read as the reverse complement.
ACTGGGTCGGGGAAGTGGTTCGGAGCTTCAGCCGCTACGACTGGCTGCGGCAGTACGCGAAGGACAACTCCTGGCAAGCGAGTACGACGCCCGCCCCGGCCAAGCTCACCTCGGGGATCGAGCTGCAGAACGTGGGATTCGCCTATCCGGGGAGCGAGTCGCCGGTCCTGAGCGACGTGACGCTGAAGATTCCGGCGGGATCGGCCGTGGCGCTGGTGGGGGAGAACGGTGCCGGCAAGACCACGCTGGTGAAGTTGCTGGCCCGGATGTACGACCCGACCACCGGGCAGATCCTGATCGACGGAGTCGCGCTGCCCGAGATCGGTCCCGAGGACTGGCGGTCCCGGATGTCGGCCGGGTTCCAGGACTTCGTGAAGTTCGAGTTCCTGGCCCGCGAGGTGGTCGGGATCGGCGATCTCGGGCGGATGGACGACGAGGACGCGATCCGGGCGGCCGTCGTACGGGGTGATGCCGGGTCGGTGATCGCCGGCCTGCCGAACGGGCTGGACAACCAGCTGGGGAAGAAGTTCGAGGGTGGGGCCGAGCTGTCCGGCGGCCAGTGGCAACGACTCGCGCTGGCGCGGGCGTTCATGCGGGAGCGGCCGCTGCTGTTGCTGCTCGACGAGCCGACGGCGGCGCTCGATCCGGAGGCCGAGCACCGGCTGTTCGAGCAGTACGCCGAAGCGGCTCGGATCGCGGGCAGCGAGACCGGCGGGATCACCGTGCTGGTGTCGCACCGGTTCTCGACCGTGCGGATGGCCGACCTGATCGTGGTCCTGCACGAAGGACGGATCGAGGAGGTCGGCAGCCACGAGGAGCTGCTCGCGGCGGGTGGCCGCTATGCGGAGCTGTTCGAGCTGCAGGCCCGCGCCTACCGCTGAACTCAGCCGCGCTCCCCGGTGATGCGAATATGGCCGCATGCCGTCGCCAGTCATCAGCCCCGTCCTCGTTGGCCGGACGTCCGAGTTGGCGGCGATCGAGGCGGCGTACGGACAGGTTCGGACGGGTGAGTCGACCACGGTGCTGGTCACTGGCGAGGCGGGGATCGGCAAGTCCCGTCTGGTGGCGACGGCGATCGAGCGGCTGGCGGGCGATCCGCTGATCTTGCGCGGCGGTTGTCTCGAGCTGGGGGCCAGCGGGACGCCGTGGTTGCCGTTCGTCGCGGTGATGCGCGACCTGTTGCGGGCCTGGGGTGCGGATCGGTTGCGGAGCGCACTGCCGGCCGACGGTACGGCGCTGGCCGATTGGTGGCCGGAGCTCGGGCTGACGCGGGCCGACGGCGGTCAGGTCCGGTTGTTCGAGGAAATGCTGAGCCTGCTCGGTCGAGCGGCACGTGACCGGCCGGTCGTTGTGGTGATCGAGGATCTGCAGTGGTCGGACACCTCGAGCCGAGAGCTGTTCGCCTACCTCGCGCGGAACCTCGGCGAACGCCAGGTGCTGCTGATCAGTACCGTCCGCTCCGGTGAGCTCGCCCCCGGCCACCCGACGCGGCAGTTGCTGGGGGAGTTGGGTCGCCGGGCCGGCGTCGTACGGGTCGACCTGGCTGCGTTGGCGCGGCGCGAGGTCGCGGCACTGCTGGCTGCGCTCGCTGGGCGATCTGTCGATCCGGTGGTGGCGAGCGAGATCCACCGGCGCAGTGCCGGGAACCCACTGTTCGTCGAGGCGTTGAAGTCGAGCGGGTCTGCGGCCGGAGGTGGGCTGAGCGACCTGTTACTGGATCGGGTTGCGGACCTCTCGCCGGATGCCCGGCGCCTGCTGGCGGCGATCGCGGTGGCCGGGGCCGAGGTGCCTGATGTGATCCTCGCCGAGGTTCTGGAACGGCCCAGTGACGAGGCGCTGCGTGAACTGGTCGAGCGGCATCAGGTCGTCGTGCGCGACACCGTGTACGCCGTACGGCACGACCTGATCCGCGAGGCCGTGTACGGCGCGTTGCTGCCGGGCGAACGGAGGCGTCTGCACCGACGCTACGCGACCGCGATCGACACCCGCGACGCTGTGGGTGACTACCAGTCCGCCGCGCTGGCCGAGCACTGGCAGGCCGCCGGCGAGCACGGGCGGGCGTTGACCGCTGCCTGGCGGGCAGCCGCGGTGGCGGGGCGGCAGTTCGCGTACGACGATCAGCTGAACCTGCTCGACAAGGTCCTGACCTTGTGGTCCGAGGTTGACGGGCCGGAGCAGCTGACCGGCGTGAGCCGGGCGGACGTCCTGACCGCCGGTGTCGAGGTCGCCAATGCGGCGGGCCGGGCCGAGTGGGGCGTTCAGCGGTCGATCGAGGCGCTGGCCGAACTGGACGTCGAGCGGGAGCCGATGCGGGTGGCGAGGGTCCTCGGTCTGCAAGGCTTGTTGCGGAACCGGCTGGGTGAAACCGGGATCGACAGCGTGCAGCGAGCGGTCGCGCTGGTGGCGCCAGGTGCCGACGACCTGTTGAGGTGCCGGTTGCTGGCCTGGCTGGGCTTCCTCTTCTGCGTCGAGGACAACATCGAACCTGGCCGCCTGGTCGTTGCCGAGGCCTACGCCTTGGCCGACCGGCTTGACCACGACGGACTCCGGGCCGCCGCCTTGCTGTCGGCTGCCTACCTCGATGACGCGGACGGAGAGGCCGAGGCGGCGATCGCGAAGTACGTCCGGTGCGGGGAGTTGGCGTTGCGGGCCGGCGACCATGCGCTGTACCTGACCGCCCAGCAGTGGAAGTGCATCGTCCTTGTGGTCGATGGCCGGTTCGAGGAGTCGGTCGAGGTCAGCGCTACGGCCCAGCGACTGGCCGAGGAGTGGGGCCTGGCTCGGGCCCGCGGCAGCATGCTGGCGCAGAATCGGGCGTACACATTGTATCGGCTCGGGCGCTGGGACGAGGCACTCGACGTCATCGATGACGCGCTGGCCGACGCGCCGCCACCTCGCTATCTGGTCTCCCTGCACTACGTGGCCGCCCTGATCGCTGTTCGGCAGGGGCGATTCGAGCATGCGCAGCGACTGCTCGACGACACCGCGTACGGCGACACCGAACCGTTCGCCGGGATGATGCTGACTGTCCGGCTCACGATGGCGATCCTGCAGGGCGATCATGAGGCCGCACGGCAGCTCGTCGAGCAGGGCATCAAGCGCCAGGATTGGCACAACCACGACGCTGCCTGGTTTCTGCTCGCCCTGGCCGAGACGGGCGACCTCGACGCCTTGCGCGCCGCGCGAAAGCTGGTCCCGGCGGTGGCGTATCAACGAGTCACTCCCGCCGCGATGCTCGGCACGGCCGAGGCCGTCGAACAAGGGACGCCGAAGGCCTGGCGGCAGGCGGTCGAGGCATGGCGGCGGATCAGCGACCGATACGAGCTCGCGGCCGCGCTGACCGGTCTGGCGGGAGCAGAACTTGCCGGACGCAACGACCGGGGTGCCCGCGAGGCGTTGACAGAGGCGCGGGCGATTGCCGACGAGCTGCGGGCCGAGCCTCTGCTCGCGCGGATCGGCGTACTGGCGAATCGGGTCGGGCTCGGGGCGGAGGCGCCACCGGCGCGGGCGTTCGGGCTGACGGCTCGGGAGCTCGAGGTGCTGCAGGTGCTGGCGCAAGGGCTGTCGAACGCCGAGATCGCCCGGAAGCTCTTCGTCTCCGGCAACACCGTTGCGACCCACGTGGCCCGCGTCCTGCGGAAGCTGGGAGCCGCATCCCGGACGGAGGCGTCGGCGATCGCGCACCGCGAAGGCCTCTTGAACTAATTCGGTGGTGGCCCGGGAGAGTGGCTGGTAATGTCGCCCGCCTGCCTTCTCGGGCGACTTGCAGCACTGTGTGAAGGATCGAATCGAACCGGAGAGCTCCGGGGCGGGACCTTGGTGGTCGCCCGTCGATCTGTCCGTTCTCCTTCACCGCTGTACTTCTTCCTCAAGGGAGGCACCTCTCGATGCTTGAGCTCGACTCCGAGCGTGCAGTTCTGACCGAGGCCAAGGCCGCGCTGGCGCGGATGTACGCCGACGTCCTGGTGCGCGACATCCCTGTCATCGGGGGTGAGGACAACGACGAGCGGTTCACCAACGAGGCCAACCAGCGCGCGCACGAGCAGCGGACCCTGGCGCTGGTGGACCTGCCCGATGTCCCGCTCTTCTTCGGCCGGCTCGACTACGAGCACGGGACGATCGACGGGATCGACCGGATCTACATCGGCCGCCGGCACGTCCACGACGGCAGCGGTGAGCCGATGGTCATCGACTGGCGGGCGCCGGTCTCGGTGCCGTTCTACCGGGCCACGCACAGCGATCGGCAGCAGGTGCTGCTGCGCCGGCGGTACGGGTTCTCCGACAGTGCGGAGCTGACCGGCTTCGAGGACGAGCCGATGACCGGGCCGGAGGTCCACGATCAGGGCGACGCCTTCCTGCGGGCCGAGATCGAGCGCCCGCGGACCGGGCCGATGCGCGACATCGTCGCCACCATCCAGCCCGAGCAGGACGACCTGGTCCGCGCCCCGCTGAACCCGTCGATCTGTGTCCAGGGTGCGCCCGGGACCGGGAAGACCGCGGTCGGGCTGCACCGCGTCGCCTACCTGCTCTACACCGAACGCGAGCGGCTCCGGCGTGGTGGCGTCGTGATCGTCGGGCCGAACCGCTCGTTCCTGTCCTACATCCGCAAGGTCCTCCCCGCGCTGGGCGAGGTCGACGTCCGGCAGATCACCATCGAGGAGCTGATCACGCACCCGACCGAGGCGGTCGACGGGCCGGAGACTGCGCGGATCAAGGGCAACGAGCGGATGTCCGCCGTACTGGTCCGGGCGTTGTGGTCGTTCATCGGTACGCCGACCGAGGGGATCCTGTACAGCAAGGGGGCGCAGCGGTTCCGGGTACACGACTACCAGGCACAGGAGATCGTCGCGGCATTGCGCGGATCGACCGGGTACGCCGCCGGTCGCAATGCGCTCGCGCAGCGGCTGGCGCACGCCGTACTGGTGCTGATGGAGCAGCGCGGGGATTCGCCGGACGACCGCGTGCAGAACGCGGTGGCGCGGTCGAAGCCGGTGCAGGCGCTGGTGAACTCGGTCTGGCCGAAGCTGGTTCCGGAGCAGGTGCTGCACAAGCTGCTGTCCGATGCCGACTTCCTGGCCGAGGTGGCGGGCGACGATCTGACGGCCGACGAGCAGGCTGCGTTGCTGTGGGCGAAGCCGGCGCGGTCATGGAAGTCGGCAAAGTGGTCGCCGGCCGATGCCGTGTTGCTGGATGAGCTTGATGACCTGGTCGAGCGGCGGGCCGGTTCGCTCGGGCACCTGGTGCTGGACGAGGCACAGGACCTGTCGGCGATGCAGCTGCGCGCGCTCGGGCGGCGCTGCCGGACTGGTTCGGCGACCGTGCTCGGGGATGTCGCGCAGGCGACCACGCCGTGGGCCGCGGGAGCGTGGGACCGGGTGCTCGGGCACCTGGACAAGTCGGACGGTCTGGTGGTGGAGCTGGATCGGGGGTTCCGGGTGCCGGAGCAGATCATCAAGTTCGCGGCTCGGCTGTTGCCGGTCATCGCTCCGACTCTCGGAGTACCGACGGGAGTCCGGACGGTGGCGGACGCACTGGCCGTCGTACGGACCGCAGAGGAGTCGCTGGCCGACGCGGTGGTCGAGTCGTGCCGGACAGCGCTGGCCGGTGAGGGATCGGTGGCGTTGATCGCGGCGGACGATCAGATCGGGGCGCTGCAGGCCGAGTTGGTCGGGGCCGGCCTGGAGGCCGGGCTGCTGGGGGAGTCGGAGGACTCGATGGAGGCGACGCGGCTGGTCTGCGTCCCGGCGACGCTGGCGAAGGGCCTGGAGTTCGACACCGTGGTGGTGGCCGAGCCGGCCCGGATCGTCGCCGCCGAACCGCGTGGACTGCAGCGCCTGTACGTCGTACTGACGCGAGCCGTGAGTCGGCTGCAGCTCGTGCACTCCGAGCCGCTCCCGGAGGCCTTAGAACAGGGCGTCCTGCGGTAGCACGGGCGCGGCGATCGGCTCGGTGGCCGCGGTGAAGGCTGTGTCCGGATCGACCGGGCTGAGTGGCCAGCCGGACAGCAGCTGAGTGTCGGCGAGGACGAGGCCGTCCGGGGTGTCGAGGTAGAGATCGCGGGCGATCTGGCAGGTGATGCGGCCGGAGATCACCGCGTACGGCGCGAGTGCGGTCAGTGTGTGACCGGGTTGGATGCCGCCGGCGGGAAGCCCGTACGTCGGGGTGTGGTCGATGACGTCGAGCGTGCGAAGGGTCTGCCCGTCGGGCCAGTCGAGGGTGCTGACGTTCTTGGCGAGACCCTGCAGGTCGTCGGCACGCTCGGCGGCACTGGGCGGGCTCAGGCGGGCGGTGCGCTTGGTGGGGGAGGCGACCCGGTCGGTGACGCCGAAGGCGGAGGTGAAGAGGCGCTCGACCCGGCGGGCCGCGGCGAGGGTGCCGCTGGACAGGAAGGCGGAGCTGAGCGCGCCCTGCTCGAGGAGGCGGGCCTGCCCGCGGTCGGCGGCGGTGATGCCGATCTTGACGCGGCTGCCGTGATGGGCGAGATAGACGGCGAACTCGCGCGGGTCGTCGAGGCGGGTATCTGCGGCGATCGAGTACGAACGGTCCATCGTCTGGCACTCCGGGCAGAGCGGCCCGTGGACGGTGGCGGCGAGCGGGGTCCTGGTCGGGCAGCCGAGGCGCTTGCCGTTGCGCCAGATGCCGATGCACTGGCGGTCGGGGCCGGTGGCGAACGCGATCTCGTCGCCCAGCCGCAGCGGGGTTCGTGGGGTGGCGGCGGACCACTCCAGTTGCGGGAGGCCGTCGTTCCACACCAGTCCGGCCACGCGAGAGGGTTCGCTCATGGGCGCTGACTCTAGACGGCGCCGCCGACAGTCAGTGCACCTTCTCCGCCTCCGCATGCTGCTCGAGCCCGCAGTACGCGCATTTGTGCGGTAACGCGTGACCACCGCCTTGGCGGCAGACGTGCGACTTCCCGCCGACGTGCCACGCGAACCGGCAGACATCACCCGCCCGCTGCACCGATCCACCAGCGTCGTGGCTCATCCGAAACACCCCATCCGCTCGCTCGACCGCCTTCCTTCGGTGATGAGACGTTCCCCGTACGCCTTCATGACGCGAGATCGGGACGGGAAGTTGACGGCGCGAAGTTGTCTTGACGAACTTTTTGGGTACCGGGCGGCGGCCGAAAGGAGTCGGAGCATGCCTGCTGGCGCGAGTAAGAAGCGGGAACGGCAGTACCAGCACATCAAGGCCGGGCTGAAGAAGAGCGGCCGCAGCGAGGACGTTGCCGAGGAGATCGCGGCGCGCACGGTGAACAAGGAGCGCGCGCGGTCCGGCGAGGCGAAGGAGTCGAGCCGGAGCTCCACGCACGACATCTCGTCGGCGCGGCGCGGTGGACTGCGGTCGCACCAGGGGCCCGGCGGGCGGACCAAGGCGCAGCTCTACAACGAAGCCAAGGACAAAGGCATCAAGGGCCGCTCGAAGATGAACAAGGCTCAGTTGGAGCGCGCCGTCGGCCGGTGACCGCGCGCTCCGCACCGGTCAGTTAGTTCATGCGGGTGAGACGGCCGTCGGGGGCGACCTTGACGGTGACTTTCCGGGTGCCGACGGTCAGGTCGACGAAGAAGTTGGTGCCGGCGGAGCGGGTGCTGTAGGAGACCTGCTCGCCGCTGGCAGCGGGGGCGATCACGGACAGGATGCGAGCGTTCTGACCGGTCTGGGTGAACTTGACGACCGGTGCCGGCTTGGCGTTGAAGATGTCGGCGAGGTACCAGCCCTGCGCCGGATTCGACTTGCCCTGCTCGACAGTCGTTGTACCGGTCGTGGCACCGAACGGGATCTGGAAGAGGTGCGTCCGCATCTTCGCGCCGGTCGCCACCGCGGTCGTCGGCGACTGCACGGTCACCGTCTGGCCAGGCGGCAGGTGCCACAGCGTTTCGTACCGCTGGTTGCTCCCCGACTCGCCACGGTCGAGCGCGATCACCACGTCCGGGTCCTTCAGGACCAGAATGTCCCGGCTGCGGCTGACGCCCTCAGCAGGCTCGTCCGCCAGCTCGTAGTAGTCCGAGTTCGGCGTACTGACCGAGCCCACCAGCCGCGTCGGCACCAGCTTGCCCTGGGCGGTCGGGATCGTCATCACGTTGTGCGCGGCCTGGCTCGGCGCCCAGTTCTGCAGGTCGCCCTGCTTGTAGCCATAGTACCCGGGATCGATCAGCACGTCCTGGCCGTGCCAGTTGTAGTTGATCGACATGTGGTCGTCGTGGCCGTGGTACTTCTTCGAGGGACCGAAGCGGATGCTGTACGCCGATTCCTCGTCGAACGGCCGCTTCTCACCCCACCCGGTGCGGCCGAAGATGAAACCGCCCTTGAAGATCCCGGTCCGGTGCTCCGGCCGCGGACCTGACTTGCCCTTCGTCGCGACGAACTCCCACGGCGTACCGGGAACGCTGGCGACCTTCTCCCGGGTGCTGTTGCCGATCTGGAACAGCTCGCCGTTCGGCTTGGTGGCGAGCGCCATCCACTCCGCCAGCAGCTTCCGCCGGGCGTCGATCGCCGGGCCTGGATCGATCCCACAACCCCGGACCACGGCGGCCGCTCTGCCCCACAGCCGGTAGTTGAAGCCGGCGTAGCCGACGGACTGCTCGTTGGTCGTGCCCTGGGAGTCGATGGACTGGACGACGCCCTCGTTGAGCCGGCCGACGGCCTTCTTCATCAGGTCCTCGCGGCCGAAGGTGCAGCCGACACCGAACAGCGCGATGCTCTCGTCGGTGCCGTGGTTCCGGCTGCCGCTCCAATGGTCGATCATGTACTGCGCATGCGTGAGCAGCGCCTCGTCGAGCCACTTGTACTGCGCCGGCAGCTTCTTCGCGTGCAACCCGGTGAGCAGCGCCTGCCGGGCACAGATCAGCACGTTGGTCCGGTGCATCGTCGACTCCGACGCACTTGCGTCATTCTTCCAAGGGAACGGGTTGTCCTTGATCCAGTCCCGGATAATAGCGAGCGTGTGCGTGCGCGCCGCGGCGTTCCCGGCCTTGGTGTGGTCGATCCCGTTGCCCAGCCAGCGCAGCGAGTGCAGCCACAGATGCCAGCTCGGATCCTGGTAGGGGTTCGACTCCCACTTGATGTCACCGGCTCCGTTACCAGCTTTGTACGGCGGGTTGTTGCCCCAGGCAAAAGTGTCCTCGAGGACCATCTTCAGCGGGACCTTCTTCTGCAGCCCGCTGTACCCCTGGCACGGGTAACCCTTGGCGGCCGGCTTGGTCCCAGGCGGCTTGACGGGCAGTGGTGCGGCGACCGGCTGCGTGACGCGTCGATCCGGCGTCGCGGCGCCCACCGGGGCGACCTGCTCCTGCTCACCGGGCATCAGGAAGACGATCGCCCCCGCGAACGCGATACCGCAGATCAGGACGCAGACCGCGACCAGCGCGACCGTGTTTCCCACTCTTCGGCGCAGCTCACCCTTGTGTTCAGCCACCCCAAGCCACCCCAGCCCCCGGCCCACACTCCGGTACTTCCGGTCAGGACCCTATGTAGGCAATAACGCCTGAGCCCGGGGGAACCGTTGCACAAAGCACCGAAGCGGAGCCGAGTTTTCTCTTAGGGGCAGTGGAGTCAGAGCTCCGGATAGAGCGGGAACTTCGTGGTGAGCAGTTCGACCCGATCGCGCAGACCATCGAGCACGGAATCGTCGACGAGCGCGGTCGCGATGATGTCCGCGACCTCCGCGAACTCGGCCGGACCGAAACCGCGAGCCGCCAGGGCCGGCGTACCGATCCGCAGCCCGGACGACACCATCGGCGGCCGGGGGTCGAACGGTACGGCGTTGCGGTTCACGGTCAGGCCGACCGAATGCAACCGGTCTTCGGCCTGCTGCCCGTCGAGCTCGGAGTGCCGCAGATCGACCAGCACCAGGTGCACCTGGGTGCCGCCGGTGAGGACCGAGATCCCGGCCGCCCGGACGTCGTCGGCCGACAACCGGGCAGCGATCGCCTGCGCGCCGTCGAGCGTACGGCGTTGCCGGTCGCGGAACTCCTCGGAGGCCGCCAGTTTGAATCCGACCGCCTTGGCCGCGATCACGTGTTCCAGCGGACCACCCTGCTGGCCGGGGAAGACCGCCGAGTTGAACTTCTTCGCCAGGTCGGCGCGGTTGGTGAGGATGACACCGCCGCGCGGACCGCCGAGGGTCTTGTGGGTCGTCGTCGTGACGACGTCGGCGTGGGGGACCGGGTTAGGGTGCAGCTCGGCTGCCACGAGGCCGGCGAAGTGCGCCATGTCGACCATCAGATACGCCCCGACCAGATCGGCGATCCGCCGGAATTCGGCGAAGTCGAGATGCAGCGGGTACGCCGACCAGCCGGCCACGATCAGCCTCGGCCGGTGCTCGAGGGCGAGTCGCTCGACCTCGGCCATGTCGACCACGAAGTCGGTGTCGCGGACGTGGTACGCGACGACGTCGTACAGCTTGCCGCTGTAGTTGAGGCGCATGCCGTGGGTGAGGTGACCGCCGTGGGCGAGGTCGAGGCCGAGGATCGTGTCGCCCGGATCGAGCAGCGCGAACATTGTCGCCGCGTTCGCCTGCGCACCGGAGTGTGGCTGGACGTTGGCGAAGCCGGCACCGAACAGCGCCTTCACCCGGTCGATGGCCAGCTGCTCGACCACGTCCACGTGCTCACAGCCGCCGTAGTACCGGCGGCCGGGGTAGCCCTCGGCGTACTTGTTGGTGAGGACGGAACCTTGTGCCTCCATCACCGCGAGCGGGGCGAAGTTCTCGCTGGCGATGAGTTCGAGGGTGTCGCGCTGACGTCCGAGCTCGGCCGTCACGGCCGCGTGGATCTCGGGGTCGAACTCGGCCAGGCTCTGATCGAGGGTGCTCATCTCACTCGCCTCCGATCAGTGCCTCGTAGGCGGCGGCGTCCAGCAGCTTGGTGGGACCGGTGACCTTGATCCGCAGCAACCAGCCGGCTTGGTACGGATCGGTGTTCAGCAGTCCGGGATCGGCGACGACGGCCTCGTTGAGTTCGACGACCTCGCCGTCGACCGGCGCGAACAGGTCGCTGACCGACTTGGTCGACTCGATCTCACCGCAGGCGTCGCCGGTCGCGACGGTGCTGCCGACAGCCGGGAGATCGACGTATACGACATCGCCCAGGGCCTCACCGGCGAAGGCGGTGATACCAACGGTCGCGAGCTCGCCGTCAATGGCGACCCACTCGTGGTCTTCGGTGTACTGGAGCTCGGTCATCAGGACTCCTGGCGGCGGTAGAAGGGGAGAGGGACGACGACCACGTCGTCGTGGGTGCCGCGGATGTCGACGTGCAGCCGGGTGCCCGGCTCTTGGTAGATCCCCTCGACGTAGGCCATTGCGATCGGGTGGCCGAGTGTGGGCGATGGCGCGCCACTCGTCACGGTGCCGATCTCGCGGCCGGTCGCCGGGTCCAGGACGACGTACCCGCTGCGTGGTGAGCGGCGACCGGAGGAGGTGAGACCGACAAGCACCTGCTGGGCGCCTTCGTCGCGGCGACGCGCGAGTGCCTCGCGGCCGACGAAGTCCTCTTCCTTGCCGAACGCAACGACCCGGCCGAGCCCGGCCTCGAAGGGGGTGAGCTCGCGGCTGAGTTCGTTGCCGTAGAGCGGCATCCCGGCCTCGAGCCGCAGCGTGTCCCGGCAGGCCAGACCACACGGCTTGAGCTCGTACGGCGCTCCGGCGCGCTGCAGCTCGGCCCAGATCTGCGCGGCGTCGGCGGGCCGGCAGTAGATCTCGAACCCGTCCTCGCCGGTGTACCCGGTGCGCGCCAGCAGGACGTTGCTGTTGGCAAGCTTCGTCTCGGTGATCGCGTAGTACTTGAGCCCGGCCAGGTCGGCGTCGGTCAGCTCGGCCACGATCTGGGCGGAGACCGGGCCCTGCACGGCGATCAGCGCCCAGTCGTCGGTGGTGTCGCGCAGCTCGGTCTCGAAACCCGCGATCCGCTGCTTGAGCTCCTCCCGTACGACGGCGGTGTTGCTCGCGTTCGCGACGATCAGGAAGTGGTCGTCGGCGAGCCGGTAGACGACCAGGTCGTCGATGATGCCACCGTCCTCGGCGCACAGCATCGAGTACCGCGCGCGCCCGATTCCGATCTTCGACGGCGTCCCGACCAGACTGTGGTCGAGTGCTCGCGCGGCACACGCGCCGACCACCTCGAGCTGGCCCATGTGGGACAGGTCGAACAGACCGGCCGTGGTCCGGACAGCATTGTGCTCCGCGATATCGGAGGTGTAGCGAACCGGCATGGTCCAACCGGCGAAATCGGTGAACGACGCACCGAGCTGCTGATGCTCCGCAGCAAGCGGAGTCGCGCGTGACGATGTCATGAGTCGGGAGGCTCCCTCGGTCAGGCACCGCGCATGCGGTGCCACTGCTGGGTGACCTCCCCGCTCTGTCATCTGTACCTGAGAGCTTCGCCGCCGGGTGAGGCGGTTTGCACCGTGGGTGCGGACTCCCCACAGCTACGCGGGGGTCCGGCTTTCCAGAGTTCGCCTCATCGGAACGGTCAGTGGGCCTGAGAGATTCTGGGGAGATTTGCTCCTTCGGCGCCGGGTCATGGTGAGCCCGGACTCTCCCGCCCCGATTCGAACGGCGCGATATGCAGTTGAGCCGCCGACTCTAGCAGCCACTCCGGACCCGTCCATATGGTTGGGTCGTCTCCGTGAGTGCCTTCGACATCGCGTCCCGTCACCGCCGCGCCCAGCTGGTGGTCTGCTTCGTGTACGTCGTGGTCCCTGTGTTCCAGCTGGTCGTTCTGCTCCTCCTCCGAGCGTGGACCGGGGTGGCGATCGCGGTCTTCGCGCTGCTGCTCTTCGGGGTCTTCTGGCGGGGTAACCGCTATGACACGCAGTACTGGCCGGCTGTCGGCGGCACCACCTGCGGGATGACCGGCCTGTTCGTGGGCCTCTTCGGCACCGACAGCCTGGGCTACGCAGTGCTCGCTGCCCTGCCCGGTGCGTTCGTCGGCTACTGGCTCGGCCGGCTCGCCGTACGCCTGGTCCTGCACCCCCTGGATGCCCGGCTCGCGGACAGTCCGTACCAGCTCGTCTTCCGGCTGCGCGACAACCGCGGGACCCGGCTCGCGATCGAGGACACGTCGTTGCGGCTGCTGGTGAAGGTCAAGAAGGTGGAGGGCGACAGGACGACCCACACCGAGGAGGCCGTCGAGGTCGCGTTCCAGAACCTGAAGGGTGCCTACGTACGGCAGCTGTCGGGGAGCGAGCCCATCGTGTATCCGATCGGGCCGGAGCAGGCCGGTAGCCGGGGTACGGCGCTGGTTGTTGAGAGTTTCAGCGGGGAATGGATCCTTCCGCACGACGATGCCGTCGTACTGGGGCAGATCATCGACCGGCGGATCGCGGGACTGAGAGGGACACAGTGAACGGAATGTCGGCCCTGACCCTGGTGCTGCTGGTGATGGCGGTGGCCGGGACGTTGCTTGCGGTGTTCCTGTTCGTGCGGCGGCAGCGGTACATCAAGTCGCTGCGGGATCGGGGCTGGACGTTTGTGGGGAGCCCGGTTTTCGAGTCGGTGGCGCGGTTGTCGAATCCGCCGTTCGGGATGGGGTTCACGCGGAACCCGGATGACCAGATCACCGGGTTGACGCGTTCCGGCCGGCCGTTTCAGGTGATCGAGTACGGGAGCGAGTACTGGAAGGGCTGGGTCGGGATGGTGACGCTGTCTCGGCGGCTGCCTGAGCTGTGGATCACCGGTGGGCAGACGCAGCCACGGGCCGGTGTGGCCGCGACGATGGTGCCGGTGCCGCCGCAGCTCGGCGCGGGGTGGACGGTCGGCGTCCAAGACCCGGCGTTCGCGACCGAGGTGCTCAGTGGGCAGCTGTGTACTGCCCTGCTCACGCTGGCGAGTGGACAGCCGGGGGTGAACCTGAGCATCGACGGCGACCAGCTCGTCATTCAAGATCCGCCGCGCAAGGATCCCGACGTGCTGGCACCGTGGCTGGACCAGATCGCCGCCATCGCGGACGCCATCGACGCGCTGCCGTTGGATCGCTGGATGCAGCCGCCGCGGGAGCCGCGGCTGAGCTTCTACCAGCATCCGGACTGGTGGTGGATCGGCCAGGACGACAGCCTGCTGCACAGTACGCCGGTGACGCAGAGCGGACACGATCACAGCACGAGCGACGTGATCCGCGGCCGGGACGGCGATGGCCCGCCGTTCGTCGCCTTCACGCACCACTGGAAGACCACCCGTACCGAGAGCTCCACCGACTCCGAGGGCCGCACGACCACGCGCACGGTGACCGAGAACCACAGCGAGGCGATCCTGGGCTTCGAGCTGCCGGTGGGGATGCCCTGGATCCAGGTCAGCCGGCGCGGTTTCGGGGCCGGGATCAGTTTCGAGAGTGAAGCCTTCAACGAGCAGTTCGCCATCCACGCCCGGGACCACAAGTTCGCGTACGACGTCATCCACCCGCGCCAGATGGAGTTCCTGATGGCGGTGCAGCCGGTCTCGTTCCAGGTGGTCGGCAACTGGGCCTGGTTCGAGCCCGGCCGGCACGACCACCAGACGATCGCGCGCAGCTCCTACTTCCTCCGGGACTTCCTGGCCAGGATCCCGCGCTTCGTCTGGAAGAACCTGGGCCTGCAGGACTCGCCGTACCCGCAGGCTTAGGTCTCAGCTACCAAAGAAGCGGGCCGGAGGTCGGTCCAGTTGGTCTCGATGTAGTCGAGGCAGGCCTGCCGGCCGGTGGGGCCGAAGACGTTCCGCCAGCCGGCGGGGACTGGGGCGAACTCCGGCCACAGGCTGTGCTGGTTCTCGTCGTTCACGAGAACCAGGAAGCTACCCTCGGCATCGTCGAACGGGTTACTCATCTCACGCTCCTCTAGACGCCGACGGCCTGTGCGACCGCGTGCTCCGCCTCACGGACCTGCGGGACCGGCTGCTGCCGGATCGAGTCGAGAATCTCGCCGGCCCTGACGGAGATGTTCGAGAGCAGCGACGACGCCAGACCGTGGCTGTGCTCGGTGCCACCACCCTGCAGGTAGATACCGGCCCGTACGGCGGGAGTCGTGACGACGCGGTAGTCGCGGCCGATCCGGACCCGCCCGGCCTGGTCCCGGCGGCACTCGCTGCCCAGATCACCGAGCAGGTCGGTCGGGTCGCCCGGGGTGTAGCCGGTGCAGAACACGACCAGATCCGCGTCGAGCGGCGTCTTCTGGCCGGTGCTCAGCGACTCGATCGTGAGCGAGACACCGCTGGGGGAGTCGTGCAGGTCGATCACCCGGGCGACGTTGAAGAACCGCAACCGCTCCTTGCCCACGATGCGCTCGCGGTAGCTGCGGCGGTACAGGTCCTGGATGACCTCGGTGTCGACGACCGAGTAGTTCGTGTTCGCGTGATAGCCGAGGAGCTGCTGCTTCACGTCCTCAGGCGCCGAGTAGAACTCGTCGACCGCGGCCGGGTCGAACACCCGGTTCGCGAACGGGCTGTCGTCGGCCGGGCTGTAGCCGAACCGCGAGAACACCGAGCACACCTCGGCCGACGGGAACCGCTCGTGCAGGAAGCCGGTGACTTCGGCCGCGCTCTGACCGGCGCCGACTACGACCACGCGGCGCGGCTGTGCGTCACCCAGCTGCTCAACGCGGTCGAGCAGCTCACGGTTGTGCCAGACCCGGTCCGACGCCGTCACACCCTCGGGCAGCCGCGGTGACAGGCCGGTCCCGAGGATGAGGTTGCGGGTCCGGTACGTCTCGCGGATGCTGCCGTCGGCCGATACCGAGGTGACCTCGAACTCGTCCACGACCCCGTCGTTCGTGATCGGCCGAACGGCCTCCACGGCCCGGTCGTAGCGCACGACGTCGTCGACCTGGGCCGCGGCCCACTCGAGGTAGTCGTGGAACTCGACCCGCAGCGGGAAGAGCGTCTTGTTGTTGATGAAGTCGATCAGCCGGCCGCTGGAGTGCAGGAAGTTCAGGAAGCTGAACGAGCTGGCCGGGTTGCGCAGGGTGACCAGATCCTTGAGGAACGAGACCTGCATGGTCGCGTCCTCGATCAGCATCCCGCGGTGCCAGCCGAACCGCGGCTGCCGCTCCAGGAACAGCTGCCGCGGGGTCGCCGCGCCGAGTTCGGAGGCAGCGATCGCCACGGCAAGGTTGGATGGGCCGAAACCGACCCCGATCAGTTCGAAGCCTTCCACAGGGTGGATCCTCCTCATTGGCGGTTAGGCGAGGCTAACCTAATCCAATCGTTGAAGAACAGTCGGGGTCCACGGAATGCAGCAAAGATCACTCAGCGAGTGAAGGCTTCGGCGGTCGCCGCCAGCGTCCGGGCGGTGCGTGCGGGGTCGACCTGGGCGACCAGCAGGTAGAGCAGGTCGGCGGTCAGGAGCTGAGCGTGCCGGGCGGCGACCTCGTCGGGCTGTACGTCGGAGTGCGGGGAAGCGGCGGTGATGTGCTGATCGGCGATCGCCGCCATGGCGGTTTCCGGCGAGCTGGTGATCGCGACCGTCCAGGCCCGGTGTCTCGTTGCCTCGGACAACATTCCGAGCGTGTCCTCGGTGTCGCCGTGGTTCGAGATCCCCAGTGCCACACAGTTTTCATCGAGCAGCGCGGCGCTCGGGAGTCCGCTGTGCCGGTCGATATGCGCGTGCGCGTTGACACCCAACCGGGCCAGCCGGGCGGCGAGTTCGCGGCCGACCAGCCCGCTGCCGGCGACGGCGTACACGTCGAGTTTCTGGCAGTTGCGGATCCGTGCGGCGAGGTCGGTGAGCGCGGTCAAGTCGTACTGCTGGGCGGTGGTTCGGATGGCGACGAGCTGGGCGTTCAGCAGGGTCGAGAGCACCGTCGACGGTGAGTCGCCGGGAGCGAAGGAGTCGCCGAAGTCGGTGAGCCAGGCGCGGTCACGATCACCGCGGCCGACGTCCTGGGCGGCCGCTACCCGTAGCGCCGGATAGCCGGAGAAGCCGAGCAGGCGGCAGAGCCGGGTGACGGTCGCCGCGGAGGTCCCGGCGCGCTCGGCCAGGCCGGTGATCGACAGCTCGAGCGGCGCGGCCGGGTCGGCCTCCAGTACGGCGGCCACCCGGGCCATGGTGGCCGGCATCTGGGCACGGAACGTCAGCACCAGGTCCAGAACGCCCGAGGTCTGCATGCTGGTGATAATCCTTGTCAAGCCGGAGGGAATGCCTGAGAGTGATTTTCACCCACGCTGCAGCTCACGGCAAGGACATCTGCTCATGAGACTTCACCGCCTGCTCATCCCGCTCGTCGTGCTCGCCCTGCTGATGACCGGCGCGACTCCCGCGGTCGCCGCGGTCGCGCGGGTCTGGACAGCCGACTCCTGGAAGCGGGTGTTCCAGACCGACCAGCGTCCGGCCGGCGCGAGTACGTCGATCAACTGGGACGCCGCACGCAACGAGGCCGAGTCGTACCAGATCCTGTTGCGGCACACCGTGTCGTTCTCGATCACCGGCGTCACCTTCAGTGCACTGACCGGATCGGCGGGAAGCATCCCGGCGGGAAACCTGGAGTACAAGTTCCAGAACCACCACGCACCGGAGGGTGGTCAGCTGTTCCCGGATCCGCTGGGGAACGAGCGCACGAAGACCGTGGCTGCGAACAAGACCCAAGGCATCTGGGTGACGGTGAACGTGCCGGCCGGGCAGGCCGCCGGGACCTACACAGGCTCGGTCGACGTCGCGACGAGCACCGGGGCGATCGCCGTACCGGTGCGGCTGACGGTGTATCCGATCGACGTGCCGAACGCGGTGGACAGCAAGTACATCTACAGCACCTGGAACGTCTTCTTCAACGAGTACGCCGACAGTAACGGTGACGTGGTTGCCGACGAGATCGTCGACCGGTACCACTTCCCGCGGTACTCGGCGCAGTGGTGGAAGCTGATGGAGGACTTCGCCAAGGAGCAGAAGGCGACCCGGCAGAACCAGGTGCACATCTCGATCGATCCACTGCTGGACGGGCCGACCACGTTGGTGGGGGACACGTACCACTTCGACTGGTCGAAGTTCGATCAGTTCGTCGAGCTCTTCCTCCGGCACGGTTCGGTCGCGCGGCTGCGTGGCAACCCGTTGCTGAACGCACTCCACACCGACCAGGTATGGATCATCGACAACGCCGACGGCGAGACCAAGGTGACGCTCGCGCCGGTGGGGAGTGCCAAGGCGGACCGCTGGCTCGACCAGTACCTTCCGGCGCTGAAGGCGCATCTGGACGCGAAGGGCTGGACCGATATCTGGTACCAGACGATCTCCGATGAGCCGAAGGCGGACAAGCTCGACAACTACAACTGGGCGGTCGGCAAGTACCGGGAGTACTTCGGGGCGAACGCGAAGACCCAGGACGCGGTGATCGATGTCTTCCCCGAGCTGGCCGGCAATCTGTCGGTGTGGATCCCGCTGATCGACCGGCTGCAGGAGAACGAGCAGTTCTACCGGGACCGGCAGGCGGCCGGTGACGAGGTGTGGACGTACGTCTGCCTGCAGCCGGATGCCCGGGAAGGCTGGCTGAACCGGTGGTCGAACTACCCGGCGTACACGGCCCGGCAGCTTGCCTGGGGCAACTTCAAGTACGGCGCGACCGGCTTCTTCCACTGGGGTTACAACGCGTGGACCGCTGGTGCCTACGGACAGGTCGAGCCGTATCCGGGCGACGGGTACATCGTCTACCCCGACCTTCCGAACGGGACCGTCCGGACGAGTGTGCGGTCGCTGGCGACGCGGGACGGGAACGAGGAGTACGAGCTGCTGTCGATCCTGAAGCAGCGCGATCCGGCGGCGGCCCAGCGGCTCGCGGATGCGTTGATGCGCGGCTACGACAACTTCACCGATGACACGGACCTGATGGCCAGGACCCGCAAGGAGTTGCTGCTGCGCGCAGCTGGTACGGCGTTGCCGCCGCGCGTCGAGGCCGAGGACGGCCGGCTCACCGGGACCGGCCGGGTCGACACCGTCGGTAGCGGCTACACCGGCAGCGGGTACGTCGGTTGGCTCGATCAGGCGAGTGGCAGTGCGGTGACCGTCGACGTGACCGCGGCACGGCCGGGTCCGCAGGTCGTCGAGATCCGCTACAGCAACGGCACCGAGACCACGAACACCCTCACGCTGCTGGTGAACGGCGCCGCACCGCGGAAGGTCGAGTTCCTGCCGACCGGTGACTGGAACACCACCTGGTCCTCCGCCTATGCCACGGTCGACCTGGCGGCCGGTGCCAACACGATCACTCTGCGGCACGACGCCGACGACGGATCCGTCGACCCGGATTCGCTCACCCTCTGGTGAGATACATCTGGGGGCGTGGTGGACAGGTAGGGGCATGAGCAAGCAACCGGATGAGCGCGCGGAACGGTTCGCGGCCCTGTACGAGGCGACGTACGCCGATCTCGTGCGGTTCGCGCAGCGACGGGTGCCCGAGGTCCAGGCCGAGGACACCGTGGCGGAGGCGTTCCTGGCCGCCTGGCGACGACTGGACGACGTACCGGCGCAGTTGCCGCAGGCGCGGGCGTGGCTGTTCGGGATCGTCCGCAACACGATCCTGAACAGCCACCGAGGCGCGCGCCGGCAACAGGCAGTGGCGGTCCGGCTGGCCGAGGTGGCGACCACGTCGCTACCGGACGACGCCGAACTCGTGGCACGGCAGATCGATCTCGCGCGTGCGTGGGAGCGATTGTCCGCCGTCCATCAGGAGGCACTTGCTCTGGCGGTGATCGACGACCTCCCGGGTCGCGAGGCGGCCGCGGTACTCGGTATCACGAGCGTCGCGTACCGCCTGCGGCTGTCCCGGGCGCGCAATGCCCTGCGCGGTCAGCTCGACCACCGCCCCACCCCGGCAGTGCGCGTCACCGAGAGGCAACCCTCATGAACGAGTTCCACGACTTGAAGACCCTGGACCCGGCAACGTCCGGGCACGACCCGCACAGCCCGCGCGCCCGCGCCACGCTCGAACGCATCATCGCCACCGATCCGGTGCCCGACCGCCCGCACCGGCTCCGGCGGCCGATGGTCCGCGCCGTCGTCGCCACCGCGGCCGTCGCGATCGGGGCCGCCGCGGTCCTGCTGCCACGCGAAGGCGGCCCATTCCCGAACGGCGACGCCTACGCGGGCTGGACCGCACAGCCGGCCGGGATGTCGGCCAAGCAGCAGTCCAAGGCCGTCGCCGAGTGCCGCGAGTCCCTGAAGGACATGGATGAGCAGGTCGACCGGACCGACGTCGCGATCGCCGAGCGGAGGGGCGCCTGGGCCATGGTGATCCTGACCGGACCTGACCAGTTCGAGGCGAACTGTCTGACGCACGTCGGGCCGGGCCGCAACCGCAGCGGCTTCGGCCACGTCGGTGGTCCCGGCCGGGCCATGGCCGGCCCGCGCGACATCGCGGTGTCCGGGATGGGCGCCGCAGGTGGCGGTTCGATGGGTTATGTGACGGTCGCGGACGGCCGGATCGGCTCCGACATCGTCGGCATGACGTACACCAGCCCGACCCGCGGGGTCGTGAAGGCGACGGTCGCGAACGGCTACTTCGCCTTCTGGCTGCCCGGCCGGGAGTTCGAGGGCGACAAGCCGGTTCCGGTCCGGGTGACGTATCGCAACGGCACCAGCGCCGCGACCACGATCAGCCTCGGCTGACGTCGACCGGCTCGAGGCGGAAGACGCGGATCTCGCGGTTCGGGGCGCGGGTCGCGTAGGTGTTGTAGGCCGGCCAGTAGGCGGCGACGGCGTCCCACATCTGCTGGCGTTCGTCGCCGGTGAGGAGCCGGGCGTGGACGGGGACGGTCCGGCCGCGGACGGTGGCATTGGCTTCGGGCTGGGCGATCAGGTTGGCCGACCAGGCGGGATGGTTCTCGCCACCCCAGTTCGAGCCGATGACCACGAACGCTCCGTCGCGCTCGACGTACAGGAGCGGGACCTGGCGGAGCTGACCGCTGCGGCGACCGGTTGTCGTGAGCAACAACGTGCGCAGGCCGATCGACGTACCGACGCCGAAGCGGCCGTTGGTACTGCGGAGCAGCCGCTCGTCGACGCGGACCAGCGCCCGGCCGATCCCCGCGAAGGCCTTGGTGGTGCCGAGCTTGCCGATCAGCCGCTGCAGTCCGTTCATCGGCCGGAGTCTATGCCCGCAGTATTTCCTCGGCCGCCCGGGTACCCGATCGCAGCGCCCCGCTGACCGTCCCCGGCGAGGTCGTGTCGGTCGCCTCACCGGCGAAATGGATCGGTCCATGGGGAGCAGCCAGTACGCCGCGCAGCCGGCTGCCACCTGGCGCCGCGGACGAGTAGCCGCCGCGCGACCAGGGATCGGTACCCCAGTCGACCACCTGCGAGTCGACAAGCTCCGCACCTTTCAGATGCGGCCGCAGCACGTCGAGGACCCGAGCGACCGGCCCCGGCGGCAGTCGCAAGGCGTCGGACCGTGGGCCGGTCACGAAGGCAGTCAGCACCGGCTCGGTCGGTCGCGGCGGCCACAGCACTGGTACGTCGTTGTCCGCGAGCAGGTACGACATCGACTTCGGCCACCACACCCGATCGAAATGCAGGATCACCTTCGTCGCGGAGTACATCCGCAACTGCTCGATCGCGTCCTGCTTGGCCGCGGGCAGCCCGGGCGAGAACTCGGTGCCGCCGGCCTTCAGCACCCCGAGCGGAATCGTCACGACAACAGCCCGCGCGGTGTAAGTGCGATCCGCCTCGACGGTCACCCCGCCGGCCGAGTGCCGGATGGCCTTGACCGGATTGTTCAGCTCGACAGCACACCCTTGGGCCAGATGGTCGATCACCTGGTCGAACCCATCGCGCAGCCTTTGCTGCCCGCCGGACTCCTCGGCTCCGCCCATCACGGCAGCCATTTCGTGCACGCTGAAGTCCGACGGCGTCGTACAAGCATCGTTCGCGATCGCATCGGCCATCCGCAGCGTCCGCGCCCCCGGGTTCCGCCGGGCCACGACATCGGCCAGCGACTCGTCCGGCTTCCCCGTCGAGCGCCGTACGGCGAGCATCACCGCCGCCAACTTAGGTGCCGAAGGCAACGTCCACGGCAGTAGCCCGCGCAGCCGCCCACCATCCAGCACGCGCCCGCGCCGCATCGTCATCCCCGGCGTCTGCCGAGCCCCGATCTCCTTGGCCAGTTGACCAAGCGGGCTCCCCGCACCTTGCAACAACTCCGCCCCACGCTCCACCGGAAACCGCGTGAACTCCCGATCGGTATGCACCCTGCCACCGATCCGCCACCGCGCCTCCAGCACCAGCACCCCAAGCCCCGCCGCCCCCAACCGCCGCGCCGCAGCCAGCCCCGCCGCCCCGGCGCCCACCACAATCACATCGGCATCCACAACAATCTCCTCCCCGCCGACTACCAGTGTGCGTCAATCGGGCGTGAGCAGGCCTCGGGAGTGTGCGACCGCGGTGGCTTCGGTGCGGGTGGTGGCGTTCAGCTTGGTGAGGATGCGGCCGACGTGGACGCCGACGGTCGCGGGGGAGATGTACAGCTCCGCGGCGATCTGACGGTTCGGTAGGCCGCGGGCGAGGAGCCGCAGTACGTCGTACTCGCGTGGAGTCAGTCCGGTGTTGTCCTCGGGGGTGGTGGTTGGGGGTTCGAGGCGGGCTCGTTGGCCGAGGACGGCGATGCGGTCGAGGGCGACTGTGCCGCCGTACACGGTGGCCAGGTCGCGGGCCTCTTCCAGGCGGCGGCGGGCGCCGGCACGGTTGCTGGTGGCAAGGGCTGTTTCGGCGGCGCTGATCAGGCATTCGGCCGTCCAGGGCAGGTGGCCGAGCTGACGCCAGCGGTCCGCGGCCTTGTCCCAGTCGGCGATCTGGGCCGGGCCGAGGGCGGCCTCGGTGGTCTGCCGGGTCGCCTCGGACAGCCTGGAGCTGTGCGGATTCAGGCGCAGGAGCCCGGCGACGGTCGCGCGGATCGAGGCCACGTCCGCGGCGATCTCGCGGTTGCGGGGTGCGGCGGCGAGCCGGGCCCGCTGCAGGCGCGCGATCGTCATCAGGCCGCCGTCGTCGGGCTGCAGTCCGGCGAAGTGATCGCGGCAGTGCTGCAGGTACAGGCCGACCTCCCGGTTGGCCGCCTCCGGCTCCTGCCGGGCCATCGCCAGCTCGCACCACAGCGAGGTGACGTAGCCGAGGATGTAGTTGCGGTACGTCGCCGCCCCGGCGAACACCTCGTCCGCGGTGATCAGGACCTCAGCGGCCTGCTCGAAGTTGCCACGGTGGATGCTGATCTCGGCCAGCTCCGCCCGGAGGAACATCCGGTACAGCGGCTCCGGTTCGCCGGCCAGGGCCTGCTCGATCGTCTCGACGGCCTCGTCCCACCGGCCCAGTGCGAAGTACGCCATGACCAGATTGGCTCGCAGCAGCGGACCGCGCCAGTGGTGCATGCCGACGAGCTCGGCCTGTCGCAGTGCCGACGGCACCCGGCGTGCGAGCTCCTCGTAGCGTGCGCCGACCCCGAGCGCGGCACATTCCCACAGGACGCTGGCCACCAGCACGTAGTCGTCGCCGATCGTGGTCGCGAGCTCCTGCGCCTGCAGCTGAGCGAGCACGGCGGCGTCGGGGTCACCGCTCATGCACAAGGCGTCCCCCAGCGCCGCGAAGGCCCGGCAGCGCAGCCGGTCGTCGTCCAGGGTCTCCGCGAGCTCGGCGACGACGGCGGCATGGCGGTGGGCCGACGGTCCGCGCCGGGCGGTGGCCTCGTCGATCGAGAGCAGGTAGTGCACCACCCCGAGGGCGTAGCTCGGCCGGTCCGTCGGCAGGAGCTCCAGTGCGTGGTCGAGGTCGGCCCGGCCGGTGAGGTCACGGCGGCTCTTGAACTGCGCCCGGATCAGCAGGATCTCGGCAGCCCGGCCGGGTTCGCGCTCGGGGTCGACCAGCTCCCAGGCGGCCATGGTGTGCTGCAGGCCCTGGTTGGCGGCTCCGGCCGGGATGGCGGCGGTCATGGCCCGCTCGAGCAACGTCAATCGGTCCGGGTCGTCGGCGGGACGAAGGCTGAGAGCGCGTTCCAGGTGCCGCAACTCTTCGGTGTAGGCGAAGCTCGCGCGGGCCTCGTCGGCGGCGATCAGTGAGGCCTGGTACGCCTCCTCGGTGTGGCCGGCGAGATACCAGTGCTCGGCCAGCTCGGCGGCCGGGAGACCTTGGGCAGCCAGCGCGGGAAACTCGGAGAGCGCCTTGGCCGCGCGACCGTGCAGGCGACGGCGTTCGGCCGGGAGGAGTCCGGTGTAGACGGCCTCGCGGATGAGCGCGTGGCGGAACTGGTAGCCGGTCGCGGTGGTCTGCAGCTGGTCTCGTTCGACCAGTTCGCGCAGGGCGAGATCGAGTTCGTCGTCCGTCCGGCCGACCAGCAAGGTGAGTAGCTCGTGGCCCACGGTCGCTCCGGCGATCGAGGCGACCGCGAGCACGGGACGAGCACTCTCCGACAGCCGGGCGACGCGTTCTTGCAGGAGCGTCCGCAACTGCGCTGTCCCGCTCCGCGCGCTCCCAGGTGCGTCGTGGGCCAAGGCCTCGACGAACAACGGGTTCCCACCGGAACGGCGATGGATGGCCGCCGCGCGAGCCGGGTCGTACCGGCCGTCGAGGGCGGTCAGTTGCTCACCGACATCGCGCTGCCGCAATGGGCCGAGCTCCAGTGTCGTCACGTCCGCCCGGCGGCCGAGCTCGGCGACGAGCTGCCGGATCGGATGCCCAGCCGGCAGCTCGCCCGTACGGACAGTGCCGACAAGGAGGACGGGGAGCCGGCCGAGGTTCCTGGCGAGGTAGCCGAAGAGTTCACGGCTGGCACCGTCGGCCCAGTGCAGATCCTCGACGACGAGTAGCAGCGGGCGTTTGGTGGCCGCACGCTCCACCAGTGCGAGCAACTCCTGCAGGAGAGTCAGTCGGCTGTTCTGTGCATCCTGCTGGGAGAGCAGCGTGCGTAGCGGCGAGCCTGATGCGGAACCGCCTTCGGCCTGGACGAGCTGCTGGACGACGGGCAGGAAACCGATGTACGGGAGGTGTTCGGCACCGAGCTCCGGGCAGGCACCGGTGACGGTCAGCCAGTCCGCGCCGAGGGTGGCGGCGAACTCGGTGACGAGGCGCGACTTGCCGATCCCGGCCTCACCGGCGATCAGGATCCGGGCCGAACCGCCTGCCTCGACCAGGTCGGCAGCGGTACGCAACTCCGCGAGCTCGGTCCGGCGACCGACGTACAAGGGGCTGACCACCGGTTGTCGTGCGGGGGCGAACAGATCGTCACCGGACATGGAAATACCGCGTTCCACGGATTCGCCGGAACCGGTCTGCCAGCACGCTGTGATCGTAGACCGGCAGGGGGCGAGAGAGGACCGGTTGAGACGACCTCTGAGGAGATGACAGTGAACACTCCGAACAGCACGCCGCGGGATACTGCGGACGACGCGATCCGGCCGTTGCGGATCGAAGTTCCCCAGTCACAGCTGGATGATCTGGCCGATCGGCTGCAGCGGGTTCGCTGGGCCAACGAGCTTCCGCGCGACCAGGTCACCGACGGCATCCAGCGCGGTCCGGTCGTGCCGGGCTGGGAGTACGGCGTACCGCTGGAGTACGTGAAGCGGCTCGTCGAGACGTGGCGGGACAGCTACGACTGGCGGAAGTGGGAGGCGCGGCTGAACGAGTACCCGAACTACACCACCGAGATCGACGGGCAGAACATCCACTTCCTGCACGTCACCTCGCCCGAACCCGATGCCACACCGCTGATTCTCACGCACGGCTGGCCGAACAGCGTGGTCGAGTTCCTCGACGTGATCGGGCCGCTGACCGACCCGCGGGCCCACGGTGGGGACCCCGCCGACGCATTCCACGTCGTGGTGCCGTCGCTGCCGGGCTTCGGCTTCTCGGGACCGACGTACGAGAAGGGGTGGAACCGGCACCGGACGGCGCGCGCCTGGGCGGAGCTGATGCGGCGGCTGGGCTACGAGAAGTTCGGTGCCCATGGCAACGATGTTGGCTCGTTCGTGTCACCGGAGCTGGGCCGGATCGCGCCGGATCAGGTGATCGGCGTACACGTCACCCAGCTGTTCTCGTTCCCGTCCGGTGACCCGGCCGAGTTCGAGGGGCTGAGCGAGAAGGACATCGAGTACCTCGGGTTCCTGCAGAAGTTCAACGAGGAGATGTCGGCGTACGCGAAGCTGCAGGAGACCGCGCCGCAGAACCTCGCGCACGCTCTGGCCGACTCGCCGAGTGGTCAGCTGGCCTGGATCGCGCAGCTGCTCGCTGCCTGCGACGACGAGCACGTGCTGACGAACGCCACGATCTACTGGCTGACCAACACGGCCGCGTCCTCGGCGCGGTTCTACTACGAGGACCACCACGCCGAGCACCCGACCGAGGCGACCAAGGCACCGACCGGGCTGGCCAGCTTCGCCAACGACTTCACCCCGCTGCGCCGGTTCGCCGACCGCGACCACGCGAACATCGTGGCGTGGAACGAGTACGACCGCGGCGGCCACTGGGCCACCCAGGATGCCCCCGACCTGCTCGTCGAGGACATCCGGAAGTTCTTCCGGACCTTCCAGTAGGGGACGGAACCCAGGACTCGCCGAGTCCGTCAGATCGTGCGCTGGACGGTCTTTTGCAGAAGGCCGTCCAGCGTTACACCACGCCGGTGGTCGGCGGTAGGGCCGCGGGATGACTAAGATCCGTCTGTGCGGCAGCTTGCAGTGGGGGTCGGTCAGTTGTTGGGCCGGCCGCCGCATTTCATGAATGCGTACCTCGTCGACGACGTGCTGGTCGATGCCGGGACCCCGGCCGCGGCCGGGCGGATCCTGCGGCAGCTCCGCGGGCGCGACGTGGCCGCGCATGTGGTGACCCATGCGCACCCGGATCATTTCGGGTCCAGTCATGCCGTCTGCGAGGAGCTCGGTATCCCGCTGTGGGCGGGGGCCGATGACGCCGAGGCGATCGAGACGGCCACGCCGGTGCCGGCTGCCGGTTGGTTGCCCGGGTTGCTGGCTCGCGGCAAGATGCCGCCGCCGCATCCGGTCAGTCGGCGGCTGGTCGAGGGCGACCAGGTGGGCAGCTTCACCGTGCTGGACGTGCCGGGCCACTCGCCCGGCCACATCGCGTTGTGGCGGGAGTCGGATCGGACGCTGCTGTGTGGTGACGTGTTCTTCCGGCTGCCCAAGGTCTCCGCGCCGTGGAACTTCCTGACCTTCGATGTGCGACGCAACCATCAGGCGATGCGCCGGCTCGCGGCGCTGCGGCCCGAGCTGGTGCTGTTCGGTCACGGCAAGCCGCTGAGGGACCCGGATCTGCTGAGCCGGGTGGCCGACGCGCTGCCGGGTTCTGAGTGAGCGGCGTGCTCGAGCGCCCGGACGAGCTCGGCCGGATCGCTGCTGCGCTGGATGCGGCCGGCCGGGGCGAGGGCAAGGTCGTCGTGATCGAAGGCGAGGCCGGGATCGGCAAGTCGCGGCTGGTCGCCGAGGCGCGGGCGATGGCCAAGGCGCGCGGCTTCGTCCGGATGCAGGCCACCGGCGACGAGGTCGAGAGCGCGATGGCCTGGGGTGTCGTCCGGCAGCTGATCGAGCGGTCGATCGCCCGGTACGCCGGGGAGACGCGGGCCGCGATCATCGCCGGACCGACCGGTCGTGCGATCGAGGCCCTCGACAAGGCGACCCCGGACGCCGGGGACGCCGAGGTGGCGCGGACGCTGCACGCACTCTGGTGGGTGGCGGTCGACCTGGCCTCGCCGCGGCCGTTGCTGATCAGCATCGACGACGCCCAATGGTCCGATCCGCCGTCGCTGCGCTTCCTGTCCTATCTGTCCAAGCGCGTCGGTGACCTGCCGATCGCGCTGGTCGTCGCGACCCGCCCGCCGCCGGATCGGCTGGGCCCGCTGGCCGAGCTGACCGTCGCTCGGCACGTCGAGCGGTTGCTGCCGCGACCGCTGAGTCGCGACGGCATCGCCGTACTGATTGCGGATCGCTGCCGCAATGAAGCGGCCGACCAGGTCGTGGATGCGGTCCTGGCAGCGAGTGGCGGGAACCCGTTCCTGGCCGAGTCGCTGCTGGACGAGCTGGCGGTGCTGGACCGGTCGACGAAGGATGCGGCGACTGCGGAGACGGTTCGCGGGCTGGGTGCGAGTGCAGTCAGCCGGACGTTGTTGTCGAGGTTGTCGCCGGCGGCGCTCACGCTGGCCAAGACGGTGGCCGTGCTCGGTGCCCGCACGGATATCTGGGCAGCTGGTTCAGTCGCTCAGCTACCCGAGTCCGCGCTCGCGGCAACGGTGGACGAGTTGGTCGCGGCCCACGTGATCAGCGTGGACGAGGCGCAGCTGAGTTTCGTGCATCCGGTGATCCGCGAGTCGGTGGCGTCGACGTTGGGCCCGGTCGACCAGGCCACTCTGCACGGACGAGCCGCCGAGACGCTCTGGGCCGCTCGGTCGTCGGCGGATCGGATCGCTGCGCACTTGGTGCAGGCACCGGCCGGCACCCTCGATTCCGCGGTCGCGATCTTCACCGAGGCCGCCACGCTGTGCGCGACCGCGGGTGATGTCGAGAAGGCGATCGACTACCTGAACCGTGCGATCGAGGTCGAGCCGGAGAGCGCGAAACTCCAGTCCCTGCTGGGGAAACTCCTGCTTCGCAACGGCGATCCGCGGACGGCCCGGCGCTATCTTCTGGCGGCCGCCGAGGCGAGCAGCGGCCGGGAGCGCGCCGAGCTGCTCGGTACGGCGGCCACCGCGACCTCGGCGGTTGACGGGCCGGTGGCGGCGGCGACCGAGCTGATGCACGCACTCGACGACTGGACCGAGGACAAGGCCGCGCGGTTGGCGCTGGACGCGCGGCTCGGGATCGTCCGGTCGTACCTGCCGTCGGAGCGCAAGCGTGCCTCGCAGCACCTGCGCGGGTTCGCCGATCTGCCCGGTGACACGCCTGATGAGCGGATCCTGCTTGCCCTGCTCGCCCAATGCGGTCGCTACGAGGTGGCTCCGTCGGCCGACGTACGGCGTACTGCGGAGCGCGCGTTGCGTCGTGGCGCGCTGCTCAAGGACTCGGTCGGCCAGGCGGACCCGCTGGTCGGATGGTTGCTCGCGATGATGTCGCTGATCGCGGCCGACGGGGTCGGACCGGCGCGGGACGAGATCGCCGGTGCGCAGGACTGGGTACGGCGGCACGGTTCGCCGATCGAGTTCGCGATGGTCGCGAACGTCGCGGACTTCCTGGCCTGGCGATGCGGTGACCTGCCGGCGGTCGAGGCCGACGCGGACGGCGTACTGGCTGCGATCGAGTCGGAGGACCTGACTCCGCAGGTGGTGGCGATCCGGGCGACCGCGGTGACCTTCGGGTTGTACGCGGCGCTGGAGCGCGGTGATCTGGCCGGAGCGCAGGCAATGCTGGCTGAGTGGGACGAGTCCACCCGGAACGCCCCGCGAGTGATCGCGGCGATGTGGCTGGAGGGGACCCGGGCCAGGATCGCGTTGGAGCTGGACGATCCATTGGCTGCGCTGGAGCATGCTCACCGGTTGCGGGACGAGATGGTGGCCGCGGATCTGGATCCGCCGGCGGTCCCGTGGCGAACTCCCGCGGCACTGGCGCAGCTGCGGTTGGGTGACGAGGCTGCGGCACGTGAATTGGCGAGCGACCAGCTGGACTTGAGTCGCCGCTGGGGTGCGGCCTCCGACCTGGGAGCAGCGCTCCGGCTGACGGCCAAGGTCGATGTAGGGCAGGGGGCTCGCCGGGTCGAGACGCTGACCGAGGCGGTCGCCGTACTGGAGCGTTCGCCGGCTCGGCTGGAGCTCGCGCGGGCGTTGGTCGATCTCGGTGAGGCGTACCGCGTTGTCGGACGCCGGACCGATGCTCGGGAGACGCTGAACCGAGGTGGCGAGCTGGCGGCCACGTGCGGCGCGGCCGTCCTGCGGAACCGGGTCGCGGAAGTCCTGCAGGCACTGGGGGATCGGCCGCGGTCGCTGGTCGCGCCGGGCCAGGACTCGCTGACCGCGAGCGAACGCCGAGTAGCCGGGCTCGCTGTCACCGGCCGCAGCAACCGCGACATCGCCCAGGAACTCTTCGTCTCACCCAAAACCGTCGAGAACCACCTCGGCCGCATCTACGTGAAACTAGGCATCACCGGCCGCCGCGAACTCGGCCGCGCCCTGGCATGACAGAACGAGCGGCCCCCTCCCTCCAGGGGCCGCTCGGTTCTGCTGTTGTCAGGTTCAGCCGACGGGCGGGGCGGTCTCGAACCAGTTGAAGGCCTCGACGTACTGCAGGGTCGTGCCGGTGTAGTTCTCGCCGAACAGCCGCCAGTAGGTGCGCTGCTTGATCGTCTCGACGCCGGTCTCCTCGTCCACCGACTTGGTCCGGATCGCGACCCGGTACAGGGTGACCTTCTCGTCGCGGATCTGCGACTGGGTGTCCTTGTAGCCGGGGGTCTTGTGGTCGTCGGAGCGGGCCGGGTCGTGCAGGGTCAGCTCGACCTTGCCGGAGCCCACGTCACCCTTGGCCGCGACCACGGTGACCGCGTGACCGCCGGTCCGGGTGTGGGTGTTGTCCTCGTTCAGGACGTACCGGCCGTACCACATCTGCAGCGGTGCCTGCCGCAGCCGCTTCGCCATCTCCAGCCCGAACTCGGGCAGGCCGTCGGAGCCGGTGCCGCCCCGGTTGACCGTCCAGCCGCTCGCCTTGGCACCGGCGGTCGCGGCGTCGAAGGCGGCCCGGTTGCCGGCCGCACTGGAACCACTCGGGTCCGAGCCCATACCGGCCTTGTAGCCGAGCCACCCGATCCAGGTGGTCGCCTCGTCGTAGTCGGCCGGGTCGTGCGGGTCGTACTCGGTCATCAGCTGACCGTTCGGCACCACCCGCATCGGCAGGCCCTTGTGCTCACCGAGGTAGTACATCGCGTTGTAGAGCGAGGTCGGTCCGCAGTGGACGCTGCCCTCTTTGGTGAGGTGGGTGCGGAACTGGTCCGCGTCGGTCACGTCGCACAGGTTGACGGCGAACTGCGTTCCCGTGACGTCCTTCTGCTCGGTGCACGGTACCTGCAGCGGCAGCCCCTCCGCTGCGGCCGTCCCGGCCGGCAGAACCGTCCCGGCGAACACTGCGGCGACCCCGGCCAGTACGGCGATCCCTTGACGCTTCATCTCGTTTTACCCCCAGGTTGCGTGGTTTTCGGTGGTTGACCTTCTGCCACCAATCTCCCGCCTGAGGCACCCCCCAGGCATGAGGGTCGATCCCTCATCTCTGCCCCTGGGGGGTGTGGGGGTTACGAGGCTGTAGCGGGGGAGCGCAACTGCCGGCCGACCTCGTGCATGTGGCGGAGGCCCTGGGCGTAGGACTCGATGATGCTGGTCGACATGTACGGGACGCCGACGCGCTCGCAGTAGGCGCGGACGGCGGCCTGGGCGCGGCGGAGGTTGGCGCGCGGCATGTTCGGGAAAAGGTGGTGCTCGATCTGGTAGTTCAGGCCGCCCATCAGCCAGTCCGTGATCACGTGGCCGTTGACGTTGCGCGAGGTCCGGACCTGCTTCTCCAGGTGTCCCCACTTGGAATCGCAGTCGGGCATCTCCATGCCCTTGTGGTTCGGGGCGAAGACGCTGCCGAGGTGCAGACCGAACAGCACGTGGTGCAGGACGGCGAAGACGAGCGCCTTCTGCGGCGACATGATCAGCAGCAGACCACCGAAGTACACGGTCAGGTGCGCGACGATCAGGCCGAGCTCGACGACCGACTCGCGGCGCGGGCGGTGCGTGAGCAGGTAGGTGATCCCGGAGACCTTCAGGCTGAAGCCTTCGAGGCTGAGCAGCGGGAAGAAGATGCGCGCCTGGTTGCGGCTCAGCCAGCCGTACAGGCCCTGGCGGCCCTCGGCCTGCGCTAGCGTCCAGACCAGGACGCCGGCGGCGACGTCGGGGTCCTTGTCGGTGTGGTTCGGGTTGGCGTGGTGCTTGTTGTGCTTGTCGTTCCACCAGCCGTAGCTCATGCCGAGCAGGAAGTTCGCGTGCAGCTGACCGATCGCGTCGTGCAGCCGGCGGGAGCTGCCGATCTGCTGGTGGCCGGCGTCGTGGCCGAAGAACGCGGCGCGGGTGCTGAAGATCCCGGCCGGAATGGTCAGCAGCAGCACGAGCCAGGAGTTCCCCAGCAGGATCAGCCCGGCGACCACCGCGCCGAGGCAGAGCAGGTTGACCACGATGCCGAGCACGTACTCACCGGTGCGCCGCTCGAGCAGCCCGGCGGCCTTGATCTCCCGCAGCAGCGGAGCGAAGTCGCTGCCCTTCGAAGGGGCGCAGTCCTGCTGATTTTGGGTAGGCGTGAGCGTCGTGCCGGCGGAAGGCATGGATTCCTCGAATCATGATGGCTGCGGAGCCAAGTGGGCAGAAATCTGCTCAGTCCGCGCAGACACATCCGCCGCGATCTTCTGCTGCGGCCGGTCACGACAACGAGAACCTTGAAGAGGTCGTTCTGGTACCCACCCTACGGCACCCGCGAAACCGCCACGCCGGACTCAGAGGCCGAGTAGCTAGGCAGCGTTGTGGTCTAGCACGTTGTTGCCGTCGGCGCCGAGTGCCTCGGGGACATAGGCAACGGCCCGGCGGAACAGATCGCCAGTCTCATAAGGGAAATCGGTACCGAGGACAAGTCGATCGGAACCGAAGCTCTCGGCCGCGGCACGGACGGCCGGACGGTGGCTGTGGCCGACCGTGTCGTAGGCAGCGCACCGCCGAGATGCGACGTGATGTAGAGCACCGCGCCCCGTCGATCGAGCTCCTCCCACAACGGCCTCAGAGATGCGTCGGCCAGCGGAGTGCCGCGAAGGCCGCGAACCGATCCGGATACCGGCGTACGACGGTCCAGGTCATAGCATCAAACTATACCGTTCAGTAAGATCTTACGACACGGTTTAGTTTGATGTAGGGTGAGCGGATGGAAACGGACGAGTTCGGCATACCGCTCCTGGCTGCTGTCACCGGTGCCTCGGAGCGCAAGCGGGTGGCGATCACGCAGGCGGCGATCAAGGAGTTCGTGCGGCACGGGTACTCCGGTGCTTCGGTCGAGTCGATCGCTGCGACCTCAGGCGTATCGAAGCCCACGGTCTACAGCCACTTCGGCAACAAGGAGCAGCTCTTCCTGGCCGTGATCGGCAGCTACCTGCGGGACAGCTACACCGACTTCGACGAGCTGGCCGACCGGATCGTCGAGGCCACCGACCTCCGCGCCGCGCTGATCGACTTCGCCGGATCGCTGGGCGAGATCCTGCTGCGGGACGACCTGGTCACGTTGCGCCGACTGGTGATCGGTGAGGTCGATCGGTTCCCGCAGCTCGGTGAGCTGTGGGCGCAGATCAGCCAGGCGAAGAACGACGAGCCGCTGATGCGCGCGCTCACAACACTGCGCGAGCAGGGCAGGCTCGACGTACCGAATCCGCTGCGAGCTGTCCGCCAGCTGATTGCGCTGACGGTCGGCTCCGCCCAGCTGATCCGCACCCTGCGCCCGAGCTACGAGTTTGCCGAGGGGGAGCTGGAAGACCTCGTCACTTCAGGTGTCGAGGCCTTCCTCAAGTACTACAGCCTCGCCGCCTACGCGGACTAGAGGTACTGGCCGGCGTAGAAGATCAGCGGATCGTCGTCGGCTGCGTCGGGTGTCACGGCTGCTTCGAGGACTGCGCCGAACAGGACGAGGTGATCGCCGCGGACCAGGGTCTCGTCGACCCGGCAGTCGACGTGCCCGAGGCTGCCTTCGATGACCGGCGCACCCGTGCGGCCGGGACGTGTGGTCAGTCCGGCGAAGCGGTCCTGCCCGGGGCGTGCGAACGTCTCGCTCAACCGGCGCTGGTCGCGGCGCAGGAAGTTGACCACGAAGGACTCGGCCCGGGTGATGGCCTGCCCGCTGCGTGAGCAGGCGTCCAGGCAGACAAGGACGATGGCGGGTTCGAGCGAGACGCTGGTGAAGGAGTTCGCGGTCAGCCCCACCGGGCCGCTGTCGCCGGCCGCCGTCACGATCGTGACGCCGGTGGCGAAGCGGCCGAGTACCAACCGCAGCGGATGTTTCCGCACGGGTTTCGGCATCGTCGACCAGGACACGTCAGGCCACCTGCACTGCCGTGTTCCGCAGGATGCGGGCATGCAGTGTCCGCAGCTCCTCGCACGGATCGACTCCGACTTCCTGACGCAACCGCCGGTCGATCTCGCAGTACGCCTCGAGTGCCTCGGTCTGCCGGTCCGATCGGTACAGACACGTCATCAGCTGCAGCCAGAACCGTTCGCGAAACGTGTGCCGCCCGACCAGTCCGCGAAGCTCGGACACCAGTTCGCGATGCCGGCCGAGGGAGATCTCCAGCTCGCAGCGGCGCTCGCGGGCCAGCAGCAGTTCTTCCTCGAGGCCGGGAATGATGTCGGACTCGAGCGCCGGGCCGCGGACGTCGCACAGGATCTGTCCGTGCACCAGATCGAGCGCCTGGCGGAGGCGCTCGGATTCCTCGAGTGGGCACCCGGTCGGCTGCTGCTGGGCGAGCCGGCGGAAACGGACCAGGTCGACCTGTGCCGGGTCGATGGCGAGCTCGTACCCGCCGGACTCACTGCGGATGACTTGACCGAGCCCTGGCCGGCCACGGTCGAGTGCGTACCGAACGCGGGTGATGCGAGTTTGCAGGGCGGACTTCGGCCGCTGTGGCAGGTCGTCGCCCCAGAGCCGGTCGATCACCTCCTCGGTGGAGACGAGCTCGCCGACCCGGACGACCAGGATGGCCAGCAGGACACCGTTCTTGCCGGCGGGCACCTTCAGCTTCTGCTGTCCCACCCTGAGCTGTAGCGGACCGAGGACCCGACAGTCCAGGTCTTTGGCTATCTGCGCACGTGACACCAATTCACTCTCCCCAGAGTTCAGGCGGCCGCAGCCGCCAGAGTGCTTCCCTCAGCAAATGGCTACGGCTGGCCAGGCGACCTCCTGGCAGAGCTGCGACGAGTCACGCCTTTACCGGTGCGGAGACCGCCTCGTCGAGCAACCGGTACGACGCTGTCCGGGCTGCGTGGTCCTGAATCAGCGTGAGCGCGAGGATCTCCTGGCACCCAGTGGTGGCGATGAGTTCGGCGACCTGGTCGCGGACCGTGGCGAGGTCACCGATCAGATGGGTCCGCAGATGCTGGGTGACGGCCAGCTTCTCGCGTGGATCGAACCGGTACGACGCGGCTTCGGCAGGCGGCAGATTCGGGCCGTTCCGGCGGCCACGCAGCAACTCCGCGACCACCACCCGCGTCGGCCCGGCGAGATGCTCGGCCTCGGCCTGGGTGTCGGCGACGATCGCGGATGCGGACAACGCGGCCCACGGTTCTGCCGACCAGGCAGTCGGGCGGAACGACTCCCGGTAGGCCGCGATCGACTCCACCACGCCGACCGGCCGGACGTGGTAGGCGTACGCGAACGGTACGCCGAGCCGTCCCGCCAGCTCGCCACTCGCGGGGCTCGCGCCCAGCACCCAGAGACTCGGCCGGGAACCTGACGCCGGCACCGCCTGGATCGTCGCGCCGCTGATGTCGCCCATCACCTCGCCGCCCGCACCGCGCAACAGCAGGTCGGACAGCTCCTCGACGAGTGGCTCGAACTCCGCGCCCGGCCGGCGATGCAGCGCGGCCGCGGTGGTGGGGTCGGTGCCGGGTGCTCGGCCGACCCCGAGATCGATGCGGCCGGGATGCAGCGACTCCAGGGTGCCGAACTGTTCGGCGACGACGAGTGGTGCATGGTTCGGCAGCATCACGCCGCCGGAGCCGACCCGGATCCGCGAGGTCCGGGCGGCGATGGCCGCGATCAGGACCGGTGGTGCACAGCTCGCGATGAACGGCGCGTTGTGGTGCTCGGCCACCCAGTACCGATGCAGGCCGAGCGAGTCGGCCTCGACCGCCAGCCGCACCGAGTCGTGCAGTGCGTCGGCGGGGCGCTGGCCCTGCCAGATGGGAGCCGTATCCAGCACTGACAACTGCACCGACATCGGTTTCTCCTCACTCTCGATGACTCGCGATCACCGTCCCACTACAACACGCGAACGGGCCGGACAAAAGCGCAGTGCGGGTCGGTGAAAGCGATGTGAAAGCGGGCCGGGGGATTTGTGAACGGATTCCGAAGCAACCGGTCGCTAAGTTGGTTTTCGAAGTCGCTGATTGGCAATTCTGTCAATTGGTCTAATCGCGAACCGCGTACTGGAGGCAATGATGCTTGCTTACGAGCCGCCCATGCTGACCGAGGTCGGCAGCTTCGCCGAGGTGACCCTGGGCCGTCCGACCTGGGGCTTCGAATCCGACTGGACCTGCGTCATGCTGTGCTGATTTCACCCAGCTCCGCAGGTCGCGGAACCTAGGCACAGCAGGGGTGCCGGTGCCGATTTCTTTCGGGGCCGGCACCCCTGTCCGGCAATTTGTCACCGGGGTCGCCCGGCATTTGCTGACGGCACAGCATTTGCTTCGCGATTGGTCCGGTTAGACCTCTTTCGGGGAGCGGCGATGACTTTCCTGATCTTTCCCGACCATGCGACCGGGTCGCGGCTGGCCGAGTCTGTAGGCCATTCGCCCGGCGCCCAGGTTCTGTCCCATCCGGTGAGCGGACGCCCGTGGCTGATCGGGCAGCTTCCTGCCAAGGCACTCACCGTCCACCGCGGCCGCGATCGGTGCCTGGTCACCGTCGGCGTCACCGCGGCACCCGCCGACGCCCAGGCCGAACTGGACCGGCTGTCCGCACCGGCCGCGGCCGACGCCCTCGCGCGCCGCTTCCCCGGTGATCGGCACGTCCTGCTCTCGATGGACGGGCTGGTGCGAGCGCAGGGCACACTCTCGTCGACCCGCCAGTTGTTCGTCGTCCGGTACGACGGCGTCGACATCGCGGCCGACGACCCCGAACCGCTGATCCAGCTGACCGGTGCGAGCCTGGACGAGGATGCGATCCCGACCCGGTTGCTCGCGCCGTGGACCCCGTGGCCGTTCACCGACCAGGTGATGTGGCGCGGTATCGAGACCGTACCGATGGGCGAGCGCCTGGACTGGGATCGCTCCGGCCGATCGCGCCGTACCCGCTGGTGGTCGCCGCCCGAACCCGAGCTTCCGCTCGAGCAGGCTGCGACGGCAACCCGGGCAGCGCTCGCCGAGGCGATCCAGGTGCGCGCCGCGCACACGGACCTCAGCGCGGACCTGTCCGGTGGACTCGACTCCACGTCACTGAGTTTCCTCGCCGGCCGGCATCAGCGCGGCATGATCCTGACGAGCTGGGAAGCCGCCAACCCGGCGGACGAGGATCAGTTCTGGGCCGCACGGGCTGCCCAGCAGCTGTCCGGTATGCATCAGGTGATGAGCCTGCAGGACGCGCCGGCCTGGTTCTCCGATCTCGACGGTCACGGGGAGCTGGAAGGCCCGTTCGCCTGGATCCGCACCCGCGGCAAGTTGCGCTACCAGGCCGAGCTCCTCGCGTCCCGCGGATCCAAGCTGCACCTGACCGGTCATGGCGGCGACGAGCTCTACACCGCGACGCAGCTTTTCCTTCCTGCGTTGATGGACCGGCCGCTGCGCGCGCTGCCGTACGTCAAGGCCTATCGAGCCGTGCACCGCTGGCCGTGGCGCGAGACCGTCACCGAGCTGAACCGGTCCGAGTCGTTCGCCAACGGGCTGCGCCGTACCGCGACTCTCCTCGACAAGCCGATCGAGCAGTACCTGCGCAAGCCGGAGTTCGGGTGGGGGATCGGCTACCGGATGCCGATCTGGTCCACCGCGGACGGACTCGAGGCCGCGCGCCGCCAGCTGCACCGGACGGCCGACGAAGATCCGCAGCCGATGTCGCCGCATCGTTGGGTGCACGCTCTCCTGCAGGACGTGCGGCTGTGTGGCGACACGATCCGGCGAGTGTCGCGGTGGACCGAGCGCAGTGGGGTGGCGTGGCACGCGCCGATGATCGACGACGCTGTCGTCGAGGCCGCCTGTTCGGTCACTGCGTGGGACGTCGCGATGCCGGACCGGTACAAACCGTTGCTGGCCGAGGCGATGCGCGGCGCGGTCCCTGACGAGTTCCGCCTCCGCCGGACGAAGTCGGAGTACAGCGCCGATGTGTACGCCGGAGTCCGCCGGATGCGCCCGCAGTTGCTGGAACTGTGCGAGGACCTGGAACTGGCCCGGCGTGGACTGGTCGACGCGGACCGATTGCGCGATCTCGTGATCCGGCCGCCGCAGTCGTCGTTCGCGTTCATCCCGTTGATCAGCACGCTCGCCGTCGAGTCCTGGCTGCGAACCGTCGACAGCGGCTCGGCCCCGAAGTCGGCGCCGAATCAAGAACAACTGACCCGCCAAGGAGGTCTGGGATGAGGTACACGCTGGCACCCGGGATGAGTTGGACCGACACCGACGACGGGATGGTGCTGCTGAACGAGAGGTCCGGCAGCTACCTGACGCTGAATCGCACCGGCGCGACGGTCCTGCACGGGATTCTCGACGGCAAGAGCCCCGACGAACTGATCGCCACCCTGCAGGCGTCGTACCCGGACGCCTCCGAGCGGATCGCCGCCGACGTCGGCCAGTTGATGACGTCGTTCGAGCAGGCGGGGGTGTTGCGGCCATGACGATGCCGGTGACGTTGGAGCACGGTCTCCCGGTCGGTCGCTGCGACCGGCTGCTCGGCCGGATCTGTGTCGTGGCGGCGTTCGGACTCATCAAGCTTCGGCCGGCCACGCTGCGCCGGGTGATGTCGACGGTCCGGATCGGCGCGCGACCCGCAACGGAGACCGATGCGTACGCCGCTCGTTCGGCCGTGGTCGCGGTGAGCGTGACCTGTGCTGGTCAGGGCTGCCTGCCGCGATCGGTCGCGACTGCGTTGCGCTGCCGGATGTCCGGCACCTGGCCGCACTGGTGCACCGGCGCGCTGACCGAGCCGTTCCGCGCCCATGCGTGGGTCGAGGTCGACGGGCAGCCGGTCGGTGAGCTCGCCGACGTGCAGCACTTCCGCAAGCTGATCGAGGTACCCCCGCGGGGAGGGCATCATGACTGAGTTCGTTGCGGTCGCAGCCCGTGCCTTTCTGGCACTGGTCTTCATCACTGCCTTCGTCGGGAAAACCCTTACGCACAACGGGTTCCGTGGCTTTGCTCAGTCGGTGCAAGGGTTGGCTCGGCTGGAGTCCGCGCGGTCTGCCGCGATCCTCGCCGGGATCGTCGTCGGCGGTGAAGGGCTGGCGGCCGCGCTGCTGGTCTCGCCGATCGCACCCCGGCTCGGGTTCGTGATCGGTGGGCTGATGCTGTTGCTCTTCACGGGGGTGGTGACCCGCTCGGTCCGGGCCGGCATCTTCGCCGAGTGCCGGTGCTTCGGTGGCCGGGGCGCGATCATGAGTACGGCGATGGTCGGCCGCAACCTGGTCTTCCTCGCGATCGCGGTGGCCGGCGCCGTCGTACCGGTCGCCCCTGTCGTTGGCAACCTGCCGCTGGCACTGCCCGCGGTCGCTGCCGGACTGCTGCTGGCGTTCCTCATCATCCGCTACTACGACGACTTCGTCCGGCTGCTGCTGCGCCGGCACGCGACGGCGTGAGCGGCCGTGATCGAGGTTGAGCAACTGAGCAAACGGTACGGCGACACGCTCGCGCTCTCGTCGGTCGATCTGTCGGTCGCGGCGGGTCAGGTGCTCGGGCTCATCGGTCACAACGGCGCCGGTAAGACGACGCTGGTCGAGATCCTCTCGACGTTGGTCCGGCCCTCGGCGGGTACGGCGCGGGTCGCGGGCGCCGACGTGGTCGGGTCGCCCAGTCGCGTCCGGCGTTCGATCGGGTTGACCGGGCAGTTCGCCACCGTCGACGACACCCTGTCCGGAACGGGGAACCTGGTCCTGCTCGCCCGGCTCAGCGGGACCGGGCGGCGGGCGGCCCGGGTGCGGGCCGCTGAGCTCCTTGAGCAGTTCGGCCTCACACAGGCAGCGGATCGGCGGGTCCGCACGTACTCCGGTGGTATGCGGCGTCGGCTCGACCTCGCGGCGAGCCTCGTCACCGCCCCCGCCGTGCTGTTCCTCGACGAGCCGACCACCGGACTCGACCCGACCAGCCGCCGTGCCGTCTGGGATCAGGTCGCCAAACTCGCGGAGCAGGGGACCACGATCCTGCTCACCACGCAGTACCTGGAGGAGGCCGACCAGCTCTCCGACCGGATCGTCGTACTGGCTGGTGGACGAGTGGTCGCGGGCGGTACGCCGGCGGATCTGAAACAGCAAGTAGGCCGGCGCGCGATCGTGGTCCGGCTGCCACCTGACGCTCCGGTCGTGCGGGTCATCGAGCATCTCGCCGGCCGTGGGCTGGATGTTGCCCAGCGCAACGAATCTGCCGAGCTGACCGTGGTCGACGCGTCCTCGGCGACGATCGTCCAGGTCGTCCGAGCGCTCGATGATCTGGGGATCGAAGCAGAGCGTCTCGAAGTCGCCGAGCCGAGTCTCGACGACGTCTTCGCAACGCTGGGGGAGGCCCGATGACCGTCATCACCGCACCTCGCGCGCAGCCGGTCGCCCGGACGCCGGTGCGCACGGCGCCGGCCAGTATCGCGACGCAGATCATCGCCTTGTCCGGCCGGTCCCTGCGCGGCGTGGTCTTCGAGCCGCGCACGCTGATCGTGACGCTGCTCGGCCCGATCCTTCTCGTCAGTGTGCTCAGTCAGTTGCTCGGCAGCCTGTCCACGGCGATCAGCTTCCCGGCCGGCACCCGGTA
The DNA here is from genome assembly GCF_042262745.1 of Kribbella sp. NPDC056345. Lineage (NCBI taxonomy): Bacteria > Bacillati > Actinomycetota > Actinomycetes > Propionibacteriales > Kribbellaceae > Kribbella > Kribbella sp. NPDC056345. Next base: position 501,103 of record NZ_JBHJQQ010000003.1, on the reverse strand, counting down.
CGTCGACTTCGTCGTACCGGCGATCATGATCACCACCGCACTGCAGTCGGCGCTGGGCCTGATCATCAGCCTGCTCCAGGACATGCGCAACGGCCTGATCAACCGGCTCCGGACGATGGCGATCTGGCCGGGTTCGGTGCTCGTCGCGCACAGCGTGGCCGGCTTGGTTCGAATGGTCCTGCAGCTGACCGTGCTGTCCGTGTTCGCCGCTGTGGTGCTCGGCTTCGATCCGCCGGGCGGCATCCTCGGTACGGCGGCCGCCGTCGTCGTCTCGACCGCGGTCAGCACCGGCCTCGGCTGGATCTTCATCGCCCTGGCCTGCCAGCTCCGCCATACCGAGCTCGTGCAGGCCATCTCCGGCACGGTCACCTTCCCGCTCATCGTCGCCTCGAACGCCTTCGTCCCCGAGGCCGGCCTCCCTACCTGGCTGCGCCACGTCGCAGCCTTCAACCCGGTGTCGCACAGCATCACGGCCGCCCGTGAACTGGTCCTCGGGCACGCACCCGTCGGCCAGCTCCTCGCCGCCCTCGCCGGTGCCGCCGTCATCACGATCATCGGCGCCACCGTGGCGACCCGGGGCCTCAGCCGGCCCGGTTGAGACGGGCGTCTGTGATCCACGCCCTAGGGGTTTAGTAGGACGTCCAGCTAATTTGCCGTATGCCCGAAGACTCCCCAGTCCTTGCTCATGTGGACGGTCAGGCCGGACATCTGGTGCTGAACCGGCCGCGGGCCATCAACGCGCTCACGCACGAGATGGTGACGATCATCCGGCGGATGCTTGAGGAGTGGGCCGCGGATCCCGCCGTACAGACCGTAGTGCTGACCGGGAGTGGTGACCGCGGTCTGTGTGCGGGGGGCGACATCGTCTCGATCTACCACGACGGGATCGCCGGTGGTACGGCGTCGGCGGCATTCTGGGCGGACGAATACCGGCTCGATGCGGAGATCGCGGAGTACCCGAAGCCGTTCGTCGCGGTGATGGACGGGATCGTGCTCGGCGGCGGGATCGGGCTGTCGGCGCACGCGAGTTTCCGGGTCGTCACCGAACGGTCGAAGGTCGGCATGCCGGAGACCGGGATCGGCTTCTTCCCCGATGTCGGCGGGACCTACCTGCTGTCGAGGGCGCCGGGGGAGTTGGGCACCCACCTGGCTCTGACGGCAGGGTTAGTGGGCGCTGGCGATGCGATCGCGGTCGGTCTGGCGGACTGGTATGTGCCGAGTGATCGGCTGCCGGATCTCCTTACTGCACTGGCCTCCCAGGACGCGGCGGCAGCGGTGGCCTCGGTTGCCGATCCGGTGCCGGAGTCCGCGCTGGTCGGTGACCGGGAGTGGATCGACCTGGCCTACGAGGGCGACGACCTGGTGAAGATCTACAGCCGGCTGGCGGATTCCGACGTACCGGCTGCTCGGGAGGCCGCGGCGGTGTTGCTGACGAAGTCGCCGACTTCCTTGAAGGTGACGCTGCGCGCGCTGCGGGCCGCGGCCGATCTGCCGTCGCTGCCGGCTGCCCTGGAGCAGGAGTACCGGTTGTCGGTGCGGTTCCACGGGTCGCACGACTTCATCGAAGGGGTGCGGGCGCAGGTGATCGACAAGGACCGCACTCCGCGGTGGTCGCCTGCGACGTTCGACGGTGTCTCCGATGAAGCCGTCACCGCCTACTTCGCCGGTCTCGGCGACGACTAGCCATGTGCGCCGGCGGCGGCGCGGATGGCGGCGGAGAGTCGGGCGACCGGTTCGGGGAGCGGCCGTGGGAGACGCGCCAGCAGGATGCGGCGTCGTTCTTCCGGGCCGCCTTGGACGGCGATGATCCGTACGCCGGGCGGTAGCGCGAAGGTCAATGCGGTCGGGGCGGTGGTGATTCCGAGGCCGGCGGCGACCAGGTGGAGTTTGGCCAGCCAGTCGCGAGCGGTGTGCACGATCTGCGGGCGCTCGTCGAGCCCCGGCCAGACACCCATGTACTGCTCCCCGCCCGGACCTGCGATCCAGCGCTGACCACGGAGATCCTCGATGTCGACGGCGTCGGCGTGGGCGAGCGGATGGGTGCTGGGGACTGCGATCCGGAGGCTGCGTTCGGAGAGGGTGTGCACCTCCAGCGCCGGCGACTCGGCGTCGGGTGCGCGGAACGGGGGTGTCGAGGCCAGGAGGGCGAGGTCGATGGTTCCCGCGCGTAGTGCGCGGACGAGGGCCGGAGTGCTGCCTTCACGGGTGATGACCGTGATGCCTGGATGCGTCTCGCGGAGTGCCGCCAGCGCGCGGGGTACCAGCCAGATGCCCGCCGTCGCGAACCAGCCGAGCCGGACCGTACCGAGTTCTTCGGGGATCCCGGCCAGCTCGCGCGCCGCCGCATCGACCTGATCGATCGCGGCGGCAGCACGCCGTACGACGATCCGCCCGGCCGGCGTGAGGCGGACGCCGTCGTGGCGGCGCTCCAGCAGCGCCGTGCCTGCTGCGCGTTCCAGGGAAGCGATCTGGCGGGAGACGGCCGACTGGGTGTAGCCGAGCGCGGTGGCCGCGGCGGTGAGCGTGCCGCGCTCGGCCACCTCGCGGAACACCCGCAGGGCGGTCAGGGAAGCGTCGGTGAAGGTCATGACGTTTACGCATACCACACTTGCAAGACTTTCGCTGGTGGCATGGGCTGGAGCTGCCTAGCGTGAAGGTATGGAACTTATCAAGACGCCTTTCGGCTTCAGCAGTACGGCGGCGGAAGTTGCCGCCGGCATCGATCTCTCCGGGCGTCGTGCCGTGGTGACCGGCGCAGCGTCCGGCCTCGGGGTGGAGACGGCCCGAGCACTCGCGGGCACCGGCGCCGAGGTCACCCTCGCGGTCCGCGACGTCGAGGCGGGGGAGCGGGTGGCCAAGGACATCACCGCGACGACCGGCAGTACGGCGTTGCGCGTCGTACCGCTCGATCTCACCGACCCGGCTTCGGTGGCCGCGTTCACCACGGCCTGGGACGGGCCGCTGCACATCCTCGTCAACAACGCCGGGGTGATGGCTTCGCCCGAGACTTTTACGCCGCAGGGGTGGGAGTTGCAGTTCGCGACCAACCACCTCGGCCATTTCGCCTTGTCCACCGGCCTGTACGACGCGCTGGCCGCTGACGGGGCAGCCCGGATCGTCAGCGTCAGTTCGAGCGGTCACCAGCTCTCGCCGATGATCTTCGACGACGTCAACTTCGCGTTCCGTGCGTACGATCCGTGGCTGGCCTACGGACAGTCCAAGACCGCGAACGTGTTGTTTGCCGTTGAGGCCACCCGGCGCTGGGCCGCCGACGGCATCACCGCGAACGCCCTGATGCCGGGCGCGATCTTCACCAACCTGCAGCGCTACACCGAAGGCCGCGGTAGCGGCAGCACCCCACCCGAGCTGATGAAGACACCGGAGCAGGGCGCTGCGACGTCGGTTCTGCTGGCCACCTCGCCGCAGCTCGAGGGAATCGGCGGTCGCTACTTCGTCGACTGCAACGAGACCCCGACCATCGACCGTCGCGGCGAGGCCCCTCGGTTGCACGGTGTCGCCCGCTATGCACTCGACCCGGCAAACGCCGTCCGGCTGTGGGATCTGTCCGAAAGGTTGCTCGCATCATGACCGTCGCCTTGATCACCGGCGCCACCCAGGGCCTCGGCCTCGCGCTCGCCGAGGGACTCGCGACCCGCCTCGGACCTGATGACACCGTCTATCTGACCGGTCGCGACCTCGACCGGGTCACCACCGCCGTCGCGTCGCTCCCGGCCGGGGGAGCGCGGGTCCGTGCCGAGCTGCTGGACGTGGGCACTCCGGACGCGGCCTCGAAGCTCGCCGAGCAGTTGGAGGAACGGCACGGCGGCGTCGACATCGTGTTCGGGAACGCCGTCATGCGGGTCGGCCCCGACGACGATCCGCGCGCGATCGTCGACACCTACACCGAGGTGAACAACTTCGGCACCACCCGGCTCCTGCGCGCCTTCGCCCCGCTCCTTCGCGACAACGGCCGGCTGCTGATCGTGGCCAGTTCGCTCGGCACCCTGCACTACCTGGCGCCCGTGCTGCATCGCCACTTCGCCAACCTCACCGACCTCGACGACGTGGATCGGGCGGTAGCTGCCTGGCGCGACCTGGTCAAGGACGGCACCATCCGGGCGACCGCCTGGCCAGGCTTCGTGAACATCCCGTCCAAGATCGCCCAGGTCGCCGCCGTCCGCACCCTGGCCGCACAGCGCCGTACCGAAGACGTTGCCCGCGGCATCCTCCTGGCCGCCGTCTGCCCCGGCATGATCAACACCCCAACCTCCGCCTTGTGGTGGGACGTCAGCACGGCGCCAACCCCGGCCGAGGCCGCCGTACCCCTCCTCGACCTGGCCCTCCAGCCGGCCGACCCCGCCCACTACGGCCAGCTCCTCCGCCACGGAAAGGTCCTACCTTGGGCCTGATCCTTGCCGGATGGGACGATGGGGCGCATGGGCTGGCCTGCGATGGTGTGGATCGGTGGTGCGCCGGGCGCTGGGAAGTCGACGATTGCGCGGGACCTTGCGCGGCGGATGGATCTGCCGCTGCATCCGATCGACCTGTGGACGTATGCGCACCTCGGTCGGATGCCACCTGGTGAGCCGGTGGCGGATGAGTTGGCGAAGGGGGCGGCGTACGCGGCTGACGTGTTCGTGCGGATTGCTCGGCTGCGGGTGGAGTTAGTGGTCGAGGACGTGCGCGGACGGTCGCTGGGGGAGGTGCCTGCGTTGGTGGAGGGGCCGCAGCTCTTGCCGTCGATGGCGGGTGCGGTGCCGGCGGCTGTGGCTGGTGCCGGATGGCGAGCAGACCCGGCGCGCTCGGCAGCAGCGGTTGGAGCGGACGCCCGATCCCGCGGGGCGTGCTCGGCTGGAGGGGTTGCTGGCGCGGGACGCCGTACTGGCCGAGCGGGTTCGGCAGGAGGCGGTGGAGTACGGCCGGACGCTCGTCGAGGTACCGGCCGATCCCGTCTGGCCGGAGGTTGTCCGGGCGGTTGAGGATGCGCTCGGCTCGCAGCCTGGCTTGGAGGCGGGTGCTGAGCTGCGACGGCAGCGGCAGTACGAGAACCAGGCCGCCTGCACGCAGGGGCGGCTGTGGCAGGCGGACATTGGGTTGGCCGAGCTGCCGCCCTTTCCTTTCGCCTGTGAGTGCGGCACTTCGGGGTGCACGGCCGTCTGGGAAGGGACTCCCGACGAGTACGACCAGCGCACCCCGTTGCTGGCTCACTGAGCTCAGGAGTCCCAGATCGGGCCCAGGGCTGGGATTCCGAGCCGCTCCATCCCGTGCACGACCGACCAGGTGACCTTGCGGTTCGACACGCAGATGACGGCCTCGGCGTTCGAGGACTCGTACGCCGAGTAGGCCAGCTTCACCATGTCGGGTTTGCCGTGGGCGTCGGTGTCCCAGATGATCGCGTCGGGCTGGGCCGCCATGATCTCGTCGACCAGTGCTTGTCCGTACGTCCTGACCGGATTCCGGGTGACCCAGACCAGCTGCATCGGCACCCGGTTGGCCAGGATATGGGCGAGGACCGGGCCGATCCCGCTGCCGGTGACGACGTACACGACTCGGTTGAAAACGCTGCCGTAGTTGGCCATTCCGGCGGTCGAGATACCGCGCACCCAGATGTGGGACGGCGGGTTGTCGATGAAGTCGCTGGTCCAGTCACCGGCCCGCGAGATCGCCATCCGGAACCCCGGTGCGCCGGGTGTCGGGATCACCGCGAAGCTGTGCCACTGCTGCAGCGGGTGCCGTGCGATCGCCCGGGTCGAACCCGCCATCGGCCGGAACCGATTGCTGCTCACCAGCGCCACGTGCGACGACGGCCGGATCACATCGATCGGAATCCGCCGCAGCATCGTCCACGGAAGCAGCGAACTGATCGTGGTGATGGTCAGCACGATGATCGTCGAGGCGCTGCCCAGCTGCAGCGCGCTGATCCAGAACAGCACGGACAGCGTCCAGCCGCCGAAGCGGTGCATCCGCTCGAAGAGGTCGTGGTGCTCGGCGCGGAACTTCGGGCGCGAGGTCATCACGATCCCCAGCAACAGCAACGATTGCAGGCAGTACGTCAGCTGCAGTGCAGCATCGACCTGGCCGATCGCCACCACAGTCAGCGCCCAGAACCACAAGGTCCCGCAGATCGCGCCACCGACGTGCAATCCGCCGAGATGGTAGCCCTTGGCAAGCGTCCACCGCAGCCTCAGCGGCCACGACTTCGGCACCCGCATCACCAGCCTGCACAACGCATTCACGAAGAACTGCTGGCGAATGAGAACACCCAAGGCGAAGTTGACCTGGGCAATCAATGCCACATTGACGACCGAACCCCACCAATGGTGCCCGATGCCGACACCGAGGATCACCACATTGGCGAGAACCACGAGCAGAGTCAGGCGATGACTCTGCATCAGCCGTGGATGCTTCAGAACCCGCCGTACCGGTGGCAGTTCCGCCGGCAACTGGACATGCGTCAGTACCCCACTCATCGAAATTCCCCCAGAATTTCCGAGACACCCCGAGAATCACCGAGCCCTCATCACCCGGTAACGCACGCTAAGACGCAGCTCCACCCCGAGAGGTTCGCCGCCATCCAGGCAAACCTTCCGCCGCAACAGAACCGACACATTCCCCAGCCGGTACGACGTTGAGCACGGTTCAACCATGTGCGCGCCCGGCAAGTGGTTGATGCGTGCCCAAGGTGAGCCGGCCGGCCTTGAGTACGGTTCAACCGTTCCGATGGGGCTCGCATGGATGGGTGCCCAAGGTGGTGACGGGCTATGGCTGAGGAAGGTGAGGTCCCGTCGCGCGACAGTGACGGTTGCGGGAGGCTGGATGTTCGCCCCGCCGGCCCATCCTCCCCAAACCGGTTTGGGGAAGGGGAATCGGCAGGGGCGGTTCCTGTGACTTCCCCTAACGTCCGAACAACCGGAGACCACGCACTCGGATCCTTCGGACGTTAGCTGGGAGGGGTGGTTAACGTCCGAACAACCGGAGACCACGCACTCGGATCCTTCGGACGTTAACCGGGGGTTCGGGCGGGAGCTGGGCGGTCGGTCAGTCCTTCACCGCTCCGGATAGGCCTTCGATGAAGTAGCGCTGGAAGAAGAGGAAGACGGCGACGATCGGGACCATCGAGAGGGTGACGGCGGCGGCGAAGCCGGACAGGTCGACGCTGTACTGCTGGGTGAAGGCGCGGAGGCCGACCGAGACGGTGCGCAGGTCGGGGTCGCCGAGGGTGAAGATCAGCGGGACGAAGTACTCCTGCCAGCTGGAAGTGAAGCCGAGGATCGCAGTTGTGGCGATGATGGGCTTGGCGAGCGGGAAGATCAGCCGGAAGGTGCGGAAGAAGCCGGCGCCGTCGATGGCGGCGGCGTCGAAGAGCTCCTGGGGGATCGCGCCGAAGTAGCCGCGGAAGAGCAGGGTGCTGAAGCCGACGCCGCCGGTCAGGGCGAGCAGGACACCCCAGACGGTGTTGAGCAGGCCGATCGTCTGGATCAGCTCGAACACCGGCAGCACACTCGTTGCCGTCGGCATGAACAGGAAGGCGAGGATCAACATCCCGATCAGGCGGCTGCCGGGGAACTTGTAGCGGGCGAGCGTGTAGCCCGCGAGGGCAGCAGAGATCACGGTGATGGCGGTGCTCGCCGTACTGTAGAAGACCGAGTTGAACAGGTAGCGGCTGAAGTTCGCCGTGGTCCAGGCGCGGCCGTAGTTCTCGGTCGTCCAGTGCTCGGGCCAGAGTTTGAAGCCTGCCGTGTACATCTCGTTGGAGGATTTGAACGACGAGAACACCGGCCACAGGAACGGGTAGAGGTAGATGAAGGAGACGGCCAGCAGTACGACGACCAGCAGGACCGAGCGTGGAGTCCATCGTTGGGTGCGCATGACTAGACCCCGTATTCCTTCCGCTTGAGCTGCGCCCGGCCGACCAGTTTGCCGACGAGCGCGTACACGATCAGCACGGTGATCCCGAAGACGAAGGCCGCGGCACTCGACGTACCGAACTGTGGCCGGGCCTGGGCGAAGGCCATCTCGTAGACGTAGTAGTTGATGACGTAGGTGTCGGTGCCCGGTCCGCCCGAGGTCAGGATCTGGATCCAGTCGAAGATGCCGAGCGACCAGATCAGGCCGAGGGAAGCGATCACGATGCCCATCGGCCGGACCAGCGGCAGCGTGATGTGCCACAGCCGCTGGCGTGCGCCGGCGCCGTCGACCTCAGCCGCCTCCAGGAGGTTCTGCGGGACCAGCTGGAGGGCCGCCATCCAGAAGATCACGTACTGCCCCATGATCTGCCAGGTCGAGATGACCGCGATCGTGCTGAACGCGATCGGGCCGGACCGGAGGAAGTCGACCGGCTGGTCCACCAGGTGCAGGGTGGTGAGCAGGTGGTTGATCGCTCCGTCGGAGGGACTGAGCAGGTAGTAGAAGACCATGGCCACGATCGACGCCGGCATCAGCCAGGGCAGGAAGAACACGGTCCGGAAGAACGCCGGCCACCGCAGCCACGGGCGGGTCAGCAGCAGCGCGATCAGAAAGGACAACGGCAGCTTGATCAGCGTCTGCCCGATCGTGAACGCCCAGGTGTTGGCGTACGCCTTGCCGAACAGCGGGTCGGTGAGGACGGCCTTGTAGTTGTCGAGCCCGACCCCCGGTGAGTCGCCGAGGGCACCGATCCCGTCGAAGTCGTGCAGGCTGAACTGCACGGTCCGGACCAGCGGCCAGACCGTGAAGGCCAGGAACAGCACGATGAACGGGATCATCACGAGGTAGATCCAGCCGACGTCGCTCCGCCGAGTCATTTGCTGAACTTGAAGGGTGTCAGGCCGTCCCAATCCGGTTCGGCATAGCAGTCGGTCGAGACCTTCAGCCCGGACGCGGCTTCCTTGCTGAGCTGGGCTTCGAAGACCTTGTTCTGTTTGTCCTCGATCCCCTTGGCCAGCGCCGGCCAGTCACCGCCGCTCTGCAGGTACTTGTTCACCGTGCTGTGGACGAGGTTCTCCTGGATCCGGTCGACCTTGCTCATCGCCTCGGACTTGGCCAGGTCCGGGCACTTGAGCGCCGGAACCGGAGCGAGCACATGCACCTTCGGGTCGAGCGGCAGCAGCTCGCGGGCCAGGTTGTCCTTCGGCAGCCACTTGGCGGCGTCGGCCGGGTCGATCCACGGGAGCAGGTCGAAGCCCTTGGCGGTGAAGTGTTCCGAGAACCAGCCCTTGGGCCGGGTCATCCACTCCAGGAACTGAGTCGCTTCCTTCGGGTGCTTGCTCTGCGAGCTGATGAACAGTTCGGGCAACGGCGGTCCCTGGGCGATCCGGCCGGCGTACCCGCCCGGTGCCGCGGTGGTCTTCGCCGGCGGCAGCGCGACCCCGAAGTTCTTGAACTTGAACGTCTGCGGGAAGACCGATGACATCCAGCCGCCGTCGAAGTAGAACGCGGCCTTGCCACCGACGACTGCCTGGCGGGCGGCGATCTTGTCGTACTGGCCGGGGAAGACGTACTGCTGCTCGTACAACGACCGGATGTACTGCAGCGCCTCGACGAACTGCGGATCGGACGTCTCGGTGAACTTGCCGGTCTGCAGGGAGACCTTGCTCGGCGTGTAGCCCTTCTTGTTCACACCGACGAACGTCGTGAGCAGCCGCTCGATCTCGTCCGGACCCTGGGTCGACTGGGCCAGACAGCTCGCCCCGGCCTTCTCCTTGACCGCCTGGCAGGCGGCAGTGAACTCGGCCCAGGTCGCCGGCAGTTTGCCGGTCAGACCGGCCTTCGCGATCACGTCCTTGTTGAAGTACATGTAGCCGAAACCGATCGTGCCGGTCGCGGGCGGCCGGGGCGTGGTGTAGATCTTGCCGCCCTGGCTGTAGATCGGCTCCATCAGGTTGGAGGTGTCGCGGAAGCGGGAGCGGAAGTCGGCCGGGAGGACGGAGTCGTCCAGCGGCGCGGCCCACTTGTTGCCGATGACATCGGCCAGCTCGAAGTACTCACCGGCGGCCGGCCAGGTGAAGGTGAAGATGTCGGGGGAGTTCTTGCTCCGGAAGCTCAGCGGCAGCGCCTGCTTGTAGTCGGCCTCGGCCAGCTCCTCCGGGACGACGTTGATGTTCGGGAACTCCTTGCGGAACTCGGCCGCCGCCTCCCGGTAGAACTCCAGCCGCTCCTGGCTGTAGCCCTGCCACTTGATGGTGACCACTCCGTTGTCGTTCTCCGACTTGGCACCGTTGCTGTTGCAGGCCGCGAGGGTGGCCAGTGCGAGCCCGGCGGCCAGCGCCGCCCGCGTGATCCGGTTGAGGTTCATCAGTACTCCGTTCGCTGCAGGGATCGATCGGCGGCTGAGTCATACGTCGCTTGGACAGCGGCAACGACTGAGAGGCCGTAATTGCCGGAGACGCTCGGGGGCTCGTTCCCCGTGAAATCGACGAGCTGATCGCGGAAGGCAGTCACGATCTCGTCGTGGCCGGTCCGGTCCCGGAGGCGGACGGACTCGCCGTCGCGGAACATCCACAGCCCATCGGCGTGGGACAGGCGCAGAGCGCCGTACTCGCAGACCACTTCGGTCTCGTCCTGTGGAGGCAGGCCGGTGCTGGTGATCGAGAACGTCAGCTGGATGTCGCCGGACAGTTCCATCACGCCGGAGGCTTCGGTCTCGACGGCGATTCCGGGCCGCCGCCAGATCCGCGCGTTCACCGCGACGACCTGTTCGCCGGTCAGCACCTGCGCCTTGTCGATGCTGTGGCCGCCGATGTTCATCATGATTCCGCCCCCGGCGAGCTCGGGGTCGAAGAACCAGGCCGGGCGGGATTCGGGGTCGTACCGAACGGCGCGCCGCTCAGTGATCAGCAAGGGCCGGCCGAGCTCTCCGGAGCGGAGAATGTCCCTCGCCTGCCGAACCGCCGGAACAAAGCGCTGCAAATTACCGATGGCCAGCCGAACACCGGCGTCGGCGCAGACTTTGATCATTTTCCGGCAGTCGGCCACGGTGGTGGCCATCGGCTTTTCCATCAGCACGTGCAGGCCGGCGGCGGCCGCGTCCTCGGCCATCGGGATGTGCAGGGAATGCGGGGACGTGATCACGACGGCATCGAGGTTGCCAGCGGCAAACATCGCCCGGTGATCGCTGTACACACTGGCCTTCAGCGGTACGGCGAGCGCTCGCGCGGCCTCCCGCCGTACGTCGCAGATCGCCGTGATCGCGATCCCGGGCAGACCCGCCGCGGCCTCCACGTACACCGCGGCGACGCTCCCGGCGCCGACCAGTCCGACGCGAATTTCATTCCTTTTACGGAATGAATTCAGTCCATTCTCTGCCGTCATGCCTGGGAGTTTGCGGACGGTCGGCAGAACGTGTCAATGGAATGAATGGTGCATTAATGGCTGACGCGCTCGACATTCATCCGATCGGTCTCGTCGGTGCTCGGAGTCCCGGCGAACCAGGCATCCAGGATCTCCTCGAGCAGCGGCTCGGAGGTGAGCCGGAGGCTCAGTGCGAGCACGTTGGCGTCGTTCCACTGCCGTGCGCCATCGGCGGTGTAGGCGTCGGTGCACAGCGCGGCCCGCACGCCCGGAACCTTGTTTGCGGCGATCGACGCGCCGGTACCGGTCCAGCAGCAGACGATCGCCTGATCCGCCGTACCATCGGCGAGCTCCCGCGCCGCCGCCTCCGAACAAACCGCCCACTGCGGATCGCTCCCGGGCTGGAGCGCTCCATGCGCGCTCACCTCATGCCCACGCTTGGTCAGTTCGGCGACGAGAGCACGCGCGACGGGCAGGTCCATATCCGAGGAAACCGAGATCCGCATCTTCCGAGCCTAGGGCGTGCGGCCGAGGTAGGTGAGCGGGCCGGGGTCGGGGTGCGGGATCTCGTGGAAGCCGAGGCGGTCGTAGAACGGTCGGGCCCGGTGGTTCGCGGTGACCATGCCGATGTGCAGGGGAACGTCGCCAAGTGCCTGGAGGAAGGCGGCGATCAGTTCGCGGCCGTGGCCGGACCGTTGGTAGTCCGGGAGCAGGTCGATGTGCAGGTGGGCCGGATACGCCGCCAGGGCCGGCTGCACCATCCGCTCCGGCGTGTGGAGCAGGTGCGCCATCACCTCGTCCGGAGTGTTCGGCGTACCGGGTGGTGCGGGGTACTGATCGCCGACCAGGGGGAGCCATTCGGTGCGGAATCGCTGGGCGAACCGAGCTGTGTCGGAGGCTCCGAGGACGTAGCCGACGGCCCGGCCGTTGTCGTCGGCAACGAAGGCGAGGTCCGGGTCCAGATAGGTGTAGGGGTGCGCGAAGAGATTGGGAAGCACATTCGGGTCGTCGTAGGAGGCCGTGGCGTCCTCACCCGCATCGGCGGTCCGGATGCAGATGTCGTGGACTGCGGCGCGGTCCGACGGCCGGTACTGCCTGATCCGCACGCTGGGAGCGCTCTCATCGATCATGGGTCAAGACTCTCATCCGGCGGACCGTTTGGTTCCGGAACTTCGGTCAGGTCTTGAATTAAGTGTGGGAATCCGCTTTCCTAGGCGAACCTCTGCCGCCCACCCGAGGAGTTCCCATGCCCGGAGCCGCCCCACTCCGCCCACCGCCGCGCGCTTGGCGACGGCGTACCGTCGTGATCGCCGCGGCGCTGGCCGGTCTCGTCGCCGGTGGTCTGACGCTGGTCGACCCGCCGGCCGCGACCGCTGCCATCTCACCGACCGGCTGGAACACCGTGGCCGCCAAACACAGCGGCAAGTGCCTCGACACGCGGGCCGCCGGTACGGCGAACGGCACCGTCGTCCAGCAGTACGCCTGCAACACCAGCGCCGCCCAGCAGTGGCAGTTCCAGCCGACCAGCGGCGGGTATGTCCGGGTCAACGTGCGCACCGCCCCGGCCCAGGTGGTCGACGTCTCCAACGTTTCGACGGCGGACAACGCCCTGGTCCACCTGTGGGCGTACGGCGGTGGCAACAACCAGCAGTGGCTGCCGGTCGAGGAGGCGGACGGCGCCTACCACCTGGTGAACCGGCACAGCGGCAAGTGTCTCGACGTACCATCTGCCTCCACCGCGGACAGCGTCCAGCTGGTGCAGTTCACCTGCAACGGAAGCGCCGCCCAATCGTTCAGGATCACCTCCGTGGGCACTCCGCCAGACCCCGGTACGCCGGACCTCGGCCCGAACGTCTCCGTCTTCGACCCGTCGATGCCGGCCAGCCAGATCCAGTCGCGGCTCGACCAGGTCTTCAACCAGCAGGAGGAGAACCAGTACGGCGAGCAGCGGTACGCCCTGCTGTTCAAGCCGGGCACCTACAACGTCAGCGCGAATGTCGGGTTCTTCACCCAGGTCGCCGGTCTCGGCCTCACGCCGGGCAGTGTGAACATCAACGGCGCCGTCCATGTCGAGGCCGACTGGTTCCCGCCGCAGAACGCGACGCACAACTTCTGGCGCGGCGCCGAGGGCCTCACGGTCACCCCGCCGGGCGGGCTGGACCGCTGGGCGGTCAGCCAGGCGTCGGCGTACCGGCGGATGCACCTCAAGGGCAACCTCGCGCTGGACGACGGCGGCTGGTCGAGCGGCGGCTTCATGGCCGACACGATCGTCGACGGCCAGGTGCGATCCGGCAGCCAGCAGCAGTGGCTGTCGCGCAACACGCGCTGGGGCAGCTGGACCGGTCAGAACTGGAACATGGTCTTCGTCGGCGCCGAGAACGCTCCCGCGGGCAGCTTCCCGGACCCGCCGTACACGAAGGTCGCGCAGACGCCGATCATCCGCGAGAAGCCCTACCTGTACATCGACAGCGCCGGTGCCTACCAGGTGTTCGTCCCCGCGCTGAAGTCGAACTCGGCCGGCCCGGGTTGGGCGAACGGTACGCCGGCCGGTCAGTCGCTGCCGATCAGTCAGTTCTACATCGCGAAGCCCGGTGTCACCGCGGCCACGCTGAACGCCGAACTGGCGGCCGGTAAGGATCTCCTGTTCACGCCCGGTGTCTACCGGCTCAGCGACACCCTGCGGGTCAACCGCGCGAACACGGTCGTCCTCGGTCTCGGCCTGGCGACGATCATGCCGACCAACGGTACGTCGGCCATGTCGGTCGCCGATGTGGACGGGGTGAAGATCGCCGGCCTGCTGATCGACGCGGCCCCGACCAACTCGCCCCTGCTGATGGAGCTCGGCGCGTCGAACTCGTCGGCCGACCACAGCGCGAACCCGACCTCGCTGCACGACATCTACTTCCGGATCGGCGGCTCCGCGGTCGGCAAGGCCACCGAATCACTCCGGATCAACAGTGACGACGTGATCCTCGACCACGCCTGGCTCTGGCGCGGTGACCACTCGATCGGTGTCGGCTGGGGAACCAACACCGCCGACACCGGACTCGTGGTGAACGGTGACGACGTCACGGCGTACGGGCTGTTCGTCGAGCACTACCAGAAGTACCAGACGATCTGGAACGGCGAACGCGGCCGCACGTACTTCTACCAGAACGAGCTGCCCTACGACCCGCCGAACCAGGCTGCCTGGATGAACGGCTCCACCCGCGGGTACGCGGCGTACAAGGTCGCCGACTCTGTGAACACCCACGAGGCCTGGGGGCTCGGCAGCTACTGCGTCTTCACCTCCGACGCATCCATAGTCGCCGAACGCGCCTTCGAGGTACCGACCAAACCGAACGTGAAGTTCCACAACATGGTCACTGTGTCACTCGGCGGCAGGGGCACCATCGCTCACGTCATCAACAACGCCGGTGGCCCCTCCAACTCCCAGACCAACAAGGCTCAATGGGTCAACTACCCCTGATCGCCGCCTGACTGCTTCCCCGCGCTGGGGCGGGGAAGCAGCATCAGGAGCAGTTGGTGAACAGGATGCGGTTCGGTGTGCCCAAGCTGTCGGTGCCGAGGCGGCCGGTGGTGGCGTTGTCGTTGAGTTGTTGCTGGATGGTGGCCGGGGAGGCGGTCGGGTTCTGTTCGAGAAGCTTGGCCGCGGCACCGGCGGTGAGGCCGACATGGCCGCCGTGGATGCCCCACGGGTTCTCGTCGCTGCCGCCGCCCACCGCGGTCGTGCCGCTCGGCGCGGCGAGGTCGACGCACTTGCCGCGATTCTGGCCGGCGCCGAGCTGCTCCTTCGGGTTGCCGGTGTTGGTGAGGTCCAGTTGGGTCGCGGTGATGGCGCCGGGGACCCGGGCGGGGGAGTAGTTGCAGGCATCGGCGCCGAAGTCGGTGCCGTTGTTGCCTGCGCTGACAACCCAGGTGACGCCGCTCTGGATCGATTGGGCGACCGCTGCGTCGAGCGCCGGGTCAGCAGCGACGGCGAAAGGCAGTACGGCGACCGCGGGTTTCACCGCGTTCTGGGTGACCCAGTTGATCCCGGCGATTGCCCGGTCCGCGGTGGGCTGTGCGTTGCACCGGAAGGTCCGGACCGAGACGATCTGCGCTTGTTTCGCGGCGCCGTACTTGTTGCCGGCCACCAGCCCGGCAACTCCGGTTCCGATCACCGTGCACGGGGTCCCGCCGACCAGGTCGGCCCCCTGCGTCGCCCGGCCACCGAAGTCGGTGTGCGTGGTGCTCACGCCGTCGCTGACTACGTAGACGCGGACGTTCGCTCCGGACGAGTTCCAGCTGTAGCTCTTGTCCAGCGGCCGGTCCCGCTGATCGATCCGATCCAGTGCCCCACTCGGATTCAGCTGGCTACCCGCGGCATAAGCCGGCGCCTGACCGGCCAGCGCCACCACCGCAACCATCACACCGACAGCCTTCAGTCGTGCCATGTCATTGCCTCCTGAGCTTCGAACGGAAGCCCAGAGCGTGGCGCGCGGAAAAGACTCTCGCAAACGATTGAATCCCGCTCAAATGCCGTGAACCAGACGTGCCCGTGGTGCGTATTCCGTGCCACACTGCTTGACCTTGACACTGTGACAAGGTCTTCACTGGGGGCCGGAGGTGATCACCGTGAGTGCGGTGGAGAGGTTGGTCGGAGTGCTGGGTGCCGGGGATTCGTCGGCGCGGTTGCGGACGGCTATGACGGTCGGGGCGGAGCCTGGGCTGGTGGAGGCGTTGCTGGTGCGGTGCGCGGTGGAGCCGGACTTCTTCGTGCGGGACATGCTGACCTGGACGTTGACGCGGCAGCCGGTGGAGTTGACGGTGCCGAAGGTTCTGGCGGAGCTGCAGGCGGAGGGGGCGCAGGCGCGTAGTCAGGCGCTGCACACGCTGTCGAAGCTGGGCGTGCCGAGCACGTGGAGCGCGATCACGCCGGAGCTGCTGCGTGATCCGGACGACGAGGTGGCGCGGACCGCGTGGCGGGCGGCCGTCGTACTGGCGCCGTTCGAGGAGCGGGAGGCGCTGGCCGCGGAGCTGGTCACGCAGCTCGGGCGTGGGGACCGGATGGTTCAGCTGAGCCTGAGCCGGGCGCTGGTTGCCCTCGACGACCTCATCGAGCCGTACCTGCAGCCGGCACTGACTCACGCCGACCCTGCTGTTCGTCAGCACGCCCGGGCGACGATGCTGTTGCTGCGCGATCCGGACGCTGCGTTCGCGGCGGACGTCGACGCGGCGAAGCGGATCGATGCCCTCGGTCCGGAGAAGGCGGGGGCACAGACCGCGTGCTGATCGGTGAGGTGGCGCGGCGCTCGGGGGTGAGTAGCCGGATGCTCCGGCACTACGACTCCCTCGGGCTGGTGCGTCCCACCGGGCGGACCGTCGGCAACTATCGCGAGTACTCCGCCGACGACATCCGCCGGATCTTCCACGTCGAGAGCCTGCGCTCACTCGGCCTGTCCCTGCGCGAGATCGGCCAGGCGCTGGAAGACCCGACCTTCGCCCCGGCCGCCCTGGTCAGCGACCTGATCCAGCGCACCGAGGACCGCCTGCACCGCGAGCAGGAGCTCCTCGAACGCCTCCGCACAGTCGACGCCTCGGCACCGTCCGGCTGGGAGGACGTACTGCGCATCATCGAGCTCCTGCATTCCCTCGACTCACCCAACGCAGCCCGTCGCCAGCAGGCCGTGCTGGCCCCGCGCGACGACGCACCGGTCCCGACCGAGGTCCTCGCCAAGGCCATCCTGACCGAGTCGAACCCGAACGTCGCCGGTGCCCTCCGCTGGGCCCTCGCCCGCGCGGAGGGTGGCGTGGCGAGCCTCGCCTCCGGCCTGCAGTCGAAGGACGTCGAGGTACGGCGTCGCGCAGTGCAGGCGCTGGTCGAACTCCCCGGCGCGGACGCAACCGCCGTACTCGAGAGCGCGCTCGCCGACGACGACCCGATCGTCCGCAAACACGTAGCCCTTGCCTTAGGCAACCGAGGTGTCGTGGCGGCGATCCCGGCCCTGGTCGGCCTGATCGTCGAAGGCATCAACGACGTGGAGGCCGCCGAGATCCTCGGCACACTCGCCCAGGACCCCAGCGTGCTGACCTCCCTGACCGACGCGCTGGCGGGGTCGGACTCGGCCGCCCGGATCCGCCTCACCCAAGCGCTGGCCGAACTGCCCGCGCCGCTCGCCGACGACGTCCTTCGTCAACTGACCAACGACTCCGACCGCGTTGTCGCCATGCTCGCCAACGCCCTCCTGAAAGGCTGACCATGGGGGCCCGGCTCGTCCTGCTCTGCGGTACGGCGTTCTCCGGCAAGAGCACGGTCGCCCGGACCGTCGCACCCAAGCTCGCCGCCACCATCGTCAGCCTCGACGAGATCAACGCCCGCCGCGGCCTCTGGGGCGGCGACGGCATCCCGGTCGAGGAATGGATCCGCACCAACACCGAAGCCCACACCGAAACCCGCGCCCTACTCACCGCCGGCACGTCGGTAGTCGTCGACGACACCAGCTCCCCACGCTTCCTCCGCGACGCCTGGCGCAAACTGGCGGCCGACCTGGACGCCCAGTTCACCCTGCTCTACCTGGACATCGACCACGCCACGATCCTGACGCGCCGAGCCGCCAACCAGACGAGCGGCAATCGCCAGGACGTCACCGACGAAGTCCTCACCCAACACCTGGCCGACTTCGACCCACCGCACTCCGACGAGAACCCCGTCCTCCTCAGCTCAATTGACCTGGAGTCCGACTGGGAGCTGTGACCACCTGGTTGCGCCCGGCCTCTTTCGCCGCGTAGGTAGCGGTATCAGCTGCCATCAGCAGCACGTCGAGGCTGTGACCGGCCGCCGGGTACGTCGCAGCACCGATCGAGCAGGTGAGCCCGTCGACAACGGTGGTTCCATCCGGTGCAGTGACGCTGATGACGAGGCGGGCAATGCGACGCCGAATGCGCTCGGCGGTGTGCAACGTGTCGGCTGGGCTGGTGTTGGGAAGCAAGACGGCGAACTCTTCGCCGCCGAGCCTGCCGACCAGGTCCTCGGTGCGGACTTCGTGCTTGAGCTCGGCCGCAATCGCCTTCAGTACCTGGTCGCCGGCCAAGTGGCCATGTGTGTCGTTGACCGCCTTGAAGTGATCGAGGTCCAGGTAGAGGATGCCGAGCGGGACGTTGGTGTTCTGGGCACGTTCGAGTTCTTTTGCCGCGATCTCGTGCCAGAACATGGTGTTCGCCAGGCCGGTGTTCGGGTCGGTGCGCGCTGCGAACTGAAACTGCCCGACGAGCAGGGCCCGGTGCAGGCCGAGGACCGTGATCAGCAACGCAGCGGTCAGCCACGGCTGGTAAACCAGGAGAGCTGCTGTGGATGTCCCGAGGCCGAGCGCGCCGGCGACGATGAACTGGTCCGACAATTGGCCCAAGGCCTTCCGGGCGCTCGCATTCGGATTGGACAGCAGGACGACGCCTACGACCAAGGCGAGGTTGATGAGCCAGTAGGCCAGTGCTGCAGCAGCCACAGCTATCAGGCCGACGAGGCCGCCGGCGAAGCCGGGCTGGTTGTCAGGGTTGATCGTCCGCAGACACATGATGGCCACGGCGGACCCGAGGATGACGGTTGAGGCGGAGAAGAAGCCTCGATGAGGTGGGCTGCGTGGCAGCCGGATCCAGGCGTGTGCATAGCTCACCGCGATCACGCCGGCCGCTAATGGGGGCGGAAGGATCAGGACGCCCGCAAACATCCACATCGACTTGAGGTTCACATAGGTCGAGCCTTCGGAGACAACCTGCCGGAGTCGCTCGATCTCCCGGCCGGCCTCGACATGGATCGACGACCCGAGCGCCAGTACACCGAACCGCATCCAGTCACCGGCACCGACGTCCAGGTTGATGAACGAAGCACCGACCACGGTGAGAGCCAAGGCGTCGACCGCCAGTACGTAGCCCAGTACAGCCGAAGGCACGGACCAGAGCGCCCATCGTGTCGGCGACCAGGATGACGCGGCGGTGTCAGTCTCACGGCGGTGCCTGCGCCGCAGGCTCCAATGACGGATACTCAGCATTAACGTTCCCCCCGCCCCACTTCGTCCTCGATGCCAGAGTAAACGCAGTATCACCCAAAGTCACTGCGTCATCAGGTAACGAGGGCAGTCAGGTCCCGGAAGGAGGTGCGTCGCGATGCGCTCCAACGACTGGTCGTGAACCGCCTCGCCCTCATCTGTCGGCTCGCCGGTACCCTCCGGCGGCACCGGCGGCGTAGATGACGCCTAGCACCCCCGCGCCGGCCACGACCATGGCCGGGTCCCAATGATCCGCTGCCGCCCCGGCGACCAGGATCCCCATCCCCTGAGCAACCACCAGCGCAGTGCGGGCCAGGCCGATCACCTGTCCGCGCTGCGCATCAGGAATCTCCTGTACGAAGGTCGCTTGCGCCAGCGGCATGAAGCAGGCACACATTCCCGAGACCATCCATAGCGCGACTGTCATCCACAACCCCGGTTGGAACACGCATCCGATCAGTACCGCGCAGGTGCCGATCGCGAGCGGGCCCATCATGGCCATTCGGCGGGCCGGGGCGATGCGTGATGCCGCAAGGATGCCGATGACCTGGCCGGCCGGGTTCGCGGCGAACAGGATGCCGGCGGCGATCGGGCCGCCACCGACAGCGGCGGCGTACGGCGTGGCCAGTCCTTCGACGGTGATGTAGAAGCCGGGCACGCAGATGAGGGCCAGCAGGTAGCGCAGTCTGCGGTTGTTCCAGACCAGGCGGGCGCCCGCGACCAGGGAGCCCCACCAGCTCGGTCGGGTGGTCGGGTCGTCGCCCATCGGGACGGGACGTTCTTGGATGCCGAAGCGCAGCAATACGGCCGAGACCGCAAAGGACAGCGCGTTGAGGGCCAGCGCCTGGCTCGAGCCCAGCAGCGCCACGATGGTGCCACCGGCCACGAAGCCGGCCAGCTGAGCGGCTTGAACGGTGACCGTGGAGAGACCGACGGCCGCCCGGTACGTGTCGCCGGTCATCAGTGTCGCGAGGAACGCCGTACGGGCGGACTGGAAGGGGGCGGCGAGCAGTTGCACCGCGACGAGCAGCACGCACAGGATCCACAGCGGTGTGCCGGGGATCGCCATCAAGGCCACCAGCACCGCGCGGGCGGCATCGCAGCTCACCATGATCTGGCGGCGGGGGAAGCGGTCGGCCAGACCGCCGAGCAGTGGCCCGCTGACGACGTCCGGCAACATCGTCAGTGCATAGGTCAACGCGGACAGGCCGGCCGAGCCGGTGCGGTCGAACACCAGCACCGCGAGCGCGACCCGGGCCAGCTGGTCCCCGATGACGGAACCGACCAGCGCCAGCCACGACCACCTGAACTCGGCAACCGCGAAAACCTCCGCGTACGTCGCAGAGCGTTCGGGCTGGCCGGGGCGGGACATGAACCTCAACGTACTGACTGCCGCCCCGGGCCTGCTCGCCGTACCGGTGCGCCGTTACCGGTTCGAAGCCGGGCTCGTCACCAGGGCCGGCTGTATGAGCGGCGCAGCGCGGCGGCGAGGCGTTCCTTCCAGGACTCGGCGTCGCCTTCGACGGCCGGGTACTCGTCGAGGAAGTTCTGCCAGTCGACATCCCACTCCTGGATCATCGACGGAGTGAATCCCTGGACGTGCCGAGCGTCCTCGTGGTTGTCCAGCAATTGCTGGATCAGGAGCGGCGAGACGTCGGTGCGTTCGGCCAGCAGCACGGCGTCGTACAGGTCTTTGCCCTGGGGGTAGGCATCGGTGGCCAGCCAGAGGATCTTCCAGGCCAGGGAGAGCTCCGGGCTGACGGTCAGCAGGGAGACGTTGCCGATCGGCAGCCGTTCGGGCTCGATCGGCAGGTCCTCGTTGTAGACGAAGTCGAGCTGGAGGGTGCCGCTCAGGCCGTCGTGCTCGTACGGGAAGACGAGCCGACGGCCGGGCAGACGATCGTCGTAGGTCCACAGCTCGTCGCGAGCCACCTCGGCAGCCTTGAAACCAGGCCCCGGGTTGGCCGCGACCGTCGCGATGACGGTCTCGAGCAGACCACGGCCTTCCGGGCTGTCGACACCGATGCCGGCTGGGATGACGACGAAGTCGAGATCACCGGGCTCGCGCGCCTGGTCGCCGTACCAGTGCTGCAAGGTGATGCTGCCCCGTAGGACCAGGTGTTCGGCGAGCTCGGACGTCGCGATCAGCGTCAACAGATGATGGATGGCACTGCGCCGCAGCACCTGCCACTCGGTGCCGCGCTCTGGCTGTGCGAATGTAGGCTGCCCCGGTCGGAAGGCGTTGTCGTACTGCTTCAGCGCCGGATCGAAGGTACGGCGCTGCTCGATACCTGGGGATGGGGCGATCGGCAAGTACGTCGCCGGATAGCCGGCAGGGATGGGTTCGGTCCGGATCGCAGCCTCGAGCCAGCCGGTGTCCAGGTCCTCGTGGGTGTCGAGGACGACGTACTCCTCCTCGATCTCCAGGATGTCGTAGCCGGCCTCGCGCAAGGTCGTCACCAATGCCTCGAGCTGGGGCTTCGAGGTGTTGCGGCCGACCTGGTGGCAGCGCTGGGTCACGAAGCGCTCGTGCTTGCCGTCGGTGCGCCGGCGCCGCGCGTTGCGGGACAGATGCGCATGGTGCGGCGCGAGCAAGGCGGCCAGCAGGTCCAAGGAATCGTTGGGTAGGAGCAGCTTCACGTGGTGCTCGAAGTATCGTCCGCGTACGGCCTCAGTGTCCTCGACCGGTACGCCGGCGTTCCAGGGTGCGGCCTCGATCTTGACCCGGACCGGCCGTCGGTAGAACCTGTCGGCCCACTCGCGGCTCAGCTGCTCGACCTGAGCGAATGTGCCCTGCGCGGCCACGGTGACCATTGGCTGCACCGGGACGCGCCCGCGCTCGAGCACGATCTCGCTGTACTTCAGGCCGTGCTGTACGGCGACGTCCGCGTTCGCCGGGTCCGACGCCTGGAAGGTCAGGTGGATCTCGAAGTCACCGCTGATGTCAGGCACCGAGTCATGATGCCAGGCAGCCAGGCCGCTTTGGGTAGGTTTGTCGGGTCAGAGTGTGAAGGATTGGTCGATGGCGGTCTGGGGTACGTCGCCGTGGAGGGCTCGGTAGAAGGGGTGGCCGGGGGTTAGGTCGGTGCGTTGGACTGTTGTACGGGTGAGTGCTGAGGCATATAAAGCGGTCACGAACTCCATGGTCGGGCGGGTGCTGGCCAAGGTGGTGTCGTGGGTTCGTCCGGCCAGGAGGTCGTCGACCAGGCGCCTGAGCTGGGCCGCGTGGTTGCTCGGTACGTCGTCGCCGGCCGACGCCGCCCACGGATCGGTGCCGGAGGCAACTAGGTCGCCGGTACGGCGGACGCCCGGGTCGAGCCCGAGGGTCGCGGCGCGCGCCGCGTCGGGGACAGGGGTGAACGTCCAGTCCGTGTCGGAGTATCCGTACAGGTGGTTGACCTCGAGCGAACCGACGGTCGTGTCGATGCGGATGCGGCTCAGTTCGTGTGGCGACAGCAGGCTGTTGATCACGGTCGCTACTGCACCGTTTTCGAAGGTTACCGAGGCCATCGACACATCCTCGAACTCCACCGGCCGATCCAGCCGGACGGCGGTCGCGGTCATCGACTTCCAAGGACCGAGGAGGTGTAGCAGCAGGTCGATCTGGTGGATGCCGTGGCCGAGGGTCGGGCCGCCGCCCTCGCCGACCCAGGTTCCGCGCCACTCCGGATCGAAGTAGCTGACGGGGCGGAACCACAAGGTCTCGCAGACGGCGACCTGCGGCTTCCCCAGTGCACCGTCGGCCAGCAGTGACGCGGCCCGCAGACCTCCCGACCCGTGCCGATGCTGGAAGACGACGTACACCGAGCCGGCGCTCTCACGCTCGGCCGCGGCCACCGCGTCCATCTCGGCCAGGCTGAGGACCGGCGGCTTCTCCAGCAGTACGGACTTGCCGGCGGCAAGGACCTCGATCGCGATCTCGGCATGGCTGCCCGGGGGAGTGGTAACCGAGACCAGGTCCGGATCAGTTGCCGCCAGCAACTCCTTCACGCTCGCGAACGCGGTCCCGCCGAACTGACCGGCCAGCTCGGCTGCGTTCTCCGGCACGATGTCGGCCATCCCGACGAACTCGGCCGGGGCCGCGGCGTACGACCGGGCATGGCTGCGGCTGATGTTGCCGCAGCCAACGATCGCGACCTTCAGGACGCTCATTCGGCGGCTCCGCGGACGACCGCCTGCTGCTGTGCGGTCAGCGCCAGCCGCATGGTCTCGAACGTGTGCCCCTGTGGTGCCGCCGTGCTCGTCCGGTTCCGTACGTCGTTCAGCAGGTCGGGGAAGTACGTCAGCTCCACGTCCGAGCAGTCGATGTACTCCATGCCCTCGTGGTTGACCAGGAAGACGTGGTCGGTGCCCGGCCGCCCGGCGATGTCGACGTACTTGCGCAGCTCGATGTAGCCCTCGGTGCCGAGGATCATCAGCCGGCCGTCACCCCAGGTCGGCAGCCCGTCCGGCGTGTACCAGTCGACGCGGATGTAGCCCTGCGCGTTGGCACTGCGGATCAGCAGGTCACCGAAGTCCTGCAGACCGGGCTTGCCCGGGTTGGCGAAGTTGCCGACCGAGCTGGCCACGACCTCGGCGGTCCGCGAGCCCGTGTAGAAGAGGAACTGGTCGATCTGGTGGGACGCGATGTCGACCAGGATCCCGCCGTACCGGTTCTTGTCGTAGAACCAGTCCGGCCGGCCGGCGCCACCGCCGAGGTGACCGCGGTCGCCGATCCGGTGCGGCCCGAGCCCGATGGTCTGCACCACCGTGCCGATCCGGCCCTCGCGGACGAGCTCGCCGGCCTTGACCGCCGACCGCACCTCGAACCGCTCGGAGAACGTCACCGACCAGAACCGCCCACTCTCGGCGACCGCCTTCTCGATCTCCTCCAGCTGCGCGAAGCTGACACAGCCGGGCTTGTCGGCGACCACGTCCTTGCCGGCGCGCAGGGCGGCGACCGCGATCGGCCCGCGCCGGTCCGGTACGGCGGCCGTCACGATCAGGTCGATCCCGTCCCGGCCGATCAGCTCGGCCGGGTCGCCGGCGACCGGTACGTCGGGATACCGCTCCCGGACCTGTACGGCGATCGCTGCCGCCGGATCGTCGGTCGCCATCGCGACGAACTCGGCGCCGGCGGCGATCAGACCGGCGATCTG
Source organism: Kribbella sp. NPDC056345 (assembly GCF_042262745.1). Lineage (NCBI taxonomy): Bacteria > Bacillati > Actinomycetota > Actinomycetes > Propionibacteriales > Kribbellaceae > Kribbella > Kribbella sp. NPDC056345. Next base: position 476,673 of record NZ_JBHJQQ010000003.1, on the reverse strand, counting down.
ACCGTGGATGTGGGCGTGATCAAGACCGACGGCCGCGAACCTGACGGTGTTGCTGCTCAAGACAGTTCCTTTCGAACGTGATCAGCGTGAGGACTGCAGTGCCTGGGCGAACTCTTCGGCGATCTTGTCACCGCCTCCACTCTTCCATTTCTTGACTGCGGCCGCCCAGGCGGAGACCGGCTTGCGGCCCTGGATGATGTCGTTGGTGATCTGGGTGATGTCGGTGGTGAGTTGCGGGCCCTTGCGGACGTTGGTCTCGGAGTACATCCCGGCGACGGGGTCGGCCAGGGCGGTCGGGCAGAGCCGCTTCATCGCCTCGAACTCGGCTTCGGTGTTGCCCGGCTTCTCCGGCAGGAAGATCGTCCACGGGGCGTCCGCCGTGTACATCAGGCCGAGCTGAACCTCGCTGAAACCCTTCTCGGTCAGTACCGGATTGCCGTCGACGACCTTGTGGTGCAGGCCGGGCAGGCCGTACTTGCGGAACAGGTACTCCTGGGTGCCGAACGGCGCCGCGAGGTAGTTCATGTACGCCAGCAGCGTCTCGACCCGGGCCTCGGCCTTCTTGCTGATCGCGGTGAAGCCGAGCGCGGGCGCGCCCAGCCAGACCGGCGCCGCTCCCGAGCCGTCGTGTTTCGGCGGCCCGATGATCGCGATCTCGGCCTCCTTGTCGACCGCGGTCTGCAGGTAACTCGGCCAGGCGCTGAAGGTGTCCGTGACGAGGGCACTGGAGCCGTTCCCGAATCGCACCTTGAGGTCCTGGTTCTGCCCGGAGAACCCGTCAGGGTGGATGTAGCCGGAGCTCCACAACTTCCGGAGTGCGTCGAGGGCTTCTTCCTGCCCCACGTGCTCGAGGGCGCTGACCAGCGACTTGCCGTTCTCGCTCCAGTTGTTCGGTACGCCGTACATGTTCCGGACGAACTGCGTGGGCGCGGACGCCAGCGCGAAACGGTTCTGCCTTTTGTCGGTCAGCGCCTTGCACAACTCGAAGAATTCGTCCAGGTTCTTGACGTCACCCTGCAATCCGTGTTTTTTCAGGATGTCCGCCCGGCTGTACATCGCGACCGACCAGATCGCGCCCCGTGACATCGGGACGCCCAAGATCTTGCCGCCGAAAATGCACGCGTTCCAGGCCGTCTCCGGAATATTCGCCAGGAACGGATATTTCTTGATGTTGTCGCCGGAAAGGTGCGGCGTCAGATCGACGCCCTTGGCCTCCAGCAGCTGGGGCACCTGCGGGACCCCGCCCACCATGAAGATTTCGCCGAGCTGGTTGCCGGCCACCGCGGTGGCGAACTTCTGGTTGTAGTCGACCGACGCCGTCAGGTTCACCGTCACCGGCGATCCGACCCGGCTGTTCAGCTCCTGCCAGAAGCGGTTCTGCTCGAGCTTCGGCGGAATCGGCGTGTTCGTGTAGGTCATGACGTTGATCGGCTTGCCGTCGCCCGGCGGTGTCGTGATCGCCTGCACGGGATTGGCCGGGTACCGCGTGAACGCGTTCGGGATGTTGAACTCCGTGCCCGGCAGATCAGGCTTGACGCCGGTGTACGGCTGGTACGCCGGGCGGACGCCGGCCGGGTTGCCGCCGGCGCCGGTCTGTCCGCCGCGGCCGTCGTTGGAACAACCGGCGAGGCCGATGGCCGCGGCGCCGGCGAGCAGGGTACGGCGGCTGAGCCGCGCATCGTGGTTGGTCATAATCAGCCCTTCACTGCTCCGGTCAGCACGCCCTTGGCGAAGTGCCGCTGGATGAACGGATAGACACACAGGATCGGGACGACCGAGATCATCAGGATCGCCATCTGGATGGAGGTCTGCGGCGGCAGCGCTTCGGTCGCACCGAGGTCCTGGGCGCCGATCTCGACGCCGTTGACCACGTAGGTCCGCAGGACCAGTTGCAGCGGCCACTTGCTGGGGTCGTTCAGGTAGAGCATGGCGCCGAAGAAGCTGTTCCAGTAGCCGACCCCGTAGAACAGGCCGACCACCGCGACGACCGCCTTGGACAGTGGCAGGCCGATGTGCCAGAACATCTTCCATTCCGAGGCGCCGTCGATCCGCGCCGAGTCGAGGACGGCGGCCGGCAGCCCGACGAAGTACGCCCGGACGACGATCACGTTGAAGGCGCTCACCGAGGTCGGCAGGATGACCGCCCACAGGCTGTCGAGCAGGCCGAACTGCTGGATCACCAGGTAGCTCGGGATGAGTCCGGGGTTGAACAGCAGACTGATCAGCACGAGCAGCAGCAGCGGTTTGTTGCCGACACTGCCGCGCCGGCTCAGCGCCCAGCCCAGGGTGCAGGTCAGCAACAGGGCGATCGCCGTACCGACGCTCGTGATGAAGGCGCTCACCAGGAGCGCCTGCGTGACGGTTCCGCCGGACAGGATCGAGCGGTACGCCGACAGGTCGATGCCGTGGGTGGGGAACAGCACGAAGCCGCCGGCCCGGATCACTTCCTCGGGCGAGGCCAGGCTGGTGGACACGACCCCGATGAACGGGACCACGACCACCGCGCAGATCGCGGTCAGGAAGATCGCCTTGACCACCCGCTCGGCCCGGCCCGGCATCGGCATTCCGCCGATGAGTACCTGCTGGCGTTTCATCCGCGGTACACCCCTTCCTCACCGAAGCGATGGGCCAGCTTGTTGGCGCCCAGGACGAGGACCAGCGCGACCACGCTCTTCACCAGACCGACCGCGGCCGACGTTCCCCAGTCGCCGCCGAGGATGCCGTTGTTGTAGACGTAGGTGTCGAGCACCTCACTGACATCGGTGCCGACGGCTTGCTGCTGCAGGATGATCTGCTCGAAACCGACGGTCAGCGAGTCGCCGAGCTTGAGGATCAGCAGCAGGATGATGATCGGTTTCAGGCCCGGCAGCGTGATGTGCCAGGTCTGCTTCCAGCGGCTCGCGCCGTCGACCGCGGACGCCTCGTAGAGCGCCCGGTCGATCTGCGACAGCACGGCCAGGAACAGGATCGTGGCCCAGCCGGTGTCCTTCCACATCACCTGGGACGTGAGCAGCGCGCGGAACGCGTCGGCGTTCCCGATGATGTTGATCGGGTCGTACCCGTGCGAGCGCAGCCAGTTGTTGATCATCCCGGTGCCGCCGAGCATCTGCTGGAAGACCGCGACCACGATCACCCAGGACATGAAGTGCGGCAGGTAGATGACGGTCTGGACGAACTGGCGGATCCGGTTCGACAGCAGGCTGTGCAGGACCAGCGCCACCACGATCGGCGCCGGGAAGACGATGACGGTCTGGATGGCGGTCAGGACCAGCGTGTTCTTGACCGCGTTCACGAATTCCGGGTCGCCGTCGACGACGGTGCGGAAATTCTCCAGACCGGACCACAGGCTCTGCCCGACGCCCAGATACGGCTGGTAATCCTGGAAGGCGATCACATTTCCCCAGAGCGGGAAATAATGGAATGCACAGATGATCAGCATTCCGGGGACCGCCAGTAAAAGGATGGGATAGTCGCGGCGTAATCGCGTGAAAAGAGACACCATCCTCCTTATGGAGGTTGAGGGGAATAAAAAGTGATCGATCCACTTCTGAGCCGGTAGCTAACCGCAGCCCGTGGAGGGTGTCAAGGGTTCGTCGTTCGGCTAGTGTTCTCCGGTGAGCGAAGTGGAGCGGAAACGGCCGTCGACCATTCACGAGGTGGCCCGGCTGGCAGGCGTCTCGCACACCACCGTGTCGCGGTACCTGCAGGACAAGGACAACCTGAAGCCGAAGACCAGGCTCAAGGTCGAGTACGCGGTGAAGGCACTCGACTACCGGCCGAACCTGGCCGCGCGATCGATGCGCACCCGCCGGACCAACCGGCTCGCCATCGTGCTCGCGACCGGCCCGCATTTCCCGGGGCGCGCGCTCGCCGCGGCGGCCGAGACCGCGCACCAGGCCGGCTACCAGATCGAGATCGTCAGCGTCGAGGGCGGTCCCCGGGCCCGGGCGGCCCGCATCGACGAGTTGGCCCGGTCCGGTCAGGTCGACGGAATCCTGGCCATGTCGTCGATCGATCTCAAGAGCGCCAAGTCGTTGAGCGTGCCGCTGGTTCGCAGCGAGAGCCACGACGAGAAGCTGCGGGTGCTGGGAGAGCTGGCCGGAGCAACCGAGGTGCGCGAGATCATCGAGTACCTGGCCGGGCTGGGGCACCGGACTTTTCTGCACGTGGCCGGCGACCAGGAGTATTCCTCGGCCCGCAACCGCAAGAGCGTCTACCTGGAGACGATCGAGCGGCTCGGGCTGCGCTCAGTCGGGGTGGTCGACGGTGACTGGTCCGCCCAGTCCGGGTACGACGCGATCACCGCGCTGCCGGCCGACTGTGGAGTGACGGCGGTGGTGGCCGCCAACGACGTGGTCGCGATGGGCGTGATCCGCGGCGCGCGGTCCCGCGGCTGGGAAGTGCCCCGCGACCTTAGTGTGTTCGGATGGGACGACGAGGCGATGGGTCAGTTCGCGACCCCGTCGTTGTCGACGGTGTCGGTCGATCGCGAGGCCCAGGCCCGTGATGCGATCCACCGGCTGCTCGCGGAGATCCAGGGGAAGCCCGCTCCGGAGCCGTCCGCCCGGACCCTCAACCACGTCATCCACCGAGAATCGACCGCGCCACCACCGCCCCGGGCGGACGGGCGCTCGGAGGCACAATGAAACTCTTCGCCCGATTGGCCACGGCAGGCGCCGCGGCCGGTCTCCTGTTCGCCCTGCCCACCACGGCAACGGCAGCACCGCCGGCCGCCCAGCAACTGACGCAGCACTCCACGCGCTGCTCGGTCGTCTGGTTCGACCTCGGCAACACGCTGGTCGACACCAAGGCAGCCGGGCAGATGACCTGGATGGCGGGGGCGCAGCGCCATCTCCGGCAGCTCCGCAGCGTCGGCGTACCGGTCGGTCTGATCACGAATGTGCCGCCGGAGTGGGGCGCGACCGACGCCGAGCGTGCGGCCGCGACCAAGGCGTACGTCGACGGTCAGTGGGCCGAGGCGGATCCGTTCCCGTGGGCGCTGTTCGGTGACCGCATCCTGACCCCGCGGACCAAGGCCGAGTCGAAGCCGGCCCTGGCCCTGTTCGAGCGGGGGAAGTCGGTCGCGTCCCCGTGCAGATCGTTCTACGAAGGTGAGACCCCGGCCGAGATCACCGCGGCCGAGCAGGCCGGGCTGACCGGCTACCTCACCGGGCAGCCCGACCAGCCCGCCTTCATCCCGTTGTGGCGCGTGCTGTTCCCGGTGAAGGTCTGACGCGGGGATTGTGCGCCTGACAGATCGATGACAGGGTGCGTGATGCATCATGGCTACATCGTTGTAACCACCGTCTCCGCCCCGACGCGTTGGAGTTGATCCGATGAAGCGCCTCTTGCTGTTGCTGATCACCGGCCTGTTAGTGGCCACCGGCCTGGTCGCCGGCCAAGTCCCCGCCGCGGCCCATTTCACCGCTCCGGCCGCTGCTCCGGCCGCGACCGGCACGTTGCTGCAGCCGGCCGGTGCCAGTCTCTACCCGCGTGCCATCCGGCTTCAGCACAACGGGGCTGCGAACGGACGGATCCTGGCGAGCGTCGTCTCGTTCCGCGGAGCCGCGAGCGGCGTCGGCGTGATCCACGAGAGCACGAACAGCGGTGCCAGCTTCGCCGAGGTCGGCGTGGTCGCCGATCCGGAGGCTGCCAACAACCAAGGTCTGTGCTGCGCGACGTTGTTCGAGCTGCCCCGGCAGATCGGCTCGATGCCGGCCGGCACGCTGCTGTGGGCAGGTTCGGTCGGTGCGAACGACCGCCCGATGGCCCTCCGGATCTGGCGGAGCAACGACCTCGGCCGGTCCTGGAGCTACCTGTCGAACTGCGCCACCGCACCGAACGACCGAGGTCTGTGGGAGCCCGAGTTCTCCGTGGCGGCCGACGGCCGGCTGGTCTGTCACTACGCGGACGAGACCGACGGCGTCCACAGTCAGAAGCTGATGGAGGTCCGCAGCGCCGACGGCGTGAACTGGACCGACCGGGTCCCGACCGTGCAGAGCACGAACGGCGGTCACCGGCCGGGCATGCCGGTGGTACGGCAGCTGAACCCGAGCTTCTACGTGATGGTCTACGAGATCTGCGGACTCGGTGGTCAGTACGACTGTGTCGTCCACAAGCGCACCTCGAACGACGGCTGGAGCTGGGGTCCGCCGAGTGATCTCGGGACCAGGCCGCAGACCATCGACGGCAAGTACTTCACGCACACGCCGACCGTCGCGGTCGTCGGCAACAAGCTGTTGCTGATCGGTCAGATCCTGCTCAACGGCAACGGATCGGTTGCCGCTGACAACGGCCGTACGATCCTCGCCAACACCGAAGGCTCCTTCGGCTTCTGGTACGAGCTCGAGGCACCGGTCCAGGTCCCGAACCCGGTCAACCACTACTGCCCGAACTACAGCTCGCCGCTGGTCGGCTCGGCCGACGGAACCCGGGTCCTGCAACTCGCGAGCGACTTCAGTAACGGCGATTGCCAGACCTTCTTCGCGACCGGTTCCGCGACCGGGACCGGGACGGACACCGGCGTGATCGGCGGAGCGACGTACCGGCTGCTCAGCGCCCAGAGCACCTACTGCATGGATGTCGCGGCCGACTCACGAGAGTACGGCGGCCGGATCCAGCAGTGGTACTGCAACGGCCTCGGTCCGCAGAACTTCCAGTTCACTGCCGAGGGCAACGGGTACTACCGGCTGAAGGGCCAGAACAGTCAGCTCTGCGTCGAGGTCACCAAGAACTCGTTCGAACCCGGCGCGAAGATCCAGCAGTTCGCCTGTCAGGACGGCGGCTGGCAGCGCTGGAAGTTCGTCAACGTCGGCCGCAACTACTACCAGATCGTCGGCCAGAACTCCGGCCACTGCCTGGACGTCGCCGGCGGCTCGACCGCGGCCGGCGCCGACCTGCAGATCTGGCACTGCAACAACCTCCAGCCCCAGATCTGGAAGCTCGAGCGCCGCTAGTACGACGTACTGTGGGCGCATGACTTTGCAGATTCCCTCGTTGGGCCTGGGCGTGTGGCAAACCAGAGACGGTGCCGAGTGCGAGCGCGCGGTCGCGACCGCACTCGAAACCGGCTACCGGTTGATCGACACCGCCCAGGACTACGGGAACGAGGTGAGTGTCGGGAAGGCGATCCGCGCCAGCGGGATTCCGCGCGAGGAGATCTTCCTGACCACGAAGTTCCGCCCGCTCCAGAAGGACCCGTACGCCGCGGCCGAGCAGAGCCTGGAGCGGCTCGGACTCGACTACGTCGACCTGTACCTCGTGCACTGGCCGCAGGGTGGCCCCACCTGGGCCTGGCCTGGCATGGAGAAGGCGGCCCAGGCAGGGTTGACCAAGGCTATTGGCGTCTCGAACTTCAGCGCCACCGAGTTGGCCGAGCTGGCCGAGGTCGCCGAGCTCCAGCCCACTCTCAACCAGGTCTACTTCAGCCCGTTCGCCTATCGCCGCGCCCTGCTGGACGCCGGTACGGCGGCCGGCCTGGTCACCCAGGCCTACAGCCCGCTCGGTACCGGCGACCACCTGACCGACCCCACCGTGGGCCGGATCGCGGCCAAGGTCGGCAGGACCCCGGCGCAGGTGCTGATCCGCTGGGGTCTGCAGAAGGGTCTGTCCGTGATCCCGAAGTCGGCCAACCCGGAGCGCATCCGCGAGAACTTCGCCGTCGACTTCGAGCTCGACGACGCGGCGGTAGCCACCCTGGACGCCCTCGACACCACGGGCGGCACCGCCGAGTCCAACGAGAACAAGTGGTGGTGAGTTAGCCGGCCTCGACGCAGGTCGCCGTACCGAAGCCGATCGTCCGGCCGGTGTACGGCGACCTGACCGTCACCCAGACCGTGCGCTCCAGGGTGACGCCCGGCTCGAGCTCCGGCACGTTGTCGGTCCAGCCGACATCGCTGAAGCTGCCGTTGACCGCGGACACGTTGTGGGTCGTCCGCAGGTAGCGCGCGGTGCCGAACACCGGGGTGCCGTTGCTGCTCTTGGCGACGGCGCCGTACTCGTACTTGAGCTCCGTCCCCGACGGCTGCGGCTCGTTGTACTGCGTACCGGCGACCGCGGCCGTGACGGTGTTGGCGTCCTGGTCGCAGGTCAGCGTGACGGTCGTCCGGGTGTCGTAGGCGCAGGACGCGGACCGCTCGGCGAGGAAGTCGCCGTTCAGGTTCTTGACCGTCGCGACGACCTTCTCGGTGTAGAAGAGGTTGCTGCTGATCGGGAAGCTGCGCTGGTAGCCCGCGAGGGTCAGGTTGCCGTTCGCATCCGACTTGCCGGCCACAGTGGTCGTCGTACCGAAGGCCGGGATCCTGGCCGAGGCCGTCGCCGTGGCCGAGTAGCCGGACTCGACCTTGAAGTCGACCTTGACCGGCCAGTTCGCCGCCACCCCACCGACGCCGGTGACGCCGGTGCGGATGGTGTTCGTGGCCGGGTCACAGGTGATCCAGGCACGGAATGCGTTGGTTGCGGCCGAGGCCGGAACGACGGTCAGAAGTGATAGGAGTAGGCCGGCCGCGGCAGCCAGGACTGACGCCAGGCGGAAGTTCTTCATGGTCCCTCCCAGGGATCGAATCGTGCAGATTCGACCACGCGGAAGGGGCCATCATCACCGCAGCGTGCGGAAAGCGGAGCGGAGCTCTCGGCTGAGAAGCTCGGGCTGCTCCCAGGCCGCGAAGTGGCCGCCGCGGTCGACCTCGTTCCAGTGGATGAGGTTGCCGAAGGTCTGCTCGCCCCAGCTGCGCGGAGCGCGGTAGATCTCGCCGGGGAAGACGGTGACCGCGACCGGGACCCGCGGGATCGGTACGGCGTTGAACGGGCCGCCGCCGGCCTGGGCGCCTTCCCAGTACGAGCGGGAGGACGACGTACCGGTGTTGGTCAGCCAGTAGAGCGAGATCGCGTCCAGGATCTCGTCGTAGCTGAGGACCTTCTCGGGGACGCCGCCGCTGTCGGTCCACTCGGCGATCTTGTCGTAGTAGTACGCGGCCATCGCGACCGGTGAGTCGGCGAGTGCGTAGCCGATCGTCTGCGGGCTCTGGTTCATCATCGCGGCATAGCCGAAGCCGTCGCGGTAGAAGTGCAGGAGCCGGTCGTAGGCGACCTTCTCCCGGGGCGAGAGCCCGGCCGGGGCCGCGTCGAAGTTGCGCAGGTGCCGCAGTACGCCGGCCGGTACCGTGCCCGGCATGTTGATGTGGATCCCGAGCAGTCCCTCGGGCTCCTGGGTGGCCAGGACCTCGGAGATGATCGCGCCCCAGTCGCCGCCCTGCGAGACGTACTCCGGGTAGCCGAGCCGCTGCATCAGCTGGTGGAACGCGGTCGCCATCTGGCCAGGGTTCCAGCCGGGCTTCGTCGGCTTGCCGGAGAACCCGTAGCCCGGCAGGGTCGGCAGCACGAGGTGGAACGCGTCCTCGGCCTTGCCGCCGTGCGCGGTCGGGTTGGTCAGCGGGTCGATGATCTTGAGCAGCTCGATGATCGAGCCCGGCCAGCCGTGGGTCATCAGCATCGGCAGCGCGGTGGCGTGCTTGGAGCGGATGTGCGCGAACTGGATGTCGAGTCCGTCGATCGAGGTGATGTACTGCGGCAGCGCGTTGAGCTTGTTCTCCACCTTGCGCCAGTCGTAGTGCGATCCCCAGTACTCGACGAGCGGCCGGAGCTTGGCCAGTTGCGCACCCTGGGAACGGTCCGCGACGGTCTCCTGGTCGGGCCAGCGGGTGGCCTTGATCCGGCGCCGGAGATCGGTGATCGCGGCCTGCGGCACCTTGATCTTGTACGGACGGATCCGCGGGTCACCGGATGCCGGGGTGGCGTGCGCCAGATTCGGCAGGCCGAACTGGACGGCGGCCGCACTCGAGGCGGCGAGGCCGAGGAACTGACGGCGGTCGGTCATGAGGGAGGCTCCTTCTACGCTGGTGGACTGGCTCCTGCCTGTCCACCATCGCCAGCCCGCCACGCGGTCGCCCCAGTGATCACCCTGGGGGACTCCCTGGTCAGCGGGGGAGGGCGTCCCGCAACTGCCGGCGCGAGCTGATCCCGAGCTTCGCGAAGGTCTTCCGCAGGTGCCACTCGACGGTACGCGGGCTGAGGAACAGTTGCGCCGCGATCTCGGGGTTGGTCAGGCCGTCGCGGGCCAGCCCGGCGATCTGCGCCTCCTGCGTGGTCAGGTCGTTCGCCGTCTCGACCGAGCGTTTCCGGACCGTCTCGCCGGTCGCGAGCAGTTCGTGCCGTGCCCGCTCCGCGAAGGCCCCGAGCCCCAACGCGGTCAGCGCGTCGTACGCCGTCCGCAGCTCGCCGCGTGCGTCGGCGCGACGGCCTTCGCGACGCAACCATTCGCCGTACAGCAGCCGGCTGCGCGCAGCCTCGCCCTGCAGGATTGTGCGGTCGAGGCACTCGATCGAACGCCGGTACTGCGCTTCGTCCGCATCCCGCAGAGCCCGCACCCGCGCCTCGATCCCACGACTCCAGTCAGTCGGTACGGCGGTCGCCCGCTCGCTCAGCCAGGTGAGGGTGGACTCGACCAGCTTGCTGTCGCCGGTCCGGGATGCGGCTTCGCCGAGCTCGCCCGCGATCAGAGCGCCGTACCCGATGATGTCCTGCTCGAAGACCCACTGGGCCGCGTCCCGGGCGAGGTCGTAGCGGCCGAGCCCGTTGTTCAGCACAGCCTCGGCGTACCGGCTGAGGACACCTCCGGTGCCGGTCACCTCGGTGCCGCGGAAGGCGGTGACCAGCAGGCCGCCGTACTCGACCGACCGGTTGCCGGTGGCCGTTGCGATCCGGCGTTGCTCGTCGACCATCCGCGCAGCCTCGGCGAGCTCACCCGACAGGCAATGCAGAGCCGCGCCGAAGTCCAGCGCGAACTGCAGGCGCAGCAAGGCGCCGGTCTGCCGGGCGAGCCGTTCCTGGCGGGCGACCAGCCTGCGGGCGCTCTCGAGGTCCCACAGGTCGATCGCGATGATGCCGCTGGCCAGGTGCCCGGTCGGCTGGTCTGTGTGATCGCGCAGTTCGGTCGCGATCGCCTTGGTCAGTCCGGGCACTGCCGCGACGTAGCCACGGGTGAACCGCGCAGCGAGCGCCTGGAGGAGCGACTCCGCGGCGCCGGTCGATGCCGGATCCGACGCGGCCGGGCCGATCGGCGGCGGTACGGCGGCCGCCGCCTCCGCGACAGTGCCGGTCGACTCGCGGCCCGCCGCCCAGATGGCTGCGGTCAGCGCGGCGAGCTGGGTGCTCTGGGCGAGGTCGGGTTTGAGCGGTTCGAGCTGCCGTGCAGCCTCAAGCAGCGTGGCGGCCGCCTCGTGGCTGCGGCCTTGATCGAACTGGATCTGGCCGCGTAACCGCTGCGCCAGCGCAGATCGGAGCTCGTCCGGCGGCCCGTTCTCCAGCTGGTCGAGGAGACCGAGCGCCGTGTCGAGCGCGCCGCCGGCACACCGTGCGGTCGCGGCGGCGAGCAGGCGTTCGGCTCGCAGATCGGGATCGAGGGTCAGCTCGACCGCCCGCTCGAGGAAAGCACCGGCGGCGAAATGCCCGCCGCGTTCCCGGACACCGGCCGCGGACCGTTCGAGTTCGGCGGCGACGTCCTCGTCGGGAAGCGGGGCGGCCTGGGCGCGGTGCCAGGCGCGACGGGCCGGGTCGCGATCCGGATCGGTCACCTCGGCCAGCGCCCGATGAGCGGCCTGCAGCTCCGACGCGGCCGCAGTCCGGTACGCCGTCGAGCGGACCAGCGGATGCCGGAATCGGATGTGGGTGCCGAAGGTGATCAGCCCGGACTCGAGTGCCGCGGTGGCTGCGTCCGCGCCGAGCCCCAGGCGCTCAGCAGCGCGCCAGAGCAGGGTCGGATCACCGAGCGGTTCGGCGGCCGCCAGTGTCAGAAGTTGCCGGGCGCCGGTCGGCAGCGCATCCAGGCGTTGTTCGAAACTCTGCTCGACCAGCGACGTGCGGCCGTCGGTCTGTCCGACCCCGGTGTGCGGGAGCTCGAGCAGCGCGAGTGGATTGCCCTGCGCCTCGGCGATGATCCGGTCCTTGACCCGCGGATCGATCAGCCCGGGGACGGTCGACTCCAGCAGGGTCTGGGCGTCGGCGCGGTCCAGGCCGCCGACCTCCAGTTCGCGCAGTCCGGTGAACCCGTGGTCGAAACCGTTGCGGACGGCAACGACCATCACCACCGACTCGGCGTTCAGCCGGCGGGCCACGAAGGCGAGGATCAGCTCGGACATCTTGTCGAGCCACTGCGCGTCGTCGATCACACAGATGAGCGGCTGGTCGGCGGCCGCGTCGGCGAAGAGGTTCAGGACCGCCAGCCCGACCAGGAACGCATCCGGCGTCGGTCCGCCGGCCAGGCCGAACGCCGTACCGAGGGCTTCGGCCAGTGGGGCCGGCAGCCGGTCGAGGCGGTCCAGGAACGGCCGGCAGAGCGGATACAGACCGGCGTACGCGAGCTCCATCTCGGCCTCGACCCCGGCCGTCCGGGTGAACACGCAACCGCTGGTCCGCGCCTCCATTGCCGCCAGCAACGCCGTCTTCCCGACGCCGGGCTCACCCCGCAGCACCAGGACCGCGCTGCGGCCGCCGCGGGCCGCGTCGACCAGGCGGTCCAGCTCAGCGCTCTCCGGACCGCGCCCCACGAGCTCTGCTCCGACCACGAAGGCATCGTACTGACCAACTGTGAAGATGTTATTTGACCAGCCCGGATTCCCAGGCCCAGACGGCGACCTCGGTCCGGTTGCGGGCGGTGATCTTGCGCTGGATCGCGGTCAGGTGCGACTTCACCGTCGACAGCGAGATCAGCAGCTCCTTGCTGATCTCGGCGTTGGTCCGGCCGCGGGCGACCGCCATCGTGACGTCGAGTTCGCGTTGGGTGAGCGCCGGTACGGCGGGGCGCGCCTTCCCGCTCGGACCGCTGAACTGGGCCAGCAGCCGGGTCGTGATCGACGGGGACACCAGGGACTCGCCGTTCGCCGCCGCATGGACAGCCTCGACCAGGAGCCGAGGCCCGGCGTCCTTCAGCAGGAATCCACAGGCACCGGCACGAAGGGCCTCGTGCACGAGTTCGTCCAGATCGAACGTCGTCACGACCAGCACCCGCAACGGGTTCGCGACCTCCGGACCGGCCAGGATCCGGGTCGCGGCCAGGCCGTCGACGAGCGGCATCCGGATGTCCATCAGCGTCACGTCCGGCCGCAGTTCCTGGGCGAGGGCAACGGCCTGTCTGCCGTCCGCCGCCTCACCGACCACCTCGACCCCGGGCTCACGCTCCAGAATCAGCCGGAACCCGGTCCGGACCAGAGCCTGGTCATCGGCCAGCAGCACGCGCAACGTCACGAAACCTCCTTCGGCAGGGGGAGCTCGGCGAGCACCCGCCAACCACGCTCGCCGTACGGCCCGGCGGTCAGTCGCCCGCCGAGTGCCTCGATCCGCTCGCGCATCCCGATCAGTCCGTAACCGCCCTCGGTACGCCGGGCGCGCGCGAGCCCGTCATTGTCGATCGTGACCCGCAAGTGGCGGCCCTCGACAACGACCGCGACCGTCACGTGCCGAGCCTCGGGTGCATGTTTGGCGACATTGGTCAGCGCCTCCAGGACGACGCGATGCACGGTCGAGACGGTTGCCGGAGCCACGGCCAGCTCGTCGAGGCCGGGAGCCAGCTCGAGCAGGACCCGATCGTTGCCATCGACAACAGACTCGATCGCCTCGACCAGGCCACCGGTCGTGACCGGCGGGGCGTCCTCGGGACTACGCAGTACGCCGACCAGCCGTCGTACCGCGGTCAGCGCTTCTGATCCGGCCTGCTCGATCTCGCCGAGCATCTCGTGTTCGGTGCTGTCGGCAAGCACCACCTGGGCCGCCTGGGCCCGGACGACCACGCCGGTGATGTGGTGCGCCACGAGGTCGTGCAGTTCTCGGGCCAGGGCGAGCCGCTCACGGTTCCGCGCCTCGGCCAGGGCGGCCTCGCGGCGGGTGACGCTGTCGCGCAGCATCAACCCGACCGCCACCGCGATACCCCACAGGATCGCCCAGAAGATGGCGACAGTGAGTCTCAGCTGGTCGTCGCCGTACCGCAGCAGGGGTGCGACGACCATCGCCGACCCACCGAGTACGGCGAGGGCGCCCGCCTGGACGGAGACGAGCCGGTGGCAGCAGGCTCCGATCAGGAGCGCCAGCCCCGTGATCTCGCAGTCACCGCCCAGCGGGGCGGACGGCGTGGTGAGCCCGCCGATCCCGCTGCACGCCAATGAGATGGCGATCGCGACGGTCGCGAGCTGCGCGGTCCGGCCGGGGTAGCGACGGCGCAGCAGCGCGAGCGCGCTGACGACCAGGCCCGCCGAGTAGTAGAGAATCTCGCCGGGCTGGGTTCCGTCCAGGATGATCCGCCGGACCGCTTCGTCGAGGTTCAGTCCGACGACGAGCGCGATCTCGGCGATCATCAGGGCTCGGGAGCGTGTCACCGAGGCGCCGCCGCAGCCGAGCAGGTGTAGTCGTGCGCCGGGCGGATGCCAGTGGTCAGGAACGTCGTCACCGGATAGTTCGCGCACCGGTTCCGGCCGAACAGGTAGACACCGTGACCGCCTTCATCGGCCGTGACCATCGTGGCCCGCTGCCCCAGGGCCCGCCGCATCTGCCTGGCAGCGGCCAGGGGAGTGGCGGGATCGCGGAGGTTCTGCACCATCAGCACGTTAGCCGGACCGTTGTCGCTGACGCGGACGGGTGCCTCGATCGCGTCCGGCCAGTAGGCGCACGGCTGGATGTTGGCCCCGGCCGCACCGAACAGCGGATAGCGAAGGCGATCGACGGCGACAGCGCGCTGGTAGGTCTTCACCGAGGTCGGCCAGCGCGAGTCGTTGCAGATCATCGCGTACCGGCCTGAGATGAGCTGGTCCGCACCTTCAGCGACACTCTGGGAGTTGCCGGGCGGCGGAGGTGGCGGCTGGTTCGCGGCCAGCGACTTCCACACCTCGGCGAGCATCGGCATCTGGGCGGCGCCGTACAGATAGCCGAAGGTGATCAGCCGGAGCACGGCTCCGTCCCACACCGTGTCGGGTGCCACCACCGGCTTCTTGTCCAGCCGCGCCGCAAGCTCGTGGTACTTCGCGGTGACCTGAGCCGGCGTCCGGCCCAGCCCGTACTCACGGAAGTTGGCCGCGACGTACGCCGCGAAGTCCGGCAGCCGGTCCTCGACACCCTGCCCCCACAGTCGCTCACTGGGATAGTCCCAGCCGCCCGGCGGGAGATTGCTGTCGAGCACGATCCGGTCGCTGCGCTCAGGGAACAGCGTCGTGTAGACCGCCCCGAGGTGCGTCCCCCACGAAGCACCGAGGTACGACGCCTTCGCCTCGCCCAGCGCGCTGCGGATCTGATCCAGGTCGCGTGCGGTGTTGGCGGTCGAGATGTGCGGGAGCAGCGCGGACGTCTTCGAACTCCAGCACTGCTTGGCGATCTGCTGCACCTTCGCCGCCCGCTCGGCGACGTCGGCCGCGGACTTCGCGTACGGCGGGATGTTGCCGTAGAGCTGCTGTTCCGCGGTCAGGTCGCAGGTCACCGGCGTACTGTGCCCGATCCCGCGAGGGTCGAACCCGATCACGTCATAGCTGTCGAGCACGCTCTGCGGCAGTTTGGCCGCCACGAGAGTGGCCGGATAGCCGAGTCCGGCAGAGGGTCCGCCGGGGTTGACCAGCAGCACCCCGCGCCGCTGGTCCGGCTGCTTGCTGGCCAGCCGGGAGACCGCGATGTCGATCTTCCGGCCGGACGGATTGCGGTAGTCGAGGGGCACTTTCAGGGTCGTGCACTGCATTCCCGGTGGAACGGGTATGCCCGGCGACATATCCGCCGGGCACGTGCCCCACTTCAGATCTGATGACTCTGCCTGCGACGTACCGGGGACCAGCGCCGTCACCACGGTGGCGGCGGCAAAGGCCGCGCCCAAGGTCTTCCGCATCTCGAATTCCTCCCGAGCGTTGTGGACGACCCCAACCCTTCCGGCCGGCTCGCCGTTCCACATCGCACGCCCGGCCACTTCGGACCCGGCCAAAAGTACGAGACGCCTATCGGAGGGCCCGGACGGCGAGGTCGGTCAGAGTGTCGGCGTAGGCCTGGTCGAAGGGGTGTGTGCGCAGGATCCAGCGGTGGTAGATCGGGCCGAAAATGATCTCGACGGCGACGTCCAGGTCGATGCCTTCGGCAACCTGACCCGCTTGCTGTGCTGACTCCAGCCGCCGCTTGGTCGCGGCCAGTTGGGGTCCGAGCACTCGGGTGATCACCTGGCGGCTGAGCTCCTCGTCCTGCTGCATGTCGATCATCAGCGCGCGCAGGGTGGCGGAGTTGGCCTGGTCGGCGAACTCGTCGACCGTGGCGCGCAGGACCAGGCGGAGGTCGGCGGTCAGGTCACCGGTGTCCGGCCACTCGACCTCCGGCTGGTCCGCGACCAGCGCTTCGAGAACGACCGCGCCCTTGGAGGACCACCAGCGGTAGATCGTCTGCTTGCCGACGCCGGCCCGCGACGCGATGCCTTCGATCGAGGTCTTGGCGTACCCGAGCTCCGCGACGGCCTCGGTGGCGGCAGTGAGGATCGCCGTCCGGGCTCGATCGGAACGTCGACGCTGGTCTGGACTTTGCATGAACGAGACGATACGGTTCGTCTCGTTGAGATTCAAGTGGAGGCAATCAGATGGCACTGTGGTTAGTCACCGGGGCTGGGCGTGGGCTGGGTCGGGCGTTTGCGGAGGCGGCGCTGGAGCGTGGTGATCGGGTAGTCGCGACGATCCGCCAGGACGGCGTACTGGACGACCTCGTCAAGCAGTACGGCGATCAAGTCGTCCCGCGTCAGCTCGATGTCGCGTCGGCTGCTGAGGTGAGCCGGGTGGTGGCGGAGATCGTCGAGACCGTCGGTACGCCGGATGTGGTGGTGAACAACGCGGGCTACGGGCTGGTCGGTGCGATCGAGGAGTTGTCCGAGGAGGAGATCCGGGCGCAGTTCGACGTCAATCTCTTCGGTGCCATCTGGGTTACGCAGGCCGTGCTTCCGCATCTGCGAGCGCGTGGATCCGGCCGGGTCGTGCAGGTTTCGAGTGTTGGTGCGGTCGGGCATCTGCCGTTGTTCGGTGCGTACAACGCGACCAAGTGGGCGCTCGAGGGATTGAGTTCGGCGCTGGCCGCGGAGGTCGCGCCGTTCGGGATCGGTGTCCACCTGTTGCAGCTCGGCGGGTTCGCCACCGACTGGGCCGGCTCGAGTATGCGCTTCACCATGGCGAACCCGGCGTACGACGGCACTCGCGAGGGGATCCTCGGCATGCCGGGCTACCCGACGCCGGACCTGGTGGCGGCCGCGGAGCCGTCGACCGACGAGTCACCCGCGGTCGCCGCGCAGGCTCTGCTGGCGTTCCTCGACGAGCCGGAGCCTCCGCTCCGCAAGATCATCGGGAACGGCGCGCACGACATGGTGCGGATGGCGCTGGAGTTCCGGCGTGACGACTACCTTCGCGATCCGGCGTTCAGCTGGCCCGCAGGATCATGAACGGCGGCTTGTCGGCCAGTTCGATCGGCACCTCCCGCCCACCCGGCACAATCCGCCGTACGGTGTCGTAGCCGGCGGCGTGCAGGCCCTCGATCAGTACGTCGGTCGCCCAGCTGCCGGACTGGAAGCTGAAGCTGCCGCCGTCGTAGAAGATCGTGGCCTCGTACGGCTGGCGGCCGTCCACCGCAGGCCCGTTCGGGTGCTGCTGCACGCCGTACTGCGGGTCCTGCGTGCTGAGCACGTCCCAGTCGGCGTCCGCGTTGGCAGTTACGAGCAAGAGGTCGTCACCGGCGACCGCGAACCCCTTGAGCATGGCGTCCAGGTCGGCTCGTGTCTCCGCATGGTTCACCAGCCACATCGCGGTGACGAGGTCGAAGCGGCCGTCCTGCGCGCCGCGCGTCGCATCGCCGAGCAGGTACTCGATCTCGCCGGGTACCGACTCGGCGATCGCGATCATCTCCGCGGACAGGTCGACCCCGACCACCCGGTCGGCTCCTTGCGCGGCCCACAACCGGCTGTAGAAGCCGGTCCCGCAGCCCACATCGAGCACGGTCCGCCCGGCCAGCCCGCCGACCTCCGCGAGTACGACGTCCTGCTGGAACTGGCCGGCGACGGACAGATTCCATTGGTCGTAACGGCCGGCCAGCGTCGCGTACGTCTCCATACCGTCCCCCTCGTTGCCTGATGCATCGAGTCTGCCAGCCGTCGTGCGACGGTTGCCGGGAGTGGACCGGACGGACCCGACACCGGCCCCTTCGGGCAGCTCCCAGGGGCCCGAATCCGGGGGTGTTGTCATCCTCGTCAGGGACCAGGCAGATACTGCTGCAGGCGACCGGATGAGGCCGGCCGCCTCGATGCCACAGTTCGGAGTACATCAATGCCCGGTTTGTCCCGGCGTTCCGTTCTTTTCGCCGTACCAGCCGCTGCCGCCGCAATCGCGTCCCCAGCCCTGATCAGCAGAGCGACCGCCTCCACCCCACACCAGAGCCCGATCGACATCCACCGGCAGGGCGCTGTCGTCAGTCCCCATCTGCCCGCACTGCACGTGCACTACCCGCACTCGCTCGATCTCGACATCCGTTACGAGAGCAAGGACCAGGGCCAGCCGGACGGCTGCGAGCACCGCACCGCCGAAGAGACTGTGCTGGCCGAGATCCCCGAGGGCGCCGCGTGGGTGACGCTCGCCGGCGTCCGCTACAACCTGGCCAACTTCCACTTCCACACCCGCTCCGAGCACCGGCTCGACGGGCACCAGTTCCCGCTCGAGCAGCACTGGGTCCACCTCGGCCCGAACGGCGAGCGCCTGGTGATCGGCCAGTTCATCACCACCGGCGGTCACGGCGGCACCCTCCAGGACCAGGCCCTGGCCACCGTTCCCGAGGAGTGCGCCGAGGACGTCCGCCTGCACGGCGCCAACCTGGCCGCGGCGCTTCCGACGGACCTCTCCACCTTCCGGTACGACGGTTCGCTGACGACCGCGCCGTACTCGGAGCCCGTCTCGTGGCTGGTGCTGAAGCACATCCGCGAGATCAAGGCGTCCTCGCTGGCGCACTTCCAGTCCCGCTTCCCGGACGGCGACAGCCGCCCGTTGCAGGCGCTCAACGGGCGGACCGTCCAGTACCGGCCCCAGCACTAAGCACTGGTTGATTCAGAGGCGTTGCTCGGGCCAATCGGCCAGGTCGCGGAGAAGCTGCCGATCGTGGGTGGCGATGACGACTGCGGCCGATGTGGTCCGCAGCGCCTCGGTGAGCTCGTCGACCAGGGCGATCGACAAGTGGTTGGTCGGCTCGTCCAGCAGTACGACGTGCGGCCGGGCGGCCAGCAGCACCGCCAGATCGAGGCGGCGCTGCTGGCCGATCGACAGTTCACCGATCGGCCGGGATGCCTCCCGCGAACCCAGCAGCCCGAGCTCACTCAGCGACACTTGCTCGGACTCGGCGAGCTTGCCCGTACTGATGAGCCGGCCGACCGCTGCGTCGTACACCTCATGTGCACGGCGAGCGGACGGTTCCGGCGACTCCTGACTCAGCAACCCGATCCGGACGTTCGGTCCGTGCTGAACCACACCCGTTGCCGGAGGCAACTGACCGGCCAGGAGTGACAGTA
The DNA here is from genome assembly GCF_042262745.1 of Kribbella sp. NPDC056345. Lineage (NCBI taxonomy): Bacteria > Bacillati > Actinomycetota > Actinomycetes > Propionibacteriales > Kribbellaceae > Kribbella > Kribbella sp. NPDC056345. The sequence continues at coordinate 457,082 of NZ_JBHJQQ010000003.1, read as the reverse complement.
GGGTCGATTTGCCCGCACCATTCGGACCGGTCACGACGAGCCGATCACCCGACTGCAGCAGCACCGATCCGACCGGTTCGAGCCGGCCCGGTACCCCGGCATCGGTGGCCTGCACCAGCGTCGCGCCTGGCCGCGAACCGAGCTCCGGCATCCGGAACCGCATCGGCGGCCGGGGGACCGCGATCACATGGGCGTCGAGATCCTCCTGCCGACGATGCACCGCCCGCACCAGCGCAGGCGCACGAGTCGCCCGGACATGTTTGCCCGTGCCTTTGGGCGGACGCCAGCCAGTGGACAACCGGTTCTGTGCGGTCGACAGGTCGTTGGCAAGTTGCTGGCGTTCGGCGACCTGAGTTCGGTACTCGTCCTCCCAGCGGTCACGTTCAGCCGCCCGGCCGTCCTGGTACCCGCGGTAGCCGCCGCCGTACGTCCGAGGCAGGTCATCGCTGGTCGGATCCAGATCAAGAATCGCCGTGGCGACATCCGAGAGCAGGGCACGGTCGTGGCTGACCAGAACCACGCCGCCGGGATGCGCTTGCAGCTGTGCGGTCAGATACGCGAGACCGCCCGCATCCAGGTGGTTGGTGGGCTCGTCGAGCAACAGCAGTTCGTGCCCGGCGCCCAGCAGACAGGCGAGCCGGATCCGGTACCGCTGCCCGACCGACAGCGTCGACAACACGCGACTCCGATCGTCGATCGCACTCAACGCAGCGAGCGCGATATCGACCCGCCGATCGGCGTCCCACGCATCCAACGCCTCAGCGACTGCGAGAGCATCGGCGTACTGATCGTCCGCGCCAGGCCGCTGCTCAGCAAGCGCCGCAGCCGCAGCATCGAACGCCGCCAAGGCAGCGCGAACATCGGTCAACTCGACATCGATCAGATCACCGACTGTCCGGTCGTCGCCGACCGGCATCTCCTGGTCGGCGATCCCGATCCCACCAGTACGGCGAACCTCACCGGAATCGGGAACGAGCCGCCCGGCCAGGATCTGGAGCAACGTGGTCTTCCCGCGACCGTTCTCGCCAACCACCCCGAGCCGATCCCCGGCCGACACAGTCAGATCAACCCCGTGCAGAACGCTGTGACCGCCCCGAGCGATCCCGACCCCGCTAGCCGTCAGGTGCGCCCGGGCACGCGTAGGCAGAACAGTAGTAATGCTGGACATACTTCCTCCGAAGCGAACCCAGGCAGAGCTCGGCCAGGGTTCGATGACATGGGTGAACAGCGGACACAAGAACCGCGGCCAAGCCCGATCAGGGCGCCGCAGGGTCCGGCTGTCAGAGGAAGTACAGATTTTGCATACCCAAACCCTACCAACCGCCCTACCCCCGAGTCCCCCCAATTTCGCGGGACGGGGGTCAGCGCGACTGCGGTGGGTGGAAGCCGCCGATGGCGTGCTCGAGGAGTTCGGCGAGCTGGAGCGGGGTGCAGTCTTCGAACATGAGGCCGATGAGTTGCACTCCGACCGGGAGGCCGTCGGGGGAGAGGCCTGTTGGTACGGCGGTGGCGGGGAGGCCGGGCATGGTGGGGAGGCCGGCCCAGACGAGTTGGTCGAAGTACGGGTAGTTGACGCCGTCGATGTCGAGCCGGCGTGCCAGCACATCAGGATTGTGGTCGTGGGGGAACGCGGGGGTCGGCGTGATGGGGCACACCACGGCGTCGTACTCGGTGAAGAACTGTCGCCAGCCGTGGCGATGCAGTTCGCGTTGGTTGTTCACCGCGAGCCAGTCGTGGTGGCTGAAGGCCATGGCGTGCAGCCGTGCGGCGTCGAGGCTCTGGTCGTCGACCGGGAAGCGTGCGACCGAACCCGAGAACAGGAGCTGCAGGTAGAGGGTCGCGGCCTCGGTCAGGTCGGGCAGCAGTGGGCTGTGCCGTACGACGTGGGCGCCGGCGTCGACCAGTACGTCGGCCACCCGGTTCACGGCCGCCCGCACGGCGGACCCGGTCGCGATCACCGGATGCTCGTCGAAGACCAGGACCCGGAAGTCGCTCAGTCGCTGGTGACGTGCGGGCGGTACGACGAACGCAGCCGCTTTGCCGAGCGTCAGCGGGTCCGGACCGGCCATGACGTCGAGCAGGAGCGTGAGATCGCGGGCCGAGCGTGCCATCGGACCGACGACGGCCAGGTCGAGGTCGATCGGCAACGCCGGTTCCGGCGGTACGACCATGCCGCGGGTCGCCGCCAGCCCAAGCGTCGGCTTGTGCGCGTAGATGCCGCAGAAATGCGCGGGCGTGCGCAGTGATCCGGCGAGGTCGGAGCCGATCGACAACGCGCCGAACCCGGACGCCAGCGCGGCCGCTGACCCGCCGGACGAACCACCCGCCGTACGAGTGTGATCCCACGGATTGCTGGTCGTGCCATAGATCTCGTTGAAGCTCTGAATGTCCTGCAGCCCCAAGGGCACATTGGTCTTCCCCAGCACCACCGCGCCCGCGGCCTTGATCCGCGACACCTGTACGGCGTCCTCGGTCGGCACGTAGTCCCGATGCTCCGGCAGGCCCCAGGTCGTCGGCAGCCCGGCCATGTTGTAGCACTCCTTGACCGTCACCGGAATCCCCAGCAGCGGCCGATCCGCACCGCGACCACGCAATGCGTCGGCATCCCGCGCGGCCGCCCGCGCAGCGTCGAAGTCCCGCACGCAGATCGCGTTGATCACCTCGTCATCGCGCTCGATGCGCGCAATCGCCTCATCCGTCAGTTCCACCGACGTCACTTCACCGGCCCGCAACGCCGTTGCCATCTCTTCGGCCGTCTGAAAAGTCTCCATGAATCGGACGCTATCGATGGCCGAAGCAAGCCACGAAATGTTGCTTCCCGCAACGGGAGATCAGGTGTGGACGGTGGTGAGCAACATCAACTTGTCGGCGTCGGGAGAGTGTGGCTCCGCGGTGTAGACCATGATTCGGAGGTCGTCGCCGGCCACCTGTAGTACGTCGCAGTCAAGGGTGATCGCGCCCGCGACGGGGTGGTCGATGATCTTGCGGGTGGCGTGATGTTCCGCGACGACACCCGACTCCCAGAGTTCGCGGAAGCGGGGTGAGCGGCGGAGGAGTTCGTCGATCAGGGCCTGCAGGTTCGGGTCGTGCGGATAACGGCCCGCCGTACGGCGAAGGTCCGCGACCTGCAGCTCTTGCAGCTGCCCGAGGGAGGCCGGGGTCTGCCGAACGCGCGACGCGGAACCGAGGAAGTTCCGCCAGGCCGCGTTGAGCTCGTTACCGGTCCGCTCGCCCATCAGCTCGATGTAGAGCGCGTTGGCGTGCAGCTCGGTCTGCATCGCGTCGAACACTGCGACCGGCGTGTCGTTCAGCCGGTCGAGCATCCGTTGTACTCCTGGTGAGATGGACCGCGGGATGCGATCGGGAGCAGGCGTAGCCAATCCGGCCAGCTGGTAGAGGTGACCGCGCTCGTCGGCCGTCAGCTGCAGAGTCCGGGCGAGCGCCTCGACGACCTGTGCGGACGGGTTGGCGGCTCGACCCTGCTCCAGCCGGGTGAGGTAGTCGGCCGAGATCCCGGCCAGCTGGGCAAGCTCCTCACGACGCAGACCCGGCGTACGGCGCGCGCCCCGCTCGGGCAGGCCGACATCGCCAGGCGCTACTGCTGCCCGCCATGTCATGAGCGCCTCGCCGAGGCTTGTCCGCGCCATCACCCTCAGTATGCACCGAGCTTGCCTGGCCCTGACAGTCCTAGGAAGGAGGGACAACTACCTGTCCGAGGATCGCGGGCGGACCGTAGAGACATGAACCCATCGAACAAACTTGCTCTCGTCACCGGCGCCACCTCCGGCATCGGCGCGGCCTTCGCCGAGCGCTTGGCCGCCGACGGCTACGACCTGATCCTGGTCGGCCGCCGGAAGGACCGCCTCGACGAGTTCGCCGCTGCGCATCCGGAGGTGGCGGTCACCGCCGTCACCGCGGACCTCTCGACCGACGACGGCATCGATACCATCGCCCGCCTCGCCGCGACCGAACCGCTGGACCTACTGGTCAACAACGCCGGCGTCTCGCACTACATGCCGATGGCTGAGCTGCCGGCAGACAAGGCACGTGAGCTGCTCGGAGTGAAGGTGCTCGCCCCCACCCTGATCACCCGGGCCGCGGTCGGCCCGATGCAGGCGCGTGGCGCCGGGGCGATCATCAACGTCGCCGGGATGATCGCGTTCAGCGGACCGGCGGACAAGTCCGTGATGCCACGACGAGCGACGTACGCCGGAACGCTGGCGCACCTCGTCGCGATGTCACAGGCCTTGAGCGCGGAACTCGACGGCACCGGCGTCCAGGTGCAGGTCCTCTGCCCGGGAGTCGTCGCGACCGAGTTCCACACCCGGCAAGGGCTGGATCTGAGCGCCATACCGCGGATGAGCGCGGCCGACGTGGTCACCGCCGGCCTGCGCGGTCTCGAACTCGGCGAGGTCGTCACCGCTCCTGGAGTCGAAGACGCCGGCCTGCTCGACGCCGTCTTCCAGGCCGACCTTGCCGCCTTCGGTGGTCAGAGCACCCACCTGGCGACCCGCTACCGCTGAGCTAGCGCGGTCTCCATACCGTCGAGGATTGCCCGGCAATCGCGCAGCAACGTGGGGGCGTCGTTCGCCGTGAGGAGGAAGACGCCCAGCCAGTTGCGTGATCCGCCGGACGGGTCGAACTGGGGGACCTGGGTGCCGGTCGGCAGCATGAACGCGGGCACCGGCTCGACCGTGCTGCCTGCGGAGAGCAGTCGTGACCAGTCCACCTGCTCGGGGTCCCACACGGGCTGGGTCTGCCAGGGTGTGCCGTCGGCAGCGGCTGGGACGACTGCGACGGAGGCGGCGGCGCGGCCGCCCTCGACCAGCATGGCCGGTGGGTACTCGACCTCTTCACCGAGCTGCTCGCGGATCAGCATGCCGATCGGGTCCAGCTCGAACGCGATCTCGACCTGCCGCGTGGTCAGCAGCCCACCGAAGCGCGCGCCCACCTCAATGACCACCAGCGAACCGTCCGCCCGCAACTTGAGCTCGGTGTGCGTACCGCAGGTGTCCAGCCCCAGCGCGTCGACCGCCCGCCGGGAGACATCCTCGATCCGGCGCTGCAGCTCCTCCGGGAGCACGCACGGCGACGTACTGGCGACCTCGATGTACGGCGGGACCGTCGGCAGCTTGGCGGTGATCGCCAACGGGTGGTAGATGCCCTTGGCAACAATACCCTCGACACTCAGGTAATCGCCGTACCCGTCCTCGGAGTACCAGCCCTCGGTCGTGCCGTCCATGATCTCTTCGACCAGGCGGTCGCCGTCGGTGTTCTGCTCGAACAGTTCGTTCATGCCGACCTGCCCGCCACGCTCCAGGGCCTGCTCGATCTCCGCCCACGCGTCGGCGACCTGGTCCTGCGAAGTCAGCACGAGCTGCGCCACCGAGCCCGCACCCCACGCGGGCTTGAGCAGCAGCGGCGGGGTCAGCGCGGCCAGCGCACCCCGCAGATCAGCCGCCGAATCGACCCGGCGGAAGCGGGGGATCGGCACACCCGCAGCCTGCCAGGCCTGCCGCATCAACCGCTTGTCCCGAGCCGCCCGGATCCCCGGACCGGCCCCAGCCAGCCCGAGCCGGTCGGCAGCGTTGGCCACCGCCAGTACGGCGAACTCGGACAGCGTGAACAGCGCATCCGCCCCGATCTCCTGCGCATGGGCCATGATCGCCTCGACCACCGGCTCACCCGGCGTCAGACCACCCGGGTGCACGGTGATCGACGTACAGCAGGGCGCCCAGATAGCCTTCGCGGCCTCGGGGAGCGGCGACAGGGCGAGCACGTGCAGCTCACCGCAGGCCGCGAGCCGCGGGAAGGCGGTCTCGAGCGGGGCACCGCCCTTGACGTAGACGTACAGGATCTTCTTCACGCGAGGCTCTCCTTGGTGGCCGCGCGGTCGCGGCTGCGAGTGACGAGTACGGCGAGGGCGACCATCGCGACCGTGACGGCGGCGGCCAGCGCGACCAGGAACTCCGGCATCGCGCCCCGGGCGAGGAACCCGCCCATGACGAACACGACCAGCGCACAGACAGCGCGGTCGGCGAGGGATTCGATCGACAGCAGGGTCGCGCGGCGGGCCGGTTCAGTGATGGCCTGGTTGACGAGCTTGCGCTGCACCGGGAACGCGAGGCCCGACGCGAGTGAGAACACGGCGAGACAGGCCATCGTGCCGACGAGCCCCAGCGGGATGACCGAGGCCAGCGCGACCGCCATCAGCACGGTCAGCGCCAGCACGACCCGGATCTGTCCGAAACGCGCCAGTACGGCGGATCGCGCGGCCCCGGCGACCTCGAACACGGTGGTCGCGGCCATCAGCACCCCGAACCAGTGCAGCGGCAGATCCTTCGACTCCAGGATCGGCTGGAACAGATTGGCCTGCCCGATCCGGACCAGCGTGAACACCGCGATGCCCTGAGCCATCAGCAGCATCAGCCGCTTCGACTTCGCCAGCGACCGCATTGCACCCACCAGGGCCGGCCAAACCGGCTCAAGCTTCGCAGGACCCGTTGCAGGCAAGGCTGGGAAGCCCAGCGCGATCACAGCCGCGATCCCACAAGTCACCGCGGACAACACATACGGCGAAGGTCCCCACCAAGCCGTCAGGAACCCGGCCGCCGGCAGACACACGATCCGCCCGATCAGCGTCCACGCTCGCGCCGATCCTTCAGCACCCTGGTACGACGCTTCGTTCCCCGTCCGCTGCAGATACTCGTACAGGTAGGCGCTGCCCGCACCCGAGAACAGCGAGTGCGCCAAGGCGATCAGCAGGAACTGAACGAGGAACCCGGTGAACGTCGGCTGCCAGACCGGGATCACGTTCGCCACCACGAGGATCGCGGCACCGGCTTGCAGGCAGCGCCGGTAGTCGAGGCGGTCGGCGATCATCCCGGTCGGGATGTCGAACAGACAGAACGCCAGGTAGAAGATGCTCTGGATCGAGAAGATCTCGGTGTCCGACAGCCCGGCGGACCGCTGGAACACGTAGAAGACCGGCAACCACCAGAGCAGTCCGGCGAACAGCTGGAAGGCGTTGTAGCGACGAATCACCCGCGCCGCATCGGGGGTGCGCCCGATCACGCGGCGAGCTGGTACGGACGGCACTGCAGCAGCACGATCCGGTCACCGTCGACCAGCCACTCGACGTCCACCGGCGCGTCCACCGGGCCGTCGGCGCCGGCGAAATGGGCCTGCAGCAACCGTCCGATCAGCGCGAGCCGGCCGAGGGTGGCCTTGGCCTGGTCGTCGACATCGACACCATCGGTGCCCAGGGCAACCGTTCGGCTGCCGCCCTCCATCGTGTTGTAGAGGTGCTGCAACGGGTCACCGGCACCGGAGACGACATCGTCGACCGAGTTGCGCGCCAGGTTCAGCAGGACGGACCGGAAGTCGGCCCGGTCGAGCGGGTTCGTGGTGACCATGACACCGCCGAGCGCGCCGTCGAGTTGCTGCTGGATGACGACACCCATGAAGCAGTCGGACAGACCGATCCCGGCCTCGTCGCGGAGCAGCACGCCACGCGTCGTCACCAGCGACGCCCAGACCCGCTGGATCGCGTGCACCACGTCCTCGATCGACTCGACCTCGGGGATCGACTCGTAGATCCCCGCGGCCGAGAACCCGATCAGGTCCTCGGCATTCGACGAGCTGCGCACGACGACCCGGCCCGCGCCGGTGAGGTGCCGCAGTACGGCGTCCTCGATCAGCGTGCGCAGATCCGCCGGCAGCGGGGTGTCGCGGATCAGCGCGCCCAGCTCGGCGCACAGCCCGTCGACCTCACCGCCGAGGGCGAGTGCCATCTTGAGCTTGCCGATGGTCTGCTGGATCGCCGGTGACGACTCCAGGAACTGCTGCTGCAACGCGAACGGCAGCGCAACCCCACGCGGCACGGTCACATACCGATGCACCATCCGCAGCGCGGCCTGAGACAGCACGCCCGGGTCGGTGTCACCGACCCCGAGGTGCCGCGCCAGGTACTCGAGCAGATGCGGCCGCGGCGGCCGCGGTGCGGTGTAGAACCCAAGCCAGTAAGGCGATCCGTCCCGCAGTACGGCGGTCAGTTCGCCGAGGTTGGCGGCCTTCGTGCCGAACCGGTGCGCGTCGCTGGCCCGCAACTCCTCCAGCGGCAGGATCTGGGCCGCGGCCAGGTCGGGCTTGCCGATGTCGACCTGCGTGATCGCCCACGCCGGACCGGCGTCGATCGAATCCGGCCGCGAGATCTCGTCGACCGAGACCGCCGCGGCGGCCGCGTCCACGGTCACCGCGACCCAGGCGCCGTCGAGAGCGGCGAGGCTGGTCAGCGCGTCGATCTGGATGGCGTTCGGGATGCCCCAACCGGCCGCGAGCACGTTCGTGTGCGACAGGGGAGTGGTGTGCCGGGAGTTGATCAGCCCCGAGACCCGCGGGATGTCATCGGGCATCCGGTCCATCACCAGTACGTCGTACCAGCGCACGGGATCGGTGGTCGTCCGGTACGCCTCCTCGGACCCGAAGACGCGCAGCCGGCCGGTCGTCGTACCGGGGTTGAGCGGCACGTACGGCGCGGTCGAGTACAGCTCGTGGGCGAGGATCCGCGGCAGGTCGCCGAAGTCGAAGCTCTCCTGCAGGTGGTTGGCGGGCTTGAGCAGCACCGGCACCGAATCGACCACGAGCGCGCGGACGGTGTCGTAGAACCTGCGCAACAGGTCGGCGCTCATCGTGTCGACCTCGACGGTTTCGAGGCTGAAGAACAGCCCGCCGTACTCCGGCCGGTTGTGCAGCGCGAGGGTGCCGAGCAGGAAGCGCCGGTCGTCGGCGCGGTAGACCGAGTCGTTGAAGGCATCGAGGTTCCGGGCCAGCTCGGCCCGGGTCATCCCGAGGATCCGCTCGGCGACGTACTGGACGTGCAGCAGGCGATCGGCGCCGTCGATGAGGTGCACGATCGACGTCTCTTGGTCGAGCACGAGCTTGACGTACGGATACCCGGCGACGGTGGTCGCGAGGCCTTCGAAGTCGGCCAGGGTCAGATGGGCATGGGGCAACGCGGGAACTGTGGGGGCGGAGGACACAACAGATCACAATAAGGTGAAGGCTCGAACTCACGGTAGTTTGCGTGACCCTCTGTGAGCACAATCACCAGACCACGGGGCTGAGATCAACTGGGAGTAGCCGATGCAGTTCGGAGTGCTCGGCCCGCTGGAGGTATGGGTCGGCGGGAATCCGCTGACGCCGAGTCGCGCGCAGGCGCGGCTGCTCGCCGTCCTCCTGTGCCGGCCCAACCAGTGGATGCGCGCCGACGCGTTGATCGACCTGCTGTTCGGCGCCGACGACAGCAACCCGGCGCGCTTGCAGGTGCTGGTGTTCCGGCTGCGGAAGTCGCTCGGTGATGCCGAGCGGATCGAGCAACGCGAGGGCAGCTACCGGATCGTCGTCGGCCCCGGCGAGTTCGACGTCGACCGGTTCCAGAGCTTTCGGCAAGCCGGTGCCGCCGCGCTCAACCGGGACGACCCGGAGTCGGCGGCGGTGCACATGCGAGCGGCCGTCGAGCTCTGGCGTGGAGACCCCTTCGCCGGGATGGATGAACCGGCCTTGGTCACTGCCGAGGCACTGCGCCTCAGGGGCGAGCGGATCGCCGTACAGGAGGCCCTCTACACAGCAGAGATTCAGCGCGGAGTGGCTGCGGAGATCATCGGCGAGCTCTCGGAGCTCGCCGCGCAGCATCCGCTCCGCGAGAGTCTGACCGCGCTGTTGCTGCGCGGTCTGCATCAGTGTGGGCGCCGGGCCGATGCACTGACCGTCTACCAGCGGACTCGCGCGCAGCTGATCGAAGAGCTCGGGCTCGAGCCCGGCGAGGAACTGCGCGCGACGCAGGCGATGCTGCTGACCGATGCCGAGGATCCGCCGGCCGAGCAGGCAGTGGTCCGCCCGCGGCAGCTGCCGCCGGAGCCGACCGGTATCGCCGGGCGTTCCGAGGAGCTCGCGCAGCTGACCGATCTCGTGCACAAGCACGGTACGGCGTCCGCGCCGCTCGTCATCGCGGTCGACGGGCCGGCGGGAATCGGGAAGACGACGTTCGCCGTTCATGCCGCGCATCAGCTGCGCGAGTTCTACGAGGACGGTCAGATCTTCGTCGACCTGCGCGGGTACTCGTCCGGCGAACCTGTCGATCCCGCGACCGCCGTACGGTCGATCCTGCTGGCACTTGGCGTGCGGCCGGCGGCGATTCCCGAAGGACTGGACGAGCGATCGGCGATGCTGCGATCCGGCCTGGCCGGCAAGCGGCTGCTGATCGTGCTCGACAACGTGCGGGGCGCGGAGCAGGTGCGGCCGCTGCTGCCCGCGTCCGACTGTCTGATGCTGGTGACGAGCCGCAGTCAGTTGCGCGGTCTTGCTGTCCATGACCGTGCGCACCGAATCACGTTGCGTCCCTTGGTGCCCGAAGCGGCTGGTGACGTCCTGGCCGGTGTGGTCGGAAGCAGCAGGGCCGCCGGCGATCCGGACGCCGTGGCGAGGCTCGTCGAGTTGTGCGGCCGGATTCCGCTCGCACTGCGGATCGCCGGCGAGCGGGCGTCGCGTTTCCCCGGGGACGGGTTGTCCGCGCTGGCGGCCGAGCTGTCCGACGAGCATCGGCGACTGGATCGGCTGGCCGACGCCGACGACCCGGCCGCGGATCTCCGGGCAGCGTTCTCCTGGTCGTACCGGGCGCTCGCGGCCGAGGATGCGCGGACGTTCCGGTACCTCGGACTGCATCCGTCCGGCGCGATCGGGCTGCCCGCGATCGCCGTACTCACGCAAGGCACGCCGCGCGAGGTCCGCCGGTCCGCCGATCGGCTCGTTTCCCAGCACCTGCTCGAGGAACCGCAGCCCGGCCGGTTCAAGCTGCACGACTTGCTCCGCCTGTACGCGGCCGAGCTCGCCGCCGAACAGGAGAGCGCGGAGGGCCTCCTAGCCACCACTCGCCGGATGCTGGACTGGTACCTCGCGACACTGGGAGCCGCCAACAACGCTGTCCGTCCGCGAGGTGCGGCGGCACCGGTCGTCGACGCCGCCGGACCTGAGGCGGGGCCGCTGCGGTTCGCCGGCGCCGCGCAGGCCCTCGACTGGTTCGAGATCGAACGCCCGGTCCTGGTCGAGCTGGTGCAGCGCGCGTACGACGAGGGTCTCGACGATCACGCCTGGCAGTTCGCCTGGGCCCTGAATGTGTTCTTCGCAGCCAGGCTCCACTTCGACGATTGGCGAACCGTCTCGGCGATCGGCCGGCGCGCTGCCGATCGGTCGGGCGCCGAGCGCGCAATCATGTTCACCGCGATCGTCGAGGGCATCATGCATCTCGAGGCGTCGCGGCTGGACGAGAGTGAGGCCTGCTATCTGACGGCGCTCGACCTGGCGGAGCGGTCCGGCGACCTGACGCGGCAGTCGTCGGTGCTGTCCAACCTCGGTCTCGTCGCCTCCCGGCGTGGTCAGCACGAAAGAGCGCTGGAGCTGCAGGAGAAGGCCTTGGCTGCGCAGGATGAGCTGCCGGAGCACGAGAGTGCGATCCTGCACACCGCGCTCAACCTGAGTGCCGCACACGGTGCCATGGGCAACTTTCACGAGGCGGTCCGGTACGGCGAGCTCGCGCTTGCGCACTTCCGCCGGCATCGCAACAGCACGATGGAACCGCTGGCCTTGGCGAATATCGCCGAGGGTCATCTCGAGCTCGGCGATCCGGAGCAGGCTCGTGCCCGCTGCCTGGAAGCCCTTGAGCTGTTCAACGCTCTGGACGCCAAACTGGGCCGGGCCAACACGCTCACCGTGCTCGGCCGCGCACACCAAGCCGCCGGGGAACCGGCACTCGCCGGTGAGGCCTGGAGGCAGGCCCGCGACCTCTTCCTCGAGGCCGCCAGCCCTCGGGCCGCCGAAGTCGATTCGCTACTGGCTACGCTGCGGTGACATCTAACGGCGGTTGATCTCTGCGAAGGCGGCGGTGGCTTCGGCCAGCCGCTGCCATTCGCCGACTTCCTCGAGACCTCGAACGGCCGTCCGGTACGCCGTTGCTGCCTCGCGGAGGCGGCCGAGTCCGGCCAGGGCGCGACCCAGTTCGTAGTGGGTGACCGCCGTACCCCATTGGTCGTCGTGGGCCTCGAACACCGCGAGCGCCCGGTTCCCGCGCAGGAGTGCCTCTTCATGGTGGCCCTGATGGTTGCGCAGGGCACTGAATCGGTACTCCGCCATCGCGACGCCGCGCTCGTCGCCGAGTCCGGAGCGCATCTTGAGTGCGAGCTTGAGACAGGCAGCAGCCTCGGTGTGCCGGCCGAGCATCTGCAAGGTGTGCGATCGCCGACCGACCGCGGCGGCCTCGCCGAACTTGTCACCGAGCACCCGGCACCGCTCGGCGTGATCAGCGTGCCGCGCCTCGGCTTCGGCGTACTGTCCGAGTCCTTCGTAGGCGAGGCCCATCCGGCCGAAGAGCTCGGCCTCCTCGGCGGCGAGTCCGGAGGCACGGGCGTCGGCCAGGCCGAGTTCGCACGACGCGAGGGCGGCGCGGTACCGATGCTGGCCGAGCTGCCCGAGGCCGAGCATGCTGTAGGCGAAGGCGCGTTCGGCGAGATCACCCGCGCGCTCCGCGACCAAGCGGGCGTGCTCGGCCACCTCGACCATGTCGGACCACCGGCAGCGCAGGTCGTAGTACCAGGGGATCAGCTGGGTCAGCTCTTGCAGCAGGACGTCGTACTCGCCGTCGGTGCGCTCGCTGATCCGCCGTACGGCGCCAAGGATCGTGCCTGCCTCGGCATCCAGCCAGACGACCGCGGCCGACCGGCCGCCCGGATGGTCGGCGGACTCAGGGGAGAGGGCTGCCGCGGCTCGGCGCGTCTCCTCGAAAAGCCAACCCAGTAAAGCCTTCTCGGCCTTGTCCCGGTGTGCGTCCTCTTGGAGCAGTTCGCACGCGTAGAGCTGCAGCAGATCATGCATGCGGTACCGCCCCGGCGTCGCTGCCAGCCCGATCAGGCTTGCGCCCGCCAATACCTCCAACGCGGCCTCTGCAGGTTCTCCCAGCAACGCACTGGCTGCCTGTACGTCGAAGTCGGCGCCTGGCGTGAGCGCCAGCCGCCGGAACAACCGGCCGGCCACGGGGGAGAGCTCGCGGTAGGACAGCGCGAACGCGCTGCGCATGGCCAGGTCGCCTGCGGTGAGGCGACCGAGCCGGTTCTGTTCGTCGCGCAGCAGTTCGGCGAGATGGGCGATCGACCAGTCCGGCCACGACGCCAGCCGATTCCCGGCGATCCGCACGGCCAGCGGGAGCCGACCGCACGCAGCCACGACCTCGGCCACCGACTCCGGCTCTGCTTCCGCACGGCTCGCGCCCACGATTTCGGTGAGCAAGGCCTGGGCGTCCGCGGGCGTCAGCTCAGCCAGGCTGACACGTCTGGCACCGGCCAACCCGGTCAGCCGCTGGCGGCTCGTGACCACGACGAGCACCGGGCCGGGGCCTGGCAGCAGCGCGCGAACCTGTGCCTCGTCCCGTGCGTTGTCGAGCACGAGCACACATCGACGCCCAGCCATCCGGGAGCGGAACATGGCCGCGGCCTCGTCCACCTCGGTGGGCAGCTGCGCATCCGGTACGCCGAGCGCCCGGAGCAGCCGGCGTTGTACCGCCTCGGGCTCGGCAGCACCCAGTTCGACGAAGAACTGGGCATCCTGCAGCCCGAGCCGGAACGCCTGCTGGGCGGCGCGCACCGCCAGGGTCGTCTTACCCGCGCCAGGCTGTCCGGTCACCACCACCGTCACCGGGCCACGCCCGGCCAGACAGTCGGCGGCTGCCGCGAGCACGGATGCAAGCTCCGCATTGCGGCCCTGGAAGTCGGCCGGGACAGCCGGCAGTTCGGCGATGGTGGCGGCGGGTGGCGCGGCGCCGTCGGTCCTGCCGGTGGCGTGTTCGGTGCTGTCGGACTTGCTGGTGGCGCGTTCGGCGAGGGCCGCGGTGCGGAGTGCGCGGAGCTCACCGTCGGTGATCTGGAGCTGCTCCTCGTACCGCTCGATCAGGTCGGCCGGGGCCAGCCGCCGACCCTTCTCGTAGTCGGACAGTCCGCCGTGACCTTGCATGCCGAGTCGCGCGGCGAGCTGTCGCAAGGACAGGCCACGGGCCAGGCGATAACGCAGCATGGCGGCGCCAAGCGCTGCCAGAGCCGAGCTGTCCATGACCTCACCTCACCCCAGTGGACAGTCTCTGGACGCTGATCAAGCCACAAGATAGCCGACTGTCCGTAGTCGGCGGATAGCTTTTCGCCACCGATCCTGTTCCGTCCCATCAGGAGGACCCGTTATGACGTTCAACTCGAGAGTGCGCTGGGCAGCAGTGCTGACCACCGGCGCTCTGGCAGTCCCGGTGACTGCCGCCGCCGCACCGCAGCAGCCAACCCTGCAGCAGGCCGTGACGGCGAAGGTCAGTCTGGCCAAGACCAGCAAGACGAAATCTGACATCCAGGTCAACGTGACCCGCGGCGCCGGGACCGGCACGGTCTTCGGCACCACCGTCGCGCTGGTGCCGAAGGGCCAGGACTCGCACCCCGAGGGCTGGCTGTTCGCGGCCCGGCTCGTCGACGGCAAGTGGCAGGTCGGCCTCGAAGGCGAGCGTGCCTTCACCGAGCTGACGGCCGCGTCGCCGGTGGTCTCGGCGAAGGAGAAGCAGCTGTTCGGCCAGCAGGGGTTCGCTCCGCAGGCGGCCGGCGGTGACTTCCGGACCGGCATGCGGCTCCCGTTCGCCAACGGCACCTCGTGGAGCATGCCCGGTGGCGCACACGGCTGGGCCGGGACAGACACGCCGTACAGCGCGTTGGACCTGGCCGGCGGCAACGGTCAGGTGCTCGCGGCGCGCGGCGGCACTGCGTACACGATGTGTGGCAACGGCAAAGGCTGGATCCGCGTCATCCACGACCGCGGCTACGCGACGGACTATTACCACCTGTCCGGCAACATCGCGGCCAATGGACTGGCCGTTGCCGAGGGCAGGTTCCTCGGCAACATCGGTACCGACGTCTCGTGCGGCGGCTCGGCCAACGGCCCGCACGTGCACTTCGCCCTGCGCCAGAACAGCGCGTACGTCGGCATCGCCGGCCACAACGTCGGCGGCTGGGTCTTCCAGAACGCCGCAACCGCCTACAACGGGACCGCACTGCACGGCAGCACGGTCCGCAGCCCCGGCCAGCAGCTCTACAACTACGGAGCGCTCGGCTTCACCCAGGGCATCATGGACGCCTTCGGTGGTGGCACGGTCAACAAGCGCACCGGACCGGGCACCAACTACGCACTCGCAGGAAGCGTGGCCGACGGTACGACGGTCAACATCTCCTGCTCCAAGAACGGCACCTCGCACAGCGGGCGCTGGGGGACCACCAGCCTCTGGAACCGGCTGAGCGATGGCACCTGGGTCAGTGACGCCTTCATGTGGACCGGACTGTCGACTCCGGTCAACGGCACCTGTCCCTGACCTGAGGTGGCCGGGGTGCCCCCAGCACCCCGGCTGTCAGGTCAGGCCAGTTTCGTGCTGATGAAGCGTTTGCCGACGTTGATCATCGGCTTCTCCACCCACAGGAAGCACAGGTGCGCCATCAGGATCGACATCAGCGACACCGCGACGAACGGCACCGGGCTCTTGCTGAGGTTCGCGCCGAACAGCAGGTAGAGCGCCACCACCGCCTCGTGCGCGATCAGCTGCACCAGGTAGATCGAGTACGAGCGTTCGCCCAGGAACACGAACGGCCGCATCGACAGCAGCCGCTGCGGGAACGCGTTGGCGAGCAGCGCAGGCAACAGCAGGAAGCCGACCAGTACGACGTACGGCGGGGGGACCGCGATGAAGCCGGGCACATCACCGGCCAGGTGGTGCTTGTCGATGAACGAGGCCCACAGGTGCACGGTCGCGTGGATTGCGACGAACGCGGCAGCCGCCGTACAGGCGACCCACGGCCGGGTCAGCGGCTTGAACAGGGCGTAGGTCCGGCGGTTGTGCATCAGGATCGCGACCAGGCAGCCGACCAGGATCGAGAAGTAGTGCGCGGTCCAGCCGCGCGGGTCGCCGCCCATCGACAGCGGCACCATGACGAGCATGATCGCCATCAGCACCAGCGTCAGGCCGATCCGGCCGCGGAACTTCCGGCGGCGCTGGACGAGGATGGCGGAGAAGGCCAGCAGTGGCCAGAACAGGTAGAACTTCTGCTCGATACCCAGTGACCAGGACTGCCCGTACTGGCCGCCTTGACCGAACTCGTTGAAGAAGAACAGGTAGAGCGGCAGCTCGGTCCCCGGCGGGTTCTTGGTCAGGGTCCCGTGGAAGAACTGCAGAAGCAGCGTGACCCCGAGCAGCACGAAGTACACCGGCAGGATGCGGAAGATCCGCCGGGCGTAGAACTTCTTGAACGAGATCTGCCCGGAGCGGTCCTCTTCGCGCAGCATCAGCGTGGTGATCAGGTAGCCGGAGATCACGAAGAAGATCTGGACGCCGATCCAGCCCTGCACCCAGTCGGGGCCCTGGTTGTGGAAGACCACGACCATCAGGGCGGCGATCGCACGCAGCCCGTCGAGGGCGGGGAACCGCTTGAGCCCCAGGTACTCGGCGTGGCTCATCGGCTGGTTCGAGGCGCCGATGCGCCGGCCGGCTAGGTCGAGCTCACTCGATACAACGTCGGCGGTCGGCGTGGACGTCATCCTTGTCGGGCTCCTCTACGTCGCCCGCGGTGTCGGGCAGGGGTCGGGCAAGTGAACAGTGGGACGCCGGCGCCGAGAGAAAAGTTCAGACCGTTACACCCAGATACCGGACGGACTATATCCGTCGCGATGGGTCACCGCCCAAACGTACCTATTGGTACAGCGCCGGGGGCCGGCTGTGACACGGCTGTGAAACGACGGTGAGACGCGGGCCCCGCACGCTGGCGTTGTGATTCGGGCCACGCCGCTCAACCTCGCGCGCCCTCCAGGTCCTCTTTCCTGACGCCGGGCCGCGGGTGGTTGCCCTTTTGGCGTACGGCGACGGGTCCGTGTCAGACCACGGGATGACATCGGCTGCCGCCTCGGGGCTGATGGCGTGCGGCCTTGATTTCCCTAGTTTTTAAGACATGTCGACGGCGGATGCGACCGCGGAAGGAACTGAGATGCCGGAGCGGAACCGCGTCGCCTGGGCGGATGTTGCCAAGGGCGTCTGTATTTTGCTGGTGGTCCTGTGGCACGTGCTGATGAAGCACTACCTGCAGATCGACTGGCACATCGGCGGCCAGATCAAGGGCGCTTGGGGCACCTTCGGGGAACAGTTGCTGCCCTTGCGGATGCCCTTGTTCTTCGCGGTCTCCGGCTTCTTCGCGGTCCGCGCGGTCCATCGGACCTGGCCGGAGGTGCTGCGCACCAAGGTGGCGAAGTTCTACTACCTCTACGTCCTGTGGCTGATCATCCACACCGCGATCCTGGCGTTCGTGCCGGACTTCGGCACCGAGAGCGCCGACGGGCCGCTGAAGTTCGTGGCCCAGCTGTTCATCACACCGTCGAACCTCTGGTACCTCTACGCCCTCGCGCTGTACTTCCTGGTCGCCCGGGCCACTCGCCGGGTGCCGCCCTGGGTGGTCCTCGGGCTGGCGTTCCTGCTATCGGCAACCGCTTCGGCCGAGCTGGTTCCGGTGCCGGGTGACCGCGCCGGCGTCTATCAGAACCTGGTCTTCTTCCTGGCCGGTATCTATGGAAAGACCCTGATCGAGAAGCTCGCCGCCCAGGCGAGCTGGTTGCGACTGGCCCTGATCGCAGTCCCGTACGCCGTACTTCTGGCAGTGGTCGCCCTGTTCGACGCGAAGACCTGGTTCGGGCTGTGGCCGCTGGTGAGTGGGGTAGCGATCCTGCTCGGCGTGACCGCGGCGGGCCTGGTGACGCGCTGGGAACGGCTGAGCAACGGGCTGGCGAGTATCGGGCGGCGGACGCTGCCGATCTATGTGATCCACATGCCCGTGCTGGCCCTGATTCACGAGGCGCTGCTGAAGCCGCTGTCGTCCGCGAGCCCGACGATCCAGCTGGTCACGCAGATCGTCGAGCCCGTCGTACTGACGGCGTTCGTGGCCTGGCTGTGCTTGTTCGTCTACAAATACTTGCCGAAGGCCCTCTTCGAGCTCCCGTTCGGGCTCGGTGTCAGCCGCAGTGCCCCGCCCGCGCATCGGCGGACCGCACCTGCGTCGCGGTGATCAGCCCAGAGCTTTGACGGCCGCTGCTGCGGCGGCTGCGATCAACGCATCGTCCGTGGGGGCGTCCTTCACGCCCTTGGTGGACATGATCGCGAGCATGATCGGCGCGCGGTTCGGTGGCCAGACGACGGCGACGTCGTTGCGGCCGCCGTACCCGGCGGTGCCGGTCTTGTCGCCGACCTTCCAGTCCTTCGGGACACCGGCGCGGATCGTCTTGTCACCGGTGGTGTTGGTCAGCAACCAGTTGTTCAGGATCGCCTGCTTGGCCGGCGGGAGTGCGTGGCCGAGGGTGAACTTCTGCAGGCTGGTCGCGAGCTGACGCGGTGTCGTGGTGTCGCGCCTGTCGCCGGGCGTCGCCTCGTTGAGAGTCGGCTCGTTGCGGTTGACGTTCGAGACCCCGTCACCCAGCTTGCGCAAAGCCCGCTGCAGACCAGCCGGACCGCCGAGCTCGACCAGGACGAGGTTCGCGGCGGTGTTGTCGCTGTAGCGGATCGCCGCATCGCACAGCTCCCGCAGCGTCATCCCGGTGCCGACATGCTTCTCGGTGATCGGAGAGTAGGTGACGAGATCAGCCGCGGTGTACCGGATCAGCTTGTCGAGATCCTTCGTCTGACGCAGCAGCACGCCGCACGCCAGCGCCTTGAACGTCGAAGCGAACGCAAACCGCTCGTTCGCCCGATAACTGACCGTACGCCGACTCCCCGTGTCCAGCGCATACACCCCGAGCCGAGCCGAATACTGCTTCTCCAACTCCTGAAACGGCACCACCCCCGGCCGCACCGTCGCCGAGACAGTGGCCTCCGGCGTCGGCGCAGCCACCGCTCCAGACGAACAAGCAGAACCAACCAGCAGAACAGCGGACACCCCAGCCAGCACGAATCGACGCATGCCGCCCAGGCTAGTCAATCGTTGGAATCAGTCGAAATCGAAGATCGAGTTGCTGGGGCTGTGGCTGGGGTGCGTGATGCTCGAGGTCGTGGGGGGTTAGCGGAGGTAGGTGAAGGCTGCTCGGAGTTCGGTGGTGAAGAGGGTGGGTTCTTCCCAGGCGGCGAAGTGGCCGCCTCGGATGGGCTTGTTGTAGTAGTTGAGGGTGGGGTAGGTCTTCTCGACCCAGCTGCGGGGGGCCTGCATGATTTCGCCGGGGAAGGCGCTGAAGCCGACCGGTACGCCGACCGGGGGTGGGGGGACCGGGGCGGTGGCTCGGGCTCGGGCGCTTTCCCAGTAGACGCGGGCGGCGGAGGCGCCGGTGCCGGTGAGCCAGTAGAGGGTGATGTTGTCGAGGATGTGGTCGCGGGTGAGGTTGCCGGCGGGCATGTTGTGCACGAAGGCCTTGGCGATCTTGTAGTAGCTGTCGGTGTCGTGGTCGAGCATCCAGGCGGCCAGGGCGACGGGGGAGTCGAGCAGGGCGTAGCCGATCGTCTGCGGGCGGGTGGTCTGCTCGATCCGGTAGCCGTTGCCGGTGGCATTGAACTCGGCGACGGCCGCGGCTGCGGCGCGTTCCTCGTCGGTGTTCGTCGGCCAGCCGACTCCGCCGAGCGCTGCGCCGAGCAGGTTGACGTGGATGCCGAGCAGCCCGTCCGGGGCCTGGCGGCCCAGGTTGTCGGTCACGGCGGAGCCGACGTCACCACCCTGAGCGACGTACTCGGCGTAGCCGAGTCGCAGCATCAGCTGGTGCCATGCCTTCGCGGTGCGGCCGGGGTCCCAGCCGATCTCGGTCGGCTGGCTGGAGAATCCGTACCCCGGAATCGACGGCAGCACGAGGTGGAACGCGTCGGACGCGCGACCCCCGTGCGCGGTCGGGTTGGTCAACGGGCCGATGGTCTCCAGCAGCTCCACGAACGAGCCCGGCCAACCGTGGGTCATGATCAGCGGCAGCGCGTCCCGGTGTGGTGAGCGCACGTGGATGAAGTGGATGTCGACGCCGTCGATCTCCGTCGTGAACTGCGGCAGCTTGTTGATCTTGGCCTCGAACCGCCGCCAGTCGTACTTGCCCAGCCAGTACTTCGCCAGTGCCTTCGTCGTTGCCAGCTGCACGCCCTGGGAGCGATCACTCACCAGCTCGGCGGTGGGCCAACTCACCCCGGCGACCCGGCGCCGCAGGTCGGTCAGCTGCTGCTTCGGCACCGAAACCCGGAAGGGACGGACCCCCGCGCTCCCACTCAGCTTCGCAGGCGGCGCAGCGCTGGCCACTCCGTTGCCCAGTGCGGTCAGGCCGACTCCGGCCACAATCCCGCCCTGCAACACCGCTCGCCGCGAAGGTCCGACCCCATCCGTGAAGCGCATCCGTCTACCTCTCCCAAATCCGGCAATTCCTGCTGACCCCTTCACCCTCGCGGGACCGCGGCCCCGTCGCACCCGTGAAACCCCCTGGTTTCAGTGGTGGCTACGGATGTGCCCACCACACCGCCGGCGGGAAGGTCGTCGTACAGATCAACTCCCGTGGAGGTAGTGATGAGTACGACGATGACGACAGCCCGCAGGGTCCGGCCGGGAACCGTGGCCTTGTGGGTACTGCAGGTGTTGCTGGCCGCCTCGTTCGTGATGGCCGGCCTGCCGAAACTGTCCGGTGACCCGGTCATGACCGAGATGTTTGCGGCCATCGGCGCCGGTCAATGGCTCCGCTACGTGGTCGGCGTGCTGGAGCTCGCCGGTGCGATCGGGCTGCTGATCCCGCGGCTCTCCGGTGCAGCCGCGCTCGGCCTGGTGGGGATCATGGTCGGGGCCGTGGTGACGAATGTGGCCGCGCTGGGAGTTCCTCCGGTGGTCCCGTCGGTGTATCTCCTGCTCGCCGCCACGATCGCGTGGTTCCGGCGGCCCAGCCCTGGACGATACGTCCGCGATACCCCAGGCCTCGTAGCATCGAGGCATGCGGGTGCTGATCGTGGAGGACGAGCCGGAGATGGCGGAGGCGATTCGTGACGGGCTGCGGCTGGAGGCGATCGCGGCCGACATCGCCGGTGACGGTCACACCGCGCTGGAGCTGCTGAGCCTGCACACGTACGACATCGCCGTACTGGACCGGGACATCCCCGGCCCGTCGGGCGACGAGGTGGCGGCGAGCATTGTTGCCTCGGGCAGCGGCATGCCGATCCTGATGCTCACCGCCGCTGACAGGCTCAACGACAAGGCGTCCGGGTTCGAGCTCGGCGCCGACGACTACCTGACCAAGCCCTTCCACCTGCAAGAGCTTGTACTGCGGCTGCGCGCGCTCGACCGTCGTCGGGTCCACAACCGGCCACCCGTCTGGGAGATTGCGGGGCTGCGGCTCGATCCGTTCCGCCGCGAGGTCTACCGGGACGGCCGGTACGTCGCCCTGACGCGGAAGCAGTTCGCCGTACTGGAGGTGCTGGTCGCGGCCGAGGGCGGAGTGATCAGCGCCGAGGAGCTGCTGGCCCGGGCCTGGGATCAGAACGCCGACCCGTTCACCAACGCCGTCCGGATCACGGTGTCGACGCTGCGGAAGCGGCTCGGCGAGCCCTGGCTGATCGCCACGGTGCCCGGTGTCGGGTACCGGATCGGCACCGAGGATGACTAGGCCGCCCGGCCTGAGCATCCGGCTGAAACTCACCCTCAGCTATGCCGGCTTGGTGATGGTGACCGGCATCCTGCTGATGGCGGCAGTCGCGCTGTCGCTGAAGCTCACGCGGCCGGACGGCCTGGTGATGACCGTCAAGTACGACTACTACGAAGGTATGCTCAGGCGCTTCGTGCCCGCGGCCGGAGTCACCGGGGTGCTCCTGCTGATCTTCGGGCTGGTCGGCGGCTGGTTCCTGGCCGGCCGGATGCTGGCGCCGGTGTCGCTGATCACGGGCGCCACCCGGCAGGCCGCGACCGGGTCGCTGTCGCATCGGATCCGGATGCCGGGCCGCAACGACGAGTTCCGCGAGCTGGCCGACAGCTTCGATGCCATGCTCGCCCAGCTCGAGGCGCATGTCGCCGAGCAGCGCCGGTTCGCCGCGAACGCTTCCCACGAACTGCGGACCCCGCTGGCGATCACGCAGACCCTGCTCGACGTAGCGCGTAAGGATCCGAAGCGCCCGCCCGATGACCTCGTCGATCGCCTGCATGCCGTGAACGCGCGGGCGATCGAGCTCACCGAAGCGCTGTTGCTGCTCAGCCGCACCGAGCAGGGAACCTTCACGGCGGAGGATGTCGACCTGTCCCTGGTCGCGGAGGAAGCGGCCGAGGCGCTGCTGGCCCACGCCGAAGAACGCGATGTGCTGCTGGAGACCTCCGGCGAGATGGCCTTCACGGTCGGCTCCCGCGCGCTGCTGCTGCAGCTGACCACGAACCTCGTGCACAACGCGATCGTTCACAACACGGCCGAAGGCGGCATCGTGCAGGTCGAGACTGCGGTCTGGCCGGAGTCCGTCGTACTGACCGTCGAGAACACCGGCGCTGAGGTCACCCCGGAGTTGCTCTCGACGCTCACCGAGCCGTTCCAGCGCGGGGCCGAACGTATCCGCAGCGATCACGGTGGCGTCGGCCTCGGCCTGGCCATCGTCAAGCGGATCATCGAGGTCCACCAGGGGACGCTCAGCCTGATGGCCCGCGCCGACGGTGGCCTCCGCGTCACCGTCGAGCTACCTCGCGGCGGAACCACGACGAACGTCCGGTCTGGTTGACGTAGCCGCGGCCCTCGTAAAAGGCGTGCGCCTCGGTACGGCGGTCCGCACTGCTCAGCTCGATCCGCACGCACCCGGCGGCAGCCGCGAACTCCTCCGCGACTGCCATCAACCGGCCACCGACACCCTGCCCGCGGACGTCCTCGGAGACCACCAGCGCGACCACGCGCGCCCAGTTGCCGGTGCGTTCGAAGTACGGGCCGACGTGGACGGCGACCACCCCGAGAAGGTTGCCGCCGGCATCGGCCACGTACGCCGTACTGGACGGATCTGCCTGCCAGGCCCGAATCCGGGCAACGGTGGATCCGGTGTCCTGGTCCGGATAGCCCAGCTGCGCGAAGAGGACGTTGATCGCCGCGGCATCGGCCGGTTCGGCAGGCCGGACGATCATGCGATCGGGAAGTCGAAGTAGCTGTCCGGGTACGGCTCGTCCTTCAAGGTGTAGTGCCACCACTCGTAGTCGTAGCGCTGGAAGCCGGCCGCCTCCATGATGTTGCCGAGGTGCTGCCGGTTGCGGGCCTCGGTCGGCGTGATGCCGGTGGCACCGTGGTGGGAGATCGAGTCCATCAGGTCATGGTCGCCACCCATGGGGGCAAGCTCGCCGGTGTCGAGGTGGTACAGCGTCAGGTCGACCGTGCTGCCGCGGCTGTGCCCCGACCGCGCCGACACGTAACCCTGGACGAACATCTCGGTCCGGCCGATGTTCGGGTAGTGCCTGGATTTGGTCCGGCCGTCCTCCGGCTCGTTGGCCCAGCGCAGGAAGCGATCCACGGCACTCTGCGGACGGTAGCCGTCCCAGATCAGCAACCCGAAGCCGAGGGCGGCTGCCTCCTCGCGGCCCTTGGCCAGAGCCGCGGCCAGGGCCTTGGTCCCGACAACCCGGTTGGCGAGATAGCCGTCGACCGGGCGGCCGGTGAAGTTGTCCCAGGTCGCGTACTTGGCGTCCCAGCGAATCCCCGAGACGAACTCGTCCAGGTAGACGAAATCGGCCTTCATCGCGAGCTGCCTCCCATCGCCAGCGCCACCATCCGGTCGATCACGTCACCCAGCGACAGCCCGGCTGCCGCCATCATCCGCGGGTACCGGCTGTACGACGTGAGGCCGGGCAGCGTGTTGACCTCGTTCAGCACGACCGTGCCGTCCTCCTTGAGGAACATGTCGACCCGGGCCAGGCCGCGGCAACCCAGCGCGCGGTAGATCGCCATCGCCGTCTCCTGGACCAGCTTCCGGGCGTCGTCCGGGATCTGGGCGGGCACCACCGGGGTCGAGTTCTCCGAACCGGTCTCTGGCGTGTCCTCCTGGTGGATCCGGAAGAAGCCGTGCGTCAGCGAGATGTGGTCGAGTTCGCCGGTGACGAGATCCCCGTCGTTCCCGAGGATCGCGCAGCCGATCTCGCTGCCGACGACACCTTCCTCGATCAGCACCTTGGCGTCGTACTGCCGTGCTGTCGCGAGTGCCTCCGGCAGTTCGGCCGGTCGCAAGACCTTGCTGACTCCGAACGACGATCCCGAGCGGGCCGGCTTCACGAAGACCGGGTAGGGGAGCTGGAACGGGTCGACGTCGTCATCCGCCGTACCGGTCCAGAAGGTCGGCGTCGCGATCCCGGCGCTGCGCGCGACGGTGTAGGCGAGCGACTTGTCCATGCACACGGCCGAACTCTGGATGTCGCAGCCGACGTAGGGGAGTCCGGACAGTTCCAGCAGCCCCTGGATGGAACCGTCCTCGCCGGTCTTGCCATGCAGGACAGGCAGTACGACGTCCAGGCCGATCGTCTCGTACCGGCCGTCCTCCAGTACGAGCAGTCCCGGCGCGCTCCGGTCCGGCGACAGCACCGCCGGCCGGGCCGAGTCGAAGCTCGGGCCGTCACAGAGTCGCCAGGCGCCGGCCTGCGTGATCCCGATCCAGACAGGCTCGTACTTCGCCGGGTCGAGGTGCTTCGCGACCTCCTGCGCGGACTTCACCGACACCGGGTGCTCCTCGCCGGCGCCGCCGAACAGGATTCCGATCCTCATATCCACTCCCGCTTTCTGCTGTCGAACTTGAGGCAATTGATGATGGAGTTCTCGACCGTGTCGCTCAGGGCGTGGTCGGTGTAGTAGGCCGTGTGCGGACTGACGATCGCGTTCGGCAGTTTCTGCAGCCGCAGCAGCAGATGGCTCTCCAGCGGCTTGTCCCGGTGGTCGGCGTAGAAGATGCCTTCCTCGCCTTCGAGTACGTCGAGTGCCGCGCCACCCAGCCGCCCGCTCTCCAGGGCCTCGACCAGCGCCTCGGTGTCGAGCAACGCGCCGCGTCCGGTATTGATCACGAACGCGCCGTCCTTCAGCTCAGCGATCCGGGCGCGATTCAGGAGATGGTTCGTCGTCGCGGTGAGCGGAGTGTGCAGCGTCACCACGTCGCTGATCCGCAAAAGCTCGTCGAGGGGAACGTAGTCGGCCGATGTCATCGGATTGGTGTCATAGGCAACGACATGACAGCCGAACCCGCGCAGCCGGTCCATCACGGCTGCACCGATCCGACCGGTGCCGATGACTCCGATCCGCAGGTCGCGCAACTCGCGCCCGCGGACGTCCGTCAGCCGGTAGTCGTGCAGGTCGACGCGTCTGATCATCGACTTCGCGTTGCGCACGGCCATCAGCATCAGCATCAACGTGTAGTCGGCGACGCTGTCCGGTGAGTACGCGACATTCTGTACGGCGATGCCGAGGGTGTCGGCGTACTCCACGTCGAGGTGGTTGTAGCCGATGCTCCGGGTCGAGATGTAGGTGACGCCGGCCTCGCTCAGTGCCTGCAGGGTGTTGTTGCTGATCCGGGACTTGTGCCCGACGCTGATGCACCGGTTGCCGGCCACCAGGTCGATCGTGGCCTCGGTGACCGCGGCCGGCGTGATCGTCGGCACCACCCCGAAGCGAGCCGCCAGCTCCCGGAACAGGACAGCTTCGTCCGGCTCACAGCCGTAGACCGTGATTCCCAGTCCTGGTTCGTGATACGTCATGCCGGCAAGTCAAGCCAGCTTGGCGTTGTAGCTCCGTATCCGCCTTTTCATATGCTCACGAAATGCGTCTGGGCCGGACCCCGTGGTCCGGCCCAGCCGATCGTTCGGTCAGCCGCGAGGGAGGAACGTGCTCTCACACTTCAGCGAGGGGCCGAGGTCGACGCAGACCTGGATACCGGCCTTGACGATGCTGGCGCTGGTGTTCAGCTCCTTGTTGTCGTACGGGCCCCACGGCTCGCTCGTGCACGTGCCGTCGTCCTCGTGCCAGACGCCGTTGGCCCAGTTGCCGTTGCTGAGCAGGGCCCGGGCGCGCGCGATCACGCGGTAGCCGTCACCGGGGCAGGTGTCGTTGATCACCCAGTTGTTGTAGACCACCTGCGTCGAGGACGTGAAGTTCAGGTCGGCGTACGACGAGCCGCCGGCATCACCGCCGGCCGGGCTGACGACGTGCACGTAGACGTGGCCGTCCGCGGCCATGGCCGGGCTCATACCGGCTGCGAGCATCGCGGCCGAGGCCGCGGCGATACCGAGTGTTCTGGTGGGAAAGCGCATAGCACAACTCCTTGTCACTGGGCGGGACATGTCCTGATAAGGACAGCGGGCCCCATGCTCACGGTGACCGGAGTGGGCTGTCTCGGTTTCCGATCAAACTCGGTCAGGCCGACAGGGCGGCCAGTTGGGTCGCCACCGCATTGGCTTCTGGGGTCTGCAGGCGGTCGAAGATGGTCAGCGCCTGCCGGAGCTGGGCCTGCGCGTTCGACGGGTCGCCGAGCAGGACGAGGGCCCGGGCACAGCCTTGGTGACTGCGGGCCTGTTCGTACGGGTCGCCGACCTCGGTCGAGATCGCCAGCGCGGCCCGGTGCCGCTCCAGTGCGGTCGCGGGCGATCCCGCCGTACAGGCAACCGTGCCGGACTCGTTGAGGGCGAGCGCCTCGGCGTCGCGGTTGGCGACCTCGCCGGCGATCTTCAGGGCGAGCTCCAGCCGGGCGCGGGCAGCGTCCAGGGCGCCGAGTGCGCAGAGGGCTCGGCCGAGGGTGATGAGCGCGTAGGCCTCGCCGGTCCGGTTCGCGGTCTCGCGGGCGATGCTGATCGCCGCCTCCGCATCGGCGCGGGCCTGGTCGTACCGGCCGAGGCTCAGATTGACGCCGGCCCGGCTGTTCAGAGCGCGGCCCTCGGTCACCCGGTCACCGGTCTCGTGCAACATCGAGAGGCATTCCTGAACTCGTTCGTACGCCTCGTCGTACCGGCCGAGCCGTTCGGCCAGGTGGACGACGTTGTGCAGGGCGTGCGCGGTGCCCAGGTGCGAGCCGATCGTGGCCGCGATCTCGATCGACTGCAGGTAGTTCCCGTACGCCTCGCTGTACGCGCCGACGCGTTCGAGGACCAGACCGAGGTTGATCAGGGCGCGGATGTGTTCGCGGTGATCGCCGCTCGTGGACGCGATCGCGAGCGACTCGCCGTACACCTCGCGGGCCGCCTCGAACCGGCCGAGCCGCCAGTGGACGACGCCGAGGCTGCTCAGCGCCCGGCCACGCTTGGACCCCGAGGTTGCCCGCGCGGCGGCCGCGTGCAGCACCTCGCCGTCGGAGTAGTGGCCGGCGTCATCGAGGTAGCGGTAGAGGATCGAAGACAGATCTGCCGTGTGATCGGCCAGATTCTGCTCGGCCGCGCGGAGCGCGCAGGCGACCAGATTGACCCGCTCGGCCTCGAGCCAGGCCAGCGCCGCGTCCCGGTCCGCCGGCGGCTCGGCGGAGGATGTCTCGGGTGGACGCCACTTGGCTTCGTACGGCGCGTACACCGACATCGCGAGTGCGGCCATCGACCGGTAGTGGTCGGCCAGCCGGATGAACGCGGCCCGGCGAGCGCTTGCCGGATCCTCGTCGCTCCCGCGTCGAGCGGCGTACACGCGGACCAGATCGTGCATCTCGAACCGGCCGGGGGAGCGCTGCTGCAACAGGCTCCCGGCCAGCAGATCGCTCAGCAGGACGGCCGTCTCGGCCTCGTCCGCACCGGCAAGAACAGCCGCCGCCGACGTGTCGAAGTCGGCGCCCGGGTGCAGCGCGAGCATGCGCAGCAGGGTGCGATGGGCATCCGGGAGGCTGCTGTCCGACTGGGCGAGCGCGATCTCGACGGCGTCGTCCAGGCACAACGTCCGACCGCGCTCGACCAGCCGCTCCAGATGATCGGACAGACTCCAGGCGGGCGTCGCGTCGATCCGGCCGGCCACCAGAGCCAGCGCGAGTGGAAGCTGACCGACCTGTACGGCGATGCGCCCAGCCGTGGCCGGATCCGCGCTGACCCGTGCCGACCCGATCGATCTCCGCAGCAGCTCGTCGGACTCGGCCGGAGTGAACGGGCCGAGGTGCAATCGCTCCGCCCCAGGTAGGTCGAGGTGCCGACGGCTCGTGACCAGCACCAGGCTGCCGGGGACACCGGGCAGGAGCGGTACGACCTGCTCAGCCGATCCGGCGTTGTCGAGCAGGATCACCGACCGCTTACCAGCGAGCGCCTGGGCGAGCTTCGCCGTACGGGCGCTCTGTGGGGCGCCGCGCACGCCGAGCACGCGGAGAAAGGCATCGAGTACGGCGCCTGGTTCGGCCGGCTGCCGTGGGTCGAAACCGCGCAGGTTGACCGCGAGGACCTGGTCGACGCCGTCCAGCTGGTGCGCGAGGTGCACGATCAACCGGGTCTTGCCGACACCGGCCATCCCGTCGACCGCGACCACAACCGGACCGGACCGCCCGTGCAGCACCGGCCGAAGCTTGGCCATGGCCTTGGCCCGTCCGATGAAGACGTCGAGGTCGTCCGGGAGCCTGTCGGTCACGTTCACCACGGCGGCATCGGACGCAGCTCCACACGCCAGTTGGTAGGCCTGCCGCCAAGCGAGGACGACGCACTCGTCCGCGTCCCCGGTCAACGCCCGTACGACGTCGACCACCAGCTCGACGTCCAGCCGGATCCGCCCGGGCTGCAGACACCGGTAGACGGTGTCGTACGCCGGTACCTCGGCCACGCCCCGCGCCGTACGGCTCCGGACGATCCGCCGGTGCAGCTCCCGGTAGGACACCCCGGACCAGACCCGCAGCTCCTGTAGCCGCGCCCCGAACTCGGTCAGCTCCGTGACCCCGTCCGGCGCCGGCTGTGCAGTTCCAGACATCCCGCGTGCCTCCCGTGGTTCCCCCGACCCCTGCTCGCCGAGCGAGGTTAACGCCTGACCGGGCCCAGCGCGACCGTTGGAAGGGCTTTCCGCCGGACGGGATTGCGGTACCGGCCGGTCTCGCTGACCGCATTGCGTCGGGGTGGCTGGTTACCCGCTGTGGCGGCCGGGTAGGAGCGGCGTACCGAAGTGGGCGTTTGAAACGGTAGGGGGCGGGGCGGATGGCGAGTGAGTTCCAGCGGCGCAAGGTGGCCGGTGTCTTCGAGGCAATGGATGCCGACGGCAACGGCTATCTCGACGAGTCCGATTTCGAGGCGCTCACCGAGCGCTGGGTGGGCCTCCGCAGCACCACGGCCGACCACGAGCGGCTGCGGACCATCATGATGGGCTGGTGGTCCGCGATCTCCACCCTGTCCGGCGCCGAGAACTCCGACCGGGTCTCCCTCGACGAGCTGATGAACGTCGTCGACCAGCTGCCCGGGATGGCGGACGCGGTCCACGCCACCGCCGACGCGATGTTCGACGCAATCGACGAGAACGGCGACGACCGGATCGCCCTGACCGAACACAAACAGGTGGTCTACGCCTGGAAGGGTTCCGGCGACGACATCGAAGAGGTCTTCCCCCAACTCGACATCAACGGCGACGGCCACCTCTCCCGTGCCGAGTTCCGCGACCTGTGGACCGGCTTCTGGAGCGGCGACGACCCCGACTCCCCGTCCCAGTGGGTCTTCGGCCCGTACTAGCGATCGGCAGCGCGGCGTACAGACATCGGACCGTGGTGCGATCACCATGGAGGGAGGGGAACTGATCGAGGAGGACGGCCATGACGGACAGGCGACTTGGGATGGCGCTCGCGACCGTGACGATGATCCTGCTGACCGGCTGTTCGGACGATCAGGGCGCCCCCGACCCAACTCCCAGCGGCAGCGCGCCGCAGCCGAGCTCCACACCCCAGCCGAGCGCGACTCCGACGGCCGTCCCCAGCACGCCGCCGGTCCCGACCACTCCGCCGGGTACGTCGACCACTCCCACCGCCCCGCCCACCACCTCGGCGCCGGGGCGACGGATGTTCCGCTATCCGGCGGCCTGGCCGTTCACCTCCGAGGCGCGTGCCGCGGACTGGCAGCGGTCGTACCGCAGCGGCGGTCATCAGCCCTGGCACCTGGACGCGGCCGAGACCGCCTTGGCATTCACCCAGAGTTTCCTGGGCTTCAAGGACATCAAGCTGATCACCTCCCGCAGCATCCAGGGCGATGAGGCCCACATCGGCGTCGGCTACCAGATCGACACCGGCCGCAAGTTCACCGCTGCCGTGGTCCACCTGGCGCGCATCGGCCAAGGCAAAGACGCCCCGTGGCAAGTCGTCGGCACCCGGGACACCGACCTCTCCCTGACCTCTCCCCGGTACGGCGCCACCGTCGGCTCACCGCTCACCGCGGGCGGCCGCATCACCGGCGTGGACGAGGCCATCCGCATCGAGGTTCGCCAGGCCTCCACCAGCGCGCCCCTCGGCACCCTGTGCTGCGTACCCGCAGGCGGCGAACGCACCCCCTGGGCCGGCCGCGTCACCTACCGCGGAGCCACCGACCCGGTCCTCCTGGTCGTCGCCTCAGCCGGCGGCCACAACGCCCACATCGAACGCTTCGCGATCACTGCGGTACGCCGCTCGTAACGCGAACCAGCCCGGTACGGCGATCGCCGTACCGGGCCGTGGTGGTGCTTCAGCAGGCGGTGGCTGTGTAGGTTTCGCCGCGGAAGAGGGCGTTGCCGGGGATACCGCAGATGACGGGGTTGCGGTTGAGGCCCGCCATGAAGCCGGCCGAGTTGATCGGGCTGGCGAGGTTGTAGGGGACCGACACCTCGAAGTGGAGGTGGTCGCCGCCGGCCTTGCCGACGTCGCCTTCGAGGCCGAGGACGGTGCCGGCGGCAACGAAGTCACCGACCTGGTGGCCGCGGCTGGTGACGGAGTTGGTCCGGACGTGGCTGTACTTGCTCCACTCGCCGTCCGGGTGCTCGAGCCAGACGTAGTTGTTGTCCTCGGTGGGTTCGGCGTTGGTGTCCACGATGTACTTGATGACGCCGCCGCGGGCGGCCACGATCTCGTAGTCGGGGCCGGCGTCGACACCGGACATGTCGATCCGTCCGAGCGGGCTGTGCGCCAGTACGTCGTTCGTCACCTTGACCTTGGTCCCGGACGCGAAGCCGAGGCGGTACTCGCCGATCGACATCGCGGGACCGCCGAACCGGTCGTTAGCCTGCGCGACTCCCTTGACGTCCGGGCTCTCCTGCGTCCAGATCTGGTCGTTCGTGGTGGAGAGGAAGCCGGAGGTGCCGTAGAGGACGTTGACCGCGCCGCCACTCGACTGATTGCCGACGGCCTCGCCGGGAGCGCCGGCTGCGAGATCGACACGGCCGTTGCCGTCGAAGTCACCGGCCGCCAAGGCATAGCCGAGGTAGTCGCCCGGTTCGGACGCGCCTTCCATGCTGTTCACGCCTTGGCTGAGGTGCTGGACGACATTCGGGGACAGGCCTTCGCCGCCGCCGTACAGGACAGCCAGTCGGCCGGCCGCGACATTGCCGTTCACGATGGTGCCGGGGGCACCGATGGCGAGGTCGGCACCGGCCTGGCCGTTGAAGTTGCCGGCGGCAAGCGCCGTACCGAACTGGTCGCCGGAGGACGCCGTACCACCGGAGAGCAGCCCGGCCCGGGTGAAGATCTGACTCCAGTTCGCCTGCAGGCCGTTCGCCGTACCGTACGTGACGTTGACGGCTCCGGCGTCGCGGGTGTCGCCGTCGTTCTCGCCTGGTACGCCGACGGCCAGATCGTCGCGGCCGTCGTTGTTGAAGTCGCCCGCCGCCACGGACTGGCCGTAGAGATCGTTCTGCTCCCACTGGCCGGGGACACCTTCGGTCGACTGGTTGAGGACGTGGTTGCCGGTTGCGGTGAGTCCCGTGGTCGATCCGTAGATCACGTTGACCGTGCCCGCGGCAGCCTGGTCGGCGATCGCCTCACCGGGAGCGCCGACGACGAGGTCGGAGCGGCCGTCGTTGTTGAAGTCGCCGGTCGCGAGCGCTGTACCGAAGCTGTCGCCGCCTTCGACGTCACCGGCGATGCCGGGGGAGCCCTGGTGCCAGTTCTGGCTACCGGTCGTCGAGAGGCCGAGGCGGCCGCCGTACAGGACGATCACGTTGCCGGCCTGGTTGGAGCCGCTGTGGTTCTCCTTGGGTGCGCCGATGGCCAGATCGTCGCGGCCGTCGTTGTTGAAGTCGCCCGCGGCGACCGCCGTACCGAACTCGTCGGTCCGCTCGGCGGCGGCGTCGGGCATCCCGGCGGAGGACTGCGTGAAGAGCTGGTTGCCGGTGGTGGCGAGCCCGGCCGCGGATCCGTAGAAGATGTTGACCGAACCGGCGTCGTACACGTCGCCCGTCGCGACCTCCACGCTCTCGTGCGGTGAACCGACGGCGAGGTCGGCGAATCCGTCGTTGTCGAAGTCGCCGCAGGCGGTGGCATGACCGAAGGCGTCACCGCGCTCGGCCACGCCGTCGATGCCGGGGGTGTCCTGGTTGATCAGCACGTTGCCGGTCGTCGACACGCCCGCGGCGGATCCGTACAGCACGTTGACCGAACCGGCGCTGTCGAGGCTGCCGACGCTCTCGCCGGGTGCGCCGATGGCGAGGTCATCGCGGCCGTCATTGTTGAAGTCGCAGGCCGGACCGGCGATCGCGTTCGCCGAGGCAAGCTGTGGGTGGGCCAGTACGGCGGCGGTGACGAAGACCGCGGCGGCTAGTCCGGCCGTTGATTTTCTCATCTCAAGTCCTTCGGAAGTGGGCGGTACTCTCACCCACGACTCTGCTGGAGACGCACCCCCCAGGGCATGAGGGACAACCCCTCATTCACCGTCCTGGGGGTGCCCCTCTCATGGCGGTGAGTTTCATCTGACGGCAACAGCGGGGCAATAAGCGGACGCCATTCTGGCCGCATGGACTCGTTGCGTACGGCGCTCGTCGGCGGGGAAGCGTGTGAGGTCTGCGGCCGCCTCCCGCACCCGCGGCGGCTGCGATTGACGGTGGCCAAGCTCCTGGCCGTGTTCCCGGTCGAGCTCGCACTGCACGCAGTCGTGCTGGCGATCCACCCGCCGTACGTCGTCGCTGTCGCACTGCTCGTGGTCACGACAACCGTGCTGGTGATCTGGGTGGTCGAGCCGTCCGCGATGCGTTTCCTGCGGACCTGGCTGCACGCACCGCAGGCGCGACCGGGGACCGGCATCGACGCGTTGTGGCGCATTCGCGTCACGCTGCCAGACAGCGTCGGCTCCCTCGAGCGCCTCGCTCACGGGCTGGCCACGGTAGACGCGAACATCCTCGGCCTGCACGTCCACACCATCGAGGACGGCGTCCGCGACGAGCTGGTCGTGTCCGCCCCCGAAGCGATCCGCTCCGGTGCACTGTCAGCTGTCGTCGAGGCTGCGGGCGGAGGCGACGTCCAGGTCTGGCCGACGACAGCCCTAGCCCTGATCGACGGTCAAACCAAGGCCCTGAGCCTGGCCGCCCGCGTAGTCAGCGACCCAACCGAGCTGCCACACGCAGTAGCAGAACTCCTCGGCGCCCAACTGGTCACCGACCGAGCACACCTGGCCGGCCCACTCCCCACCGACGGAACCATCCTGAAGATCCCCTCTCCCTGGGCCGGCTTCTTCGCCTTCACCCGCCCCACAGAACCCTTCACCCCCGCCGAATCCGCCCGAGCCCACCGCCTGGCCCAACTCGCCGAACTCACCCGCGGACATCCCTGTGACGCCCACTGACGCATTGCTCAGTCGGGGGTGGGTTTGTGGGGTTTGAAGGTGACGTCGATGGTTTCGGCGGCTTTGTGGCGTTGGGCTTGGGCGTACATGGCGTAGGCGCGGTGGTCGGCTGGGGTCAGGTTGGTGGCTGAGTCGGTGAAGAGGGCCAGGAGGGAGCGAGGGTAGAGCTGGTGGGCGATGACCGAGTTGAGTTCGGCGCCGATCACCGCGATCACCGAGGCGGCGTAGATGAGTCCGATCAGGCCCAGGGTCAGGGCGAAGATGCCGTTGACCTCGCTTGCCTTGGCCAGTACGTCGTTGACGTAGATGCCGCCTAGGCGTTCCAGCAGGTGCCATCCGAGGGCGGTGAAGAGTGCGCCGGGGAGGATTTGCCGGAAGGGTGGGCGAGGTCGTCGGCCGGGGCGCAGGCACAGGGTCAGCATTGCGGTGAGCACCAGGATCGAGCCGATTGAGACGAGCCAGCTCAGGTCGGCGGCGACTGCGCCGGCTAGGGAGGCTTGGCTGCCGGCGAGGACTGTCAGGGTGGCGAAGCTGAGGACCGTGAGACCGGCCAGCGACAGCAGTGCCCCGGAGCGCAGCCGGCCGCGGAAAGGGTTGGGGCGGACGTTGCGGGGGACGCCCCAGGTGACGTTGACCGCGTTCTGGACTGCTTGGCCGAGCCCGATGATGCCGTACAGGGCGGTGATCGTGCCGACGATGACGGCCGCCGTACTGCCTTGCAGGCCCTGTGGTGTTGCCAGCTGGGTCCCGACGATCGGGAACTCCTTCAGTGCGGACTGCAGCACGGCGCGCTGGAGATCTTCGTCGCCCTGGAGCACGAACCCGAGCACCGACGAGGAGATCAGCAGCAGCGGGAAGATCGCCGCGAAGGCGTAGTAGGTGATGATCACCGCCAGGTAGCTGCCCTGGTCGTCGAAGAACTTGTACACCACGGCGAGCGGGAACCCGAGCCGCCGGCGCCGCCGCTGCGCAGCATCCAGCCGCTCCAAGGTACTCACGCCTCAACCGTACGATCCCCACCCTGGATCACCTCAACGGCACCCCGGGGCGTCAGACGTCGTCGTAGGCGGCGAGCAGCCGGATCCGGGAGTTCTCGAGGTGGGTCCGCATGGCCTGTTCGGCGCCGGCCGGGTCGCGGCGGTGGATCATGTCCCGGATCGTCTGGTGCTCGGTGGTGGTGACCTCGGCGATGCCGTGCCGGAAGTACAGCCGGTACGAGTGGGTGTGCGCGCGCAGCCGGTCGAGCGTTTCGGCGATCAGTGGATTGCCGCCGGCCTGAGCGATCGTGCCGTGCAACTTCGCATCCTCTTCCGCGAACTCGCGATACGCCTGATAGCCGTCACCCGGTACGGCGGGAGCCATCGCGTGGACGGCGTCGTCGATGTCCTGCCGGTGGTGATCGGTCGCGGCGGTTGCGGCGCGCGCGGCGGCCGTGGGTTCGAGCAGCAGGCGGAGGTCGTAGAGGTCGAGGAGCGCGTCGCGGCCGAGCAGGGGAGCGACGTGGTAACCCGCGTTCGGTCGGCGGACCACCAGACCCTCGGCCTCGCAGCGGAAGAGTGCCTCCCGCACGGGTGTCTGGGAGACCTGCAGGTCACGGGCCAGACCGTCGATCGACAGCCGGGTGCCGGGCTCGAGGTCGTTGTCCATCAAGAGGCGTTTCAGCGACTCGTACACGCTCTCGCGCAGCATCAGCCGCGGGGCGGGCTGCAACTTGGGCGTCTGCTGTGGAGCTGCTCCGCGCACGAGGTCTCCTCCGGTCCCGGCCATTGACACCGGCCTGGTTCACTCCTAACTTCCAATATCGTATCCGATTTGTCGTGCCCCTGTCCCGCCCGACCGAAAGGCCACGCCGATGTCTGATTCCGCCGATGGTTTACGCCGCCGCTCGATCCTTCTGGGCGCACCAGCACTAGGAGTTGCCGCCACGATGTTCGGTTCGACCACCGCAGAGGCGCACGCCGAGCCGGCACCATCGGCTGGGCGCCGGGTGGATGCCCAGGAGGCCTTGGCGAAGCTGCGGTTCGGGTTGTTCGTCCATTTCGGGCCGGCCAGCCTGACGCAGGTCGAGACCGGGTGGGGGCGGAAGGCTTATCGGCCCGGGCGGCCGGACGACGGAGCGCCGTACAACGATCCGTCGGTGAAGACCGATCCCGTGTACGACGCGGCGTACAAATCGTTCTTGCCGGCCACGGGGTGGGCCGAGGGGCTGGCCGATGTCGCGGTGTCGGCGGGGATGAAGTACCTGGTGCTGACGAGTAAGCACCATGACGGCTTCCCGATGTTCCGGGCGCGGAACTTCGCCGAGTCGTTCTACCCGGACTTCGCGAACACGCCGCTGGGGAAGTCGGGTCGCGATCTGGTCAAGGAGGTGGCGATCGCCTGCCGGTCGCGGCGGATCGAGTTCGGGCTGTACTACTCCGGCTGGGACTGGACCCATCCGAAAGTTGTCGCAGGCAACTATGGCGACTACTACGGCTACATGATGGACCACCTCGACCAGTTGCTGCGGAACTACGGTGACATCTCCTTCCTCTGGTACGACGGCATCATGCCGGCCGAGTTGAGCGTGTATCGGCCGCCGACGTTCCACTCCGTACCGCGAACTCTCCAGCCCGGACTGCTGATCAACAACCGCGGCTACGCACTCAACTGGGCGGACGCGCCGGCCACGTTGAACGGCGACTACACGACTCCCGAACAGCGGATCGGCTCGTTCGATGTGGCGCGCGCGTGGGAGTCGTGCATCACGATCGGGAACCAGTGGTCGTGGCGGGAGGACGACGTACTGAAGTCCCCGGCGACGATCATCAAGACACTGGTCTCGACGGCGACCGGCGACGGGAACCTGCTCTTCAACGTCGGCCCCAAGCCGACCGGCGAGGTGGACAAACCACAACGCGACCGGCTGGCGGAGGTCGGTCGCTGGACGAAGTCCTACGGTGGCGCGATCTACGGCACCCGCGGCGGCCCGATTCCGCCGAGCGGTTTCGCAGCAACGACGTTCCGCGACCGCACGATGAACCTGTTCCTGTTCTCGCGGTCCACCGACCAGCAGGTGACCGTCCCGAACCTGAACAACACCTTGCGTGCCGCGAAGACCTCCAAGGGCAAGTCCATCCCGTTCACGGTCAGGGCCGACGGCCGCGTCGTACTCAACCTGACCGGTGTCGACACCGCCGCGGGCCCGGTCGAGCTCGTTCACCTGACGTACGCCGATCCGCTGTCGCACGAGTACGTGACCTCCGAGACGATCACCAAGCCCACCCGCCCCGGCAACCTGGCCCTGCGGAAGCCGGCCACCCAGATCTCCACGGACTACGGCGGCGACGCGGCCCGCGCGGTCGACGGCAACACCGACGGCGAGTACGGCAACAACTCGGTCACCCACACCGCCGTCGACGCCAAGGAAGCCTGGTGGCAGGTGGACCTCGGTGCCTCCGCACCCATCGGCGATGTCGAGGTCTACAACCGCACCGGCGGTTTCGAGTACCGCCTCACCAACTTCTGGGTCATCATCTCCGACAACCCCATCACCGCCCCCGACCTGGCCGGCGCCCGCGCCACCTCCGGCGCGACCGCCCAACGTCACCCCGGCGAAGGCGGCACCCCCACCACCCTCAACTTCGCCGGCGCCTCCGGCCGCTACGTCCGCGTCCAGCTCGAAAACCAGAGCGGTCCGCTCTCCCTGGCCGAAGTCAGCATCTACAAACAGGCCTGACGCCCTTCTGGACGCCAGGCCTGGAGGTGGTCAGGCGGCGGTGACCAGGTTGGCGAGGGTGGTTCGGGCGCGGGCGACTCGGGAGCGGATGGTGCCGGTGGGGCAGCCGAGGTGGGTGGCTGCTTCGGCGTACGGGAGGCCGGCCAGTTGGGTGAGGACGAAGACCTCGCGGCGGTCGGTGGGGAGTTTGTCGAGAAGGTCCGTGAGGGCGATGCCGTCGTCGAAGCCGGGGAGGTTGCGTGGCTGGGCTTGTTCGGCGGCCAGTTGCCAGTCGTGGTCGGAGATTCGGGGCCGGGAGGCCTGGTGGCGGAGGTGGTCGGCGACGGTACGGCGGGCGATCGACAGCAGCCACGTTCGTGCGGACGAGCGGGCCTCGAAGCGGTGCAGGCTCTTGAGGGCCCGCAGGAACGTCTCCTGGGTGAGGTCGTCGGCTGCTTGCGGGTCGGCGCTCAGGTAGCTGACATAGCGCCGTACGTCGAGGTGCAGTGCGCGGATGAAGTTGTCCAGGGCAACGAGATCGCCGGCGCGGGCGGCGAGCGCGAGGCGGGTGGTGGTTTCGTCGGGCGGTTGGTGCAAGGCGGAAGTCATCACGGGAATCCTTCGGTGGTCCAGGCAAGCGGAAAGCCCCTGCCGGTGCGGCAGGGGTGGGTCGGCCGTCAGTTGACGGGGACTCCGCGTGGTGGACCTCGCGAGATGATGGCGTGCACAAGCAGAAAGAGCCGCAGCGGCCTGGGGGAGTAGTGCGGCCGGACCCGCGGGTGGTGCGGAGTGAATCCTGGGTGGGCGATCAGTCGCAGTGAGACCAGTAGCCGAGTCGCGACCGCCTGCAGGACAATGAAGGCGGCCCGCTCGCCGTAGGCCAGCCAGAGACCACTCAACAGCGCGGCCAGCAGGTGGACCGCGAGCATCCCGTACGACGACGTCCCGGTCATGTGGTGACCCATGGGATGGGCCTGGGCGGTCGAGAAGACCGTGTGCAGCATCGCCTGGACCATCACCGTGGAGACGAGCACGAACGGGATACCACGTTCGCAGTCGGTGACGAACCAGGCGGCCACGCCCACCACGACGAGGGCCAGGGCAATCGCCCAGCCCGGAATCGGCGTACCGGACATCAGCACGTGGCCGAGTACCGCGAGCAGCACACAGGTGGCCGCGAACATCGCGGCCCGCGCTGCTCGGAATCCCCAGGCCTGTCGCATGGCCGCACCATGGTCGCACGAAATTCCACCTGTGCCCCAGGTCACAGGAACTGAACGCACCCGCCATCCGACTACTCCCGAGAACTGCGAGCGAGGAGTGGACGTGGGTGAAGTGGCGACGGCCCCGGTGCCGGTCGAGGCGGAGAAGGCCGGGCCGCGGGAGAAGGGATCGGGCTTGTTCCGGGCCTTCTGGCGGTGGCATTTCTACGCGAGCTTCCTGGTCATCCCGGTGCTGCTGATCCTGGCGGTCACCGGGCTGATCTACCTGTTCCGGTTCCAGATCGAGCCGGTACTGCACGCCGACCTGATGAAGGTCCAGCAGCCACCCGGCCTGGTCGCGCAGCCGTACTCCTCCCAGCTCGAGGAGGTTCGGCAGGCGTTCCCGGATGCGACCGTGGTCTCGATGACCGAGCCGTCCGCACCGAACCGTTCGACCGTCTTCTCCGTCGACACGGCGGCCGGACCGCGGGATGTCTTCGTCGACCCGTACGAAGGCAAGGTGCTGGGCGCGCTGAACCCGGACACCACGCTGTCGGGTGGCGCGATCCTGTTGCACGGTGAGCTGATGGCCGGCCGGTGGGGCGACTACGTGATCGAGATCGCCGCCTGCTGGGCGATCGTGATGGCGATGACGGGCTACTACCTGTTCTTCCGCGGCCGCGTCGCTCGGGCACGACGACGAGCAGCCGGTGCGGCGGGCGCCGTACTGCGGTCCCGGCACGGCCGCACCGGCTCGGTTCTCGGCATCGGACTGCTGTTCCTGATCGTGTCGGGGCTGCCGTGGACCGGAGTCTGGGGCGAACAGACCCAGAAACTCGCGACCCAGGGCGGTACGTCGTTCTGGGCCGAGGACCACGGTGCGTTGTCGAATCCGACCTCGACCATGGACGAATCCCTTCCGCACAGCCACTCGGTGCCCTGGGGGGTGGGGAAGTCCGGCGTACCGCGTTCGGATCCGGCGGACAAGCGCCGATCGGTGGCGACCGTGGACACCGCGATCGCGGTCGGTGAGCGCAACGGGTTGCGCCGCCCGATGACGGTCGCGCTGCCCGCCGACGAGGAGGGCGTCTACTCGGCGATCGGGTACGCGTTCAACGACCCGGCCAAGGAACGCAGTCTCCATGTCGACCAGTACGGCGGTCGCGTCGTGTCGACGTATGGGTACGGCGACTATCCGGCCCTGGCGAAAGTGGTTGCCCAGGGCATCGCTCTGCACGAGGGCCGGCGGTTCGGCACACTGAACCTGTGGGTCACCACGGCGTTCTGCCTCGGCGTCGTCTTCATGTGTGTCACCGGGCCGCTGATGTGGTGGCGCCGCCGTCCGAAGGGCAACGCGCTCGGCGCGCCCCGCGGCCGCCTCCCGCTCCGGGCGACGCCCGCCTTGGCGGTCCTGGTCGTCGCGCTCGCGCTCTTCCTCCCTCTGTTCGGCATCACGCTCGCCGTGGTTCTCTTGCTCGACCAACTCGTTCTCCGCCGCGTGGCCGGGCTCCGGGCCTGGTTCAGCGTGGTGCGAACCTGAGAGGACCGGCCGTTGCCGAAACCCAACATCCTGCTCATCGTCTCCGACGACCACGGGTACGCCGACCGCACCGCGCTCGGAGTCCACGCCGACGTCCGCACCCCGGCACTCGACCGGCTGGCGGCCGAGGGGGTCAGCTGCACGGACGCCTATGTGACCGCGCCGATCTGCAGCCCGTCCCGGGCCGCGATCATCTCGGGTCAGTACCAGCAGCGTTGGGGAGCCGAGTGGTTCGGATCGTCGTCGTTCCCGCCGGACGACGTACCGTCGCTCGCGGAGCGGCTGCAGGACCAGGGCTACCGCACCGGCTACTTCGGCAAGGTGCACTACGGCGGTGAGCAGGTCGGCGACCGCGCCTGCCCGCCGCATCACGGCTTCGAGACGACGCTCTACGGTCTCGCCGGTCAGTCCTTCGGCCGGTTGAACTACCTGCACCACTCACAGGAGGCACAGGCCGAGTACGGCGATCCGGCGGCGGTCCACATGGCCGTCCAGCCGTTGTTGTCGGGGGACGATCCGGTCGAGCACGAAGGTTTCCTGACCACCGAGATCGGCCGCCGGGCCGGTGAGTTCATCAGCGACCCGAACGAGGACCGGCCGTACTTCTGCATGGTCGCGTTCAACGCCGTCCACAACTTCTGCTGGCAGTTGCCGGACGAGGAACTCGAGGCCCGCAACCTGCCGAAGTTCAGCGACTGGACGCCCGGCACCGGCCTGGCCTTCGGCGACTGGTACGACGACGTCATCGTGCCGAACCTTCCGCACGGCCGCGAGTACTACCTGGCCCAGCTCGAACTCATGGACGCCGAGATCGGCAAGCTACTCGCCAGCATCGACAGCACCGGCGCGGCCGAGGACACGATCGTCGTCTACGTCACCGACAACGGCGGTTCGACCTGCAACTTCGGCGACAACACGCCCCTGCGCGGCACGAAGTACACGCTGTGGGAAGGCGGGATCCGGATCCCCATGCTGTGGCGGTGGCCCGGCGTACTCCCCGCCGCACGTTCCTGCGACGGCCTACTCAGCACACTCGACCTGGTACCAACACTCACAGCCGCCGCCGGCGCCGCCCCCGGCACGACCGACGGCATCGACGCGTTGCCCATCCTGCAAGGGATCAAGCCGGACCAGCGCACCCTGCACTGGGACTGCGGCTTCCAGTGGGCCGTCCGCGACGCCGACTGGAAGCTCAGCTGGGTCGGCGACACCGAAGACAGCCGGCACCTGCAAACCTACGAGCACGCACCGATGGGCAACGGCCTGTTCCTCGCCAACCTCACCGACGACATCGCCGAACAACACAACCTGATCGACAGCGAACCGGAGCTCGCAGCCCGGCTCACGCAACTCCATCAGGAGTGGCGAGCCGAGCTTCACTGACCAGGATCAGTCGCAGGTGTCGCAGATGCCGCTGGCGGGGGTCTGCAGGTTGCACTTCGGGCAGGCCTTGATCGGGCGCTCGGCGATCGCGGCCTTGCGGGCGCGGGCACGAGCGGCACCGAGCTTGGCCGGGATCATCGCGCTGCCGCCGTCGGACGGCAGGTTGCCGGCCTCAAAGTAGCGGTAGGCGGCGAGGCGCTCGTGGGAGGCGTGCGCGTCGGGATCGGCGGGAGTCTCACCGGTGGCGGCGCCGACGATCGCGGCGTACCCCTCGAAGACGCTCTCGTCCGGGTTGACGCACAGCGCCGGCAGCATCGGCTCACCGCGGCGCAGGTTCTCGGCGTAGACCTCGGCGAGGGTGCCGCCGATCCACAGCTTGGGGAGCTGCTTGGTCCGGATACCGGTCTGCTCCTGGACGCCGACGGCGAGGTCCTTGAGCTGCACCAGCGACTGGTACTTCTTGGCCGCGACGAGCAGCAGCTCGCGCGCAGCACCGGCCCACTCGATCCGCGCAGCGGCCACTCCGATATCGGACACCTCACGCCAAGCGCGCTCTTCTACTTCCGGCAGATCTTGGTCTGATGTGGCGACATCGTAGATAGACACGTTCGAAACCCTACGGGCCCGCGGCCGATCGGCGAAACCGTCAGGTGTGAGATCACTCCTGACGGGGGAGTAATTGTGCCTTAAGCGAGACCCTGGCCCGGCTGATCCGGGACTTCACGGTCCCGACCGGGATCCCGACCTGGTCGGCGATCTCGTCGTAACTGAGCTCGTAGATGTCTCGAAGGACCACCGAAGTGACAGTCTCGGGCAGTTCGGTCTCGAGCTGTTCGAGCGCGTCGAGCAGATCCAGCCGGGTGCCGGCAACCACACTGGTTGTCCGCGGGTCGGGACGGTCGTATCTCGCCGGCCGGTCATCGTCCTGCCAGGCGGCCGTGTTCTCGACCGCGCGCCGCTTCAGCCGGCGGTAGGTCTCGCGGGCCGCGTTCGACGCGACCACATGCACCCAGGTGCTGAACCGGCTCCGCCCCGAGAAGGTGCCGACCTTGGTGGCGATCGCCAGCAGCGCGTCCTGGCAGGCGTCCTCGGCGTCGGCGCGATGCGGCAGGACGCGCTGGCAGATCCGCATCACCTGCGGCTGCACCTGCCGGATCAGTTCGTCCAGCAACGCGGGGTCCTGGGCAGCGCGCCGGGCCAGGTCGTCGAGCGCGTCCGCGTCGTCAGACATGCTCGTGACGATAATGGGCGCCATGGTTCAGCCCTCTCATTTTGGCCGGTACGCCGTGATCCGGCGATTGGGCAGTGGTGGTTTCGCGGCGGTCTGGCTGGCTCGGGACGAGGACCTCGACGCGGAAGTCGCGGTCAAGGTGCTGGCCGAGCACTGGGTCGACGATCTCGACGTACGGCGGCGCTTCGTCGAGGAGGGGCGGTTCCTGCGGAAGGTCGAGTCGCCGTACGTCGTCGGCGTCCACGACACCGGGACCACCGATGACGGCCGCCCGTTCCTGGTCCTCACCTATGCCGACCGCGGCACGCTGGCGGATCGCATCAAGGAGGGCCCGCTGCCGCTGGCCGGCACGCTGGAAGTGATCGAGAACGTCAGCGCCGGCTTGCAGGAGCTGCACGACCGCGGTGTTCTGCACCGCGACGTCAAGCCGGAGAACGTGCTCTTCCGCAGTACGCCGGCCGGTGAGCGGGCCATGCTCGGCGATCTCGGTCTGGGCAAGTCGCTCGACAAGGTGTCGCGGGTGACGATGCCCGGCGGTACCCCGGCTTATGTCGCACCCGAGCAGGTGCGCGGCGACGTACTCGATCCGCGCGCCGACCTGTATGCGCTGGCCGCGGTCACGTACGCCGCGCTGGCCGGGCAACCGCCGTACGGCGCGACCACGCTGGCCGCCGTACTGGCGGTCGATGGTCCGCCGCCGCCGTTGGAGACCGTCCCCGCCGCGGTGGACGAGGTGATCCGGCGTGGGCTGAACAAGGACAGGGAGCAGCGCTGGCCCGATGTCCGCTCGTTCGCCGAAGCCCTGCGGACAGCCGCCGAGCTGCCGGAGGCCGCTCGCCGGTTCTCGATCAATCCCTGGGTGGCGGCGACCGTCGCGGCCGCGCTGCTGGGCAGCGCCGGCGGCTACCTGGGCTGGCAGTACGGCGTTCAGCGGCAGTGGGTACGAGTCGTGGATCAAAAGAACGTCCTGTCTGTCGAGCTTCCTCGGGAGTGGGCCGCCAACCGGAGCGGCAGCGGCTGGCAGCCGCAGGGTGCGACCGGCCGGCTGCCCGGCCTCTTGGTGAGCGCCGACAACAGCGCCTGGAGCGGGCCTGGTGCGAAGACCCCCGGTGTCTTCGCCGGTGTGCTGCC
This sequence comes from Kribbella sp. NPDC056345, assembly GCF_042262745.1. Lineage (NCBI taxonomy): Bacteria > Bacillati > Actinomycetota > Actinomycetes > Propionibacteriales > Kribbellaceae > Kribbella > Kribbella sp. NPDC056345. The sequence goes on along the minus strand of NZ_JBHJQQ010000003.1, from coordinate 413,149 downwards.
CGGTGATCAGGTTCCGTCGGCCGCCGCACTTCCGACTCCGGTGGGTTGCGCGGCCGCACTGGATCGCAACGAGAACGCGGACACGGCGACCGCGAAGTACGCCGAGTGCCCGGCCGGAATGACGACGTACGAGCGGGTGAAGAAGATCAACGGCTCGCTGATCCGGATCCAGGTCCGGGCCGAGGACGCTGCCCAGGCTGAGCAGGTCCTCGACTCGGTGGACTACCTACCGATGAAGTAGGGCCGGTTGTCGGTGTCGCCGGTGCCCTTCTTCAAGGGGGCGGCGAGCTCGCAGGTCCCGGTCTTCGGCGTGCAGCGGGCGATCGCGGTCTTGCCACCCTGCTCGGCCAGCACCAGCACGTGATCGGTGTCCTCCATGACCGTGGAGATGATCGCGACCTTGGAGCCGCCCGACCACTCGCGGATGGCCCGGCCGGTCCGCATGTCCACAGCAGCGAACAGACCGTCACCGTACCCGTCGCGGTACGCCGGTCCGCCGAGCGCGAAGCTGCTGCCGCCGAGCATCTCGTCGATCGCGTACTCACACGTGCCCCAGCGCTTGGCGGCTGCCGCGATGTCGACCAGCGTGGTGCAGCTTCCGTCATCGGTCGTCGACACGACCGATGCACCGAACTGCAGATCCGACGACACCGCGGACGGCATCGGTACGGCGTTGATCGGCTTCGGCGCGTCCTCGCCGGCGATCCACTTGTAGAGCGTCTCCTTCGCGCCCTTGAACGCGCTGAAGTAGACCTCGCTGCCCTGGACGGCGTGCACGATCGGCCCGTGCTCGCCCGTGCGCTGCAGCGAGTACTCCTCACCGCTGGGGTTGTCGCGCCAGACCAGCGTGAACCGCGGCAGCTCCGCGCCGTCCGCGGTGGTCGGCTGGACGCCGTACGCGCTGGTTGCCTGATCGGCCGCGGAGCGCACGGTCGAGACATCGGTGACGGAATCACCGCGAGTGCCATCGCTCCAGGTGGTGAGGACGTTCTTGCCGTCGTCCTTCGGCCGGTGCAGGATCAGCGCGCTGTTGGACCCCGTCCGGGCGACCTCCCAGACCTGACCGTCGGACGCGGGCAGCGTGAGCTTGTTCCCGCCGACGTGCATGGTGCGACTGTCGCCGTACGACGTCTTCGGTGCTGCACCCTGCTTGAGCTTGGTCAGGTCGAGTGTCAGCTTCACCGCACCGCTTGGTGCAGACTCGCTCGGTGTGGTGGACGGCGTCGTCGACGCCGTCTTCGTGACGCTGTCGATGGGCTTGGCGCCGTCGTTGCTCGCGGCGGCCAGCGTGGGGGTCTGCTGAGCGGCAACCAGCGCGCCCGCGACCACTGCGGCGATGGAGACCCCCGTCACCAGGCCTGCCAGCTTGATGCTGCGATTCATGATCATGCCCTCCGGAATTCGTCCTCAGTGTGTCGTACTGGAGGGCTTTGATGGCCGGGCGACACGTTCGGTTCACGACAGGCGGGGAATTCGCTGCGAGACTGATTCGATGATCCGTCAGGCACTCGTCGTACTGCTCGTCGCCAGCGGTTTGTCAGTAGCTGCGCCCGCGTCGGCCGCACCGGCCGGGCCGCGGGACGTGATCGTCCAGTTGTTCGAGTGGAACTGGAAGTCGGTCGGTCGCGAGTGCGGTGCGTTCCTCGGCCCGCGAGGGTACGGCGCAGTGCAGGTGTCGCCGCCGCAGGAGCATGTCGTGCTGCCGGGGCAGGGGTATCCGTGGTGGCAGGACTACCAACCGGTTAGTTACAAGCTGGACAGCACGCGCCGGGGGACCCGTGCGGACTTCGTGGCGATGGTGAACAGCTGTCACGCGGCCGGTGTGAAGGTGTACGTCGACGCGGTCATCAACCACATGACCGGCGGGTCGGCGGGCGGCACCGGGAGCGCGGGATCGCCGTACACGCACTATGACTACCCGGGGCTGTTCCAGACGCAGGACTTCCATCACTGCGGGCGCAACGGGAACGACGACATCGTCAACTACGGCGACCGCTACGAGGTGCAGAACTGCGAGCTCGTCGACCTCGCGGACCTCGCCACCGGTTCGGACTACGTGCGCGGCCGGATCGCGGCGTACCTGAACGACCTGCTCTCGATCGGGGTCGACGGGTTCCGGCTGGACGCTTCCAAGCACATGCCGGCCGCGGACATCGCCGCGATCAAGGCGCGGCTGTCGCGACCGGCGTACCTGTACCAAGAGGTGATCTACGGCGCGGGGGAGCCGATCACGCCGGACGAGTATGTCGGGAACGGCGACGTACTGGAGTTCCGCTACGGCAAGGACCTGGCGAAGATCTTCAACACCGAGCGGCTCGCGTACCTGAAGACCTTCGGATCACCGCTGGCGTCCGACCGGGCTGTGGTGTTCACCGACAACCATGACACCCAGCGTGGCAGCGACGTGCTGACCTTCCGCGACAACGGCCGGTATGCGATGGCGAATGCCTTCATGCTCGCGTGGACCTACGGGACGCCGAAGGTCATGTCGAGCTACGAATACAGCTCACACGACCAGGGACCGCCGGCTGCGAGCGACGGTCGCACGACCGACACCACCTGCTTCACCAACCGCTGGCGCTGCGAGCACGAGTGGCGCGTGATCGCCAATATGGTTGCCTTCCACAACATCACCCGCGGCACCGCGGTCACCGAGTGGTGGGACAACGGCAACGACGCGATCGCCTTCGGCCGCGGCGACAAGGGCTACCTCGTCCTGAACGACGAAGGCTCGGCGCTGACCGGCCGCAGCTTCCACACCAATCTCGCACCGGGCCGCTACTGTGATGTCTTCCATGGCGACTTCACCTCTGGCAACTGCAGCGGCCCGATCTACACCGTCGACGCCGGAGGCTGGTTCCGCGCCGACATCGCCGCCCAGGACGGACTGGCCCTGCACGCGGCGGCCAAGGTGAGTTGACCGCCGAGATGGATACGGTGCCGTAGTGAAACGCGCAGGTGAGGTCGTCGGGGGCCGGTACCGGATCGTCGCGGCGATCGGTCGCGGCGGGATGGGCGACGTCTACCGCGCTGTCGACGAGGTCCTGCAGCGCGAGGTCGCGTTGAAGCTGGTGCGGCCGGAGCCGCGGACACTGATGGATGCCGAGCGCTTCCGGCGCGAGGCCCGCGCGATCGCGCAGATCTGCGACCCCCAGGTGGTCGCGGCCTACGACTTCGGCGACGAAGGCAACTGCTGGTACCTGGCCATGGAGCTGAGCACCGGCTGCTCGGTAGGGGAGGAGCTCCGCGAGAGCGGGCCCTTCGAGCCGGGCCGCGCCCTGTACGTCGTACGCCAGGCCGCGGCCGGATTGGCGGCGGCCCATCGGCAGGGCGTCGTACATCGCGATATCAAGCCGGACAACCTGTTGCTGGGTGACGACGGTTCGGTCAAGGTGGCCGATTTCGGCATTGCCCGCTTCCTGAGCGAAGCGACCACGACGATGACGTCGAGCGGCGAGATCGTCGGCACCAGCTACTACCTCTCACCCGAAGCCGCCCGCGGCCGGGCGGTCGGTCCGCCTTCCGACATCTACGCCCTCGGCTGCGTCCTGTACCAGCTGGTCACCGGTCAGCCGCCGTTCATGGCCGACGAACCGGCCGCGATCATGTACCAGCACGTCGAGTGCGAACCGGCAGCGCCGACCGAGCATCGCCCGGAGCTGACGGCCGACCTCGAAGCCCTCATCTTCTGGATGCTCGCCAAGGACCCCGCCCAGCGCCCGACCGCCGACCAGGTCGCCGCCGGTGCCAAGCCGCCGGTCCGCCACCGGGCCGACCCGAACGCCGTCCCGACCAAGATCCAGCCCAGGCGCAGATCCACCCCGAAGGTCCTGCTTCCAGCCGGCCTCGCCGTGCTCGTCCTCACCGCCTCGGTAGGCGCCGGCCTCGCCCTCCGCGGCGCTGTCACCCCGGCCCCGGCCAACCTGTCCCCGCAGCAGACCCCCACAGTCGCGCCGCCCAGCACCACCCGGCCCCCGACAACTACAGCGATACCGGTCCGGACGAAAGCGGTCGCCCCGCGGACCACCGCGAGCGTGACCAAGCCCGCCAAACAGGCCGAACCCAGCGCGGACAACTCCAAGAAGCCGAAGAAACCGAAGAAGACGAAGCAGCCCAAGCCCTGAGTCCAGCAGCTCCATCGCAGGGGAGGGTTTCGGCGGTCGGCGAATCCCTTGGCGGGGAGCAGGGCCTGGTCGCCACGCTGAGCCGGTCAGATCCGGCTCACGCGAAGGAACACCATGTCGAGACGAAGCGTGCTATCGCTCGTGCTGGTCCTCTTCTGGCTGGCGGCGACCAGCCTCACCGCCCACGCCTTCCCGCAGGCCGCGTGGCCGACGCAGAGCAAGGGCAGCCGCGGCGCGGACGTGGAGGCGATCCAGCAACTCCTCGTGCACGCCGGCCAGTCGGTCGCCGTCGATGGCGACTTCGGCTCCGGGACGGACGCGGCAGTTCGCGCCTTCCAGACCGCGCGAGGGCTCGGAGCCGATGGACGGGTCGGCCCGAACACGTGGGCCGCGCTGGCCATCACGGTTCGGCAGGGAGACAACAACCACGCCGTCCGCGCGTTGCAGCGTCAGCTCAACGTGAAGCGGGGGCTGGGGCTCAGCGTCGACGGTTCCTTCGGTCCCGCAACCCACACTGCAGTAGTCGACTTCCAGCGGCACGCTGGGATCGAGGCCAACGGTGAGGTCGGCCCGATCACCTGGCGGAACCTGATCTGGCACTTCCAGCTCGTTGATCGTCCTGATGTGGCCGCGGTCTGCACCAAGGCGTCCGACGTGAACGGGGACAGCGCGCATTGGGGTACGGCGGCAGCCGTCGGGCAGCTGACGGTCGCTGCCGAGCGCGTCAGCTCGAGCGGCTACGGACCGGTCGCCGTACGAGACCTGAGCTTCGAGCACGGCGGCAACATCCCCGACCACAGCAGCCACGAGGTCGGCCTCGACGCCGACATCCAGCTGATGCGCAACGACCGCGCCCAGTGCACCGGGATCAGCCGGATCAGCAGGTTCGACGCGCAGTACAGCCGTACGGCGACGCGGCAACTGGTCCAGGCGATCCGGGCCACCGGCCGGGTGAAGGTCATCTTCTTCAACGATCCCGTCCTGATCGGCGAAGGGCTGGTCCAGTCGCACGACAACCACGACGACCACCTGCATGTCCGCTACTGCGAATCCGTGCACACGAACTCCAACTACTCCTGCTGAAGGGACCTCCAGTGACCAGACGCACCACACTGCTCGGCCTGATCACGGCCGTGCTCACTGTTGCCGCCGGCCTCGTGCTGCCTGCTACCTCCGCTGCCGCTCTGCCGGCTTGGCCCAACCTCGTCAAAGGCCAGTGGGGCCCGATCGTGACGACGGCGCAGTACCTGCTTCGGCACCACGGCCACGACATCAGCGCGGACGCGGACTTCGGCGGCGGGACCGAGGCCGCGGCGAAGGCCTTTCAGTCGGCCAACGGCTTGGGGTCCGACGGCCAGATCGGTTCGAACACTTGGGGCAAGCTGATTGTCACCGTGCAACGCGGTTCGAACGGCGAGGCGGTCAAAGCGCTGCAGGTCGAACTCAACCGGTACGGGCACGGCCTGACGGTCGACGGTGACTTCGGCGGCAACACCGACACCGCCGTACGGGCGTTCCAGACCTCACGCGGCCTCGACGCGAACGGTCAGGTCGGACCGCTCACCTGGCAGACCCTGGTCGGCGACTTCCCGGGATACCCGCCCGGCTTCAGCTTGCCGCTCGACCGGGGCGCGCTGCCGCGGACCGAGTACGACGATCCGCACCACACCTACCCGGCCACTGATTTGCCGGTGCGGTCCGTCCCGGCTTACGCGGTCGTGGCCGGCACTGCGAGCCGGATCGACGAGCCTTCCGGTTGCGGGTACGGCGTGAACATCGACGTCGGTAGCGTTCGCTACACGTACTGCCACTTCTCGGCGATCTCGATCAGCAACGGGCAACAGGTCAGCGCCGGCCAGCGCATCGGGACGACGGGCAACACCGGCAACTCGACCGGGCCTCACCTGCACGTCCACATCAAAGTGAGCGGTGTCCGGCGGTGCCCGCAGAAGTTCATGATCGCCCTGTACGACGGTGCCGTCCCGCCGCCGGTGTCGAGCCTGCCCACGACCGGTTGCTTCTACTGACATGCGACCGCTACGCATCGCGGCTCTGAGCCTGGCAATCCTGGTCGTCACCCCGGCGCTCACGTGGGCAAGTCCGACATCCTTTGCAGGTAAGGCGTTCGACACCTGCGATACACCGTCGTCGGCGACCATGCAGGCCTGGCTGTCGTCGCCGTACCGATCGGTCGGTGTCTACTTCGGCGGTGACGGGCGCGGCTGCAAGACCCAGGCGAACCTGACCGCTGCCTGGGTCAGCGAGCAGACCTCCGAGGGCTGGCACCTCCTTCCCCTGTACGTCGGTCGCCAGGCCCCGTGCACGACCACCCAGTCGTTCAAGATGTCCGCCGACCCAGCGACGGCACGCTCACAAGGTCGTGCCGAAGGCGGCGACGCGATCACTCGCGCCGGAAACCTCGGTCTCGCGGTTGGGACGACGCTCTACAACGATATGGAGCACTACGACAGCTCGAACACGGCCTGCCGGACCGCGGTGCTCAGCTACCTGACCGGATGGACCGAGCGGCTGCACGAGGCGTCGTACTTCTCCGGGGTCTACTCCGGTGCAGCCTCAGGCATCCGCGACCTGGCAGGCGTCTACCGATCAACGACGTACGCGCGGCCTGACTTCATCGACTTCGCATGGTGGAACGGCAAGGCGGACACCGACGCGGGTTCGTACGTGCCGGCGACCTACTGGTCCAACCACCAGCGGATCCATCAGTACGCCGGTGACCACAACGAGACGCACGGCGGTCGCACGATCAACATCGACAGCAACCAGGTCGACGTCCAGCCACCGGTGAACCGCGACTTCACCAGCTATCCGGAAGTCAGCAGCGGTGCGAGCGGCCCATTGGTCAGCGCACTGCAGTACCTGCTGAAGGACGACGGCCGCGATGCGGGAACGGTCGACGGCAACTTCGGCAGTCGCACCGATACCGCCGTACGGGCGTTCCAGTCGGCGCACGGACTGGGCGTGGACGGCGAGGTGGGCCGCCGGACCTGGACCGCGCTGTTGTCGGCGGGCTGGCAGCCGAACCTTGCCCGCGGATCAACCGGGTTCGAGGTCCGCCGTCTGCAGCGTGCGCTGACCGCCGCGCTCGGCCGCCCGATCGGGATCGACGGCGACTTCGGGTCCGGTACCGAGCAGGCCGTCCGTGACTACCAGACCAGCCGCGGCCTCCCGGTCGACGGCGAAGTCGGTCCACAGACCTGGACCGCTCTCCAATCAGGTCAATGAAACAAGGGAGAACTGTGATGAAGAAGGCTTTGTTGCGCTCGGCTGTCGCCACCGCGGTGCTGGCCGGCGCCACCGTCTCGGCCGCACCGGCCGCGAACGCCGGGTCGTGTGTCGGCTCGATGTGCGGCACCGTGGTCAACCAGACCAGCCTCGGGATGCGGGTCGCGATGGGCTGGTGCAGTGAGGACGACCGGTACGAGCCGCTCGGATCGTCCTGCCCGAGTGGCATCCGCGGGCTCAGCCCGCACAGCAGCACCGACGGGTGGGGTGACGTCGACGCCTACGAGATTCCGTACCGCTGCACGTTCTGGGTCGACATCAAGAACTTCTGGGGCTGGGAGGGGACCAAGGTGCAGGGCGCCGGCTGGTACAAGATCGACACCGACGACGTCGCCTACATCCGCAACTACGAGTGCCGCGGCGTCTGATTCCTTTCGGCACCGATCGATCCTTCCCACCCACCGGCCGAGCCTGCATCATGGGACCTCGGCGCGCCGGCTCCCGCCCTGCCGCGCGCCGCAGGGGAGGCACGGCAGCGATGGGGACAGTACGGATTCACTTCACCGCGGCGGATCTGGCCCGGACGCACATCGCGCCGGAGCCGGATCCGCTGTGGGAGCTGATGCTCAGCCTGCACCTGCTTCAGGGCGAGAAGCCCCGGCAGCCGCAGTACTTCGCGCAGTGGCGCCGGAGTCTGCCGCGCGACGAGAGCTTCCACCAGATGATCCGTACGACGCTCGCCCCGGCCGCGCCGGCGGGTGCGTACTTCCCCGACTTCATGACACCGATCGAGGGGCTGGCCGGATTCGAAGCCGGCCTCGAGACCGTGCTGAGCACACCGCGGCAGCGGATGCGACGCGAACTCGACCTCGTCACACCACCTCGCGGATCGGCCGCCTGGATCGCCGCGCTCGCCAACGGCCGAGCGGCCGACATCGCCACCCTCGGCGCGGCCATGCAGACGTACTACGACCGTGCACTCGCACCGTACTGGCCGACGATCCGGGCCCGCATCCGCGCCGAGTACCTGTTGCGCACACGGCTGCACAGCGACGACGGCATCTCCGGCCTGCTCGGCAGCCTGCGCCCGGCATTGCGCTGGGAACCACCAGTGCTGGAGGTCAACGGGCCCACCAGCCGAGACATCCATCTGAACGGCCGCGGGCTGACGCTGATCCCGTCGTACTTCAACTGGCACAACCCGATGACGATGTACGACCCCGAGCTGCCACCCGTCGTCATCTACCCGTCCGGGCGCCTCGGCTGTCCGCAGCCAGTTGCCCCAGGCAAAGGCCTCGCCGACCTCATCGGCAGTACCCGCGCCGCCGGCCTGGAGGCAATCGCCAACGGCTGCACGACGTCAGAGCTCGCAGCCGCTCTGAGCATCTCCCGCTCGACGGCCAGCGAACACGCCACCGTCCTCCGCGGCGCCGGCCTGATCACGACCGAACGCCAAGGCCTGGCCGTCTGGCACTCGCTGACCGCCCTCGGCACCGCAGTCCTCCAGGGCAGCCGCTCCCGAGCGAACGCGTAGCTACTCGCGCCAGCCCGCGAGGTCGACGGACTTGGCGGTTTCGACGCGGTAGGCAAGGTTGACCGTGGTCTGCTCACCGGGCGGGAGGTCGAGCTTCCAGGTGATGATGCCGAGCTCGGTGGTCTCGGCGGGGTCGGGGCTGGCGGTGATGGGTTTGACGGTGATCTCGTGGTCGCGGGCAACCGGTAGCTGGTCGAGGACGGTGATGCGGGCGGCGCGTGGGGTGTGGTTCTCGATGCGGGTTGCGTACTCGACCTCGCGGCGGCGGGTCGATCCGAGGGTCGCCTTCGTCGCAGTACGGCGTACCAGCTCGCGCTCGACGCGGATGCGGTCGTCGAGACCGAGGGCGAGCTCGACCTCCTCGCCGGGTGCCCAGAGGGGGAGGGCGGCGGATCCGACGAAGTCGGCTTCGTGGAAGACGGCTGCCTTGCCGGCGGGCAGTGTGTGGGTGCTGGAGTTGGCGACGGTGGCCCGGAGGTGGACGTCGGTCGAGCGGATCGGGGCGGTGATGTAGTCCAGCTCGGAGTCGAGCTCGATGGAGGCGATCGTCGCGCGGTGGGCAGCGCCATCGGCGGGTACGGCGACCGGTCGTGGCGGCGTGTAGGTCGCGGCCGTGGTGCCCTGCTCGACGGTGGCGCTCTGCTCGACCCATTCAGGGGCGGCGCCTGCGGGCTCGGGGGCACCGCCGTACGCCGCTTCCGTCCGCGCCATGGCGAAGCTGGCGGGTGCTGCTGGGACCGGTGGGCGACGGCGGTCGAGGTACCACGGGTCGAGCTCGGGCACCTTCGCGTTCACCGCGGGCCGGGCGGTCGACAGCGTGAGCTCGCACTCGGGCCAGTCCTCGCCGGTGTACTGGGTGATCAGACCGAACCAGCCCAGGGTCAACCGGTCGCCGGCCAGGCGGACGTCGTACGTGCTGGTCCAGCCGGCCCCGGGGACGACGTACGACAGCTCGATCTCCACCTCGGCGTCGGCCTCGAGGTTCAGCGCGACCGCTACCGAGCGGCGGTCGGGGACGCGCTGCTGTGCCACCTCGGCCAGCCGGCGGTCGATCGCCGCGAGCCGCTCCTCGGCGTCCTCCCGCTGATCGGCGAGCTCACGCCGCTTCGACCGTACGGCGGTCAGCCGCGTCGCCAGCGATTCGGTGAACTCACCCAGGTCGGCGCCGGCCTCCCCGGCGGCAAGAGTTCGGGCGAAGGTGCCACCGGCCCGGCGTCCCAGCTGAGTCAGGAACAGGTCGAGCCGGTCCTGGACCTCATCGGCATCCGCGAGCCCCGCGACCTCGTTCGCCGCCTGCCGGCGTTGGCGTTCCAGGTCGGCGACGGTCTCGTCCGGTGCCTGCGGATGATGCCGTACGGCGAGGTCCACGCCGAGCACGGTCGCCGGCCCGCGACCCGCGACCCGGACCGAATCGTCCTGCAACGTCAGCGGCAGCGAGTCGACGTACACGGTCTGATCGCCGGCGGGGAGGGTGAGACGCCCGCGCCGGGTCACCCGGGCGCGGTCGGGGTAGACGGCGACGGCGACGATCGGTGCATCGAGTTCGGTCATGCTCCGACAGTAGTCCGGGCCGGATCCACGTGGACCCGGCCCGGACCGATCAGCTGACTAGTTGACGGTGATCTTGTCGACCTCGATGGTGAGGCCCTTCACGAGTGGCGTGGAGGTCCCGGTCGTGACCGTGCCGGTTCCCTTCTGCACACCCTTGACGTTCATCGAGTACGTCATCGAGCCACCGGGCGCGCCCGGCGTACTCGTCACCCGGTAGTCCTCGACCGGCGGACCGGTGATCTGGCTACCGGCCGTACCGTCGGCGTTCTCGGCACCGACGGTCAGCCCGTACCCGGCCGGCGGGCTGCCGGGCAGGTTGCCCGGATCGTAGGCGTAGGTGATGTCCTCGGCGCCGTTGAGGCCGATCCACTGCTGGAACACCTTCTGGCTGGTCGTGCCGAACAGGTTCACCCGCCATTCGAGGACGAGCCAGTCGCTCACCCCGTCGGTCAGGCTGGCCGCGAAGACACCGGCGGTCCCGGTGCCGTCGAGGTCGGTCCAGTACGGCGCGAGGACGTTGTTCGGCCGCGCGATATCGGGCAGGTTCTGCGGTGCGAACTGGACATCTTCCCCACTCGACGTGCCGCCCGCGACCGAGTATCCGTTGGAGACCACGCCGATCCGGTTGTAGGTCTGCCCGGCGAACACGTACGGCGCGACGTTGAAGTTCAGCGCCTGCTCGTCACCGATCGGGGTCGGTGTGATGCCGAATGTGTCCAGCGGGATGTACCCGGCCAGCGATCCCGGTGCGATCACCGGCTTGTCGGGCTGGCGTGCGGCCAGCGTCGCGGTCTTGGTCGCGATCTGAGTGCCGATCTGGGTCGCACCCGTCACGCTGTTGAGCCGCAGCTGCGAGCTCAGCGTGCTGACCGCCGTCACCTGCGTGCTCTGCAGGCTGTTGTTCTGCACGGTCACCGTGCAGGTCGACTGACCGGTGTTCCGGGCGATCGTGCTCGGCGTACAGGTCTGATCGATCGGGACAATGCCTTCCTGGCGGAAGAACGCGACCGGCAGGTGCAGGGCGCGGCTGCCGCCGGCCTGCTTCAGGTTGACCTGGCCGAAGTACTGGCCGTCCGGCAGGTCGGGTGCGGTGATCGCGATCGTCAGCTTCTGCGTCTGACCGGGCTTCACCGAGAACCCGCCTGGTATCACGGTGATCTTCGCTCCGCTGACGGTCGTGCCGCTGGCGGTGAAGTTGAGCGTCTGGTTGGTGACGTTCTTGACGACGCGCGTGGCCGTGATCAGGCCAGGCATGGTCGGTGCGTTCACCGACGGCAGGTTGAGGTCGATCCGGTTCAGCGGATCGGCGGCCGAGGCCGCGTAGTTCGCCGCCGACTCGTCCAGGGTCAGACCGGGGTCACCGGCCTTGGTCAGGTCGATCCGGCCGCCGCCGTGGTCGAACGGGTCGGCCGGGGTGACCCGGTCGGACTTCTTGACGTTCGTCCTGGCCGTTGTCTCCAGCGCGGACTTCACCTGGCCCGGCGTCCACGACGGGTGCAGCGCGATGACCAGGGCGGCTGCGCCGGCCACGTGCGGTGACGACATCGACGTACCGGCGATCACCTGGTAGAGGTTCCCGGGCGGGCCCAGGGTCGGGGACTCGGTCACCGGTGTCTGACCGGCGAGGATGTGCAGACCGGGCGCGGTGACGTCCGGCTTGAGGAAGTCACCTCCGGGACCGCGCGACGAGAAGTTCGTGATCACGTCGCCCTGCCAGGTGGTCTTGTTTCCTTGGGTCATCGTCGCCGTAGCCCCTGGATGTGCCGCGAGGAACGCGAGCAGGACGTCGGCATCGGGCTTCTCGAGCTGAGCAGTCGGCAACCAGTGGTTGTCGGTGAAGACGTCGGACGGGAAGGTCGTGTTGTACATCAGCATGCCGACCGCGCCACCCTGCTTGACGTTGAACCCCTTCATGACGCGGCCAGGGGTGAACTGGCAGGCGACGATCTTGCCCGTGAGCGTGCCGGCCGGCGCCGCGGTGTTACAGGTCGCGTCCGTGTAGCCAGGGGTGGACCCAGCCAGTACGACGGGGGTCGCCGTACCGATGCCTGCGGTCACCGACGCACCGGTGATCGTGGCGGTCGCGCCGCCACCGGCCAACGTGATCGTCGAGCGGAAGGTGCGTGTCTGGGTGGAGGCCGCGACCGTGGTGACCCACGGGCTGCGGTGGTTGGTCGTGTTCGCGCCCGGACCGGAGTTGCCGGCCGAGGCGGCCACGAAGACCCCCGCGGCGTACGCATCCAGGAAGGCGAGCTCGACCGGGTCGCTGTAGGGGTCGTTGCCACCGGAGATCGAGAAGTTGATCACCCGGACGCCGTCCAGGATCGCGCGGGCGACAGCCGCCGTCGAGTCGGACGGGAAGCAGCCTTGGGCACCGCAGACCTTGTAGACCGAGACAGCCGCGGCCGGTGCGATCCCGCGGATCGCGCCGCGGTTGATCCCCAGCGGGTTCGCGTTCGCGACCGGACCACCGGCCGAGGTCGTCGACGTGTGCGTGCCGTGGCCGTTCGAGTCCCGAGCGGAATCGGGGAACATGTCGCCGCCGATCACCGCGTTGTAGGTGTCGAGGAACGGCCGGCCACCGATCAGCTTCCGGTTGCAGACGAACTCGTCACTGGCCGGCGTCAGCGGGTTGTCGCCGAAGTCGCAGACCCGCGGCGTCCCGTCGGCGGTCGCCGGGGGAGCGGGCAGCGTGCCAGGATCGGCGTACGACGGATGCTCGGGCCACGAACCGCTGTCGAGGATGCCGACGATCACGCCCTTGCCCGCGGAAGCCGAACCGCCGAGCTGGTTGTAGATCGTCGGAGCGCCGATGAACTCGCCGCTCGAATCGGTCAGCAGCTTCTGCGGAGTGTCCTCCTGAACCGCGGCGACACCCGGCAGCTTGAGCAGCTCGCGGGCCTGGTTCGCCGGCACGCTGAGCGCGATACCGCCGTACACGGTGCGCAGCTTCTGCCCGGCCCGGGCGCTCGGAACCTTGCTCTGCATGGCTGCGAGGAAGTCGTTCTCCAGCGCCGTCACATGCTTGAGGTACTTGGTCGCGTTCGCACCCTTGGGGTCGAGACGCTTCCCGGTGACCGCGGGGCTGGTGCCCGGCAGCCCCTTCAGGCCACCGCGATACGCGGCGAGCGAGTCGTAGTCCAGCTTGACGACGACCCGCACCTGCTTGGCCGACGTGCTGTTGATCAGCGCGGGATCACTCTTGGCGAGCTGCCCGCTGGGCGACTTGGCGCCACTGACCGTGTCGGCAACCTGCAACGGCGTCGCAGTCCAGGCCCGGCCGCCTGGTGGCGGATCGGCAGCGGCCGCTCCGGCCGGGGTCAAGGTGGCGGCGAACAGCAGACCGGCGGACACAACGGCCGTGGTGGTGCGTCTTCTGTGAATCCGTGACCTCATGCGGTGGCCTCCCGTGAAGGCAGATGAAGCCGTCACCGCGAGCAAGACAAAGCGTGGCCCCCCAGAACACCCCGCCCCCGAGCCCCCCTCGGAACGGCATACCGGCCGGCACCCCCACGGTGCCTGCCTGACCAGAATCTAAGCCCAATCTTTCACGTCGGCCAGAGCTCACAACCCCAAAAAGCTCTAGCCCACTCCCCGCCGTGACCGGCTCGGTCGTGAACACCAGCTGGCGTGTTCAGGCATGCCGGTCATCCCGGGGGAGCTGAGCCAGTACCTTTGCCAGGCAATCCTCGAATGTCTCGCAGTCCCGGACCTGAATACCCCCGGTCGGCGCGCCCGGTCCAGACGCCATCGCGATCCACGGGGCGGCACCGGCCGTGAGACGTGCCTCGTCGATTTGGACCAGCAAGGTCACGCCCGCCGCTCCGAGCCTCTCGAAGAGCTCTTCGACCTCAGTGGCGCTCGGGCTCATCGGTAGAGCTCCAGCCACGCCCGGTCCCCAGGGACCGACTCCAAGTGGCTGATGACCGCACGGAGGCATTCCTCAAGGGTCCGCAGATCCCCCCGCATGACCACTGAGCCCGCCGGCTGTGGTGCAGAGAGGAGCACGGTCCATGGCTTGCCGCGGTCACGCAGCCGCTCGTGATCGATCTTGAGCATCATGGTGAAGCCGGCCCGGCCGACGTCCTGCATGAACTCACCGAGATCGAACTGATCCAGGTTCATCGCCAGGAGCCTAGTCACTCCCGGCGACGAGGTGGGTCACCGAATCACTGTCAGGGGATGCTGATGCCGAAGTCTCGGTTGGCGGTGGCGAAGTCCTGGAAGCCGATGCGGGCGCCGGCGGTGCGGGTGACGGTTCCGTTGGCGATCAGGCCGGCGGAGCCGCGGGAGTAGACGGGGCCGCCGGAGTCGCCGCCGCGGGCGGCGGGCTGGCCGTTCATCTGCTCGCCTTCGACGAGGTCTTCGCGGTCGTTGTAGAAGAAGAGGACCTTGATGTTGCAGACCGGTCCACCGACGACGCCCGCACTGGTCTGGCCGCTCTGGCAGAGGAACTGGCCGACGTAGACGTGGCCCCAGTAGGGGACGTTCTCGATGAGGTTGTCGGTGCTGTTGCCGACGTAGGCCTGGAAGTCGACGGCGTTGGTCGGGATCAGCGCGACGTCGTGGTCGCTGTGCTTGGCGCC
The DNA here is from genome assembly GCF_042262745.1 of Kribbella sp. NPDC056345. NCBI lineage: Bacteria > Bacillati > Actinomycetota > Actinomycetes > Propionibacteriales > Kribbellaceae > Kribbella > Kribbella sp. NPDC056345. Next base: position 398,108 of record NZ_JBHJQQ010000003.1, on the reverse strand, counting down.
CATGTTGCCGATGTACTCACCACGCCCGTCGGCGAACTGCTGGCCCGGCTGACCGCAGTGGCCGGCGGTGAGGATGTACGGACGGCCCTGGCCGTCCTTGACGCCGAAACCGGTCGTGCAGATGGCACCCGCGGACTGGTTCCAGAGCCGGGCACCGCCGATCCAGGGCGACCAGTCGTCGTCCCGTGACGCCGGTTGGAGCGGTTCCTCCGCGACAACGCGGACCGGGACGCCGGTACGGCGGTGCAGCGTCGACCCGAGTTCGGCGGCCGCGCGACGTGCTGGCCGGACGCCCAGGACGAGGCCGCTGCCGTCACCGGGGTTCTTGACCGCGTCGATGCCGTGACCCGGGTTCTGTTGCTGCCAGGTCGCGATCGACCGGGCGGCTCGGTCGAGTTCGGCCTTGGAGTGGACCGCCTTCGCGATCCGGACCGGCGCGCGCTCGGCGGCGGAGATGACGGCCTGCCGGATCCGGGTGGGCGGCGTACCTTTCCACCACAGTACGACGGCATCCGCGGCGAGCGTGATACCGGCGTACCCTTGCAGGCCTGGCGATTCGGTGACCGCGGCGAGCTGGTCGGCGGCCTCGACCAGTGGCCGCTGGGCCAGCATCTGCCGGTCCGCGGCCGAGAGTGTCCTGACCTCGGTCCTCGATTCCGGGCTGGCCTCGAAGGCCTGGGTGGGGAGTGCGGTGCAGGTGGCCAGCAGGGCGACAGCCGTGATGGCAACAGATGTTCTACGCATGAGCAAGTCCTCACACTGGGGGCGGTGTCCGCCCACTGTGAGGAGTCAGTTACACCCTGTCAATACATCGTTGTCATCGCCGGGTGGAATGACCATTACCGGCCGAGATTGCCTATGAGCTCGGCGGTCGCCTCCCACAGTTCCCTCTGTACGGCGGCGCTGCGCCCCGCCTCCGGGCACTCCAGCCGGGCCGCGTTCTTGACGGAGAAGTAGCCGTCACCGATCGCCGGGTCAGTGGCCAGCCGCGTGATGATCCCCGCACCCCGGCGCGGATCGCCGATCCGGAAGGTGTTGAGAATCCGGGCCAGCGGCTTGGCGAACGGTAGCTCGCGGCCGATCCCACTGGTGTTGAACCCGGGATCGCAGCAGTTCGAGACGACACCGGTGCCGGCAAGCCGGCGTACCAGTTCTTCGCTGAACATGATGTCCATCAACTTCGTCCGCCCGTACCGCGCCATCGACCCCCGTCGCGTGTACTCGTCGGTGCGGGTCAGATCACGCCCCGGATCGATGCTCCCCGCCTGCAACGCAGCCTGCGAGGCCACCGTGACGACGCGCCCGGTCACTGTGCCCAGCAAGGAATTCGTCAGCACCCAAGGCGCCAGATAGTTCACCGCCGTCATCTCGTCGACGCCGTCGGCGGTGACCCGCGCGCTGAACGCATGCAGCCCGGCGTTGTTGATCAGTACGTCGATCGCCGGGTAGTACTCGGCAATCTCCCGACCGGCCCGCGCCACCTCCCGCACCGACGTCAGATCCGCGACGAACGCCTTGGTCCGGGTCCCCGGCGCCACCGTCTGGATCTCCTGCATCACCGAGTCCGCCTTCTCCGGGCTCCGCGCCACGATCCCCAGCCGGAACCCCTGCCGAGCCAGATCGAGCGCCACCAGCCGCCCCAGCCCGTTGGTCGCTCCGGTGATGACAGCAGTACTCATGGTGCTCCATTCGTTGAGGTACCTCACTAATGTTGCACATGCTGAGGTACCTCACAAATCTGATACCGTCGAGGGGTGACCAGTGCTGAAGAGGTTGGGCTGCGGTACCTCGAGTTGTCGTATGCCGTGCGGCGGGCGGTGGACGAGCGGATGGCCGCGTCGGGGCCGTCCTTGTCACGGGTGAAGGTGCTGCGCGTGCTGGGGGAGTCGGGGCCGCAGCGGCAGGTTGCGCTGGCCGAAGCGTTGAGCCTGGCGCCGCGGTCGGTGACGCAGACCGTGGAGGCGCTCGAGCGAGAGGGGCTGGTCTCGCGAGAGGTGGACGGTCAGGATGCGCGCGCCAAGGTTGTCGCACTGACTGCCCTGGGCAAGAAGTCGCTGCGCGCCGGTACGGCCGCGGGGGAGCAGGTGCTGCGCGACATCTTCGGCCCGTTGGGGGAGCCCGGGATCAAGCAGCTCGGCCGGCTGCTGGAGCGGATCGAATCCGCGGTGAGCTCTTGATGAGAGTCCTGCTGCGGGTCAAACCGGGCGCGTCCCGGACTGCGGTCGGTGGCCGGTACGACGGCGCTGCCGGTCCTGCCCTGATCGTCGCGGTGTCGGCCCGCGCGGTCGAGGGGCAGGCGACGAAAGCCGTGCTGGAGGCGGTCGCGGCGGCGTTCGGGGTTCGTCGTACGGCGGTGACTTTGGTGCGTGGGGCAACGAGTCGCGACAAGCTGGTCGAGGTCGACGGGGACGACGCAACCCTCGGATCACGACTGGCCGAGCTGCTCGGGTGAGCGTGGCGAAGGGTCAGCCGAAGACTCGGCGCTGGATCTCGCGGCGGTAGTCCTCGAGGGTGTTGTCGAGGTGGACCGCGGTGGCGTGGGCTGCTGCTTCCGGGTCGCCGTCCCGGATCGCCTGGTAGATGGCAGCGTGTTCCTCGGTGGCTTCCTGGGCGTGGCCGCCGACGGTGCCGTGCAGGCCGATCGCGGTGGACTGGTACTGCAGGCGGCGGGCCTCGCGGACCGAGGCGACCAGGAAGCTGTTGTGCGAGGCGGTGGCGATGCCGAGGTGGAAGTCGTCGTCGCCGCGATCGAACAGCGCGGCCTGCCCGGTCAGGTGGCCGTGCCGGCAGGTTTCGGCGGCGGCTTCGATGGCGCGCAACTCGGCCGGGGTCGCGCGGGTGGCGGCCAGCCGGCTGGCCGCGGTCTCCTGGGCGCGGCGGAACTCGAACAGCATGTAGACGTGGTCGAGATCGGTGGGATGGAAGAAGCCTCCCCAGCGTCCGGAACCCAGCATCCCGTCGTCGTCGGAGACGTAGAGGCCGCGGCCCTTCTGGGCCCGGACCCGTCCGATCGCCGACAGGATCTTGACCGCTTCGCGCACCATCGTCCGGCTGGTGCCCAGCTGGCCGGCCAGTTCGTTCTCGGTCGGCATCCGGTCGCCCGGGCGGAGTCCCAGCTCAGCGATCAATTGCAGGATCCGCTCGGCCACGAGCTCGTAACCCGGCCGGTACGGCCCGGCCGGAACGGACACGCTGTCCACCTGCCTGCCTCCATCCAGTAGGTACCGCCAGACAGAGTACGGGGTTCCAGGCTCCGGCGAACCGTGATTGGTCAGTCTCATCTCTTGACGCGCTGCGAGCCGACCGCTGTCATGGGCTGAAATGAGTACCACACATTCTAACCGACCGGATCATTCAACCCGCCCCTCCGGAAAGGTGAAACACCTATGCCACGTACCCGCTCGTTGATCGCCGCGCTCGTCGCGGCGCCAACCGCCCTCATCGGGCCGATGCTCGCCGGCACTCCGGCACAGGCCGCAGAAACCGCGGTCGTGCGGATCGTCGTCGCTCCCAACGGCAACGACCGCAACCCAGGTTCCACCGCCAGCCCAGTCGGTTCGCTCGCCAAGGCACAGGAGTTGGCGCGCGCCCACTCCGACCAGGCCGACGTCGTCGTGGAGCTCGCCGGTGGTGTCCACCGGCTCTCCGAACCGCTGAAGTTCACCGGCGCCGACTCCGGCCGCAACGGCCACACCGTCACCTGGCAGGCCAGTCCTGGCGCAGCGCCCACGGTGTCCGGCGGTCAGCCGGTCACCGGTTGGACGCAGCACGACGCCGGCGCGAACATCTGGGTCGCCTCGGTACCGCAGGGTCTCGACTCCCGGCAGCTCTACGTGGACGGAACACTGGCACCGCGCGCCTCGATCCCCATCTCACGCAACGATGTCCGGATCACCACCAGCGGTATGACGATCCTCAACTCCGCACTCAACTACCTCGCCACACTGCCCCAGCAGAACCGGATCGAGCTGGAGAGCCTGAACTCGTTCACCAACAGGTACGCCCCGGTGCAAAGCATCAGTGGTACGACGATCACGATGCAGCAGCCCGCCTGGAACAACAACAACTGGGGTTACGACACCCTCGCCAGGCCGTTCGCCGGCGGCGGTCTCACGCTGCACAACGCCTACTCTTTCCTGCGGACGGCCGGACAGTGGTACCTGGACCCGCAGGCCGGAAAGCTCTACTACAAGACGGCATCCGGCCAGTCTCCCGTCGGTCGCGACATCGTGCTGCCGCGCCTGACCTCACTGGTCCAGATGAGTGGCACGCTCGCGAACCCGGTCCGCGACATCACCATGCGGGACATGGTTTTCGAGCACACCACCTGGCTCCAGCCCGGTACGTCGATCGGGTACGCGAACCAGCAGAGTGGCGCGTTCATCCCGGCCGGCTACCAGATGCCCGGTGACTTCCTGACCTCTTGTCAGTCGGGTTGCCAGCAGTTCGAGGCCACTCGCAACGGCTGGGGTCAGGTACCGGCCGCCGTACAGGTCTCGGCCGCCACGGGAATCACCTTCACCAACAACATCTTCCGCCACCTCGGCCAGGTCGGTCTCGGGATCGGCAACGACGCGAACGCGCACCAGTCGGGTGTCGGCCTCGGCGCGTCGAACATCACCGTCACCCAGAACACCTTCACGAACCTCTCCGGTGGCGGAATCCTGATCGGGGGAGTGCGGCCGGACGCGCACCACCCGTCCAATTCGGCGATGGTCAACCGCGACATCCTGGTCAAGAACAACCTGGTGACGGATGTCGCGAAGGACTACAAGGACATGGCCGGCATCCTGTCGACGTACACGACCCGCGCGGTGATCGAGCACAACGAGGTCTCCAATCTCGCGTACGACGGGATCGACATCGGCTGGGGCTGGGGTGCCAACGACGCCGGTGGCAGCCAGGACTACCGCAACCGCGGTCTGTACAACTACCAGCCGGTGTACACGACTCCGACGACACTGCGGGAGACGGTCGTCCGGTACAACGTGGTCCACGGCACCAAGAAGTCGCTGCACGACGGCGGCAGCCTGTACAACCTGTCCGCCAACCCCGGCGGCTCGTTCGACCACAACCTCGTCTACGACAACCGCAGTACTGTCGGTCTGTACCTCGACGAAGGTTCGCGGTACGTGTCGGTGTCGAACAACGTGGTCATCGACAGCGGAGTCTTCGCCTTCACCAACGCCAGCTCCACCAACAACACCAACGACAACGTGTTCGCCGACAACTGGTACAACACCGGCGCGACCAACGTGGCCACCGGGCCGCCGCACAACAACGTTGTCCGGGGCAACGTCCAGGTCAGCGGCTCCTGGCCGACGGCCGCGCAGCAGGTGATGGCACAAGCAGGGATCGAACCCGCCCTGCGTCCCCGCACCGGTGAGCTCTTCGCGCTGGCCGCGGGCAAGTGCCTGGACGTACCGAACAACAGCACCACTCCAGGCACGCAGGTCCAGATCTGGGGATGCTCCGCGGCCGCCAACAAGACCTGGACCCGCACCGCGACGGGACAGCTGACCGTCTACACCGGCGGCAACACCCGGTGCGCGACAGCCTTGAACAGTCAGACCACCAACGGCACTCAGGTCGTGATCTCGCAGTGCACCGGCGCAGCCAACCAGCAATGGCAGTTCAACACCAATGGCACCATTACCGGTGTCCAGTCCAGGCTCTGCCTGGACGTGAGTGGTGCAGGCACCGGCAATGGCGCCAAGGTTCACCTGTGGACCTGCCACGGCGGCGGCAACCAGCAGTGGGCGCTGTCCTAAGCCCACCGCGACAGGTCCGCTAGTCGGTCGTTGACTCCTCCTGAAGGGCGATCCGGAGCGCGTGCAGGCCGTGGTGCAGCCGGGAACGGACGGTGTCCCGCGGCACGTTCAGCGCCTCGGATTGCTCGGCGACGGACTGACCCAGGTAGTAGGCCCGGACCACCACCGTCCGGTGGTCCGGTGCCAGCCTGTTCAGCGCTTCGGCGACCTCCACGATGCTCCTCAGGAATCCCAGATCGCGCCGAAGGCCGGGATACCGCGTAGCTCCAGCTCTTCGACGATGTGCCAGGTGGTCGACTTGTTGGAGATGCAGATCACGGCCTCGGCACCGGACTGCAGATAGGCCTGATAGGTCAGCGCGAGCAGGTCGGGTTTACCTGCGGCGTCGGTGTCCCAGATGACCGCATCCGGTTGTACGGCGAGGATCTCGTCGACCAGCGCGTCGCCGTACGTCTGGCGTGGGTGCCTGGTCGACCAGACGAGCAGCGACGGCGTTTCAGCGGAGAGGAGATGCGGCAGGCAGGGGCCGATGCCACTGCCGGTCGCGACCCAGACGACTTTGCGGAACAACTTGTCGATGTTGCCGACCCCGGCGGTCGGGATGCCTTTGACCCACAGGTACGGCGGTACGTCGTCGATCAGAGCGCCGGTCCAGTCGCCCGCCCGGGATATCGTCAACCGGAACCCGGGCTGTCCGGGCGTCGGCACGTTCGCGAAGGAATGCCATTCGAGCAAGGGATTCCGGCTCACCGCGGTCGACGATCCGGCGAACGGCGTCACCCCGTAGCCGAACCGGACGAGCGCGACGTGCCGCGACGGCCGGTCGATCCGGACCGGTACCCGGCGCAATCGCAGCCACGGCAGGAGCACGCTGAAGGTGACGACCGCGAGCACCCAGAGACTCGCCGTACTGGCTGTCGCTGCCGCATGAAGCGCGAACAGGACCAGGACGGACCAGCCGCCGAAACGGTGGGCCCGTTCGAACCAGTTGTGCTGCCGGGCCCGCAGCACCGGCAATGCCAGCACGATCATCGCCAGCAGCAGCGCCAGAATCACCCAGGTCAGGGCGAGGGATGGCGCGGTGAAGGGAAACCAAGCGGTCGCGCAGATCGATGCACCGACATGCAGGCCGCCGAAGTGATAGACCTTCCCCATCGTCCACCGGATCCGCAGCGGCCAGTGGGTGGGCACCCGGGTCGCCAGCCAGAACAGCAGATTGATCACGTACTGCTGGCGGATCAGCACCGCCAGAGCGAAGTTGGCGAGCACCATCGACGACGGGTCGGCGATCGGGATCGATGCCACATTGACCAGTACGACGGCGGCGGCGAGCCGATTGTGATGGGTGAACGGACGGCGCTTGGCTCGTGCGCGCAACGACCGTCCCGGGGCGGGGAGGCTGAGCTGCGTGGTCATGCCACACCTGACCCGACGACTCGAGCCAGCCGGGATACCAGCGCACGCCGATCGATCTTGCCGCGCTCGGTGACCGGTAGCTTGTCGACCGCGACGATCAACGTCGGCGAGCAGTAGTAGGGCAACAGCTCCTCGACGACTCGCCGGGCTACCTCGGGCTGGACAGTCGCCGGGCTGACGAAACCGACCAGCCGGTCCTCGTGCAGCACCGCGGCGGCACTGGCGCAGCCCGGAGTCTGCTCGAGTGCCGAGGTGACCGCGTCCAGCTCGATCCGGAATCCCCGGAGCTTCACCTGGTCGTCGGTCCGGCCGTGGTGTTCGAGCTGCCCGTCTGCGGTCCAGCGGGCCAGGTCCCGGGTGCGGAACATTCGGTTGGTGCCGCCGAGGAACGGATCCGGCCGGTACCGCTCGGCGGTCAGCGTCTCGTTGCCCAGGTACCCGTCGGTGACACAAGCACCGCCGGCCCACATCTCGCCGATCTCTCCGATCGGACACGGCCGCAGGTCGTCGTCCAGGATGTACACGGTCGTGTTGGGGACCGGCCGGCCGATCGTCAGCGCGCCGTCGTAGCGCTGCACGGTGTTGACGATGGTGACCTCGGTCGGGCCACAGCCGTTGTGGAAGGCCGCTCGCCGTGACCAGGCCACGGCCAGACTCTGTGGGCATCGCTCACCGGCGACGGCGACAGTGTGGACCGCCGGGCAGGCGGCGGGATCCAGGGTGGACAGGATGCTCGGCGTGGCGATGACGACGTTCAGACTCTCCGCGGTCCGGGCCAGGTCGTTGCCTCGGACAACCAAGGTGCCGCCGTGGGCGAGCGTCCCGAGGATCTCCCAGGCGGCCATGTCGAAGGCGATGTTCAGCAACTGCCCGACCCGGTCACCGGGCCGGATGCCCAGCGATCCCGGCTCGGTGAGCAGGACGTTGCACAGGTTCGCATGGGTGACCTGGACGCCGTTCGGCGCTCCGGTGGTGCCGGAGGTGAAGATCACCACGGCCGCGTCGCCGTCCTGCTCGGCTCGAGGTGGGTCGGCCTCGGCGGTGACGGTGTCGATCGCGACGATCTTGCCCAGTTCGGAGGGAACGTCGTACTCGCTGGTGGTGAGGACGACCCGGATGCCGGCCGTGCTGACGACGTGTCGCAGGTGATGTGGGGGAGTGATCCGGATGTCCTGCGGCACATAGGCGGCGCCGGCCTTCAGGATCGCGAGGATCCCGACCACCATCTGCGGTGATCGGGTGAGGAAGAGGCCGACCCGGTCACCCGCCCGGACACCCAGTACGGCGAGCCGGTCGGCGAGGTGCTCGGCCTGCTGGTCGAGTTCCTGGTACGTCAGGCGAACGCCTAGGTGCTCGACCGCGATCTGCTGCGGATGATTACGCGCCTGCGCTTCGATCGCGTGGTGGATGCGATGGAAGTCCGGCCGCTCGACGCGGCCGCATCCGTAGTGCTGGAAGAGAACTCGATCGGTGGGAGTGAGTTGGTCATACATGACGACCTCCAGGTTCGGGGCGAAACCGAAAGGGCAGATCGGCTCTCGCCGACCTGCCCTTGATCTGATGTCGTGCTGTCCTTTTACAAACCCCAGCCGTACCTGATTCGGTCGCGGCCGGAGGGATTTCGGACGGCCAGGTTGAGGTTGGTGCCGCTGCCACTCAGGGCGAACATCGAGTACCAGTCGTAACCGCCGCCGTCGGTGCGCTTGCCGCCCAGTGCGGGCCAGTAAGTGCCGCCCATCTGGTTGTCACGCATCACCTGGGTGGCGGCGCGCAGATAGCGGACGAAATTGTCGGTGCTGGACGCATTGGCGTAGTTGAGTCCGTTGGACATCGGCGATCCGTATTCGGTCATCACCGCGCGCGAGGCGCAATTACCCAGCCGCGTCTGCATGTGGCTGCGCCAGCCGTCGTACGTCATCGGGCCGGTGAAGAAGGTGTAGGTGTGGAACGACATCAGCGTGCCGTTGAAGCGGCTGTCGTTGCAGATGTCGCGCAGATCCTGGCTGAAACCGGTCCCGCCGATGAGCACCCGGCTGGGCACGGCCGAGTAGTGATACCTGAGCCACTCGGCAGCGACATTTCGCCAATCCGCCGAGCTGTAGCCGTGCGGCTCGTTCATCGGCTCGAAGTAGACTCCTGTGTTGGAACCGTAGGTGCTGGTCACACGCGACCACATCGTGTTCCAGGCGGCGTAGTTCGTCACCTTGCCGCCTGACGCGGCACCGTCCTCCCAGTAGGCGAGGATGACCTTGAAGCCGCGCGCGGTCGCCGCGTCGACGGCACCCCGGTAGGCCTCCCACCAGGCGGTGCCGACGGTGTGCGTGTTGATCGGCAGCCGTACGGCGTTCACCCCGATCGCCGCCATGTCGTCGTACAGGGCGTTGGCCTTGGCCCGCACGGTCGCATTGCTGTCGGTCGAACTCAGGCCGGAGATGACGAGCGGACTGCGACTGAAGTTGTCACCCAGGACAGCCCAGTTCATGCCGCGGAACTGGTTGGTGGCGGCGCTCGCCGGTGCCGAGGTGGCGACCACACCAGTGAGCCCGAGTGCTGTCACCACCAGGAGATTCAGCATTCTTCGGATCATGTTCTCGCCCCTTCTGAGCGGGTTGAGGGGATGCGATGTGCAAGAAATATCGGCCTCGCACCGGGCGGTGTCCATCCGGCGATCACAGATGGGCGCGATCGTTCAGATCCGAACATCGGCCTCGATGAGACTGAATCATTCAAGTAGGAAACTGAATGAGACTGAAGCATTGCGCAGTCTGTGATCTGTCCCGTACGGTCTGCAACTGATCGGATCGGATCGACACCCACCGCCCCGGGGGTCCCCATGGTTCAACCGCCCACCGCTGCTACCGGCGCACTCGCCGCCGGCCGCACGCTCTCGCCTCCAGCACAGGACTGATCATGCTTCGCCGCTGACGTCCTGACTTTCTGCCGGCCGAGCGTGGGAGCGCTCCCGTCAGCACCGTACGCCCTCACTGACCAAGGAGGAAGTATGAAACCGCAGATCGATTCCACCCGATGGCGTCGGCCACTGCTCCGCCTCGCGGCCGGCGCGCTCGCTGCCACCACCGCGTTCGCGCTCGTTCCCAACGCGGCCGCCAACGTCGAAGCCGCCACCACCCTCGGGGCCGCGGCAGCGCAGTCCGGCCGGTACTTCGGGGCCGCGGTCGCCGGCGGGAAGCTGGGCGACTCGCAGTACACGACGATCCTCAACCGCGAGTTCAACTCGATCACCGCCGAGAACGAGATGAAGTGGGACCACACCGAGCCGTCCCGCAACAACTTCACCTTCGGTTCGGCCGACCGGATCGCCAACCACGCCCGCAGCCAGGGCAAGCAGTTGCGTGGGCACACGCTGGTCTGGCACTCGCAGCTGCCCGACTGGGTCAAGGCCATCGGGGACGCGAACACCCTGCGCAGCGTGATGAACAACCACATCAACCAGGTGGCCGGACGGTACCGCGGCCAGATCCATTCCTGGGACGTGGTGAACGAGGCCTTCGAGGACGGCGGGAGTGGCGCGCTTCGTTCCTCTGTGTTCCGCAACGTCCTAGGCACCGGGTTCATCGAGGAGGCGTTCCGGACCGCCCGTACCGCGGATCCCGCCGCCAAGCTCTGCTACAACGACTACAACATCGAGGACTGGAACGCGGCCAAGACCCAGGGTGTCTACCGGCTGGTCCGCGACTTCAAGGCTCGCGGTGTACCGATCGACTGTGTCGGTCTGCAGGCCCACTTCGGCAGCGGGGGTGCGCCCGGCTCGTTTCAGACCACGGTGGCGAACTTCGCCGCCCTGGGCGTCGACGTACAGCTCACTGAACTCGACATCGCCCAGGCCTCACCGACCGCTTACGCCAACACCGTCCGGGCGTGCATGAACGTCGCGCGGTGCACCGGCATCACCACGTGGGGCGTGCGGGACAGCGACTCGTGGCGCGGGAGCGAGAACCCGTTGCTGTTCGACCGGAACGGCAACAAGAAGCAGGCGTACGACGCCGTCCTCACGGTACTGAATGGCACGCCGACCGGCAGCCCGATCCAGGTCGGCGTCAACTACCGGCTGGTGGCTCAGCACAGCAACAAGGCCGCCGACATCGCCAACGCCTCCACTGCCGCGGGCGCCGGACTGCAGCAATGGGCGGCCAGTGGTGGAACCAACCAGCAGTTCGACTTCCTCGACGCCGGCGGTGGCTACTACCGGATCCGGGCGCGGCACAGCGGTCTCGTCCTGCAGGTGTCCGGGTCAGGGACCGGGGCTGATGTGACACAGCAGCCGGACACGAACGCCGCGGCTCAGCAATGGCAGGCCACCGATCACGGCAACGGGGTGGTCAGTCTGGTCAACCGGATGAGCGGCCTGGCCCTGGACGTGTGGGCGGCGTCGACCGCCGATGGTGCACGCATCTCGCAGTGGAACTACAGCGGCAACGCCAACCAGCGCTTCCAGCTCCAGCGCCTCTAGGAGGAGACCGATATGTATCGGATGAAGAGACCCCGCTCGACGGCGCTGGCAATGGTGCTAGCACTGGTGGCCGGCCTGGTGGCAGCCGTCGGTGCGGTCCCGGCCCACGCAGCCACTGTGGATCCGAGCGCTTGGTACGTCCTGGTGAACCGAGCGAGTGGCAAGGCCTTGGACATCTCCGGCGCGAGCACCGCCGACGGTGCCGCGGCTCAGCAATGGACGCGGCACGACGGCACCAACCAGCAGTTCCAGTTCGTGGATTCCGGTGGTGGGTACTACCGGCTGCGGGCACGGCACTCGACCAAGGCGCTGGATGTCTTCAACGCCTCGACCGCCGACGGCGCCGCGATCGTGCAGTGGACCGAACACAACGGCGGGAACCAGCAGTTCCGGCTGGCCGACTCGCCCGACGGCAACGTGCGACTGATCAATCGCAACAGCAACAAGGCACTCGAGATCCCGAATGGTTCGACCGTGAACGGGACCGGGCTCGTGCAGCGTTCCGACAGCGGTGCAACCCATCAGCAGTGGCAGCTGGTTCGCCTGGACAGCAACCCCAGCGGTCCGCTGCCGTCCACCTTCCAGTGGTCGTCCAGCGGAGTGCTCGCCGGGCCGAAGGCCGATGCGCAGCATCCCAATCGGTACTCGGTCAAGGACTTCTCGGTGGTCCGCCACAACAACCAGTGGCTGATCTACGCAACGACGGCCGGGGCGAACGGTTGGGGTCTGGTGAACTTCAACTTCAGCGACTGGTCACAGGCGGCCGCCGCGCCGCACACCTACCTGGACACGGCATCAGCGATCGGGCCGGGCTACCGGGCCGCGCCGCAGCTGTTCCACTTCGCGCCACAGAACCTCTGGTATCTGGTGTACCAGACCGCGCCGCCGACGTACTCGACCAGCACCAACCCGGCCGATCCGCGGTCGTGGTCGGCGCCGAAGACGTTCATCGCGCAGGAGCCCGAGATCGTCCGGCAGAACAAGGGCGACGGGACCTGGATCGACTTCTGGGTCATCTGTGACACCGCGAACTGCTTCCTGTTCTTCAGCGACGACAACGGTCACATCTACCGCGCCCAGACCACCCTGGCCAACTACCCGAACGGGTTCGGCAACACCCAGATCGTGCTGTCGGACTCCAAGTTCGCCCTGTTCGAGGCGACCAACGTGTACAAGGTGGCCGGGTCCAATCAGTACCTGCTGATGCAGGAGGCGATCGGCGGCACCGGCCGGCGGTACTTCCGGTCCTTCACGTCCACCAGCCTGACCGGCAACTGGACGCCGTTGGCCGCAACCGAAAGCCAGCCCTTCGCCGGCCGGAACAACGTCACGTTCCCCAATGGTGCGTGGACGCAGGACATCAGTCACGGCGAGCTGATCCGGGCCAGTAACGACCAGACGCTGACGATCAATCCCTGCAACCTGCAGTTCGTCTACCAGGGTCAGGACCCCGGTGCCGGCGGCGACTATCTCAAGTTGCCCTGGCGGATGGGCCTGCTCACGCAGACGAACTCGGCCTGCTGACCTGCTGACCACCCCCGCTCCCGCCTGACTCAGATCAAAAGGGTGTGACCTGCTATGCGATTCAAACTCAGAGCGGCGATCTCCGCCGCCCTCCTGATAGCCGCCGGTACGACGGCGAACGTGATCACCTCGGCGCCCGAAGCCGCGGCGCATGCGGTCAACCCCGCCGATTTCCAGCAGGTCGAGCTGGCGCGTGGGGTGGCCGAAATGGGCGAACCGATGTCGCTGGCGGTACTGCCGGACCGTTCGGTCCTGCACACCGCCCGCAACGGGACACTACGCCGTACGACGGCCGCCGGGTCGACCAATGTGATCGGCTCGGTGCCCGTCTACTCGCACGACGAGGAGGGTCTGCAGGGCATCGCGGCCGACCCGAACTTCGCCACCAACCGCTTCATCTACCTCTACTACTCGCCACCGCTGTCCACACCGGGCGGTGACGCCCCGGACAACGGGACCAACTTCTCGGTGTGGAACGGCGTCAACCGGTTGTCGCGCTTCACCCTGAACGCCGACTTCACCCTGAACACGGCCAGCCAGGTGACCGTGCTCGACGTGGCGACCAGCCGCGGGATGTGCTGCCATGTCGGCGGCGACATCGATTTCGATGCCGCAGGCAACCTGTACCTGTCCACCGGCGACGACTCGAATCCGTTCGCCTCGAGCGGCTACACCCCGATCGACGAGAGCGCCAACCGCAACCCCGCGTTCGACGCGCAGCGCAGTTCGGGGAACACCAACGACCTGCGCGGCAAAGTCCTGCGGATCAAGGTGAACGCCAACGGGACGTACTCGATCCCGGCCGGCAACCTGTTCGCGCCGGGCACCGCACGGACCCGCCCGGAGATCTACGCGATGGGCTTCCGGAACCCGTTCCGGATGAACGTGGACAAGGCCACGGGCGTGGTCTACCTCGGCGACTACGGACCGGACGCCGGTACGACGAGTTCGAGCCGGGGCCCGGCCGGACAGGTCGAGTTCAACCGGATCACCTCCGCCGGGAACTACGGGTGGCCCTACTGCACCGGCAGCAACACCACCAGCGAAACCTACGTGGACTACACGTTCCCGTCCGGGCCGTCGGGGGCGCGGTTCAACTGTGCCGCACCGGTCAACAACTCGCTGAACAACACCGGCCTGACCAACCTGCCCGCCGCGCGACCGGCCTGGATCAAGTACGACAACTGTTCGCTCGCGGCGTTCGGCTGCGGGTCCGAGTCCCCGATGAGTGCACCGGTTTATCGATACGATGCAGCGAACCCGTCGTCGGTCAAGTTCCCGCCGGCCCTGGACGGCCACGTCTTTGCCGGTGAGTTCGGCCGGCGCTGGATCAAGGTCATCGACGTGAACTCCGACGGCTCGGCCGGCCAGATCAACCCGTTCCCGTGGCGTGGAACCCAAGTCATGGACTCGGCCTTCGGCCCGGACGGCGCGTTGTACGTCCTCGACTACGGGACCGGCTGGGGGAGCGGTGACGCGAGCTCGGCGCTCTACCGCATCGAGTACAACCCGGCCGGTAACCAGGCGCCGGTCGCGCGGGCCGCCGCCAACCGCACGTCCGGATCCGCGCCGCTCGCCGTGACGTTCTCTTCGGCCGGCTCCACGGATCCCGAGGGCGGTGCCCTGACCTACGCCTGGAACTTCGGCGACGGCAGCACCTCCACCGCGCCGAACCCGAGCCACACCTACACCACGAACGGCCAGTACACGGCCACGCTCACCGTGACCGATCCCGCCGGCCGCTCCGGCAATGCCAGCGTGATCATCTCGGTCGGCAACACCGCCCCGACAGTCACCTTGACGACACCCGCGAACGGAAGCCTGTTCAGCTTCGGGGACACCAAGAACTACACGATCACGGTGTCCGATCCGGAGGACGGCACGATCGACTGCAGCCGGGTCAAGCTGAGCTACCTGGTTGGTCATGACAGCCACGCGCACCTCATCACGTCCCGGAACGGCTGCACGGGCACCCTGCCCATCCCGGCGGACGGTGAGCACGACACCGCAGCCAACCTGTACGGCGTTTTCGACGCCGAGTACACCGACCTGGGTGCGAACGGCCAGCCGCCGGTGACCACCCATACGCAGCACGTCCTGCAGCTCCGACACCGCCAGGCCGAGCACTACGGCACCCAGTCGGGCACCGCCACGTACGACAAGGCGGTCGCTGAAGGCGGTAAGACGGTCGGCGACATCCACAACGGTGACTGGATCGCCTTCCAGCCTTACAACCTCGCAGGTGAGACCCGGTTCTCAGCTCGGGTTTCCTCCGGTGGCTCCGGCGGCACGTTGTCGGTGCGGACCGGTTCGCCGACCGGCGCCGTACTCGGGACAGTGACCATCCCGAACACCGGTGGCTGGGAAACCTTCACCAACGTCGCGACAACGCTGACCAATGTCCCGGCCGGCACTGGCACGCTCTACCTGACCTTCGCCGGCAGCGGCACGGGCTATCTGTTCGACGTCGACGCGTTCACCTTCGGTACGTCGACCGGTAGTGGTGCCGGACAGATCACCGGTATCGGCGGAAAGTGCATCGACGTCAACGGAGCCACGTCCACGGACGGCGCCAAACTCCAGTTGTGGACCTGCCACGGCGGCGCCAACCAGCAGTGGACCCGCACCGGCAACACCTTCCAGTCCCTCGGCAAGTGCATGGACGTCACCGGCGGCGCGACCGCCGACGGCACCCCGGTGCAGCTCCTCACCTGCAACGGATCCGCGGCGCAGAACTGGTCCGTGCAGGCCGACGGCACGATCCGCAACGGCACCAAGTGCCTCGACGCCAACGGAGCCAGCTCTGCCGACGGCACCCAATTGATCATCTGGACCTGCGGTGGTGGCACCAACCAGCGCTGGGTTCCTGCATCCGGAAGCTTGGTGAGTTGAGATGAGGAAGTCCATCAGTCGGCGCGTGCTCGGTCTGGCCGTTACGGCGGCCGCCGTCCTCGCGGTCACCACCGGCCCACCGGCCGGCGCCGCCGATCCGCCGTACGACGTCCTGGTGTTCTCCAAGACCGCTGGATTCCGGCACGACTCCATTCCGCAAGGCATTCAGCTGATCCGGGATCTTGGCGCGGCCAACAGCTTCACCGTCGCCACGACCGAGGACGCGAACGCGTTCACCGCCACGAACCTGGCGCAGTACGAGACGGTGGTCTTCCTCAACACCACCGGTGACGTTCTGAACGCAACCCAGCAGAGTGCGTTCGAGACGTACATCCGAGGCGGTGGCGGGTACGTCGGCATCCATTCGGCCGCCGACACCGAACACGACTGGCCGTTCTACGGCGAACTGGTGGGCGCGCAGTTCGCCTCGCATCCGGCCATCCAGCAGGCGACCGAGCGCATCGAGAGCCGGGCACACGCGGCGACCGCGCATCTTGGCCAGTCCTGGGTCCGCACCGATGAGTGGTACAACTTCCGCACCAACCCCCGCTCGTCGGCCAAGGTCCTCGCGACGCTGGACGAATCGACGTACTCCGGTGGGTCGATGGGCGGCGATCATCCGATCACCTGGTGCAAGAACGTCCAGGCCGGTCGATCCTTCTACACCGGCAATGGCCATACCCAGGCCAGCTATGCCGAGCCAGCCTTCCGGTCGCAGGTCCTCGGTGGCATCCGGTACGCCGCCAACCGGACGAAGGCGGACTGCCGCCCGGAGACCGGCTACACCTCGCTGTACAACGGATCCACCACCGGCTGGTCGCAGTCCGGACCAGGCAGCTTCACCAACAGCGACGGCACCCTGACCTCCACCGGCGGGATGGGCATGCTCTGGTACGGCGCCAAGGAGTTCCGCTCGTATTCGCTCAAGCTGGACTGGCGGATGCCCGGTGACGACAACTCCGGAGTGATCGTCGGGTTCCCGGCAGGCAGTGACCCGGGCACCGCCCTCAGCCAAGGCCACGAGGTGCAGATCGACGCCACTGACACTGCTGACAAGACCACCGGCGCGATCTACGGGTTCAAGTCCGCGGACATCGCCGCCCGCGACGCCGCGCTGAACCCGCCGGGGGAGTGGAACACCTACGAACTGCTCGTCGAAGGCGAGCGGCTGCAGGTGTTCCTCAACGGTGTGAAGATCAACGACTTCACCAACACCGACCCGGTGCGCTCGCTCACCTCCGGCCACATCGCCATCCAGAACCACGGCACCGGCGACGACGTGTCGTACCGCAACATCCGGATCAAGGAACTCGGTGGCCCGATCTCACGCACCGGGCCGATCACCGGACCGGGCGGAAAGTGCGCCGACGTCAACGGCGGCAGCACGGCCGACGGCACCAAGATCCAGCTCTGGACCTGCACCAACGGGACCAACCAGCAATGGACGGTCACCGGCGACACCTTGCGTGCCCTCGGCAAGTGCATGTCCGTCGCCGGCGGCAGCACGGCCAATGGTGCGCAGGTGCAACTGTCCACCTGCAACGGCAGCGGCGCGCAGAACTGGACGGCCGGCGCGAACAGCGCTCTCGTCAACCCCCAGTCGAACAAGTGCCTGGACGCGAACGGCGGCAGCACGGCCAACGGCACCCAGCTCATCATCTGGACCTGCCACGGCGGCACCAACCAACGCTGGACCCGGCCATGAAGGGCCCGTCAGTGACGAATCACGCAGCCCGCTGGTGGACACCGATCATCGCCGCGGCCCTGATCTTCGCCGGTACCGGCGCCGCCGAAGCCCAGCCGGCACCCGAAGCGGCCGCCCCGCTTGCCGCATCCGCCGGTTGCGGCAAGGCGCCGACACTGACCAGCGGCACGCACACCATCCAGAGCAGCGGGAAGAATCGCACCTTCATCCTCAGGCTGCCCGACAACTACAACAGCAGCACCCAGTACCGGTTGATCTTCGGCTATCACTGGCGCGGCGGCACGGCCAATGACGTCGACTCGGGCGGAACCGACGGTTTCAACTGGTCCTACTACGGACAACGGCGGCTGGCGAACAACAGCGCGATCTTCGTTGCACCCCAAGGCATCGGCAACGGCTGGGCCAATTCCGGTGGCGAGGACGTCACGCTGACCGACGACATCATGCGCCGGATCGAGAACGACCTGTGCGTCGACACGGCCCAGCGTTTCGCCCTCGGCTTCAGCTACGGCGGCGGCATGAGTTACGCCCTCGCCTGCGCCCGGGCAACGACCTTCCGTGCGGTCGCCGTCTACTCCGGCGCGCAGCTGAGCGGCTGCAGCGGCGGGACCCAACCGATCGCCTACATGGGGATTCACGGCATCAACGACTCGGTGCTGAACATCTCCGCCGGACGGTCGTTGCGCGACACGTTCGTCCGGAACAACGGCTGTACGGCGCAGAGTCCGCGCGAACCCGCGGCGGGCAGCCGCACGCACATCACCACCACCTATTCGGGCTGCCGTGCCGGATACCCGGTGGTCTGGGCCGCCTTCGACGGCGGCCACGGTCCTGGTCCGATCGACGGTGGTGGCGAGGGCTGGCGGACCTGGACCTCCGGAGAGGTCTGGAACTTCTTCACCGGGAACACCACCCCGACTCCGACGGCGTTCCGGTTGCGCAACGAGGCGGCCGGGCGCTGCCTGGATGTGAACGGCGCGAACTCGGCGAACGGTACGGCGACCATCGTCTGGGACTGCCACGCCAACGCCAATCAGCAGTTCATCCGCAGCGGTCAAGCCCTGCAGGTGCTGGGCAAATGCCTTGAGGTGCCGATCAATGCGGGCAGTGGCACTCCGTCCCGGATCTGGGACTGCAACGGCGGTGCCAATCAGCAATGGAACGTCAACGACAACGGCACCATCACCAGCGTCCAAGGCGGTCTGTGCCTGACCGCCAACGGAACCGCCAACGGCTCGGCCGCGACCGTCGCGAGCTGCGGCAATGTCCCGAGCCAACGCTGGACCCGCTCATGAACCCAGCACAGAACAGGAGCACTTCATGAAGCACAGACATCTGGTCCGCCGCTGGCTCGCACCGTTCGCCGTCGCCGCGCTGGTTCTCAGCGGCGCAGGCGTGGCGGAAGCCAAGCCGGCACCCGCGGAGGCCGTTCCCCTCGCGGCGTCTCCCGGTTGTGGCAAGGCGCCGACGCTGCAGAGCGGCACGCACACCATTCAGAGCAACGGCAAGAACCGCAGCTTCATCCTGAGCGTTCCCGCCAACTACAACAACAACCAGCAGTACCGATTGGTCTTCGGCTACCACTGGTTGGGTGGCACTATGCAGCAGGTCGCCGGCGGCGGCAGCGACGGCGAGGTCTACGCCCACTACGGCCTTCGGGCGCTGGCGAACAACACCACGATCTTCGTTGCGCCGCAGGGCCTCAACAACGGTTGGGGCAACTCCGGCGGTGAGGACGTCACCTTCACCGACGACATGATCCGCCGGATCGAGAACGACCTCTGCGTCGACACGGCTCAGCGGTTCGCCCTCGGCTTCAGCTACGGCGGCGCGATGAGCTACGCCCTCGCCTGTGCCAGGGCAACGACGTTCCGTGCGGTCGCGGCGATCGCCGCACCCGGTGGGATCAGCGGCTGCAGCGGCGGTACCCAACCGTTCGCCTACATGGGGATCCACGGCATCTCGGACAACATCGGCGCCGGACGCGGGATGCGGGACAGGTTCGTCCGGAACAACGGCTGTACGGCGCAGAACCCGCCCGAGCCGGCCGGGGGCAGCCGTACCCACATCACCACCACCTACTCAGGATGCCGTGCCGGATACCCGGTGGTCTGGGCCGCGTTCGACGGTGGTCACCAGCAAGGTCCGGTCGACGGTTGCGCCGGCTGCGAGAGCGGCGCCAGGAGCTGGGTGAAGAACGAGGTCTGGAAGTTCTTCACCGGTGACACCACCCCGACCCCGACCGCCTTCCGGCTCCGCAGCGAGTCGGCCGGCCGCTGCCTCGACGTGAACGCCGCGAACTCCGCCAACGGCACCGCGACCATCGTCTGGGACTGCCACACCAACGCCAACCAGCAGTTCACCCGCAACGGTCAAGCCCTGCAGGTACTGGGCAAATGCCTCGAGGTGCCGATCAACGCCGGCAGTGGCACCCCGTCCCGGATCTGGGACTGCAACGGCGGTGCCAATCAGCAATGGAACGTCAACGACAACGGCACCATCACCAGCGCCCAAGGCGGCCTGTGCCTGACCGCCAGCGGTACTGCGAACGGCGCAGCCGCCACCGTCTCAACCTGCACCTCCACCCCCAACCAACGCTGGGCCAAGGCCTAACCACCCCCTAGGGGGTGTCTCTTAAGCCCACGCCTACTGCGCTGCACCCGGCACGGCACCTCGCCGCACTGGAGGAAAGGCCACGATGGAAAAGCATCGAGGCCTCCCCTCCAGCGCACCGATGCACCGCGCCGGGCACATGCTCGCTACGGCGCGGACTTAAGAGACACCCCCTAGACGCACGGCGGTCCCACCGGCGCGGGGGCCGCCGTGCTCCCTTGCGGTACGGCGGGTCGTCAGCGGAAGGCAGGCGGACCGCCGTACAGGCCTCGGCGGGTGGCGTCGGCGTCGGTGACGAAGTTGGGGAGTTGGTCTTCCGAGTCGTAGTAACGGTGGAAGACCGGGGTCTGTGAGCCGGACAGCGGTGGGACGATCCAGGTCCAGTCGGCTGGGCAGGTGCGGCCCGCTCGCTCTTCGCGCTCCAGGTGGATCAGGAAGCGGCGCGACTCGGTGTGGTGGTCGGTGATGCTGACGCCGTGGGAACGAAACGAGTGCAGTACGGCGCGATTGAGCTCGACCAGCGCCCGGTCGCGCCACAGGGTTGCCTCGGTCGACGTGTCGAGGCCCATCCGCTCCGCGATCTCGGGGACCAGTGCGTAACGGTCGCTGTCGCCGAGGTTGCGGGCACCGATCTCGGTGCCCATGTACCAGCCGTTGAAAGGCGCGGCCGGGTAGGAGACACCGCCGATGATCAGCCGGTTGTTGCTGATCACCGGCACCGCGTGCCACCGCAGTCCCAGCGCGGCGAACCACGGCAGCTCGGGGTGCGCGAGCGGAACCTCCTGCACCGCCGACCCCGGCAGCTCGAACATCCGCACCCCCTCGTCAACTGTCTCCACGACTAGCGGGAGTACGTCGAAGTCTCCTGGCGAGGCGGGTGGTCGCCAGCCGCGCTGGACGAGTTCGGTGGTGAATGTGCGGTAGCGGGGGTCTCCGAGGATCCGGCCGTCGAGCTGCTGGTAACCGGCGTACCGGACGAGTTGCTCGCTCCAGATTCTCGGTGCAGGGCGGCCTGGCGTCTCCGGCGCGAACACGCTGATCATCGGGCGGATCTTGCCGCCGTTGTAGGCGACGCGGAGGTGGTCGAAGCAATGCGCGGCAACGTCGCCGGCCTTCGCGACTGTCCGGAGGTCGCGCACCTGCAGGCTTTGCCAGTACAGCCGTCCGATGCAGCGCGCGTTGTTGCGCCAGGCGACCCGGGCACCGAAGACCAGCTCCTCGGCGGTGTGCCAGTAGGTGCCGGTCAGGTCGATCTCCCGCCTGACTGCGGCGAGCCGTGGCTCGATGATCCCGGGGTTCTCGGTGTGGAAGAGCTGCAGGAACTCCTCGGCGGCGGCCTGGACCGCCTGAGTATCGGCATCTGGTTCCACGACGGGTCTGGGGCGCGCCTGGACTCGCCCGGGGCTGGGGGCGGCCAGCCGGCCGGCTCGTGGCGCCCGGCGCCGGCCGGCCCAGATCCGAACCACGCTCATCGATCCGCGGCACCCGGCGTACCGGGTGGTGGGGTGTCGGCGAGGTGGTTGACCTCGTTCGCGAACGACTCCACGATCGACTGCATCTGCGCCTGAGCTGTCTGGGCGTAGGTCCGCACCTGCTGGCCGGCAGTATCCATGGCCTGTGCGACGATCCGGCGCTCGTGCTCGCGCGCCTGGCCGATGCGTTCGCGGGTGTCCCGGCTGACGTCCTGCACCATCTCCTCGACCACCAGCTGCGCCTGGCTGAACATCTGGACGACCTGTTCGTTCACCCGGTTGCCGGCCTCCTCGTAGTGAGCCAGCTCCGCCTGGACACGCTGGAGCTCGGCCCGCCCGCGCTGCAGCTCGGCGAGCAGCCGCTCGTTCTTCGCGCGCGCGTCGTTGAGCTCCAGCTCGGCGGTCTGGACCTGATCAGCCAGCAGATCGAGGTATCCGTAGACCCTGGCCGCGTCGAGACCGCGCATCCGTCGCCGGAACTCCGCGGCCCGGATCGCCCGGGGCGTCTGGTACTCCGATGCGTGGCGGCTGAGACTGTGCTTGCTCATCGTCACTGGGTATCTCCTGACCCGCGGCGTGCTCGCCCGCGGCCGCATAGTAGAAGTGCTCGTACTGGATGTGCTCGGGCTGCATCCCGGCGGCGGCCAGCTGCTCCAACGTGTGCGCGACCATCTGCGGTCCGCCGCACACCATCGCGGTCCGGCCGATCAGCAGCTGCCGCGCCGCGACGGTGCCGACCTTGCCGCGAGTGCCGGGATAGGACGCGTCGTCGGACACGACCTCCGTGTAGTCGAACCACGGCCGGAGCTGGGCGAGTTGCCGCAGCCGCGGGCGGTCGTACAGATGCCAGGGCATCCGGACGCCGTGGAGCAGGTGGACCATCGGCCCGATCCCCGAGCGCTGCCACTCGTTGTCGATCTGTTCGAGAACGGCGAGGAGTGGCGCCAGGCCGGTCCCGCCGGCGACCAGCAGCAGCTCCCTCCGATCGCCTTCACACCAGGTCAACCGCTCGCCGACCGGCGCCCCGAGCTTCACGGTGTCACCGGCCTTCACCGACCGCACCACCGCGGGGCTCACCTGACCGCCATCGATCTGCTGGACATGCAGATCGATGGAGTTGTCAGCTCGTGGAGCGTTGGCCGGACTGAAGTACCGCCACTGCCGAGGGCGTTGCGGGATCTCCATCGACACCGACTGACCCGGCCGGAAGGCGAACGGGCTTCGCGGGCGAACAGTGAGCAGCGTCAGGTCCATCGTCCGCCGTTCGGCCGACACCACGTCGGCCTCCCAGTAGTCGGGGCTGGACTCCGACGACATCTCCGCCGCCTCGACCATGATGCGCGCAACCACCTGGTACGCCGCCGTCCAGTGCCCGGCGAGTTCCTCGTCCCACTCGGGCCCGAGGAAGTGCATCAGCGTGGCGCACAACGAGGCGCCGACGACGTCGTAGTGCTCCGCGAGTACGGCGTACTTGCGGTGATCACGACCGAGATGCCGCAGGAACGCGGCATCCTTCTCGATCTGGTCGGCGTGACTGACGATCCGCCCGAGCGCGCCGACGAACTTGTCCCGCTGGTTCGACATCGACAGCGGGAACATCGCCCGTACCTCGGGATGAGACACGAACAGGTGCGAGTAGAAGTACAGCGGTACCTGGTCCCCGTGGGTGGTGACCCGGTCCCAGCTGCGTTGCAGGGCATACGCGTCCATCGGGTGTCGCTATCCGGCTCGGAACGGCGGCTCCTCGAGAGCAACGGACGGCCCGGACAGCTGCTGTGGTGACAAGGGTTCCCTCCCAATCAGTCCCCGAGTCGGTGTGCGGACTCCATAGTCTCGAAAATCGGACCAGAGCAAAACCCCTTGTACACAAACAAAACGCTTGATGCAGACCACTCGTCACCGCCGCGGCGCGCCCACCGTAGACCCGCCCGGCCGGTACTGGCTAGACCTCGCCGCCACCGTTGCTAGAAGCAACTAGTTTGCCCACTGGGCCCATGGGTACGGGAAGAAGATGAAGTTTGCAGGTGCCGACGAATGGGTTCCCGCGCGAGGTGGTCTGCCCAAACTCCGCGCTGCCCTGCCGGACTGCCGCGGCTGTGACCTGTGGGAAAACGCGATCCAGGTCGTGCCGGGGGAGGGCCCGCGGCAGGCGTCGATGATGCTGGTGGGCGAGCAGCCGGGGGATGTCGAGGACAAGGAGGGGCGGGTGTTCGTCGGGCCGGCCGGGCGGTTGCTCGACAAGGCCCTCGGCGCGGCCGGGATCGACCGTGACTCCGTCTACCTGACCAACACGGTCAAGCATTTCCGCTTCGAGGAGCGGGGTAAGCGGCGGATCCACAAGACGCCGGCGGTCAGCCAGATCGTCGCCTGTACGCCGTGGCTGTCGCGGGAGCTGGAGATCGTCAAGCCCGACCTGGTCGTCGTACTGGGGTCAGTCGCCGCGCGCGCCCTGCTCGGCACGGGGTTCAAGGTCACCGAGCGCCGCGGGCAACCCGTGGAGCTGCCGGACGGGACCGCCGCCATGGCGACGGTTCATCCGTCGGCGGTGGTGCGGTCGGAGGAATACCGCCGAGACTTCGGCCTGTTGGTCGACGACCTCCGCTCGGCGAGGTCCTTGGCCGCGGCCGGCCATTCCGGGAAGTCGAAGGTGAAGCCTGCTTGAGTGAGTCGGCCCGGGATGACCCGGCGGCTCTTCAGCAGCAGTTCGGTGTCGGAGCGCAGGACGAGGGCGCCGAGCTCGGCCATCCACTTGGTCGCGGGCAGGCCGATCGGCATCCCGACTGCTTGGCGGAGGGATCGGACGAAGTCGCGCTGGGGGAGTGGGTTCGGTGCCGCCAGGTTCACCGGGCCGGTGAGCTCGCTGTCCAGGAGGAAGGTCACTGCGCGGGCGAGGTCGGTCTCGTGGATCCAGGACATGTACTGCCGGCCACCCGCGATCGGCCCGCCGAGCCCGAGCTTCGCCATCCGCCGGAGCATGTCGAACGCCCCGCCACGATCCGGCGACATCACGATCGCGGTCCGCAACGCGACCTTCCGCGTCTCCGGCGTACGGGCCAGCTCCTGCTCCGCCTCCCAGGCCGTCGCGATGTCGATGCTGTACTTCCAGTACGCCGGTACGCCGGGCTCGTATCCGCCGAGCACACCGTGCTCATCGTGGGCAGGCCCGAACGTGTGTGCGTAGATCGTCGCCGTACTCATCTGCAGCCACACGCGCGGCGGCGTACCGGCGGCTGCGATCGCCTCGCCGACGACCCGCGCGGAGTCGACCCGGGAATCCATCATCACCTGCAGGTTCGCCGGGGTGTAGCGGCAGCTGACGCTCCGGCCGGCCAGGTTGATCACCGCGTCGGCGCCGTCGAGCTCCTTCGCCCAGGGCCCGAGCGTCCGCCCGTCCCACCGCACCGCGGACGACCGGCCGATCACGACGACCTCGTGCCCCTGGGCCGCGAAGTACCTGGTCAGCAACGATCCGATTTGCCCGGTCCCGCCGGGGATCACGATCTTCACGGCTCGACCGTAGCAGTGGAATTGAACGTGTTCAACTCCTAACCATCCGACCCTGCTGGGTGGTGAATGAATTACTTTAGGAACTTTTGTTTCTTAACCTACGGTGCTGGGGAGGATGCGGGCAGTCGCACCTGTCATAGCCGGAGGAACCCCTATGAGAATCCGCCCCATCTCATCCGTTCTGACCGCGGTCGCGCTGCTGGGGGCCGGTCTGGTACCGGCCGTCGGCGCTTCCGCCGCACCTCAGGCCCAGCCGAGTGAGCAGTCCGCTGCCGCCCCGGCGGCCACCAAGCGCGTCGTCGGCTACTTCACCGAGTGGGGGGTCTACGACCGCAACTACCACGTGAAGAACATCAAGACGAGTGGATCGGCCGCCAAGCTCACCAACATCGTCTACGCCTTCGGCAACACCACCGGCGGCCGCTGTGTGATGGGTGACGCCTACGCCGCCTACGACAAGGCGTACGACGCGGCCGGGTCGGTCGACGGTGTCGCCGACACCTGGGATGCCGGTGCGCTGCGCGGCAACTTCAATCAGCTTCGGAAGCTCAAGCGCCAGTACCCGAACATCAAGGTCGTCTGGTCGTTCGGAGGCTGGACGTGGTCCGGCGGCTTCACCCAGGCCGCGCAGAACCCGGCCGCCTTCGCCGACTCCTGCTACCGCCTGGTCGAGGACCCGCGGTGGGCCGATGTGTTCGACGGTATCGACATCGACTGGGAGTACCCGAACGCCTGCGGTCTCTCGTGTGACACGAGTGGTCCCAATGCGTTCAACAACGTGATCACCGCACTGCGCAACCGCTTCGGCTCCTCGGCCCTCGTCACCGCGGCCATCACCGCCGACGGCACCAACGGCGGCAAGATCGATGCCACCAACTACGCGGCGGCGGCCGGCAAGCTCGACTGGATCATGCCGATGACGTACGACTACTTCGGCGCCTTCAGCGCGCAGGGCCCGACCGCGCCGCACTCGCCACTGACGTCGTACAACGGCATCCCCACGGCCGGCTTCCACAGCGACGCGGCGATCCAGAAGCTGAAGAGCAAGGGCATCCCGGCCTCGAAGTTGCTGCTCGGTATCGGCTTCTACGGCCGCGGCTGGACCGGCGTCACCCAAGCGGCGCCAGGTGGGCGTGCAACCGGTGCAGCGCCGGGCAAGTACGAGGCAGGGATCGAGGACTACAAGCTGATCTCGACCCGCTGCCCGTCCAACGGGACCGTCGGCGGAACGGCGTACGCGTTCTGCAACGGCCAGTGGTGGGGTTACGACACCCCGGCCACCATCCGCAGCAAGATGACCTATGCCAACGGTCAGGGCCTCGGTGGCGCGTTCTTCTGGGAGCTCTCCGGCGACACGGCGAGCGGCACTCTGATCACGGCCGTCAAGACCATCGGCTGACCAGGCCTGACAGCGCCCGTCTGCCCCGGGCGCTGTCAGCTGGTTCGCTGGGCGATGACCACCACGTTGCTGAGATAGACCTTGCCGGTCCAGTCCTCGCAGGTGATCAGGACCAGGCGGCCTGGCACAGCCTGGTCGAAGATGCGGGCCGCGTTCTTCGCCAGGGCTTGCTTGCGGTACGTCGTCACACTCGTGACCCGATAGCCGAGCTGCCCCTTGGCCGTGGTCACGCCCACCACGTCGCCTGGTCGAAGTTTCTCCAGGTTGTCGAACGCACCTCCACCGGCGTGCACCGTGTGTCCGGTGATGACGGCCGACCCGCGCCGCGCTCCCGGGAAGGCGCCATCGTTCCACCACCCCACCTTCCGCGGGTTCGACGGTGGGATCAATTCACCTTGCTGAGTGGAGATTCCCAGTACGCCGGCCGCTACCTGCAACCGGGGAATGGACAGCCGCACGGGTTTACCCGGCCGGGCGGCCGGCGGCTGGGATGTTGCCGCCGGGCTGGGTCGGGTGGTGGTTGGGGTCACGCGCTTGGGGGCGGGTGGCGGGCTTTCGTCGTACATCACGGGTGACGAGGTTGGTTCCGGTGTGGTTGCGCCGGCTCGGTCGCCGAGCTGGAGGTAGCCGCCGGCCAGGGCGAGCGCCGTACCGGCCAAGGCGATCGACCCGCCCCATCGAAGTGGAGCGGGTCGACCGCAATGCCGGCCTTTCGTCACGTCAGCTACTGTGCCGGCCTCGACGTCGGAGGACGATCGCCGCACCGGCGGCCAGCATCAGCCCGCCGGCCACGAGCAGACCGCCGCCGAGCAAGGAGATCGGGCTGCTGTTCGGCGCGCTCGGATCGCCACCGATGCCCGCGTCGACCACTGTCGGTACGACCGCGGTCGGCTCGTCCGAACTCGTCGTCACCGGCTGACGGGTGGTGGTCGAGCTCTGTCCACCGGTCGGCTTGGTGGGGGGAACCGTGGTCGGAACCTTGGTGGGCTTCGTGCTCGGGGGCTTCGTCGGCGCTGTCGTCGGGACAGTGGTGGGAGCTGTTGTGGGCACGGTGGTCGGGGGTGTGGTCGGAGGGGTGGTGGGCGGGTTGCAGCCCTCGACCCAGAAGACCTTGTGCTTGGTGTCCGCGCCGATCGAGCCCTCGGCGTGGATGGTGATCTTCACGTGGAAGCCCTGCTGCGGATGCGGCTCACCCGTGAACGACAGGGTGTAGGTCTCCTTGGCGTCCAGGTCGTTGCCACCACCGGCTTCATCGTCGCCGATGAAGGGTGTCAGGTCACCGGACTCCACCTGCAGACCGCCGTCCGCGGTCGGTGCCTGATCCGCGAAGTCCACGGTCGCGAACAGGTCTCCCTTGTCGTAGTTGTAGAACTCGACCACGAACGTGCACCCCTGGTGCGGGTTGTTGTCCGGCGGGCCGCTCTGGATGTCGACACCCTCGATCTTGATCGTGCCGTTGTTCCCCGGGGCTTGGGGGCCGGTAGCAACGAGTGGCGGAGTGACCGACGCGGCCGCCGGCACCGCGAGGGCAGCAGCGCCGCCGAGTAACGACAAGGTCCCGGCGGCAGCGACAAGGCTGCCCAGCCGGGACCTACTGACTGACAGTGTGACCATGCTGGGCCTCGATTCCACGCGCTGGACCAATCGGAACTCTCAGTAGCAGTATGCGCGTTTCGTTGCCCTAGACAACCACTCACGGTAACGATTGAGGGGTCGAATCCATCAACTGGTCACTGACTGTGACTGGTCAGGCGCGGTATGCCGTCCACATGTCACTGATCCGGGTGCTCTGGCCCGGGGTGAACTGGTTGTAGCAGGAGTCGTAGGAGTAGTCCATGTAGTTGTGGATCGGGTCCAGGCCCGGCAGCGAGCAGGAGTCCCGGCCTTCCGGGCAGCCGCTGGTCGAGCTGCTCTGTGCGGGCGTGTCGCCGACCGAGTCGTTCGTGGTCGTGCAGCCGCCCTGGAACGTGTGGTAGAGCCCGAACCAGTGCCCGGCCTCGTGGGTCGCGGTCTCACCGAGGTTGAAGTTGGTCGCGCTACCGCCCGGCAGGGACGTGTACTGGACCCGGATCCCGTCGATCCCGGGGTTGCGCGAGTAGTCCCACGGGAAGGTCGCGATGCCGAGGTAGGAGAAGTTGACCAGCCAGATGTTCAGCGCGTTCGCGCCACCCTTGCGGGTCTGCTTGCGGTAGGTGCTGCTCTGCTTGTCCTTGTGCCAGTTGTTGTTGTTGTAGCGGAAGGTCCCGGCCAGGTTGAACGTGAAGCCGGTGTTCGCCGCCGCCGATGACTCCTGACCCGCGAACGTCTTGTTCAGTACGTCGATCTGCTGCGCGATCTGCGTGTCGGTCACGTCGCCGTTGCCGGCGGTGTCACGCATCACGTGCACGTAGACCGGGACATTGGCCGCGGCCAGTGCACCCTGCGGAACAGCGATGCCACGAGCGGCCTTTGCCTTCAGCAACTGAGCGGTCCGGGCGTCGATGGCCCGCTGCTCGGTCACGCTGACCTCGCGGGTGTCGGCGCCGCGACCGCCCTTGGCGGACGCGCTGGCCGGCGGCACGAAGCAGTCGTTGACCACGTCGGCCGGCAGCTTGGCCGTCGCCTGGCCGGTGACCGGGCTGAAGGCCAGCGCCGCGCCGGTCAGGACGACGGCCAGCGCGCGGGGACGGGCGATGAGAGATCGCATGGGGGTGCGCTCCTCCGGGGATCGGGCCGCTTTGGGCGGGCGGCCGGTTGACCGGAATACTGCGATCCCAATCCCTGATGCGGAAGCGATCAGCCGGAAAATTCGGGAAACTCAGGGAAATCCTTCGGTCGCCGAGGCCTTCGGCGGGACTCCGAGACTCCCGTAACGCTCCATTCGCTGCCACCGGAGCCGCGACCCGGCGAGCGCTGTGAAGACCGACTGGATGACCACCAGGTACATCAGCTGCCGATACACGAACTGCTGCAGCGGGAGGCTCCACAGCGGCCCGGCCTTCTCGCCGTCCAGCCGAAACGCATACAGGCCCATGCCGAACTGCAGCGCCAGGAAACCGGCCCAGACCACGCCGACCCGCCACGGATTCAGGAAGAGCAGCCCGTAGAGCGCGAAGACGTCCACCACAGGCGCGAGCAGGGGCAGCAGTACCTGGAACAGCAGCAGGTAGGTCAGTCCGCGCCGGCCCAGCTTGCCCGCCTGACCGCGCTGCACCCAGGCGCCGCGATGCTTCCACATCGCCTGCAGCGTCCCGTAGCACCACCGGTACCGCTGTCGCCACAGTGCTCCGAGACTCGCCGGTGCCTCGGTCCACGCCCGGGCGCGTTCCTCGTACACGACTCGCCAGCCGTCCCGGCAGAGTGCCATCGTCAGGTCGGTGTCCTCCGCGAGCGTGACGTCGCTGAGCCCTCCGATCCGTTCGAGCGCGCTGCGCCGGAAGCCGCCGATCGCGCCAGGCACGGTAGGCATGCACTCGGCCAGGTCGAACAACCTGCGGTCCAGGTTGAAGCCGACGACGTACTCGATGTGCTGCCATCGGCCCAGCAGACCCTGACGGTTGCCGACCTTCGCGTTCCCGGACACGGCTCCGACGGCAGGGTCGGCGAACGGCTGCACCAGCATGCGGATCGCGTCGGGCTCGAAGACGGTATCGCCGTCCACCATGACGACCAGTTCGTACGACGCGGCGTGGAGCCCGGTGTTCAGCGCGGCCGGCTTACCCGCGTTCGGCTGCCGGATCACGCGGACGCCCGGTAGGCGCAGCGACTCCACCAGGTCGGCGGTGCCATCGCTCGAACCGTCGTCGACCACGATCACCTCGACCGGATGGTCGGAGGCGATCAGCGATCGCACCGCCGCCTCGATGCCGGCCGATTCGTTGTAGGCCGGCACGATCACCGAGACCGGTTCGGTCACCGGCTGACCCCGCGACGAGTAACGGTCGCGGGCATGCCGCTTGGCCGCGACCACGGTCGTGATTGCGCGCAACACGCTGAGCGCGCCGGCGGCGTACAGAAGCCAGGTGATGATGCCGAGTGCGCCGTCACTGAGTCGCATCGCGCCGATGACCGCCAGCCCGCGTCCGCGTTCCAGCTTGCTCGCTGGGTGGACCGGCTGTGAGATTCCGACTGTGTCCGACACGGTCGCGAACCGGAAATGCCTGGCCTTGAGTGCCGGGATCAGTCGCTTCAGCGCTTCCAGCGTCTGGGTCCGATCACCGCCCGCGTCGTGCATCAGCAGCACCTGTCCGGCGGTACCCTTCGGCGTCGAGTTGGCGACCACTCGAGCAGTGCCCGGCCGACGCCAGTCCTCGCTGTCCTGGGTGGTCAGCACCGTCAGATAGCCGGCATCACGAGCCCGCTTGATCGCGGCCCAGTCGCTGTTGGTGAGGGCATTGGCCTCGGACGAGTACGGCGGCCGCAGCAACGACGTACTGACGCCCGTGGCGCCGGCCAGGATGAGCTGGCTCTGCCGTAGTTCGAGAGACCGCCGCCAGTCCGGCGCGCTGGCCAGATTCGCGTGGGTGAAGGTGTGCACGCCGATTTGGTGGCCTTCAGCAACAATGCGGCGTGCCAGCTCCGGATGGGCGACGACCTCGGTGCCGATCACGAAGAACGTCGCCTTGACCCGGTGCGCCCGCAGCAGATCCAGCACCTTCGGGGTCCACACCGGATCCGGGCCGTCGTCGAAGGTCAGCGCGATCGTCTTGGCCTTCGGTTTCGCCGAGCGCGGTGCGGCAGCCGTGGCGTCGATCAACGGCCCACCAGCAGCGACAGCCGCCGGTACGGCGTCGTGCGGGCCCGCGGCGGTCACCGCGCCATCGGGCGTAGTGCCGAAGAGATGATGCGTGTACCCGTGCAGCAGCAACGAACCGGACAGCGTGACCAGCAGGATCGTCAGGACGACCCAATGCGTCCGCAACGGCACATCGCGGGCGCGAGCTCGGCGGGCGCGCGTCACGGCTGCGTGGGCGACTTGGTTCGTCCGGGAGGCGCGGTGGGCTTCCCGTGCCGTGGAGTCGTGGTCGGCGATCCCGGAGTGCTGGGCGGTCCTGGAGTGGTGGACGGTCCTGCAGTGGTGGTGGTCGGAGTGGCACTGGCCGACGGTGTCACCACCGGCCCGCTCGACACGGGTGCGGTCGGACGCTGACTCGGCGGCGGCGTCGACACCGGCACGCTCGTCGTCTCAGCAACAGGCCGGACGCTGGATCGAGTGCCCTCGGGCACTGCCGGTGAAGTGGTCTTCGTCGCCGGCGGCGTAACCCGAGGAGCAGGCTGCGGCCTACCGGCCTCCGGCAACGGAATCAGCGGCGTATCCACCCGCGGCCCACCCAGCAAACTGCTCACCAGCAGAACGACGTACCCCACAACCGGTACCGCAACCACCGCCCCGACGCGGCGGATCCTGCGATGACGATGCCCGGACGAGTCCACGAACACCGGGCTCCGGGCGGAGAGCGGCTTCACAAACGCGGGATCCTACTCGCCTTCCGGCCCTCCACGCGCACTCTTACCGACAGTGAATCCGACCGCACCACGAGTACTCCGAAGTCCCGTAAATACGGGGAATTCCGGACGAACGTTTGATTCACGCCGACCCCTCTCGCGCGCGATCGGAGCGACGGGCTCGAGCGTTACAGACTTGCAGGAACTGACACTACTTCTGGGTAAACGTGGCGTGGACCTGTGCGCATCAGGCACTCTCCGCCCATGTCTCACCTCCGCCGTGCCCTCCTACCGGGGATGAACGCCGGAGTGTTGCTGGTGCTCTGTGTCGTGAGTCCGGTCCTGGTCGGCTGCTCGATACAGGAGGACCCGAACCCGGACCCACGTGCCTACACCGACTCCGCCGGCTACGTCACGCTCGACAAGGCACTGAAGGACAATGGAATCACGCTGCCCGAGGATGCGAGCGAGGTTCGGTTCGGGTCCTATGTCGGGCAGGACGAGAGCTTCGATCTTACTTTCGGCACGGGCTGTGGCAGTGTTCCCCGATTCCTCCAGGAAAGCTCGCTGAAAGGTGAACTCGAGCAGTCCACCTTGCTTCCGTCCCTGGTCGAGGGCGCTGGGAGCGCACACGGGTGGAAGATCGACAGCTACCGGGAGCCGCGTGGCATCGAGGACGACCGGTGGAAATCGGTGCTGCGCAGCGTCGTCGTCGCGAAGGATGCCGAGGGAGCCTGCAAGGTGTTCCTGTCGGCGTTGAGGTAGCCCGTGGGGTCACAGACGGCGTCGGTTGACAGGATCGGGATCGGCCGCTGCTGCTCCGGCAACGGTCAGTCCAACGTTGGGTTGAATTCGGGGGGTGGGAAGTGGGGGCGAAAGTCCGGGGAAAACCTGCGTAGTAAGGCATTCCGGGGGTGGTGGTTGCGGGGTACGGTCGCTCGATGACGGACTCGAGTGCACCGATCGACGAGGTATCCGAGCGGTTTCTGGTGGCTCATGCGGAGTTGTCGCCGGCGGCGGCGACGATGATGGGGATGCAGGGGTACGACGACAAGCTTCCGGATCGGTCGCCGGGCGGGTTCGAGGCGTTGGCGGAGTTGCATCGGTCGGCGATCGCTGAAGCGAAGGCGGTTGAGGTGTCTTCGTTTCGGGAGGAGACGGCCAAGGATGCGCTGCTGGAGCGCATTGAGCTTGAGCTCGAGCGGTATGAGGCCGGCGTTCCGCAGTACGAGCTGAACGGGATCTCTTGTGTGCCGGTCGAGCTCCGGGCGGTCTTCGATCTGATGCCGACCGCGACCGATCAGGACTGGGAGCGGCTCGGGAGCCGGTTGGATCAGGTTGGTACGACGCTCGACGGGTATCGGGAGACGCTTCGGCAGCAGGCCGCCGCGGGGCGGGTGTCGGCTGCTCGGCAGGTGCAGGTGCTGGCCGAGCGGATCGCCAGTTGGACTGGTGCCGAGGGCAACGATTACTTCCTCGGGCTGACCGCGGAGGCGCCTGAGGCTGTCAAGGCGCGGGTCGAGGCGGCTGCCAGACAGGCCAGCAAGTCGTTTGGGGAGTTCGGCGCGTGGCTGACCAGCGAGCTGTTGCCGCAGGCACCTGAGCGGGACGCGGTCGGACGTGAGGTCTATCAGCTCGCGTCTCGGTATCACATCGGCGCGACCCTCGATCTGGAGGAGGCGTATGCGTGGGGCTGGCAGGAGCTGGCCCGGATCGAGTCGGAGATGCAGTCCATCGCGGCCGCGCTGAATAGCGGCGACCGCAGTATCCCGGCGATGGCCGCCGTACTGGATGCGGACCCGGCCCGGAAGATCCACGGCAAGGAGGCGTTCCGGGACTGGATGCAGGAGCTCGCGGACAGCGCCGTACAGGAGCTCGGCGGTAAGCACTTCGACATCCCGGCGGCGATCGGGCGGATCGAGTGCATGATCGCGCCGACCTCGGAGGGCATCATCTACTACACGCCGCCGAGTGAGGACCTGACCACCCGGCCCGGCCAGATGTGGTGGGCCGTGCCGGCCGGTATCGAGGACTTCGCCACCTGGCGCGAGGTCACGACCGTCTACCACGAAGGCGTCCCCGGACATCACCTCCAGGTCGGTCAGACGATGCTGCGCGCCGACCTGCTGAACCGCTGGCAACGCGTCGGTTGCTGGGTGTCCGGCCACGGCGAAGGCTGGGGCCTGTACGCCGAACGCCTGATGGAGGAGCTGGGTTATCTCGACGAGCCGGGCGCCCGGTTCGGCATGCTCGACGCCCAAGGCTTCCGCTCGGCCCGGGTGATCGTCGACATCGGCATGCACCTCGAGCTGGAGATCCCGCGCGACAACCCCTTCAAGTTCCATCCCGGTGAGACCTGGAACGCGGACCTCGGCTTCGAGTTCCTCCGGGCCCACTCGCGGATGGAGACCGAGTTCCTGCAGGCCGAGCTGAACCGCTATCTGGGCTGGCCCGGCCAGGCGCCGTCGTACAAGCTCGGCGAACGCATCTGGCTGCAGGCCCGCGACGAAGCCAAGCAACGCCAAGGCGCCGACTTCGATCTCCGCACCTTCCACCGCGACGCCCTCAACCTCGGTTCCCTCGGCCTCGACCCTCTCCGTCGAGCCCTCGCTCGCCTCTGAGCGCGTGGGCTGTCCCGAGGAGGGCGAGCCAGGTGAGGCCGAGGGTCCAGCCTGCCAGTACGTCGGTTGCCCAGTGGTAGCCGAGGTAGATGCGACTGAGGCCGATGGCGAGGCTGAGGAGTAGGGCGACGGCGGTGGCGACGAGCTTGGTGCGGCGGGCGGCGTCCGTCTGCCACAGCAGGGCGGCGAGCAGCAGGAAGAAGACGGTTGAGCTCAGGCTGTGGCCGGAGGGGAAGGAGAAGCCGGTGTTGACCGTGCCGAGGACGATGGAGGCGTCGGGGCGGTCGCGGCCGATCAGGACCTTGAAGCCGTAGGTGAGTGCGGCGGCGCCCAGCATGCCGATGACAAGGATGATCGCCGGACGCCAACGACGGGTGAAGTGCCGGATCAGCAGCGCCACGACGATGGTGAGTCCGGTCAGGATCGGGATGTCGCCGAGGTAGGTGATGGCTCGGGCGAGCGGGGTGAGTTCGGCGATCCGGTGGTTCACGACGGTCGTGGTGAGCTGCGGGTCGAACGCGGCCAGGTCGTCGCCTTCGGTCGCGGCATCGGCCAGGTCGACGAAGACCGCCGTACCGAGACCGACGGCCGCCAGCCCGGCTGCCACGCGCACGATCCTCATACGGTTAGAAGATATACAAACCGGTCACGGCAGTCGGGGCGATGCCCAGCAGGAGCCAGGGCGAGAGCGGCGTCCGGCGGAAGATCGCGAGGATGCCGGCCACGGTGAGCAGGCCGATCACGCCGGACATGATCCAGAGGCCGACACCGCGGCCGAAGTCGTCGGCCGCGATGCCGATGCTGTAGACGGCCAGGGTGACGGCCGGGACGCTGCCGACGTGGAAGAGGATGGCGGAGGCGACCCAGCGCTGAACGGTCTCGATGTTCATCGGCCGAGGGGTGCGCCGGCGGGTCCGTTCCATGATCACTCCGATACTTAGTGGACTAATCATTAGTCTACATAAAGTTGCTACACTAAGCACATGACAGAGACCGAGATCACGGCGGAGCAGAATCCGCTCGCGCTCGAGCATCAGGTCTGCTTCGCGCTCGCCGTGGCTGCCCGGACGGTGATCGCGTTGTACAGGCCGGTTCTCGAGCCGATGGGGCTGACTCACCCGCAGTACTTGGTGATGCTCGCGTTGTGGGAGCACGAGCCGGTGTCGGTGAAGGACCTGTCGCGGATGCTCCAGCTCGAACCAGCGACCCTCTCGCCGTTGCTCAAACGCCTCGAATCCGCCGGCCTGCTGCGCCGCGACCGCTCCGCAACCGACGAGCGCGCTCTGGCTGTCGCCCTCACTCCCAAGGGTCGTGCGCTGCGCGACGAGGCGCTCGAAGTGCCGCCTGCCATTGTCGAGCGCCTGGGGATGGACGTCGACGAGCTGATGGACCTGCACGGCCGCCTCACCAAAGTCATCGCCGCGGCCACCGGCGGCGTGGAAAAATCGACCGCATGACACGGAACGGTCGGTACTCACCTGGCGAGGCGGCGGATCGCACCGGGCTCAGCTTGGACACGTTGCGGTACTACGAACGCGAGGCGCTGATCGGCCCGATCGAGCGGCTGCCTGGTGGTCGGCGGGTCTTCACCGAAGGCGATCTCGCCTGGATCGGTGTGGTGAGTTGTCTCCGCGACGCCGGTCTGGGGATTGCCGACATCCAACGGTTCACTGCCCTGCTTCGTACGGCGGGCGACCCGGCGTCCCGCGTCGACTTCCTGCGGGAGCGCCGGGCCGCGTTGCTGGAGCACATGGCCCGGATGGAGGCGGCCCTCGGCGTGCTGGACGACAAGATCGAGTACTACGGTGCCCGTCAGGCAGAGGAGTCGGCGAGCGCCTGACGGCTACCAGGCCGCGTCGAGCTCCGCACGTAGTTCAGGGGCGAGCTCTAGCCGAGCGCCGGTGATCGCGGCGGTGAGCTGTTCCGGCCTGCTCGCCCCGACGATCGGGCGCACCGGGGGAGTGTCGCCACACAACCAGGCCACCACGACACTGCTCCGGCTCACGCCGAGCTCAGCGGCCACCTTCCCGAGCGCCTCCAGCCGCCGGGTCGTGCCCGGGTGCTCGTAGGCTGCGTCGACCGGCCGATCATCCCGCTCGTAGGATCCCGACATCAGCGGGCTGTATCCCCAGAGCTCCCACTGCTGCTGGTTGGCGACGAAGTCCAGGACCTCGTCGGTGACCCACCCGAAGCGGTGATTGCTGATGTGGTCGCGGACGAACGGCCGCGGCTGCAGATACGAGTACCGCAACTGCAACGCACTCGGCTCGACCACGCCGAGCTGTGCCGCGAGTCCTCGCGCGCGCTCGACCCGCCAGATCGCCCAGTTCGACAAGCCGACCTGGCCGATCGTGCCTGCGGCGTGATGCCGCCCGAAGGCAGCGATCGTTTCGTCCATCGGTGTGTTCCGGTCGTCACGATGTGCCCAGTACAGATCGATGTGGTCGATGCCCATCCGCCGCAGCGATGTCTCGACAGCCGCGTCGATGGCCGCCGCGCCCAGGCCCTCGCACTGCTCCGGGAAACCACCGACAACCGTCGGCTCCCATCCGACCTTGGTGGCGATCCGCACCTTGTCCCGCACACCGGGCCGCTGCGCCAGCCACCGCCCCAGCAACTCCTCACTCTGCCCACCAAAGCCGCTCTCCGACTGCCAGAACGCATAACAGTTCGCCGTGTCGATCCACACGCCACCCTCCGCGACGTACTGATCCAGCAGGGCGAACGACGTCTTCTCGTCGATCCTGGTCCCGAACTCCATCGCACCCAAGGCAAGGTCAAGTCTGCTCATACCCGCAGCCTTCCTGCTGGAGCGCGCTCCAGGTCAAGCCGCTCAGAGAAACCTGGGCACCAGCCGGTCGGCGGCCCGGAGCGCCACGGCGATCGGCTGCGCCAGCAACCCGGCAACGGTTCCGTGCAGACGACCGCGACGCCTGGTCGAGACTCTCGGAGGAAGCGTCGCGAACAGCGTGGCGAGCGCCGGGAGCGGCCGGACGAAGATCGTGTTCTCGACGATCTGAGCCTGCGGATTGAAGCGCAGCAGATTGTGGGCCTCGAGCTGCACACCGCGAACCGTTGCGGTGAAGGAGAAAGACCAGGTGTCGCCGCGCACCAGCGGCTCGGTGGTCCGCAGATCCTCGAGTACGGCGAAGATGTCGCGATGCAGGGCCACGACCTCCTCCCGCCCCTCGAACGACAGCCGCATCGTGATGGGTGAGTGGAAGACCACCTCAGGTGCGAACAGTTCGGCCAGCGCGTCGGCATCCCCACGCTCCGCGGCCGAACGGAGAGCAGCAACAGCCGCCGAGGACCTGCCATCGGGCGTGGGCGCAGACATTCAGACCTCATTTCTGTGTGTGGTTTCCGAGCTACCTGATTTCACTACGTCCACGGGTCAGCGACTGAGCCAGCCGGCTTCGATGCGGTGCATGGCTGCTGAGAAGCGGGGGACACGTTTGAGGTCGGCTCTGCCCGTGCTGTAGTCGGTGAGCTGGTACCACTCGTTGTCTGTTGTGTAGTAGAGGTGCGGGCTGACGGGGCCTGGTGATTCGGAGTAAGAGCTGCTCGCCATCCTGGTCATTCCCAGCATGGCGTAGACGATCGCCGGATCCCGCATCACGTGCACGAGCAGCAGGTCTCGAGCGGGCATGGCGACGAGGCAGCCGAACGGGGGATTCTCGACGTGCAACGACTCGCGCAGGACTGTGTCGAAGACCAGTGCCCGGGAAGCCGTGAACATGGAGCCGCTGAGCATCGCGACCTCCGCGCCCTGGGCGTCGACGTACTCGACTGTGTCCTGGAGCCGACGAAGGTTTGCCAGCCCGATCCTGCTGATATCGGACCAGGGGATGCCGAGGCTGCCGAGGTCGAA
Source organism: Kribbella sp. NPDC056345 (assembly GCF_042262745.1). NCBI lineage: Bacteria > Bacillati > Actinomycetota > Actinomycetes > Propionibacteriales > Kribbellaceae > Kribbella > Kribbella sp. NPDC056345. The sequence goes on along the minus strand of NZ_JBHJQQ010000003.1, from coordinate 359,422 downwards.
GTGCATCGCGACCGATCGGCCGGCGTAGGTGGCGGGCGCCATGCGAAGGCCCGGCACGAACTCTGGTACGCGGTCGGCCCAGTCCGGGTTGATGGTGGACGCATCGACGAGGCGAAGGTACAGCTCGTTGTCCAGATCCTCCGGAATCGCCGGCGGACGGCCGCCCGGCGCCATCTGATCGAAGTGCGCCGCCACGGCTTCTCGCCAGCGCTGTCGTGGCAACCCGCCGACGGTACGGGCCAGGTTCGCGAGACCGGCGACCATGCCGTCGTCTACCGGAACTGCGTCGTCGCCGATCGGCAGCAGCGCATTCGACCCGTCGTACCGCATCGGGAAGCCGCGAGCTGCGGTCGCCTCCTCCGCCAGTCGCACCAGACGGTCCACCTGAGTCATCGTCAGCGGCAGCAGAACCGGGTGCAGCCGGTCTCCATCCGTGCACAACTTGCCGCCCACGCGGCTCTTGATCTTCCTGCCAGCGCTCATCGAGCACCTCCTTTACCCAAGAACATATGGGCGTCGGAGCGCCGAAAACCGGCGAATTCGCAATCTGTGGATAACCGCATCGCGTGCGCACTCCCCCCGCGATGTGTCCCATGGACTCCCAGGCGGACCTGCGCCACTGTCCAACCACCCGGACAGCCCGAGTGGAAGGAGCTTGCTGCCAGAAGTCGATATCCGGCAGCACAGTGCTCCCAGTCGACGACCCAGGGCGGGAAGGGGGCTGCCGGCAACCGTGGCCTTGAACGACAAACCGGGGGCTGGAACAGGTCATACCTTGTTCAGGGCCACCAGGGGCTGTCCCCGGCCACGACAAGTGGGCGGGGTCAGCCGCGGCGGGTCCATTGTTCTAGGACGACGAGGGTTTTGGTGCTGGCGATGGCTTCGGCGGAGCGCAGGGAGCTGACCACCCGGCGGAGGTCTTCGACACCTTCTACCTGGATGCGGACCAGGGCGTCGGGGTCGCCGGCCAGGGTGAGGACTTCTTTGACCTCGGGGATCTGGGCGACGAACTCCATGATCTGGGCGAGGTCGAGGTCGTCGGCGAAGTGGAGCTCGGTCATCGCCTCGATACCGGTGGCGATCCGGCCGTGGTTGATCTGCACGGTGTAGCGCTCGATGACGCCGAGCTTCTCGAGCCGGGCGATCCGGCGCTGGACCGGCGCGACGGTCAGGCCGACGGCGGTCGCGATCTCGCGCAGCGGGCGGCGGGCGTTCTCGCGCAGCAGGTCGAGGATCGCGCGGTCGGTGGAGTCGAGGGTCGCCGGTTCGGGCACGCAACGAACTCTACCTGGTACGCCGGATCTGTTGCGTTGGAAAGCGCTGAATCGGCGTGATGATTGCGGATCGTCGCCAAACTCGACGATGTCTCTTGTGACCGGGCCCACCAGCCCTCAGGCTCGTGGGAACCGCCGCGGACCCCTGGAGAGCCGATGACCACCATCGCCCCGGCCGAGATCACGCCTGTGCGGCTCGCCGCGCCGCCGTACGACCTCGGCGATCGTTTCCGGCCGTCCGGTCCGCCGACGCTGCTGACCGGCGTCCAGGCGATCGCGCGGCTGCTCGTCGAGCACCGCGCGCTCGACCGGCGCCGCGGGCTGCGGACGGCGTCCTTCGTCTCGGGCTATCAGGGCAGTCCGCTCGGTGGGCTCGACAAGCTGCTGGCGGATCTGCAGGACGTCATGGACGAGAACGACATCCGGTTCGTCCCCGGCCTCAACGAGGAGCTCGCTGCGACCTCGGTGTGGGGCAGCCAGATCGAGCTGCCGCTCGGCGCCGGCACCCACGACGGCGTCACGGGCTTCTGGTACGGCAAGGGCCCGGGCGTGGACCGCGCCACCGACGCACTGCGGCACGCCAACATGTACGGCGTCAACCCGCGCGGCGGCGCCGTACTGCTGGTCGGTGACGACCCGGCCTCGAAGTCGTCGACCGTGCCCGCGGTGAGCGAGCGATCCCTTGCTGCGCTGGGGATTCCGGTCCTCTTCCCGCGCAACGCAGCCGAGATCGTCACGCTCGGCCTGCACGCGATCGAGATGTCGCGGACGACGGGCTGTGTCGTCGCGCTGAAGATCGTGGCGGACGTCGCCGATGGCGCCTGGGCGGTCGGTGACGACACGGGCAAGGTCACGCCGGTCGTGCCGACGATCGAGTGGGAGGGCAAGCCCTACACCTACCAGCAGCGCCCGATGGTTCTTCGCCCCGACGCGATCGTGGGCGCCGAGGCGGACATGGTCGGCCCCCGCACCGAACTCGTCCGCCAGTACGCCGTCGTGAACGGGCTCGACGTCCTCGACATCGACCCGATCCACGCGCGGGTCGGATTCGTTGCCTCGGGCAGCTGTTACGACTCGATGCGCCAGGCCATGACCGATCTCGGGGTCACTCCCGAAGCGCTCACCCAGGCAGGCGTCCGGGTACTGCGACTCGGCCTGATGAGCCCGGTTGCCCACGGCACCATCCGCTCGTTCGCCGAAGGGCTCGACCGGATCGTCGTGATCGAGGACAAGACCTCGTTCGTCGAGACGCAGATCCGCGACATCCTCTACGGGACACCGAACGCGCCGCAGATCCTCGGCAAGCGCGATACCGGCGGCCGCACCCTGATCCCGGCCGACGGCGAACTCACCTCGGGCCGGTTGCTCGCGCCGATGCGGCACCTGCTGGCCGACCTGGTCGCGATCACACCGCCCGCCCCGAAGCGGATCCCGCTCCCGCTGCTGTCGACCAGCAGGTCGGCGTACTTCTGCAGCGGCTGCCCGCACAACCGCTCCACCGGACTCCCCGAGGGGTCGATGGGCGGCGGCGGTATCGGCTGCCACGCCATGGTTACCATCTCCGACCGGGAGGACAGCGCGGTCACCGGTGTCACCCAGATGGGCGGCGAAGGTGCGCAGTGGATCGGCCAGGCCTGGTTCACCGATGCCGGACACATCTTCCAGAACGTCGGCGACGGCACGTTCTTCCACTCCGGTCAGCTCGCCGTCCAGGCATGTATCGCCGCTGGGGTGAACATCACCTACAAGGTGCTCTACAACGACGTGGTCGCGATGACCGGCGCGCAGGATGCCGAAGGTGCGCTCAGCGTTCCGCAGTTGACCCACAAGCTGCACACCGAAGGTGTGAAGAAGATCGTCGTCTGTGCAGACGAGCCGGAGCGCCACCGTCGGCGCGACCTCGCGCCCGGAACCCTGCTCTGGAACCGCGACCGCCTCGACGAGGCCCAGCGGATGCTGCGGGAGATCCCCGGCGTGACTGTGCTGATCTACGACCAGCACTGCGCCGCCGACGCTCGCCGCCAGCGCAAGCGCGGCAGCCTGCCCACCCGCACGCAGCGCGTCGTCATCAACGAGGCGGTCTGCGAGGGCTGTGGTGACTGCGGTGTGAAGAGCAACTGCCTCTCGGTGCAGCCGGTCGAGACCGAATACGGTCGCAAGACCCGCATCGAGCAGACCTCGTGCAACACCGACTACAGCTGCCTCGACGGCGACTGCCCGTCGTTCGTGACGGTGGAGACCGCGCCTCGGCGCACGGCCCCGAAAACCGCGAAGCGCAAGACCTTCCCGAAGCCGCCGTCGGTCGCGCCGAGCAGCGCCGAAGAGCGAGTCACCAGCACCCAGAACGTGTTCCTGGCCGGCATTGGCGGGACCGGCATCGTCACGGTCAACCAGGTGCTCGCGACGGCCGCACTGCGAGCCGGGTACGCCGCTGAGTCGCTCGACCAGACGGGGCTGAGCCAGAAGGCCGGACCGGTCACCGGCCATCTGCGGTTCGCCGACGGCGACCTGGAGCCGGCCAACCGGCTCACCCCCGGATCCGCGGACTGCTTCCTCGGTTTCGACCTGCTCACCCTCGCCGAGGACCGGAACCTTGCCTACGGCAACGTTGCGTCGACCCGGACCGTCGTCTCGACCAGCCGCACCGCAACCGGCGCGATGGTGTACGACCCGGCCGTCCAGCACCCGGAGGAGGCTGGTCTGCTGGAGCGGGTCCGCACTGCCGGCGCGGAGCTGTTCGACTTCGACGCGCTCGAGGCCGCCGACCGCATCTTCGGGAACACGATCGCCGCGAACTTCCTGCTCGTCGGTGCCGCCTACCAGACCGGCGCCCTGCGGCTCCCGGCCGCGGCCATCGAGGAAGCCATCGAGATCAACGGCACCGCGGTCGCGTCCAACATCGCAGCGTTCCGGTGGGGCCGGGTAGCGGTCACCGACCCCGCGGCCTTCGCTGCCGCGGGCGCGGCCCCAGCCCGGCAGGTGGCGCGCGACGTACCGGCTTCGGTTGCGGCTGCTGGTCTGCAGGGGGAGCTGCACCGCCTGGTCGCCCAGCGTGCCACCGACCTGGTCGGCTACCAGAACGTCAAGCTGGCCAACTCGTACGTCGCCCTCGTGGCACAGGTCGCGGCCGCCGAGCAGGCGGTCACCACGGAGACGCGGTTCAGCGAAGCCGTTGCCCGCAACCTGTTCAAGCTGATGGCGTACAAGGACGAGTACGAGGTCGCCCGTCTCCTCACCGACCCGGAGTTCCTCGACTCCACCGGCGAGGCGTTCCCGGGTGGCGTGGTCTCGTTCAAGCTGCATCCGCCGGTACTGCGGGCGATGGGCCGCACGAAGAAGATCTCGTTCGGCCCCAAGTCCCACGGCATGCTCCGAGTGCTGGCCCGGCTGAAGCCGCTCCGCGGGACCCGCGCCGACCTCTTCGGCTACGCCCACCTGCGCAAGGTAGAGCGGTCACTCCGCGACCACTACCGCACGCTCGTACTCGACCTGGCTGCGGAGCTGGACCAGGCGTCGTACAACCGCGCAGTGCAACTCGCGGAGCTGCCTGACCTGGTCCGCGGCTACGAGTCGGTCAAGCTGCGCAACGTCGACCGCTACACCGAGGCGCTCCGGCAGTTGGGTGTCCAGCCGCCGGCTTAGACCGAGAGCCGGCGGGCCTTCACGGTGCCGTCCTGGTAGTGGACTTCCTTGCCGTCGATCACCTTGACGCTGTCGTGGGCGGCGGTGGTGAGGATCTCCCAGCGGCCGTCGTCGAGCCCGACGTCGGCGACGACCTCGGCCGGCGTCGGGAAATGGACGTCGGCATGGGCGTCGTGGCGGGACTTGTCCGGGAACTCGAGATGCCCCTCGACGAGCAGCACACCTCCGACAGCGACCGCCGCGGCCGCCTCCCGAAGGATCTGCTCCCGTGGCATCTCGACCGTCGAGTGCAGGAACTGCGCCGACACCAGATCGAAGGTTCCATCCGGGAACGTCTTACCCAACTCGTGCTGCTGCCACTCGATCCGATCCTCGACACCAGCCTCCTTGGCGTGCTCCGCCGCCCGGCCGAGCGCGACCGAGGAGACGTCAACAGCCGTCACCTGCCAGCCCTGCTGAGCCAGCCAGATGGCGTCCCCGCCTTCCCCCGAACCGAGGTCAAGCGCGCGCCCAGGCGCCAAGCCGGCCACCTCGACCACCAACGCGGCATTCGGCTTCCCGCTCCAGATCCGGGTGCTCTCGGCATACCGCGCATCCCAATGCTCTTCTGCAGTCGTCATGTGACCAGCCTCCTTCGTGCAAGCCTGATTGACAAACTCCATTGCCGTTCCGGCAAAACTGCGTCGGCGTGCCGCCGCGGCATGGGCTAGGGTCCGGACCATGTTCGAGGTGCGCGGCAGGACAGGCCGGTCGGCGTGGTACCGGACCGATGAGGCACCGGCCGAGATCGCCTTCCTGCACGGCTTCTCCGATTCTGCGCAGTGCTGGGAGCCACTGCTCGGCGCGCTGCCCGGGATCCGGGCGCTCGCGATCGACGCGCGCGGGCACGGCGAGTCCGGCCTTCCGGAGGAGGCCATCAGCTATGACGCACTCCGCGACGATGCGGCCGCCGTGTTGTCGAGCCAGCCTCGCAACGGCGGGATGGTCGTCGTCGGCCACTCGATGGGCGCGATGTCGGCCGCCTATCTGGCCGCAGCGAGGCCGGACCTGGTCCGTGCGCTGGTGCTGGAGGACCCGCCCGTCGGGCAGTCGCTCGCCGACCGGCAGGACAGGCCGTGGGCCGTGCCGAGTTGGCTGGCGGACCTTCAGGCCCTCGACCTGCCGGCCCGCATCGCCCACGGCCGATCCGGCGAGCCCAGTTGGCCCGAGGACGAGCTCGAGCCCTGGGCCGTGTCGAAGGCACAGGTCAACCCGCACCTGTTCGACGTACCGTTCCAGGACCCGGGACCGCTGACCGACCTGCTCGCCAGGACAACGTGCCCGGTACTGCTGATCCACGGGGACACCGAGCGCGGTTCGCTGATCTCCGCCGAGTACGCCGAGCGCTGCGCGCAAGCGGCGGCCGGCGAGTTCCGCGCGGTACATATTCGCGGCGCAGGCCATTCGGTACGCCGTGACAGCCGAACGCAGTACGTCGCGGAACTCACCGAGTTCCTTGTCAGGAACGGATGATGCCCTGGCTGCTGGTGTGGTTGCCGTCCCAGTCGCCGACCAGGGGGCGGTCGCCGGGGTCGCCGTAGCGGATCTTCTCGGTGGTTTCGGTGGGGTCGATACCGCTCATGCGGAAGTAGAAGGTGGCGTTGGCGGGGTTGTAGAGGCCTGGTTCGTCGCGGCCGTCGCCGTTCCAGTCGCCGGTCAGGGGCTTCCAATAGGGATCGCCGTAGACGAACGATCGGGTGGTGCCGTCGGGGAGCCGGAGTTCGAAGGTTGCGTCCGAGGCGCGGTAGATGCCCACGTCGTCGGTACCGTCGCCGTTCCAGTCGCCGACCAGTGGGATCCGGTACGGCGCGCCGTAGGCGAGTGTGGTGGTCGTTCCATCGGCCGCGCGTTTGGTGAAGGTGCCGGTGGATGGGGTGTAGGTGCCGACCTCGTCGGTGCCGTCGCCGTTCCAGTCGCCGACGATCGGCCGGTCGCCGACTGTGCCCAGGGCGATGGTGATCTGGCCGACGCCGCCGTTGAAGTTGTTGGTCAGGAAGAACTTGTTGTCGTCCGGGCTGTAAGCGCCTGGGGTGTCGCCGGCCACGCCGTCCCAGTTGCCGGCCAGCGGCACCATCGGAGTGTTGCCATAGGCAAAGGCCGGGATGGTCGCCGTTCCCGACGTCCTGCTGTTCGACAGGTACCAGTTGTAGACGCAGACGGCCGCGGGTGCAGCGGCCTGCTCGGAATCCTTGGAGAAGGCGTTCGGAACCGCGATGACGACCGCGGCGACGGCGGCCGCGACGCCGCCGGTGATCAGCTGGCCGAGGAGCTGGGTGCGCATCTCGTCCCCCTTATGCGTCGAGCCGGTACAGGGCCGCGGCCCCGGGTGCCAGGGTGGCGACGATCTTGGTCTTGTCCGCCTGCGCGGTGTAGGCGCGGGTCGCCGGATCGAAGACCGAGACCTTGGTGACCGTTGCCTGGTTCAACGAAACGGTCGTGGTCCCGCTCGCGCCCGCCTGGCGGTTGGCGATCAGCAACCAACGGGTCCGGGCGGCATCGGTCGGCCGGAACCGCCCGAGTACGGCGGGACTACCCGTCGTACCGCTGAGGTAGGTGTCCGGGGTGAAGCCGACCGTGCCTGATGGTGGCGTGTGATTCGCATGCACGGCCAGTTCGGAGATCAGCGGTTTGAGCTCGGCGCCGACCTGGCGGAGCCAGGTGGTGTTGATGGTCTTGGCGGCGTCGTACAGCGGCGTGTGCGTGCCGTCGAGGGTGGTGATGGCGCGACCGAAGTTCTCACCGCGAGCGGGGTCGGGCTGCCAGTAGGTGAAGTACTGGATGCCCTTGCAGCCGTACGCGAGGCTGGTGTTGATGTTCCACAGCAGCTCCGCCTGCGTCGGGAACCGGTGCCCGGAGTACTCGACGCTCTGCACGAACACCCAGGAAGGGATGTTCGCGCGCAGCGCCTCGGACCGGATGATCGCCCAGTTCTCGAAGTAGTTCGGGTCCTCGCCCGTGGTGAGCAACGGATACCGGTCGTACGACAGCATCGGCGGCCGGCAGAGGTCGACGTACCGGCGGACCATCGCCCGGTAACCGTCGCCCGCGCCCGGCACCAGATTCGAGTACGGCGTGTACGTCGGCGCCTGCTCGCGGGCGATCGCGAACGCCTTGCCCAGTGAGGGGACCTGCGCCTCCGGCAGCTCGTCGCCGAGACTGAATCCGGCGAACGACTCGAACCCGCGGTACTGGTTCAGCGCGTTGGTCAGCAGCGTCCGGGCGTCCGCCGTGGTGATCGACATCGGGACCGACCGGTCGTCGCTGATCGTGAACCGCCGCGCCATGTTCTGTACGTCGGGATCGCTGGAGACCAGCACCTTCAGACCGACCTGCTCGGCGATGGCCAGGGTGTGCCGGATGATCGCCTGATCGTCCACGTAGTTGCCGGTGATCACGAAGTTGAACCCGGCCGTGCGGATCTCGCCGTACCGCTCGACCGTCGTCTGGTACGGCGGCGGTGGCCAGAACACGCCGATCGGGTACTCGGCCCCACCGACCAGCGGCAGGTCCACACACGCGGCCGCCGGCGCCGTGGCCGCCGCGGGAACCTTGGCGGAACCGGTCAGACGATGAGCGAGCGGAAGCGGCGCGGCGGCCAGCGCCCCGATGACGGCGCCCCGCAGCACCGCTCGTCGGCCGAACCCGGTGGCCGCCCTGTGTTCAGGAATCATCATGCTCCTTCTCTCTGGTCACGACGCAGACCAGAACAGCCGAAGCCATGACGCACGGCAATCCTTTAGACCCAGAACGTAGTGAACGCCTGGCGGCCAATACCGGACAGCCGATGCACATCAGGGTTTGAGGACGATCCGTCCGAAGACCTGGCCGGCGTCCATCTGCTCGTGAGCCTTGGCGGCTTCGTCCAGACCGAGGACGTCATGGACCACGGCGTCGAGCTCGCCACGGGCCGCGGCCGCGAACTGGTCGCGGCGGACGAGCGCACGGGCCGGCACCGGGATCGTGTCGAGGCTGAACGTTGCCAGCGACAACGACTTCTGGAACGACTGCATCAGCTGGTCGGTGAGACCGGCCGGCAGTGGGCCGGCGACTGCGCCGAGCACGACCAGACGGCCGTTGGGGGAGAGCTTCGGGAGAAAGCTGGGGAGGTCGGGACCGGCGATCACATCGAGGATGACGTCGTACGTCGCTGGGCCGTCGCCGGTGCCTGATCGATCGAGGACGTGGGTCGCGCCGAGCTCGCGGAGGCGGCGACCGCGGTCGGGCGAGGATGTGGTCACAGCGATCGCTGACGCGGTGCGCGCGAGTTGGACCGCCAGCAGGCCGATGCTGCCCGCGGCTCCTCGGATCAGGACGGACTCGCCCGGGGCGAAATGTGCGTGCTGTAAGGCGAAATGGGCAACCGCGCCACTGCTGCCGAGCGCGACGGCGGTCTCGTTCGTCAGGCCGGCGGGAATCCGTTCGAGGTGGTCGACCGCCGCGACGGCCTGTTCGGCGTACCCGCCGCCGGTGCCGGTGAAGGCCCAGACCCGTTCGCCGATCCAGGACGGTTCGACGTCAACGCCGACGGCGGTCACGGTGCCGGCGACCTCCGAGCCGAGGATGTGGCCGCTGCCGAAGCCGTACCCGCTGAGCGTGCCGCGGCGGATCATGGCGTCGACGCCACCCACACCGATCGCCTCGACCGCGATGGTCACCTGCCCCGGGCCTGGCTCCGGCGCCGGTACGTCGACCATCGCCATTCCGTCCGGGGCTCCGAATGTCTGGACTGCAACCGCTCTCACTGGTCCACTCCTTCTGCCTGGTTTCTTCGGACGTTAACGGACGCCGGCGTCCGGTTAGGTAGAGTGAGAGCGATGACCGTCGAACTGTCTCGTTCCCTGCGCGCCGACGCCGCGGACAACCGCGAGCGGATCGTCGAGGCGGCGTACCGGCTGTTCGCGGCCGAGGGGATGACCGTGACGATGCGGGAGATCGCGCGGCAGGCAGGGGTCGGGCCGGCGACGCTGTACCGGCATTTCCCGACCAAGCAGGATCTTGCGGTCGAGGTGTTCGCCGAGCAGGTGCGGATCTGCCATCAGGTCGTCGACGACGGGCTGGCCGAGCCGGACCCGTGGACTGGCTTCTGTCAGGTGATCGAGCGGATCTGCGAGCAGAATGCGCAGAGCCGTGGTTTCACGGAGGCGTTCCTCGCGACCTATCCGGAGCTGGCCGACCTGCGGACACATCGTGAGCACACCCTGGGTGTGGTCGCCGAGCTGGCCAAGCGGGCCAAGAAGAGCGGGCAGCTGCGTGCGGACTTCACCCTCGACGATCTGATCCTGATGCTGTCGGCACACCGCAGTATCCCGGGCCGGACACCGCAGATCCGCCGGACGGCGTCGCGGCGGTTCGCCGCGCTGACGATCGAGGCCTTCCGTGCGCGATTCTGAGGTCTTTGGTCGCTCCAGGTAGTCTCGTGGTTTGGTGCCCGGGCGAGCGGGTTGCCGTGTCGACGGGGTGGGTACGAGGAACGGATGTTGATCGCAGGGCGGTACCGGCTGGGCGCGTCTCTCGGGCGTGGCGGCATGGGGGAGGTGCATCGCGCCACCGACGAGGCACTGGGCCGGGTGGTCGCGGTGAAGACGATGCTCCGGTCGAGTGCGGATCCGTCGGCTTCCGAGCGCTTCCGGCGGGAGGCGCGCGCGGCCGCGCGGTTGAGCGATCCGCACATCGTCGCGGTCTACGACTTCGGCCAGCACGACGACGCGTTCTACCTGGTGATGGAGCTGGTCGAGGGCCGGTCGGTCGCCGGCGAGCTGGCCGCGAGCGGACCGTTGCCGTGGCAGCGGGCGACCGAGATTGTCGAGCAGGCGGCAGCCGGGCTGATGGCCGCGCACGCGCAGGACGTTGTTCACCGCGATATCAAGCCCAGCAATCTGCTGGTCGCGGCGGACGGGACGATCAAGGTCGCGGACTTCGGCATCGCGCAGATGCCCGGGGCCGAGACCAGCGAGCTGACGATGACCGGTCAGATCCTGGGCAGTCCTTATTACCTGGCGCCGGAGCGGGCGCAGGGTCAGCAGTCCGGCCCCGAGGCCGACATCTATGCGCTGGGCTGTGTTCTGTACGAGCTGGTCACCGGGCGGCCGCCGTTCATGGGCGATCATCCGACGGCCGTGCTCTACCAGCACGTGGATGCCGAACCGGTTCCGCCCAGCGAGCTGCGGCCTGAGCTGGCCGGTCCGTTCGAGGGTGTGCTGCTGCAGATGCTCGCGAAGGATCCGGCGCAGCGCCCGACGGCCGCGCAACTCGCTGCGGGCAAGTGGTCGCCGGTTGTCACCGATCGACCGACCGAACCACTCGCAGTCGCCCCAGCTCCAGCACCAGCATCCGTGCCCGCCGTGCCGGCGAAGACCGGACCGCAGCAACGGACGACCTGGCTGATCGCCGCCGCCAGCGTGCTCATCATCGCCGGTGCGATCATCGCTGCTGTCCTCCTGTCGAACAGAGGCGACGACCTGCCGCCGACGGTCGACATCGGTCCGCGCCCGAGCACGAGTGTCGGTACGTCGAACACGCCGGACCCGACCGACCCGACGCAGCCCACCGAGCCGACCCGGCAGCCTTCGACGACACCGTCAGCCACGCCGAGCGCGACACCCACACCCACTCCCACGGCGCCGACCAGTACGCCGCCCACGCCGACCCCGACCCCGACGCCGCGTCCGACGCCGACTCCCACCCCGACGCCGACCCCGACGCCGACCCCGTCACCCACACCGACTCCGTCGCCCACGCCCACGCAGACTCCGCTCAACACCCCGCAGCCGTAGGCCACCAGGCTTTAGCCGCCCAGCCTTCGGGTACTGGACGGCCATGGATGCGACAGGACTGCTGGAGGCGAGTGAGCGACTGTCGAAGTCGCTGACGCCGGGTGATCTGGACCATACGTTGAGCCGGATCACGGCTGCGGCGGTCGAGGTGCTGCCGGAGGTCGAGTACGCGAGTATCACGGTGAAGCACAGTGACGGGCGGCTTGAGACGGTTGCACCGACCAGTGATGTCCTGTGGGGCGTGGATGCGGCGCAGTACGAGTTGCGGGAGGGTCCCTGTTACGACGCTGCAACGGATGGGGCACACATTCTGTCGCCCGATCTGGCTGCGGATCCGCGGTTTCCGCGCTATGCCGCGAGTGCGGTGGCGGCGGGGATTCTGGCTCAGGCCGGGTTGCGGTTGTTCGATGCACCGAAGTCGCAGGGGGCGTTGAACCTGTACTCGACGACCGTCGGATCGTTCAAGGACCTGGGCGCTGTCGGTGCACTGTTCACCCACCAGTCGGCGATGGCGATCGAGTACGCCCGCGAGATCCACAACCTGCAGGACGCGCTGCGCACCCGCCGTACCATCGGCAAGGCGATCGGCATCCTGATGGAGCGGTACACGCTGACCGATCAGCGGGCGTTCGCCTTCCTCGCGCGGCTGTCGCAGCAGCGCAACACCAAGCTCCACCGGATCTCCGCGGAGCTCGTCGAGGACGTCGAACTCCGCGGTGAACAGGGTATCGGCGCGCCCTAGCCGCGACCGGGAAGCTTGCGGGTGTCGATGAGTTCCTGGGCGACGTCGCGCAGTTTGCGGTTGTAGTCCTGGGAGTAGCGGCGCAGTACTTCGAACGCGCGGTCGGCGTCGAGGTCGTAGCGCTCCATCAGGATGCCCATCGCCTGCCCGACCAGTTTCCGGGCGTCGACGGCGCGCAGCATCGTCTCCTGGTGGCGGGCCGCGGCGATCGCGACCGAGGCATGCCGAGCGAGGATGTGCGCGACCGCCAGATCGTCGGGGGAGAACGCGTCACCGTACAGGTTGAGTACTGCCTGCGACCGGCCGGAGACCATCAGCGGTAGGTGCAGAGCGCTGTGAATCCCCAGCTCCTTGAGCCGGCCGATCAGTTCCGGCCACCACCTGGTCTCCACGCCGACATCAGCGAGATGAACGACCGAGTTCTCGAGGATTGCGGTCAGCAACGGCCCGGCACCCACGTCGATCTGCTCCTGGTAGAGCTCGGCCAGCGCCGGATCGGTCGAGGCCACCACCTCGGGGCGGCGTCCCTGGGCGATCAGCACCACCGACGCGAACTGGCACGACAGGGCTTGCAACGCGAACTGGACGACGGCCTCGACGGTCTCCTCGATCCCGTCGACGGTCTGCAGTTCGGAGGCCAGCCGGGCGAATGCCTCGGCCGACGAGTAGTCCACGGACATGACGGATCTCCACACGCCTTGCGGCGGCAGTCACCCACCTTCCGGAGCGACCCGGGCCCATCCTGCCCGATGGTCACCCGTCTGCGAAAACCCACCCCGTGCGACTGGGTTGTTACAGCCGGGCGTCTGTGGGCACCAGAGAAGCAGGCGGCCAGCAGCCGCGCGCGGAAGGTGGTTCGCTAAGGTCACGTGCGTTACGAAAACAGCGCACGTGACCGCCCCACCACACGCACCTAGAAGCCCGGCAGGAACAGACACAGCACGTGGCCGTGCGGGTCCCGGATGACGCGGACGCCGTCGGGCTGAGGCTGGTGATCCTCCACCGTGGCACCGAGACTGACCGCGCGCGCTGTCTCCCGCTCGAGGTCGTCGACCTGTACGTCGAAGTGCGCCTGCATCTGCTGGCTCCCCGGCTGCTGGGGCCAGACCGGTGGCTCGTGATCGGTCTCCAACTGAAAACTGAGACCGGGCCGGTCGTCGTGGGGATGCCGGACACGGGCCCAGTGCGGTTCGCTGCTGGTCACCGGCCAGCCCAGCAGCTCGCTGTAGAAGACGGCCAGTGCCGGGGGATCCGGCGTACCGAGAACGGTGGCAACAAGTCTTGCGGGCATCAGACCTCCTGATCCGGTCGGGAGTGCGCTGCTCGGGTCGACGACAGCAGAGCGTGCGTGCCGTCACAGAGCGGGGCGAGGCCGGAGCGACCGCAGCGGCACAGGGCGACGGTACGGCGGGTGGTGACGGGCTCGCCGTGTTCGTCGAGCAGCTCGAAGTCACCGCGGATCAGAAGCGGGCCGTCGGGATAGGCGCGGATCACGGTGGCAGGGTCCTCGGCGTTCGTCGTCATAGGGAGGCGGTACCCACCGGTGAAGCGGTTTCCTCGCCGGGTACCGGTGTGAGGCTCACGAACAAGGAGACGCACATGCAGTTGCCACCCCCGCGGGGACCGCTCAGCGGCTGGTTGATCAGCCGGCTCGGCGGCCGCCGTACCGATGAGGTCGCCGTCGTGGGATCGGGCCCGTCCTGGGCGGACGAGGATCTGCAGCTCGCACTGTGGATCGCCTACGAGTTGCACTACCGGGGTTTCCAGGACGCGGCTCTCGATGGTCAGTGGGATCCGGAGATCATTGCCTTCCGCAACCGGTTGGAGCGGCCGTGGACGGCCTGGCTGGAGGCGAACTGCCGGATGATGCCGACCGGCGGAACGGTCGCGGAGCAGCTGCGTGCGTTGGTCGAGGCCGACGACGGACCGAAGCTGTCAGCCTATCTGCGGCGGCACGCGACGCTCGAGCAGTTCCGCGAGTTCGTCGCGAACCGGTCGGTCTATCAGCTGAAGGAGGCTGACCCGCACAGCTTCGGCATCCCGCGGCTGGATGGTGCGGCGAAGGCTGCGCTGGTCGAGATCCAGGCCGACGAGTACGGCGGTGGCCGCCCCGAACGCATGCACGCGGAGCTGTTCCGGACCACGATGCGCTGGCTCGGACTGAATGATGCCTATGGCCACTATGTCGCGACCGCACCCGCGGTCACCTTGGCGATCTCCAACGTGATGTCGCTGTTCGCGATGCACCAACGGTGGACACCCGCGCTGCTCGGCCACCTGGCGGCCCTCGAGATGACCTCGACGCTGCCCAACCGCCAGTACGCCGCCGGTGCCGCTCGCCTCGGCGCGACGGAGGCGCAGGCCCGCTACTTCACCGAACATGTCGAGGCGGACGCCGTTCACGAGCAGATCGCTGCGCACGACCTCTGCGGCAGCTACGTCAGCGAGCACCCGGCCGCGGCTGGTGACGTGCTCTTCGGAGCCAGTTGTTCGCTGACCTTGGACCGCCTGTTCGCCGAGCATCTCTTGACCACCTGGAAAGTCGACACGTACGACGCGCCTGCGCCGTCTGCGATCGCACGGTGACCTCCCGGCCTTTCGGAGGCGTTGCTCAAAGCGCTTGCTTGAGGGTGGCTGCGCGGTCGTAGTCGCGCTGCCAGTCGCCGGAGGGAAAGAGGATGACACGCTCGACGCCGGCCTGCTCGTAGGTCGCGAGCTGCTCGGCGGCACGCGCCAGGTCGTCGTCCAACGGCGGTGCGACCACGGTCGCGCGCAGTGCTGGGCGACCGAGCTCTGTGGCCAGCTGGTTGATCGTGTCGAGGTTGGCGCGGACCTCGTCAGGTGACTGCGCGATCGTCGCCCAGCCATCGCCGTACCGGGCGGCTCGCCGATGGGCGCGAGCTCCACTGCCTGCCACAAAGATCGGTGGTACGGCGGAGCCCGGCGCCAGCGTCGCCTCGGTGCCGTCGGCAAGCGTCGCCGAGTGGCCGGCGATCAGCTCAGGCAGTACGGCGAGGGCCTCGTCGGTCAGCCGGCCGCGCTCGGCGTACTCGACGCCCGCAGCTCGCCAGCCGATGTCGCCGTGGGCCGGGTTGCCCGTCCCGATGCCGAGGACCAGGCGATTGCCGGACACCAACTGCAGGCTGTTGACCTGCTTGGCCGCCCACGCGACCGGACGCAGTGCCAGCAGCATCACGTTGAACCCGACCGTGATCCGCTCGGTGACCGCGGCCGCGGTGGCGAGCACGACCGTACTGTCGAGCATCGGTCCACTGGCGATCAGGTGGTCCGTCGACCAGACGGAGTCCAGTCCCACCTCCTCGGCGTACCGGGCGCCGGCCCGTACGTCGCCCAGGATCGGCCGGCTCGGATCGGGCGTGGACGTGGGCAGGATGACACCGATGTCGACAGTCATACCTGCGCCAACCCAGCCCGATCCGCGCGCATTCCCGGCTCAGTCCTTGAGGCCGGCGCCGATGTCGGCGCTCATCACGTACTTCTGGAAGACCAGGTAGAGGGCGACGAGCGGGATCATCGAGAGCACCGAGGCGCCCAGCAGGACCGACCAGTTGACGTTCTCGGCGCCGACGATGGTCGCGACGCCGATCTGGAGGGTGTACTTGCTCGGCTCGTTCAGCACGACCAGCGGCCAGATGTAGTCGTTCCAGCGCCACTGGAACGAGAAGATGGCCAGGGTCAGCATGATCGGCCGTGACAGCGGCAGCATGATGCGCCACAACGTCTGCAACTCACCGGCCCCGTCGATCCGGGCCGCCTCCAGCAGGTCGTTCGGGACCGTGAGGAAGAACTGCCGGAACATGAACGTACCGGTGGCCGTGATCACCGACGGTACGACGACCGCCGCCAGGCTGTTGTAGAGGCCGAGGTTGCGCACCACCAGGAACAGCGGCGCGAGGATGACCTCGCCGGGCAGCATCGTGGTCGCCAGGATGCAGACGGCGAACGCCTTGATCCACCAGTTCGTGTACTTGGCCAGTGCGTACCCGCAGGCGGCACTCGCCACGATCGTGAGCACGGTGGCCGAGACGGCGACGATCATCGTGTTGAAGAAGTACTGCGCGACGTCGAAGCTCGTCCAGGCCTGGGTGTAGCCCTTGATCGTCGGATGCTTGGGGAACACCGTCAGCGGATAGGAGAACAGTTCACCGGCCGGCTTGAACGAACTGAGCAGGAACCAGAGGACGGGAACGCCGTACACGGCGACCAGGAGCCACATCAGGGCGGTCGCCCAGATCTTCTTCGGGAGTTCGCCCGTGGCGGAAGCGGTGGCGGCCATGTCAGGATTCCTTCCGCCGGTTCAGGGCGAGCTGTACGAGCGCGATCACCATCAGGATCAGCATCAGCACGAACGACGCCGCGCTCGCATAGCCGATCTGGGCCCGCTGGAAGCCCTTGGTGTAGATGTACTGGACGAGCAGGTTGTTCGCCGTCCCCGGGCCACCGCCGTTGATGGCCTGGATCAGGGCGTACTCCTTCATCGAGCCGAGCACGCTCAGCAGCACCACGATGAAGGTCGTCGGCGCGATCGCGGGCAGGGTGATGTGCCGGAACTTGGCCCACCCACCGGCGCCGTCGAGGGACGCTGCCTCGTAGTACGCCGTCGGCACGTTCTTGAGCGCGGCAACGAACAGCAGCATGTTGAACGCCGTACCGCCCCAGGCCGCGGCCACGATGACGACCAGCATCGACAGGTTCGCGTTCGACTGCCAGGGCACCTCGCTCCCGCCGAGCGCGGTGATGACGTAGTTGACGAGCCCGAAGTTCTCGCCGAACATCCAGCGCCAGATGACGCCCGCGATGATCGGCGAGATCAGCCACGGCAGGAAGAAGATGATCCGGGCAACGGACTTGCCCTTGGTGTAGTTCGTGACCAGTAGCACCGCCGTGCTCAGCGAGAGCACGAGCGTCAGCGGGACGACGCCTGCCGTGAACACGAGAGTCCGGACCAGCGCCGCGTAGAACGCGTCGTCCTGCAACAGACGCTGGTAGTTGTCCATCCCGACGTACGGCGCGCTGCCGATGCCGGTGTAGCTCGTGAACGAGTAGAGCAGACCGGTCACCGCCGGCCAGACGAAGAACGTGACGAGCAGCAGCAGGTTGATCGAGATGAGCGCCAGCGGTGCCGCGGTGTAGCGGTTCAGGCGGCGTTCCGGCCAGAGTCGTCGCACCGGCGTCAGCCCAGCGTGGAGTTGAGGCCGTCGACGATGTTGGTAACCGTCTTCTGTACGTCCTGCTCACCGTTGACGAACTTCGCCAGCTCACCCTTCGTCGGGTCCTCACCGGCCTCCTTGCCCGCGAGCAACAGCTTCGTCCCGGCGGCCTGGCCGGACGACGAGATCGGGTCGGCGAGCTCGATCTCCTTGGTGTAGAGCGTGTAGGCGTCCAGCGCAGCCTTGGACTTGAACGGGTACTTCAGCGTCAACCCGGACTCGACCGGCAGGTAGCCGTTGGACTGCGCCAGCTTGGTGTAGTTGTCGCGCTGGAACAGGAAGTCGACCCATTTCTTCGCCGCCGCCGCAGTGTCCTTGTTGTTGAAGGCAACGACCTTGCCACCCAGGTTGATATCGGTCGCGTGCACCGGGCCCGGCGTCGGCGCGCTGGCCCACTCGAAGTTGGTGATGCCCTCGGCGAAGTCCGGGACCTGCCAGACGCCGGAGAAGTACGCGACCACCTGGCCGCTCTTGAACAGTGCGTTCGGGTCGCCGCCCGAGGTCCAGACCGACTTCGGCATCACCTTGTCGTCGTTCATCGCCTTGAACTTGGTCAGTGCGGCGACGGTCGCGGCGTCCGGCGTCTGGTACTTGTTGTCGGCGCCGAGCTGGAAGCCCTTGCCGCCGTTGTTGTAGATGAAGGCCCGGATCCGGGCCGCCGAGTTGTCGTAGACCAGGTCGTACTTCGCACCGGTTGCCGTCCGCACCTTGGTCGCGGCGGCGAGGAACTCGTCCCAGGTCCAGGTCTTGCTGGGATCAGCCGGTACGGCGACTCCGGCCTTGGTGAACAGGCTCTTGTTGATGAACAGACCGGCAGCGGTGAGGTCGGACGGGATCGCGAGCACCTTGCCGTCCTGCTCGGTGAGCAGGTCCTTGCGGATCTTGTTGGTCTCGTTGTTCGCGGTCGCACTCAGGTCCTGGAGCTGGTTGATCCACAGCGAGTCGAGCGAGGGGACGCTGGCGACATCGGGCAGCGAGTTCGCCTGGGCCGACTGCCGCAGCTTGTCCTGGTAGCCGTCGTACGGCTGGTTCACCACCTCGACGGTGATGCCTTCCTTGGCCTGGAACTCCTTGGCCAGGTCGGTGTACCCCTGGATCTGGGCGGCCGTGGACAGCCAGAAGGTGATCTTCTTCGCGTCACCTGAGGCGGCGTCGCCGGAGCCGGAACCGCACGCGGTCAGGACCGCCGCGGTCGCCATGCCTGCTGCCAACCACCGCCACCGCCGAAGGGATCCGCTCATCGTTTTCTCCTTGTGTTCAACGCAGCCTGGGTAGGCGACGCTCGGACGCTAGGAGGCAAGCGCTTACCGCGTCAAGAGCAAATGGTGTATCGATATACATTTAAGTCCTGACATAAGTCCCCTGAGCGTGAGGACACTGCGGTGGACCAAGAATTCGTCCGGTTGCTGACGGTTGCGAACGAGGCACAGATCACGCGGACGCTGCCTGCCGGGAGCGATCCCAGACGGGTCGGCCGCGAGCTCCGGCGGCTGGTGGCCGGGTACGTCGGGGAGTCGTCGTACCGTCATGATCCGGCGATTCTCGAGCGGTTGCGGGAGCTTTCCGGAGAACTCGTGGCGTCGCAGCACCCGGACGGGACCTACGACATCGGCAACCTGCACTCGCCGCCGGACACGGCCTTCCTGGTCCAGGATCTCTGTGTGGTCTGGGAGTTACTGGAGGGCAACGAACCAGCGGCTGGTGTTCGATCGGCCATTTTCGGGATCCTGCAGAAGGCCGGTCCCGCGCTGGCGAGTGGTGGTGTGCACACCCCGAACCATCGATGGGAGGTGTCGGCGGCGCTTGCCCGGATCAACCACATCCTCCCGGACCAGCGGTATGTCGACCGGATCGACGAATGGCTGGCCGAGGGGATCGACGCAGGCCCGGATGGGATCTACAGCGAGCGGAGCTCGATTTACGCCGCCGCTGTCACGAATCCGTCGCTGCTGACAATCGCGTGGCGGCAGGACCGGCCGGAGCTGATCGAGTACGTCCGGCGCAACCTGGAGGCGACGCTGCACCTGCTGGAGCCGAACGGCGAGGTGGACACGATCGCTTCCCGCCGGCAGGACCAGTTCGGTGTCTTTGACGGCTGGCCCTATCTCCTCCAGTTTCGCGAGCTTGCGCTGCTGGATGGTGACGGCCGGTTCGCGGCCGTTGCTCAGAGCATCGAGCGTCGCGGTAGTGGTGAGCTGGGTGCCAATGAATTAGGGGACAGTCTGGCCGAGGTCCTCGAACGTCCTGAGCTGGCCGCGCCGCTGCCGCCGGCGACCGAGCTGCCGGCGGACTTCGTCAAGGAGTTCCCGTCGCAGGCGTCGGTGCGGATCCGGCGGGGGAGCCGGACGGCGACGATCTTCGGCGGGACCGATTTCCACGAGGTGCCGGTGATTGCCTCCGGTCTCTCCGTCAACCCGACGTTCTTCAAGCTGCGCCACGGTGACGCGATCCTCGACTCCGTCCGGCTCGCACCACAGTTCTTCGGCACCGGGCACTTTCACAGCGAGTACCTGCGGCGGTGGTCGCAGTCCGTGGTCGAGCTCGGGGCCGAGCTCGCGGTGCCGTACTACCAGCCCTTGGCGCCGGAACGGCGTACCCCGGACGGCCGGTACGCGCTGACACCTGACGGCCGGTTCTACGCGTCCATGGACTTCGGCCAACGGTCCAGGGACTACCACAAGCTGCGTACGGCGATCACGGTGGCGGAGGTCGAGAACGGGTTCGACCTGACCTTCGAGTTGACCGGGTCCGAGGCGCCGTACGCGATCGAGCTCTGCTTCCGGCCCGGCGGAGTGCTGTCGGGGGTCGAGGAGCTCGATGAATCCGGCAACTACCAACTGGAGTCCGGGACGGGGGTGTACACGGTGGGCGAGGACCGGATCGAGTTCGGTCCGGGGTCGGGCGCGGCCCGCGTCATGATGGATCCGGGTGAGCGCTACCGGATGCTCAACGGCTCGCTGGTACCCGACGGACTGCGCGTCTATCTCACCGGCCGCGCTCCCGGCGTACAGAGACTCGCGATCCGTACGACGTAATGGTCCTTGACCAGGGCGTTGTTACCGCGAACACTGGCCTCTGGCGCACGTAAGCAGCAACCAGGGGGTTCGGATTGACCAGCGGTAAGCCAGCGAGCCTGACCGACGTTGCGGATCTCGCAGGCGTGTCGCACATGACTGTCTCCCGGGTGGTCAACAAGACCGGCCCGGTCAGCGCGGCGACCCGGGCCCGGGTGCTCGCGGCCGTCGAGAAGCTGAGCTACCGGCCCAACTCGGCGGCGCGCGCCCTGGTCACCGGCAAGACCGGCATCCTGGGCGTGGTCACGCTGGACTCGACCCTCTACGGGCCGGCCAGCACGCTGTACGGCATCGAGCACGCAGCCCGCGAAGCCGGGTACTCGGTCACGATCACGAGTGTCGGTACGCCGAACACCTCGGCCATCGCGGAGGCGATCGAAACCCTCCGGCGGCAGGCGGTCGAGGGGATCGTGGTGATCGCCCCGCACGCGGCCGCGAGCAAGTCCCTCGAGGTCGTACCGCGTGACATCCCACTGGTCGCAGTCGGTGGCGGTCAGCAGGCCCCGGTCCCGCTGATCGCCGTCGATCAGGTCGACGGCGCACGGCGCGCCACGGAGCACCTGCTTGCCCTCGGTCACAAGACCGTCTGGCACGTGGCCGGGCCGGTGGACTGGCTCGAGGCCCAGGATCGTGAAGCGGCCTGGCGGCAGACGCTGAAGCGGCACCGCGTGAGGGCGCCGCGTATCGTCCGCGGTGACTGGAGCTCGCGCTCGGGGTACGCCGCGGGCCAGGTGCTGGCGCGCGAGAAGGACCTGACCGCGGTGTTCGTGGCCAACGACCAGATGGCGCTCGGCCTGCTGCGGGCCTTCACCGAAGCGGGGATCGCGGTGCCGAAGGACGTGCACGTGGTCGGCTTCGACGACGTACCGGAGGCGGCGTACTTCAGCCCGCCGCTGACCACGGTCCGCCAGGACTTCATCGAGGTCGGCCGGCGAACGTTCCGGCAGCTGGCCGAGCAGATCGCAGGCCGCGAGCCGGCTGCTCGCGACCTGGTCCCTGCGGAGTTGATCGTGCGGGAGAGCACCGGACCTCGTTAGAGGTCGGTCGGGCCCAGATCCGCAGTTGGTGTGAAGCGGGCCGTGGTGTCAGCGAGCGTGTCCAGCTCCAGTACGACGAGTTCGTTGGCGCCTGCTCGCAGTGCGGGGCCGGGGATGTAGAGCGTGTGCTGGGGACCGCGCCGCCAGTAGCGGCCGAGGCAGAAGCCGTTGATCCAGGCGAACCCCTTGCCCCAGGCATCGGTCCGGAGGAACAGGTCGGCGGCTTGCTCAACGGTGAAGGTCGCCCGGTAGGCAGTGGGACCGACTCCTGCCGTAGAGGTCAGCGTTGCCTTCCACAGCTCCGGTACGGCGTCGAGGTCGATCGCCAGCGTCTGCCAGGCAGACGGCGTACTCGTGCCGACCAGAAGCGGCCCGATGAGCCCCTTGGCTTCGCCGATCCGCGGCCCGTAGTTGACGCGGCCCTGGTCCTCGACGATCAGGTCGAGCCGGCCGCTGCCACGGGGGAGCGTGATCGCGCGGTCGTGGTCCTCACGGCTCAGAACGCCGATCGGATCGCCGTCGAGGAACACGTGGGCCCGATCGCGGACCTCGTCGAGCTGAAGAACCACGGGACCGTCGAGGTCGAGCTGCGTGCGGTAGAGAGCGAACTGGGCGTCAAGGTCGTCCAGACTCGGGAGGTTCTCGTGTGCGCGCCAGGTACCCCAGCTGTCCGGCCGATCCAGCAGCCGGATCGGTTCGCCCAGCGTCACGCTGAACTCCGGCGCCGGCGGCTGCACCTCGAAGTCAGGCAGCGGCGGGACAGGCGCGTGCCGGGCGATGACGTCCCGGAACGCGTGAAACTTCGCCGTCGGTCGACCGGCCTCGTCGAGAGGGGCGTCGTAGTCGTACGACGTGACCGTCGGCCGGTAGACGCCCTTGTCGTTGGCGCCATTGGTCAGGCCGAAGTTCGTCCCGCCGTGGACCATGTAGATGTTCACCGAGGCGCCCGCCGTCAGGAGCGCGTCCAGCTCGGCGGCCGCCTCGGTGGCGGAGGTGGTGTGGTGCGGTCCGCCCCAGTGGTCGAACCAGCCGTCCCAGAACTCCATACACATCAGCGGACCGGTCGGTTGATGGGCCCGCAGTGTCGACAGGCGCTCGACACTGCGTGATCCGAACGAACCGGTCCGCAGTACGCCGTCGATCCCGCCCGCGGTCAGCATTGCGTCCTCGGGCTGGTCGACGGTGACCAGCGGCACCGTGATGCCCTGGGCACGGAACAGTTCGACCAGCCACTTCAGGTACGTCGAATCGTTGCCGAAGGCCCCGTATTCGTTCTCCACCTGGAGTAGCAGGACCGGTCCGCCTTGATCGACTTGCAGAGGGCGCACGATCCGCAGTACCTCGCTCAGGTACTCGCCGACCGCGGCGAGGTACTGCGGTTCGTACCGGCGAACCCCCACTCCTGGCTGCCGGAAAAGCCAGGCGGGGAGGCCACCGTTGTCCCACTCGGCACAGATGTACGGGCCGGGCCGGACGATCGCGTGCAGACCCGCTTCGGCGACCCGGCGCAGGAACAGCTCGAGATCGAGCATCCCGGTGGTGTCGAAGACACCGCGCCGGGGTGAGTGCGCGTTCCACGGGACGTAGGTCTCGATGGTGTTGAGACCCATCAGCCGTGCCTTCTCGATCCGGTCCGCCCACTGGTCCGGATGGATCCGGAAGTAGTGCAGCGCACCGGACAGGATCCGGAACGGCTTCCCGTCGAGCAGGAACTCGGACTCACCGATTGCGAAGTCTGGCATATCTCCCTCTTGTTAGTTGAGTAGCTAGCCGTTGACCTGGAAGCCCTGCTGGTTGCCATAGGCCACCAACGCGTCCTGCCAGGCCTTCAAGCCGGTATCGAGACCAGACTTGGCCTGGTACGACTTGCCGACGGTGTCACCGAAGATGCTGTTCGCGTACAGCTGATACGGCAGGTAGCTCCAGCCCGGCGCAACCGTGCCCGCGGCGCCGGTGAGCACCTCGTTGATCGCCTGACCACCGAAGTACGCGCTCTTCTTGCTGACGAACTCCGGCGCCTTCAGGTCGGCCGTGGTCGCGGGGAAGCCGCCGCTGGCCAGGAAGGTCTTCACACCGTCGCCGTTGTTGAGCCACCGGACGAACGCGGCGGCGAGGGCCGGGTTCTTGCTCTGCTTGAGCACGGCCTGCGTGCTGCCGCCGTTCTCCGCCGTCACCGGCTGACCGTCGTACGTCGGCATCGGGGCGACCCGCCACTTGCCGGCACCGGCCTTGACCGAGGACTCCATCACACCGGGCATCCAGGCACCGGTCGGCAGCGTGGCGATCGTTCCGTCACCGAGTGCCTTGAACCACGCGTCGGACCAGCCGGGGATGGTGGACACGAGCCCGCCTTCGACCAGCTGGTTCCACTCGGCGGTCCACTTCTTGGAGCCCTCATCGGCAAGGTTGATCGTGACGTTCTTGCCGTTGGTGCTGAACGGCTTGCCACCGGCCTGCCAGATCATGCTGGTCGTGAACCCGGCGTCACCGCTGTCGTTGGTGATGAACTTCTTCGGGTCGGCCGCGTGCAGCTTCTTCGCCGCGGCGATGTACTCGTCCCAGGTCTTCGGCACGGTCAGCCCGTACTTGTCGAAGACCTCCTTGTTGTAGAACAAGGCCATCGGGCCCGAGTCCTGCGGGAGGCCGAACAGTCCCTCACCGGCGTGGACCGCGGCCCAGGTCGACGGGGTGTACGCCGACTCGAACTGGTCGAAACCGTACTGACGCAGATCGACCAGCGAACCGGGCAGCGCGAACTGCGGCAGCGCCTGGTACTCGACCTGCGCGACATCGGGCGCGCCCGAACCGGCCTTGATCGTGTTCTGCAGCTTGGTGTAGTGGTCGTTGCCGGTTCCGGCGTTGACGTAGTTCACCTTGACGTTCGGGTAGGCCTTCTCGAACGCCGTGACCTGTGCCTGGGCGGACGGTGTCCAGCTCCAGTAGGTGAGCGTGCCGCCGGCCTTGAGCGCCTCGTCCACCGCAGCGGGGGAGCCCTGCTGCTTGGTGTCACCGCCACTGCCGGAGTCGTTGCCCGAACCGCAGGCCGCCAGGACGAGCGACAGCGCCGCGATCGTCGCACCGGCAACCACCAGCCGGCGTCGTTGGAATGACTTCATCTTCTTCCCTTTCACTGTTACGCCCGCACCCATTGCTGGTTCGGCTGCCCGCTACAGGGCTGGAGCTCGACCGGAGTGCCGTTCGCTGTTCCGGCGGCCTGCAGGCACACCGCCGGGTTGCTGATGCTGGAGATCGACTTGTCGTCGTTGAGTTGCCAGGTCTGGTTGGCAGCGCCGGTGCAGTCGGTGATGATCGCCGCGGTGCCAGTGCCTGGCGTCAGGCACTTGTCGGCGTAGATCGTGAGCTGCTTGCTCGCGGTCCAGTTCCAGCTCTGGTTGCCGCCGCCATTGCAGTCCCACAGGTCGAGCGCCGTACCGTTGGTCGTCGAGAAACCCGGTACGTCGACGCAGCGGTTGCTCTCGACTCCGCGCAGCGGCTCGCCGGGCGGGGCCGGCGGCAATGTGTTGACCGGCTCCTCCTTGAGCAGACCCCAACCCCATTGCAGCTGGGCCAGGCCGCTGGTGCTGTTCACCTTCAGATCGCGTTCGCTGACCTGGGTGGTCATCGAGTACGAGTCGCCGTTGCGCAGACCGGGCCAGTAGACGATGCCCATCTTCTGGGCGCGCGCTGTCTCGGTCAGAGCGCCCAGGTACGCCGTGGAGACGTTGCCCTCGTGGTTGCCGTAGTTCAGGCCGATCGTCATCGGGGAGCCGGCCTCGTCGATGATCGTGCGCCAGCCGTACTCGCCGATCCGCGGCTTCAGGTTCGCCAGCCAGGCGGCCTCGGTGGTGTCGGACGCCCAGAAGCCGTAGAAGTGCAGCGAGAGCAGCGTGCCCTTCAGCTCGGGCGCGGCACCGACACCGATGACGCTGTCGTTGTAGCCGGTACCGGAGATGACCAGGCGGCCGCGGGGGACGTTCGAGTGCCGGTCGGCCCAGGACGAGGCGAGCGACACCCAATCGGGAAGTGAGTAGCCGAACGGTTCGTTCATCGGCTCGAAGTAGACGCGCGGGTTCTTCCGGTAGGCCTTGAAGACCGTGTCCCACATCGCGGTGAAGGCGGCGGTGTCGTCGACCCGGCCGTCCTTGGCGTTGTCGGCCTCCCAGTAGCTCAGGATGACCTTGTAGCCCTGGTCGGTCGCGGCATCGATCGCCGCACGGTAGGACGACCACCAGTTCGTCCCGACGCTGGACGGGTTGATCGGCAGTCGCACGGTATTGGCGCGCAGCTCCTTACGGAACTCGCTGAGGATGCCGGTCGACTTGCGATACGTGGTCCAGTAGTTGTCCGCCGTACTGAGCCCGGAGGGGACGACCTCGTCGTCGGCGTAGTTGTCGCGGGGGTCGGCCCAGTTCACACCGCGGAAGTCGGCGGTGTTCGGCTGCGGTGGCGTCGCGGCCGCGGGAACCGTGAGGGTGGCGGCGACGGTGGCGAGGGCCACGGCGGCTCGCCAGAGTGTGGATTTCATCGGAACTCCTTTACTTGACGCTGCCGGCGGAGAGGCCGGACTGCCAGAAACGCTGGAGCAGCAGGAACGCCACGACGAGTGGCACGATGGTCAGCAGCGAGCCGGTGATCACCAGGTTGTAGATCGGGTTCGCGCCGACGCCGGTCGCCTGGCTGTTCCACTGGGTGAGGCCGACCGTGAGCGGGTAGAGATTCGGTTTGCTGAGCATGATCAGCGGCAGGAAGTAGTTGTTCCAGGTCGCCACCACCGCGAACAGCAGGACCGTCACGACCCCGGGCGCGAGCAGCCGAAGTGCCACCGTCGTGAAGATCCGGACCTCGCCGGCGCCGTCGATGCGAGCCGCTTCCAGCAGCTCGAACGGGATCGCCTCGGAGGCGTAGACCCACATCAGGTACAGGCCGAACGGGCTGATCAGCGACGGGATGATGATCGCCCAGACGGTGTTGGTGAGGCCGAGTTTCGAGAACAGCAGGAACGTCGGTACGGCGAGCGCCGTACCGGGGATCGCGATGGCACCGAGCAGTACGGCGAAGACTGCGCGTCGTCCGGCGAACTTGTACTTCGCCAGTCCGTAGCCGGCCGCGGTCGCGAGCAGGGTGGCGCCGCCGGCCCCGACCACGACGTACAGGAGGGTGTTTCCCAGCCAGCGCAGGAAGATGCCGTCGTTGTAGGTCAGCGTCTCCTTGATGTTGGCGAACAGCGCGAAGCTGTCGCCGAACCACAGACCGGGTGTCGACAGCAGGTCGTCCTGGGTCTTGGTCGCGCTGATCACCAGCCAGACGAGCGGTACCAGGGTGTAGATCAGGTAGAGCACCATCAGTCCGGTCAGCAGCCGTGATGGTTTGGTCCTGGTCACAGTGCCTCCCGGGATCCGCGGAGCTGGACGACGTACGCGATGATCGCCGTCAGGACGCCCATCACGATTGCGACCGTGGCGGAGTAGTTGAACTGCTGGCCGGCGAACGAGAGGTTGTAGGCGTACATGTTGGGCGTGTAGTACGTCGTGATCACGTTCGGCGCGAGGGTGCGCAGGATGTTCGGCTCGTTGAACAGCTGGAAGCTGCCGATGATCGAGAAGATCGTGGCGATCACGATCGCACCGCGCAGCGCGGGCAGCTTGATCGCCCGCACGGTCCGGATCGCGCCCGCGCCGTCGATCGCGGCGGCCTCGTACAACTCACCGGGGACCGTGCGCAGCGCCGAGTAGAAGATCAGCATGTTGTAGCCGACGAACTCCCAGGTGACGATGTTGGCGATCGACGGCAGCATCCAGGAACCGCTCAGCGGCTGGACCACCGTCGTACCGAACAGGTCGTTGAGATCGGCGGCCAGGCCGAAGGTGTCGCCGTACAGGAAGCCCCACATCAGGACCGCGACGACGCCGGGGACGGCGTACGGCAGGAAGAGGACGATCCGGAAGAAGCTCGCGCCGCGCAGCCGGGCGCTGTCGATCGCCAGCGCCGCGAGCAGCGCCAGGATCAGCATCACCGGGACCTGGACGACGAGGAACACGAGCACCCGGCCGGCCGACTCCCAGAACTTCGGGTCCCGCAGTACCTCGGCGTAGTTGTCCAGGCCGACGAAGACCGTACCGCCGAAGAACGCCTGGTCCCGGTACAGGCTCAGATACACCGCGTAGCCGATCGGGGCGAGAAACGTGAGCGCGAAGACGGCCAGGAACGGGCCGACGAAGACCCAGCCTTTCGCCTCCTGGCGGCGTGCCATCCGCAGCCTCCTTGCTGAATTGTTGACGTTAACACCGACGGCGGGGACGCTAGCTTGTTAACGTCAACATGTCTAGGGTGTGTCATCTATGAGACGGACGGGAGGTGCCGGATGCGCAGGCGAGGACCCTCGATAGCCGACGTGGCGCGGCTGGCCGGCGTCTCGGGACAGACCGTGTCCCGGGTCGCCAACGACCGGCCGAACGTCGACACCGCCACCCGCGACCGGGTGCTGGCCGCCATGCGTGAGGTCGGCTACCGGCCGAACAGCGCGGCCCGCGCGCTGCGCAACGGCCAGTTCCGGAACATCGGGGTGATCGTCTTCGAGCTGTCCAGCTTCGGGAACACCCGCACGTTCAACGCGGTCGGCCAGGCCGCGACCGCCGCCGGCTACGCCATCAACCTGATCCCGCTGCTGGACGCGGACCAGGGCAAGGTGACCGGCGCGTTCACCCGGCTCCAGGAGCAGGCGGTCGACGGAATCATCATCCTGATCGAGGCGCACCAGCTCGACGAGGCCGAGATCCATCTGCCGGAGGGGCTCCCGGTTGTGGTCGTCGACTCCAGCGCGCACTACGACTATCCGATCGTCGACACCGACCAGGCCCAGGGCGCCCGGATCGCGACCGAGCACCTGCTGGATCTCGGGCACTCCACGGTTTGGCATCTCGGTGGCCCGCCGACCTCCTTCGCGGCGACCCGTCGTCGCCGGTCCTGGGAGGAGACCCTGGCTGCGCGGGGATGCCGGGTCCCACCGCTCCTCGTCGGCGACTGGTCGGCAGCATCCGGGTACGACGTCGGTCGGCAGTTGGCCGCGGATCCGGCGGTCACGGCGGTCTTCGCCGCGAACGACGAGATGGCGCTCGGCCTGCTGCGCGCACTGCACGAAGAAGGCCGCGACGTTCCCGGTGATGTGAGCGTGGTCGGCTTCGACGATCAGGAATCCGCCGCGCAGTTCTGGCCGCCGCTCACCACCGTCCGCCAGTTCTTCCCGGAGGTCGGCCGGCGAGCTGTCGAGGCCTTGATCGCTGAACTCGGTGCCGAGGAACACCACCATCGGCCGGTCAGTGTGCCCACCGAACTCGTGATCCGGTCCAGCACCGCTCCGCCGCGGGCCGGCTGATGTCGCTTGCAGCTCGCTGGACTGCGCTGAGCCCGGCGATCCGCCAGGCTGCTGTGGATTCGGCGCGCGACCGAGTCGGCGTACCGGATCTGCTTGACCGTTCGTTGTGGGAGTCGCGCCCTGCGTTGGCTGTCTTGGCACAGGCTGCGGAGGATCGTGGTCAGCCGTGGCCGCGGCTGCTGCTCTCGGACTACGCGCGGTACTGGCGGGCCGGCGTACGGACAGCGTATGAGAATCCGGCAGGGGAGTTGCGGCGGCGGACGAGCACGGCGGTGCTTGCGGCAGTCTTGACGGCGGACGAGCGGTACGTCGATGAGGCGGCCGACGGACTGTTGTTGCTGTGTGAGCAGACGACGTGGTGCTGGGCTGCGCATGAGTCGTTCGCGACCGCTCGGGGTGAAGTCGTGGCGGATTCGAGTACGCCGTATCTCGATCTGGGTGCCGCCGAGACGGTTGAGATCCTGGCCTGGGCGGACCTCGTGCTCGGGCCGGCGCTCGATGATCGGGTGCCCGGACTGCGCCGGCGGTTGCGGGAGGAGGCCGATCGGCGGGTACTGCGGCCGTTCCTCGAGGATCGTCGGTGGCACTGGCTCGGGCTTGACGGGCACCTGCACAACTGGAACCCGTGGATCCACGGGCATGTGCTGGTTGCCGCGCTGTTCCTGGAGACCGACCCGGTACGGCGAACGCAGGTGGTGGACCTGGTTGTCGATGGCCTCGACCGCTACCTCCGCTCGCTCCCGGCCGACGGTGGTTGTGACGAGGGCTTCGCGTACTGGTGGAACGGGCCGGCGCGGCTCGCGAGCGCGCTGGAGGTGCTCGACCGGATCACGCTGGGCGCGCTGTCTCCGTGGTCTGTCGAGCCGTTGCCCGAGGTGGCCCGGTATCCGCAGCGGATGGCGCTCGGCGACGGATGGTACGTGAACGTCGGCGACGGATCGGCCCGGCCGAACCCCGACCAACCGTGGGATGTCCTGCATCGCTGGGGGCGCCGGACCGGTGACCGGGAAGTGATGGCCCAGGCGGCGGCACACCGCGATCAGTCGACCGCTGCCGTCGTGGGTCTCGGACGAGCCTTGGTCGCGCTGGTCGATGACGACTGGTTGCAGGCCACTGCCGCACCGTTGCCGTTGCCTCGATCGAGTTGGCTACCTGACGTGCAACTGCTGGTGGCGCGGCAGACCGATGGCTCGACCGAGGGCTGGACGTTGGCCGTGAAGGGTGGCCACAACGACGAGAACCACAACCACAACGACGTGGGCTCGTTCATTGCCGCGCTCGATGCCACGCCGGTGCTGATCGACCTGGGGCAGCCGACGTACACGGCGATCTCGTTCTCGGACCGCCGGTACGAGCAGTGGGTGGTTCGGAGCGAGTGGCACAACGTGCCGGTCGTCGATGGGCGCGAACAAGAGGCTGGTTCGCAATGGCGGGCAGCAGACTTCGCCGTACAGGGTGATGGCGTCGAGATTGATCTGTCGGATGCCTATCCGAGCGGGAACCTTCGCCGGGTGGTGACGCTGGATCGGTGCATCCGTGTTGTCGACACGTGGGCCGCGGGCAGCGAGGTTGTCGAACACTTCGTGATCGCCGGCGAACCGGTTGCGCACGAGCCGGGTCGACTCGTGGTCGAGACGCTCGGTGGCCGCATCGCCGAACTGCACTGGGACCCCGTTCTCGGCGCCGGGCAGCTGTCGCGGCGGGTCGTTGACGACGAGCTGCTGCACGCTGTCTGGGGTTCCGCAGTCCATCGCCTGATCATTGCGGCAGGCAACAATCGCTTCGAACTCAAGGTGACCTGATGACCGATGTTCCCTTCACCGGCCTGACCCGCGACTCGTGGGCTGCGGTCGCCGACCAACTGCTGCTGTCGCTGCGCGGTTGGGCCTCGCCCGAGCACGCCCGGATCGACCTGCCCGGACAGTCGAGCGCGTACGGGCCGGTGAGTGACTCTTTGGAAGCCTTCGCTCGGTCGTTCCTGCTGGCGGCGATCCGGCTGAAGGGGGAGGACGGCAAGGATCCGCATGATCTCGCCGGGTGGTACGCCGAAGGTCTGCGGGCCGGGACCGATCCCGCGTCACCACATGCCTGGCCGCGCCCCGACCAGCTCGGTCAGGCCAAGGTGGAGGCCTGCTCGATCGCGCTCGGCCTGCATCTGAGCCGGCCGTGGTTGTGGGACCGGCTCGACGACCGGGATCGTGTGCAGATCGTTGCCTGGCTGGCGACCGTGGTCGGTGAGCAGTACCCACCGATCAACTGGGTCTGGTTCCAGATCGTCGTGGAGACGTTCCTCAAGTCGGTCGGCGGGCCGTGGTCCCGCGACGACATCGAGAGCGGTCTCGCCGTGCACGAGGCGTTGTATCGGGGCCACGGCTGGTACGCCGATGGTCCGGAGCGCGCGTTCGATCACTACAACGGCTGGGCGCTGCACGTCTATCCGTTGCTCTGGGCATCGATGGATCCCGGGCTGAGTGACGTTGCGCTGCAGGATGCGTGGCGGGACCGGTTGTCCGCCTTCCTCGACTCGACCGTGCACCTGATCGGTGCGAACGGTTCGCCGCTGATCCAGGGCCGGAGTCTGACGTACCGCTTCGCCGCCGCGGCACCGCTGTGGATGGGCGCGATCACCGGCGCCACCTCGGTGACACCCGGTGTCCTGCGCCGGGCAAGTTCAGGAATCCTCAAACACTTCCTCGATCACGAGGTCCCCGATCAGCGCGGTCTGCTCACCCTCGGCTGGTACGGCGAGTGGCCGGCGATCGCCCAGTCGTACTCCGGCCCAGGATCGCCGTACTGGGCGGTGAAAGGCATGCTCGGCCTGATGCTGCCCGCGGACCATCCGGTATGGACTGCGGCCGAGGAGCCCTTACCTGTCGAGCGATCCGACTTCACCCGCGAACTCGCGGAGCCCGGCTGGCTGGTCAGCGGAACCCAGTCCGACGGCATCGTCCGCGTCGTCAACCACGGCACCGACCACTCGGTCCCCGGCGACGAACGCGCCGACTCACCGCTGTACGCCCGCCTCGGCTACTCGACCCACACCATGCCACCCCTGAGTACGCCGTACTGGGCCCAGCCGCTCGAGAACAGCATCACCATCGTCCACCCCGAACTGGGCCACTCTCACCGCAACGGCTTCACCACGGTCGGCCCGGGCAGCTCGGTTGCCTCGATGCACTGGGTCCGCACGACCGACGACACCGGCCCCGAACACGGCTCAGGCCGCGGGGGAGCAGTCGTGCCCGGCCCAGTCGTCGCCATGACCTCGGCCCTCCACGGCAGCCACGAAGTACGAGCCGCCCGCATCGACCCGAACGCCGAGCTAGGCCCCGACTGGCAGATCGAATTCTCCGGCTGGCCCCTCACCGCCGACCACATCACCACCGTCTCACCAGCCGAAGCCCGAGCCAACAACCTCACCTCCACCATCAAACCCCACACCCCCTTCACCTCCACCGCCATCCGCCGTACCGCCGACTCCGAAGCCCTAGGCACCCACACCGCAACCCCCTACCTACAAGCCCCCGCCACCCCCGGAACCCTCTACGTAGCAGTCATCTCCCTCTCCGGCCCCACCCCCGACCCCGAACCCCAGATCCACCTGACCCCCACCCACCTCCACATCACCTGGCCCAACAACACCCAAACCACCCACCCCCTCCCCACACCGGTCAGCGGGGGATGGTGGAGTCCCGGATCACCAGTTCGGGGACGATGAGGACTCGTTGGGGTGGGCGGCGGCGGCCTTCGGTGAGGCGGGCTACGAGTTGTTCGACGGCGGTGCGGCCGACCATGGGTTTGGGTGGGCGGATGGCGGTGAGGGCGGGTTCGACGAGGTGGGCTATTTCGTCGTCGTAGGCAATGATCGCGAGCTGGTTCGGAATGGCGATGCCCTGTTCGGCGCAGTACTGGGCGACTGCCATCGCATCGGGGTCGGAGTGGACGACGAGGGCCGTGGTGCCGGCCGAGCGGCAGCGGCCGAGGACGTGGGCGAGGATGTCGCGGTGGCGGGGCTGGTCCATGTTCACCGACTCGCGGATCACCAGGTCGGGTGAGATGTCCAGGTCCTGGCAGACGAGGGCCCAGCCGGCGGCCAGGTGGGCAGAGGTCGGGCTGCCCTTGGACAGCAGGAGCGCGAGGTTGCGGTGGCCTTGGGCGTGCAGGTGCCGTACGGCGAGTTCGACGCCGAGGGCGTGATCGCTGCGGACCCACTCGACCTGGTGCTGGGTGGGTGTCCAGCGTGGCGGCTGTCGTTCGACCAGGATCACCGGGACCGGGAGCTTGGCGATCCAGTCGATCATCTCGCCGACGTCGGCGCCTTCCAGGTTCGGTGCGAGAAGCAGGCCCTGGACCTGCTGGGCCTCGATCAGCCGGATGATCTGCCGGCGGTCCTCGGCCCAGTCGTAGCTCGACCCGCGGAGCTGGATCGCCACTCCCAGAGCGGCGGCGGCCGAGCGGGCGCCGCCGACGATCGGCGGCCAGTAGTAGTCGAGTGACGGCACCACCATGCCGATGGTGAACCGGGGTGAAGCCGCGGTACGGCGACGTGCCACCGGCGCGAGTTCGGTCGGCAGAGTCGCGCCGCCGTGCACCTTGGTCAGCAGGTTCTGCGCGGCCAGCGCGGAGATGTCGCGCCGGATGGTCAGCTCGCTGACGCCGAGCAGGTCCGCGAGCTCGCGGACCCGGACCGAGCCGTGCCGACGGAGCTCGTCCATCACCCGTTCATGGCGCTGGACCCCGAACAGCCGATCGTCCGACACCCGCCTCACCTCGATGTTCGAGTCTGAATGTTTCCGATCAACTGTGCATTTGCCGTAGCGGAGCTGAACACTCTAGTCATCTCATGTTCACATGACAGCAACGGTAACCGCTTACCGCCGCGAGGCGCTGGTCGTGATGGATCGCGAGGTGTTCGCTGCACACTTCGACCAGTCCCGGCTCGACCGGCTGGCGAGCTTGGTGGCGCTGCCCGATCCGATCTGGACCGACGAGCTCGACTCGCCCCAGGCGCGGGCCCGGCTGGCGACGGCGGAGCTGCTCGTCACCTCCTGGGGTGCGCCGAGGCTGACGGCGGAGCGGCTAGCGGCGGCGCCCCGGCTCAAGGCGGTCTTCCATGCGGCCGGGAGCATCCGGTCGGTGGCTGACAACAGTCTGTGGAGTCGCGATCTCGTCGTGACCAGTGCAGCCGACGCGAACGCCGTGCCGGTCGCCGAGTACACACTGGCGGCCATCATCTTCGCCGGTAAGAAGGCGCCCTTCCTGGCGGCCGATGCCAGTACGGCGTACCAGGGCTGGTCCCGCCCCCAGGGTTTCGGCGACCTCTCGAACTTCCAGCGCACGATCGGGGTCGTCGGCTTCTCACGGATCGGCCGCCGGGTCGTCGACCTGCTCCAGACTCTCGAAGGCACCACAGTCCTGGTCGCCGACCCGCATGCCGACCCGGCCGCCGTGGCCGCTGCAGGTGCGCAGCTGGTGGACCTCGACGAGTTGCTCTCCCGCTCCGACGTGCTCTCGCTGCACGCGCCCGAACTGCCGAGCACCCACCAGATGATCGGCGCCGCCGAGCTCGCGCAGCTGCCGGACCACGCGACGGTGGTGAACACGGCACGGGGGAGTCTGGTCGACTCCGCCGCGCTCGCGGCCGAGTGCCGCACCGGGCGGCTGTTCGCGATCCTCGACGTCACCGATCCCGAACCGCTGCCGGCCGAGTCCCCGCTGCGGGCAGTCCCGAACGTGATGGTCACCCCACACATCGCCGGCTCGCTCGGCACCGAGATCCATCGCCTGACCGATCACATGCTCGCCGAGCTCACCCGTTGGGTGGCCGGCGAACCCGTCCGCGGCCGGATCACGGCCGACGCCTTCCCGCTGACCGCCTAGTCCGCTGACCGCCTAGTCCGCCTGACCCCCTGCTCGCAGTTCCGCTCCACCGAAAGTCAAGGAGATCGTTGTGAGGCGACACCTCGTCACCACCCTGGCCGGCGCGGCAGCGCTGGCGCTGCTCACGGCCTGCGGCGGCAGCTCGCCGGAGCCGGCCGCCGACGGGCCGCAGACCATCAAGGTCGCGCTCTGGAACTACGCCACCACGCCGGAGTTCAAGGCGATCATCGACGGGTTCCAGGCGGCCAACCCGGAGATCAAGGTCGAACCGGTGGACATCCTCGCCGACGACTACGCCGAGAAGGTCACCACGATGCTCGCCGGTGGTGACACCACCGACGTACTGACGATGAAGAACGTCATCGACTACTCGCGGTTCGGCACCCGCGGCCAGCTGCTGCCGCTCACCGACGAGGCGGCCAAGCTCGACCCCGCGAAGTACTCGGGACTGAAGGCCTACGACCTGGAGGGCAAGTACTTCGCGCTGCCCTACCGGCAGGACTTCTGGGTGCTCTACTACAACAAGACGATGCTGAAGCAGGCCGGCGTGGCCGAGTCCAAGCTGCAGAACCTGTCCTGGGCGGACTACGCCACCTTGGCCAAGAGCCTGACCAAGGGTGACGGAGGCTCCAAGCAGTACGGCGCCTATCAGCACACCTGGCGTTCGATCGTCCAGGCGACCTCGGCCGCGCAGACCGGTGGCAACCTGCTCGGCGGTGACTACGGCTTCATGAAGGATCAGTACGCGATGACGCTCGGGCTCCAGCAGAGCGGCACGCTGTTGCCGTGGGCAACTGCGTCCAGCCAGAAGGTCTCCTACAACACGATGTTCTCCACCGGCAAGGCCGCGCTGCTGCCGATGGGGACCTGGTACGCCGCGACCCTGCTGGCCGACACCAAGGCGGGGAAGACGAAGGTCGAGTGGGGAGTGGCGCCGCTGCCCCAGCTCAAGGCCGACGGCAAGGTGACGAGTTTCGGCTCGCCGACCGCGTTCGCGGTGAACAAGAAGTCCAAGCACTCCGAGGCCGCGAAGAAGTTCGTCGAGTGGGCCGCGAGTGAGGCCGGCGCGACCGCGGTGGCCAAGGCGGGTGTGACGCCGTCGCTGCAGAGCCAGCAGATCCTCGACACCTACTTCGCCCTGCCGGGTGTGCCGAACGGCGACGTGGCCAAGAAGGCGTTCAAGCCCGACACCGTCGTCCTGGAGATGCCGGTCAGCGACAAGTCCTCCGACGTCGACCAGATCCTGACCGAGGAGCACGAGCTGATCATGACCGGGCAGAAGTCCCTCGACGACGGCCTGGCCGAGATGTCCAAGCGGGTCAAGAACGAGGTCGGCTGACCCGTGACCACCAGCAGTCGCAGCCGGACCTGGGTCGGCTGGAGTTTCATCCTGCCGAACTTCCTCGGGTTCGCCGCGCTCACCCTGATCCCGGTGGTCGCCTCGCTCGCGTTGTCCTTCCTGGACTGGGATTCGTACAGCACGCCGCGCTGGGTCGGGCTGGACAACTTCGAGCGGATGATCCACAACGAGAACTTCTGGACGGCGCTGCGCAACACGGCGTACTACGCGGTCGGGCACGTGCCGCTGACACTGGCCGCGGCCCTCGGGTTCGCCGTACTGCTGAACCAGAAGCTGAAGGGTGTGCGGTTCTTCCGGACCGCGTTGTTCTTTCCCTACATCACTTCGCTGGTCGCCGTGGCCGTGGTCTGGAACATGTTGCTCAGCCCGGATCTCGGCCCGGTCAACCAGTTCCTACGGGCGATCGGCATCGACAACCCGCCGGGGTGGACCACCTCGACGACCTGGGCGATGCCGGCCGTCATCGTGGCGAGTGTCTGGCGTGATCTCGGCTACTACATGATCCTCTACCTGGCCGGGTTGCAGACGATCCCCGCAGAGCTCTACGAGGCCGCCCAGGTGGACGGGGCGACCGGCTGGCAGCGGTTCCGGCACATCACCCTGCCAGGGCTGCGGCCGACGACGTTCTTCGTGCTGATCATGCTGACGATCTCGAGTTTCAAGGTGTTCGACCTGATCCAGGTGATGACCGAGGGCGGCCCGGGCCGGGCCACGCTGGTGCTGTCCCAGGTGATCTACCGCGAAGGCATCGTGCAGGGCCGGTTCGGCTACTCGTCCGCGGTGTCGATGGTGCTGTTCGTCATCGTGCTGACCATCACCGTCCTCCAGTTCCGCCTCCAGCAAAGGAGAGCCTCATGACCGCGGAGGTACGGCGGGGGCTCGCCTACGTGCTGCTGGTGGCGTTGTCGGTGGCGGTGCTGGTGCCGTTCGCCTGGATGGTGTCGTCGTCGTTGAAGCTGGATGCCGAGGTCTTCTCGGTGCCGGTGCGGTGGATCCCGGCCGAGTTCCACTGGAGCAACTTCGCGACGATCTGGGAGCGGATCCCGCTGCTCACCTACCTGCGGAACTCGGTCTTCCTCAGCCTGACGATCACCGCGTTGCAGGTGCTGACCGGCAGTTTCGCGGCGTACGGGTTCGCCAAGGTGCGGTTCCCCGGCCGGGACCTGCTGTTCCTGGCCTACATCGGGACGATCGCGGTGCCGTGGCAGGCGTACATGGTGCCGCAGTACGTGATCATGGAGAAGGCCGGGCTGGTGAACACGCATCTGTCGCTGATCCTGCTGCAGGCGTTCAGTGCCTTCGGGGTCTTCCTGATGCGCCAGTACTACCTGACGATTCCCGACGAGCTCAGCGAGGCCGCGCGCCTCGACGGACTGAACGAGTACGGCATCTGGGCGCGCATCATCCTGCCACTGTCGAAACCGGCGCTGGCGAGCCTGGCCCTGCTCACCTTCGTCAACACCTGGAACGACTACATGGGCCCGTTCATCTACCTGACCGACAACAAGTTGTGGACGATCCAGCTCGGCCTGCGCTCGTTCGTCGGTCTGTACGACGCCGAGTACGCGATGATCATGACCGGATCGGTGCTGTCGGTCCTGCCGATCCTGGTGATCTTCCTGCTCGGCCAGAAGTACTTCGTCCGGGGTATCGCGACGAGCGGGCTGAAGTGACGTCCCCGTTGTCCCGGGTGAATGTCCGGGCCGATCTCTGGGAAACCCTGTGGTCGTTCGCGCATCGGGTCCTCGCGGTCAACCTGCTCCTTGCGATCGCCGGTGCACCCCTGATGCTGGCGCTCAGCCTGGTGGCGAGCCCTTGGCAGTACCCGATCTTCTTCGGACTGCTCGCGCTACCGCTGGCGCCGGCCGTCGCCGCTGCCTTCGGGTACTACGCCGACGACGACCCTCGTCCGCCGCTGCCTGTGCTCTTCCGCCTGATGTGGTCGCGCGGCCGCCGGTCGCTGCTGATCGCAGTCGTTGCCGGCGGCCTGATCGGCGTACTGGTGGCGGACATCAAGGTGCTCGCCACCTCGTTTCCAGGCGCTGTGCCACCGCTGGTCGTGTTGCTGTTGCTGGTCGCCGTCACTGCGCTCAACGCTCTCGCAGGGGCGACCGTGCGGCTCGCGATCTACAGCGGGGTGCGGGGGTGGGGACTGAGTTTGCTGTCGCTCGGCGTCCTCGCCGTCGCGCTGGTCATCGTCAGTCAGGCTCCGCTGGTTGGTCTCGCCATCGTGCCCGGTTGTGCGTTGTGGGTCGTACACACGAACTCCCAGGCTCAGCTCGCCCGAATCGTGAGGAGATTCCCTTGAAGCTGTTCAGACCACTCGCCGTCCTCGGCGCCGCCCTCACCATGTTCGCCCCAACCGCGGTCGCTGCCCCGGCAGCACCGGCGTACGACTCGTTCCGGCCCGGCGCCGAATGGCGTGACACCAGCGGCGAGGTGATCCAGGCGCACGGCGGGCAGGTCGTGCCGGCGACCGATCACCGCGGCCGGCGGATGTGGTACTGGTACGGCGAGGACCGCAGCAAGGGCTACTTCGACAGCCCGGGGGTGCACGCGTACTCGTCGTACGACCTCTACAACTGGAAGGACGAGGGACTCGCGCTGCGGGCGATGAGCTCACCGGACCAGTTCGAGAACGACAAGTACTTCAGCAAGCTGTACAAGAAGTACAGCCCCGCGCAGAA
Organism: Kribbella sp. NPDC056345; assembly: GCF_042262745.1. Classification (NCBI taxonomy): domain Bacteria; kingdom Bacillati; phylum Actinomycetota; class Actinomycetes; order Propionibacteriales; family Kribbellaceae; genus Kribbella; species Kribbella sp. NPDC056345. The sequence goes on along the minus strand of NZ_JBHJQQ010000003.1, from coordinate 320,311 downwards.
GGACGTCGTCTGGCGGGATCTGTCCACCAACAGCGTGCGCGCGGACGGATGGGCGCGGCCGTCGATCCTCGAACGGCCGAAGGTGATCTACAACCAGGCCACCCGCAAGTGGATCATGTGGGTGCACTCCGACGGACCCTCGTCACCGACCAGTACGTCGACCTACGCGCGAGCCGAGGCCGGAGTGGCGATCGCGGACTCGCCGACGGGCCCGTTCCGCTGGATCGATTCGTACCGGCTCAATCGGGTGCCGAGCGATTCGGTGCCGTGGTGCGGTACGTCGTCCGCGTTCGACCCGGCCGGTGGGATGGCGCGGGACATGAACCTGTACGTCGATGACGACGGCAAGGCGTACATCATCTACTCGTCCGAGGAGAACCGGACGATGTACATCTCCAAGCTCAACCGCGACTACACCTATCTGTCCGCGCGCCCCGAGAACGCCGTACAAGGGAAGGACTTCGTGCGCACGCTGGCCTGCAACCAGCGCGAGGCGCCGGCGATGTTCAAGTCCGAGGGCCGGTACTACCTGGTGACGTCCGGCGCCACGGGCTGGGATCCGAACCCGGCGCGGTACGCGACCTCCAGCACGATCCTCGGTCAGTACGCCGACCAGGGCAACCCGATCACCGGACCGGGAGCCGCGAACACCTACCGCTCCCAGAGCACCAACGTGATCCCGATCGATGCCAAGCGCAACAAGTTCGTCTACATGGGGGATCGCTGGACCCCGAGCGATCTCGCGAACGCGCCGTACGTCTGGATGCCGATGTCGTTCGGTGAAGGCGGCAGCCTGTCGATCGGTCCGGACACGGAGTGGACCCTCGACGACCTGCAGTCCTACCGGCGCTGGACGGTCGAGACCCCGCTGCCGGAAAGCGTCCAGCTCGGTGACACCAGCAGCCTGCCCAAGACGGTCAGCGTGCGAACGGGATCGCGGTCGACATCGGTCGCCGTGACCTGGGACGCCTCGACCGTGGCGAAGCCGGGGACAGCAAGTCTGCGCGGCACGCTGGCCGACGGCCGTACCTTCACCCGCTCGATCGTCGTCGTACCGAGCGGCCTGCGGTACGCCGTCAATGCCGGTGGAATCGCCACCACGGACTGGCAGGTGCTGACGCGCGCAGGCTCACTGCTGAACTCGACTCCGGAGCAGCCGTTGGGAACGGATCCGGCAACCGGCCAAACCTGGGGCTACACCGGTGACAGCGCACCGGCCGGTCCGGCGAACGGCGATCTCTACAGCACCCTGCGCTACGCCAAGAACCACGAGCCGCTCGTCTACACCTTCGGCGGTCTAGCACCCGGGACCTACACCGTCCACGCGGGCTACTTCGATCCGTGGCCGTGGGCCAACCGTGCCGCCCAGGTGACGGTCAACGGTGCCGTCGTCGACCAGCAGCGACTCTTCACCGGCACCAACGAAGCCGCGGCGTACGGCGGTGTCGTGGTCGGCGCCGACGGCAAGATCACCGTCACCATCGCGCCGACCCGATCACCCGACATCCAGGTCAGCTGGCTGATGATCCAGGCCAACTGACCGGACGCGGCCTCAGCTGCAGATGCTGGTGGGAGTGTTGATCAGCGTGAGGTTGCGGAAGACGGTGTTGGTACCGCAAGGGTTCTCGGTGATCCGGGAATCGCGGACGGTCAGGTTCTGAACAAAGATGTCGCGGTTGTTCGGAAACTCCGTGCGGGCGGCCAGGCGGATCTCGCCGCCGCCCGTAACGGTTCCGCTCACGCCGGCCAGCGTGACGTTGTAGCAGTTCTCGATCAGTACGGCGTTGTTGCCGGTGTTCTCGATGGTGACGCGGTCGATCACGGCACCACCGCTGCGGGAGACGCAGAAGATACCGCGGCCGCCGCGACGCGCGATCACCGTACCGACGCGGATGTTGGTCGGGTAGCTGGAACCGACCTGGCCGTTGTTGTTGGCCATCCGGAAGGCCGCGTAACCGGTGCCGGCGCCGGCGTTGTCGGCGTCGACCGTGCCGACGGTCGCGTTGATCGTCTGGTTGAGCAGCAGTCCGGACTCACCGACATTGCGGGCGGTGACGGTGCCGATCGTGATCCCGTCGACGCCGTACGTCTCGACCGCGTGGCTGCTCGCACCGGAGACGAACACCGTGTCGATGCGCACGTTGCGGGTCCACTGGCTGGTGTCGCCGCGGTTGTCGATCCGGACGCCCAGCCCGCGGGACAGCCGCATGTCGACCGCACCGATGACGACGTTGGTGACGTTGCGCAGGAAGATGCCGTAGACGGGTGTGCCGGTGAGGTTGAGGTGCTGGATCTCGATGTCGCGCGTGCCCCGGCTGTACACGGGGGCCATGTCACCGGATCCGGTGCCGGTGACGTTGATGGTCCCGCAGACATCCAGCACAGTGAAGCTGGGCAGGGACACCCGACTGCCGGCGCTGATGGAACCTGAGCCGCGGACGACGACGCGCTGCTTGCTGGTCCGGCCGGCGGTGAGCGAGTTGACGCCGGCTTGCATGGCGGCCTGCATGCTGGAGCCGGTGTAGACGGTGCTGGTACCGCGGCGGGCTGTCCAGCTACTGCCGCTGCCGGTCACCTCGGCGTGGAAGGTACCGGTGCCGCAGTCGGCGGCCGGGGCGGCTTGGGCGGGTTGCAGTGATCCGGTCAGCAGCACAGCGGCTGTGACGAGAACTGACAATGGGCGAAGTGGATTTCTCATGGCTGACTCCGGGGGCGCGGACGAGGCTGCCACACCGGCTGTGACACCGGATGGCTGGCAACCGCTTTCCATCAGTGAGTACTGGAGTCTGACGTTCGGCGACCGGCCTGGTCAACGGCCTGTCGAGGCTCGATCCTGGCCGGATCCGGACACCTTGTTGCGGCGCGGGCGGAGTGCACTCGCGGGACCAGGGACACCGAGCTTGCCCAGGTACTGCTCAAGGGTGAACGCCGCCATCCCGAGCGCGACCGGATTGCCGGGCACGGCCGATGCCTCGACGACCAGGCCGGGCAGTGACCCGGGCAGGACGTGACCGGGCAACTCGCGATGGACGGCGGGGATCAGCCACTGCCCGATCGCGGCAGTCGTCCAGCCGGTCAAGGTCAGGTAGGAAACGTTCAGCAGATTGACCAGGTCGCCGAGTGCCGCCGCCAGATAGTGCGCGGTGCGGTCGGCCAGCTCGGCCACCGCCTGGTCGCCCGCCGCGAGCCCCTCCGCGACGGCCTCGATGAACCCAGGCTGCAGCAACTGCTGAAGGGCCGGATGATCGGGGTCGATCTCGGCCAGCGTCATCTCCAGCCCGTGGACGCCGAGGTATGCCTCGACACAACCGCGCCGCCCGCACCGGCATTCGCGGCCGTCGAGCTGCAGCAGGGTGTGTCCCCACTCGCCCGCGTTGTTGGTCGCGCCACGGATCAGCGTGCCCTCGATCGCGAGCCCGGCGCCGACCCCGGTCCCGAGGTTGACCACGGCCATCGTGTCGGTGACCCGGCCGACGCCGAACCACATCTCCGCCAGCGTGATCGCCTTGAGTGGATTGTCGACGTACACGGAGATACCCAGCCGGTTCTCCAGCAGTTCCTCGATCCGTACGTCGTGCCATTGCCAGTTCGGCGCGAACACCGAGACACCGGAGTCCGGCTGGACCTGGCCGGGCATGCTGACGCCGACTCCGATCAGCTCGGCCGGATCGGCATCGACGGCCGCCAGCGCGCTCTCCGTCGCGGTCACGATGCCGTCCACGACGTACGCGGGGTCGTTCTTGTGCTCGTCGAGCGTGATCGTGCTGTTCGCGAGGGGGCCGAGGTTGAGGTCGAACACGGTCGCGTCGACATAGGTCTCGGCGACGTCGACCCCGACGATCCGCCCGCGGTCGGGATCGATGCTGAGCCGTTCGTACGGGCGTCCGACAGTACGGCGTTCCACCGTCGCGATCCGCAGTACGCCGGCTGCCAGGAACTCGTTCACGAGTGTCGCCACCGTGGCCGGGCTCAGCCCGGTGTGCCGGGTGAGCTCCTGCCGCGTCGACGGGCCGAGCGTGAACAACGCATGGAGTACCTCGAACCGGCTCTCGTTCCGCAGGTCGTGGGAGGTCTGCCGTGGCACCAGGTCTCCCTTCAGTCCGTCGGTGGCTCCAGCGTTAGCCTACGCAGTTCGGCCGCTCCAGCACCGCCAACCCCGCCGAGCAGCAAGGTAAGTCCCGACCAGCTAGGCGGGATCCAGAGTCGGTCCGGATCGCCACCTGAGAACGCCGGCCGGTCACCCAGCCAGACTCGGCCGATGCACTCACCGCCGGACCACGCGGTCACCCGGAGCTGGGTGCCCTCGAACCTCAGCACGTGGCCGGACTCGGAGGCGGGCAGGTCCACATCGAGCCAGGCCTCTTCGCCGGCGTCGAGTGCGAGCGGCAGCTCGACTGTCTGGCCAGGGCTGGCGGAGACCGCGAAGGCGGTCAGCAGCTCGTCGTCCTGGGCGGTGCAGGACCACCCGGTTATTGGAGTCAGCGTCAGCAGTTCGGCGCCGAGACCAGGACGGCTCGCGTCGTGCGGCAGTGTCACGGCGACCTGGCTGGACCCGGCCGGCAGCAGGACCCACGGGTTCTCCGCCGAAACAGTCATCGGGTCCGCGCTGTCGATGCGGACGAACGCGGGTTCGTCCAGCCCTCGCAGCAGCAGCGCCGCGGGGGTGGGGGAGTGCACCAGCCGGGTGTAGGTGACGCGTTCACCACCTCGCGTACTGCTCCAGCCACCGAGCTGACGAACCGGCGCCGGCTGCGTCGCCCAGTGACCGCCGACCGTCCACAACGCCGACACGTCCTGAACCGCGTTGATCTTCCAGACGGTGCCGAGACCACGCAGCGCACCGAGCCTCAGCGCGGGCAGCCGGGTGTCGTCGAAGTTCGCATGCCCCCAGATCTCAACGGCCGCCTCGATCGGCACCGGCCCGCTCACCTCTCGGACGTCGATCCGCCGATTCGCTCCGTACGTCACCAGCGGCGGCCGAACGTCGCCCGCGATCGTGAGGTCGAGGATGTCGGCGGCTCCGGCCACGAGCAGTTCGTCGACGCCGGTCAGATCCGTCGTCGTGCTGTACGTGCCGCGCCCACGAAAGACGCCGAGCGATTCGAGCGACGGTGGCACTTCATCGACACCGGCAACGGCAACCGGAGCCTGCCCCGAGCGACGACGTACGGATGTCACGTCTGTCGCTGCGCTCACCGGCTCCCTCGCAGCCTCGGTCGGGCGCACTGCGACCAGCTCGAGGTCGGCAACAGTCACCCGCTCGCCGACCGGCACCACGACCGTGGTGTCATCAATGACGACGGTCACCGGTACGGCGGACGAGAACTCCAGCACCCCGTCCGTGACACTGACCAGGTCTGCCGAAGCAAGCGTGAGTGTGTGCGCCGCACCGATCGGAAGCCCGACCGGCATCAATGGGCAGGCACCGGCCGCCACCTCCACCTGCACACCGGCCACAGTCGCGTGTCCATCGACCAAACTGAGATTCGGTACGGCGATCACCTGACCACCACCACTGAGCTTCAGGGCGCCGATCACCGAGCTGGTCGGAAAGTCTGTCCGCACCTCAACGGCCGGCTTGGCAACGGCCGGTCGCGGACCCAGTACGTCGATCACCCGGGCCAGGATCTGCGCTTCGGCGTACTCGGGCCGCTCCTGGCCGGTCGGCGAAACATACCCGCCGAAGTCGTACCAGTGCGTCATGAAGTTGCCGGGGTCACCCCAGTTCCCAGCCGACGGCGTGTAGCCGAAGTTCCAGCCCGACGACTGCAGGTACGGCGCGATCAGCGTGGCACCGGAGACCAGCAGCCGGCGCAGAGTCCGGTGCCGCCGGTTCGTCTCGGTCACCAGCAGCGGGAGATCGCGCTCAGCGAGCAGATCCCGATACCGCCGTACCTCAGCCTCGATATGCGGGGAATCGTCGTCGGGGTAGAAGTTGCACGCCGGTACGACGCCTGCCACCGCACCGGTGGCGCCGAAGAGATCGCCCTGTCCCGCGCAAGCGATCAGCGGCACCGTGATGCCGTGCCCGAGCGCCAGGTCCCGCAGGGCGGTCAGGTAACCCGGGCGGTCCGTGCAGTCAAAGAAGTCGAGCTCGTTCTCCAGCTGAACCATGATGACCGGGCCGCCGACCGAGTGCTGCCGGGCGGCCAGGATCGGCAGCACCTGGTCGAACCAGGCCGCCACCTGCTGGAGGAAGCGCGGTTCGTTCTGCCGAACCTGCAGCTCGGGGTCGAGCCCTAGCCAGGCCGGCAGCGCGCCGCCGTCCCACTCCGAACAGATGTACGGTCCGGGCCGCGCGATCACCTTCAGGTCGGCTGCTGCGGCCAGATCGAGGAACGCCGCGACATCGCGACGGCCTTCGAAGTCCCAGCGCCCGGGAGCGAGCTCGTGGAAGTTCCACGGCAGGTAGACGTCCACACAGGTGTAGCCGGACGCACGGACCTGGTCGAGCCGGGCGCGCCACTGCTCCCGCGGCAGGCGGAAGTAGAACAGCGACGCACACAGCACGACCTGCGACCGGCCGTCGATCTCGATGCCCTGGGCATCCAACCGGATGGTGCTCACTTGACCCCCGCGCTACCGCCGCTGATGTCCATCTCGTACAGGTACTTCTGCCCGAGGTAGTAGACCAGGATCATCGGCAGCGTGAGCAGGATCGACCCGACCATCACCAGGTTCCAGGGTGGCGCCTGCAGGGCTTGCGACGTACTGGTGATGTACTGCACGCCGAGGGCGAGCGGCATCTTGGACTCGTCGTTGAGGTAGATCAGCGGGCCCATGAAATCACCCCAGGTAGCGGTCAGGGTGAAGATGCCGATCGCGATCAGCACCGGGGCGAGCATCGGCAGCATGATCCGCCGGTAGATACCGAAGAAACCGAGCCCGTCCACCATCGCCGCCTCGTCGATCTCGCTCGGCAGCCGGGACACGAACTGCCGGACCAGGAAGACGTTGAAGGCGTTCGAGAAGAAGTTCGGCACGATCAGCGGCAGGAACGTGTTCACCCAGCCGAGCTCCTTGAACAGGATGAACTGCGGGATCATCGTGATCTGGGCCGGGATCATCATCGTCGCGATGACGATCAGGAACAGGCCGTTCTTGCCGGGCGCTCGCAACCGCGCGAACCCATACCCGACCAGGCCGCTCGACAGCACCTGCCCGGCCACCGCACCGACCGAGATGATCACCGAGTTCAGCAGGAACCGCTGCATCGGCAACTCGGTGCTGAACACCCGCGTGAAGTTCTCCCAGTGGAACTCGCGCGGAATGATCGTGAAGGTGTTGGCGTTCACCGTCTGATCACTGGACAACGCGATCGACACAACCAGCACCAGCGGCACACAGAGCACCGCCGACACGATGATCAGCGTGGCATAGCTGAACGGGGTGGCGCGGAACGCACGGACCGACATCTACCGGACCTCCGTCTCGTAGAACACCCACCGCCGTGCGCTCCGGAACGCGATCAGGGTGAAGACCATGATCACGGCGAAGAGCAGCCACGACAGCGCGGACGCGTAGCCCAGGTGGTAGAAGGAAAAGGCCTGGTCGAACAGCAGTGGAACCATGGTCTGGCTGGCGTTGTTCGGCCCACCCTTGGTCAGGATGTAGACCTGGGAGAACACCTGGAAGGCGCCGATCAGCCCCATGATCAGGTTGAAGAAGATGATCGGTGTCAGCTGCGGAACCGTGATACTCCAGAACTGCCGGAGCGAGCTGGCGCCGTCCACCTCGGCCGCCTCGTACAGCTCGCGTGGGATGCCCTTCATTGCTGCCAGCAACAATACGGTCGCGCCGCCGGCGCCCCAGACCGACAGCAGGATCAGCGCCGGTTTGACCCACGCCGCCTCCAGCAGCCAGGACGGGCCGGGGATACCGACTACGCCGAGCAGGTCGTTCAGTGGGCCGGATGGCGCGAGCACCATCTTGAAGATCATCGCGGTCGCGACCAGCGGCACCAGCGTCGGCAGGTAGATCAGCGTCCGGAACAGCTTGCGCAGCCCGACCCCCTTGTTCAGCAGGTTCGCCAGCCACAACCCGAGGACCAGACCGAGTGGCACCGAGATCGCGGCGTAGTAGAACGTGTTCCACAACGCCTTCCAGAAGATCGGATCGTCGGTGAGCAGGCGCCGGTAGTTGTCCAGCCCCACCCACTTCGGCGGGGTGAAAGAATCCCAGTCGGTCAGCGAGAAGTAGATCGAGGCAACCATCGGCCCGAGCAGGAACACCACGAAGCCGATGATCCACGGCGACGCGAACAGGTAGAACCAGAGCGCCTCCCGGCGCCGCAGCCTCGACATCAGGCCGGCTTGACGACCGACTCGAGCTTCGCCTGGATCGCGGTCAGCGCGCTCCGGGCGTCGGTCTTGCCCAGCCAGAAGTCCGCGAGCCCGTCGTCGAAGGTCTTCTGCATCTCGTTCCAGGCCGGGATGAACGGCGCCCGGTAGATGAACTCGCTGGACTCGCCGAACACCTTCATGTTCACCGGCTTGGTCATCCAGGCCGGCTTCAGGAACGCGTCGCTCTTCTGCACCTCGACGGCGGCCGGCACGTCCTCGCCGGTGGCGATGATCTGCTGCTGGGCCGGCGGTGAGGTCAGGAACTCGATCGCTTTGAACGCAGCGTCCGGGTTCTTGACGGTCCGGGAGATCGCCAGGCCGCTGCCGAATGCGGTCACTGCCTGCTGCTTGCCCCGCCACAGCGGTGCGATGTCCCATTCGATCGTGGCCTTCGAGAGACCGTTGATCGCCCAGAAGCCGGTCGTGTTGACGGCGGCCTTGCCGCTGGCGAAGGCCGCATCGCCACCGACATCGGCACCCATGTCGGCGTACTGCTTCTGCGTCGGTACGACGCCGTGCTTCGTGACCAGGTCGCCGGCCCACTGCAGGGCCTCGATCACCTCGTCGGTGGCGACTGCGGGCTTACCCGCGTCGTCGATGATCTTGCCGCCGTTCTGGTACACGAGGCTCCACCATTGCGCCCACCAGCCGGCTCCGGTGTAGCCCCACTGCTTACCAGGCACAGTGAGCTCCTTGAACGCGCTGAGGGCGTCGTCCCAGGTCCAGTCGGCGGTCGGTGCCTTGATGCCCTTGGCCTCGAACAGCTTCTTGTTGTAGTACAAGATCATCGCGCCGGAGCGGTCGGGGATCGCGTACACCTTGTCCTGGTAGCTGTAGATCTTGCCGATCGAGCCGAACCGCTGGGTGAGGTCGAGGTTCGCCTTCTTCGCCAGGTCGTCCAGTGGCAGCAGTTGGCTCTTGCTGGACAGGACATTGACGTTCTCGGCCACCTGCATGATGTCCGGGCCCTTACCGCCCGCGATCATCGTCTGCACCTTCTGGGCGTAACCCTCGCTGGGGATCAGCTGCAGTTTCACCTTCAGCTCGGGGTACTTGGCGACCAGCAGATCGATCCGCTTCTGGTATGTCGCCTTGTCGTTCTCGCCGCCCCAGACAGTCATCACGAGTTCGGCGGGCTCGTTGCCACCCGACGGCTTGTCGCTGTCTGCACCGCAGGCGGTCAGCGTGATCATGCCCGCGGAGATGCCCAGACCGAGGAAGCCTCGGCGCGAGAGACCCCCGTTCGACGTCGATGTCATCGCCGTGCCTCCTTCTGCTCAGGGGTTGAGGTGGGGGTTAAGCTAACCGTCAGAAAAACCCTTGGGAAGACCTCGGACGGGATCCGGGCGAATCGTGACCTGATTCCTGTTAGCGTGAACAAAGCTCACTACGCCAAGGAGTTTCATGCCAATCGATTCCGTCCCGGGCCGGCTGCGATGGACCAGCGGCGACGTCGAGCTCGAGCTGCTGATCGACGAGGCGGCGCCGGTCAAGGTCTGCTCGTTGCGCCCCACCGGCGTGCAGCCGCCGACCGAGGACCTTGCGGTCAACCTGGTCGAGCTGAACCTGTCCGGTCACGGGCGGATCCATGAGCCACCCGGCACGCGGCACCGCACCTACGCGGCAGCCGACGGCCTCCGGCTGGTTGAGGTCAGCGAGCAGGCGGATGCTTCGGGCAACGAAGTGCTGCTGGTTCGGCAGGCCTCCGCGGACCTCGAGACAGTGAGCCGGATCGAGAGCTGGGCCGGTACGTCGGTGCTGCGCGCAACGACCGAGGTGATCAATCGTGGCGTCGGCGAGCTCACCTTGACCTACCTCTCGTCCCTCGCGCTGGCGGGCTTCGGTGGTGGACTGAGGACCGGTACGCGGATCCACCAAGCGCGGAACTCGTGGTGCGCGGAGTTGCGCTGGCAGGTGCTGAGTCCGGAGCAGGCCGGTCTGGTGAGCATCCTGGGTTCGGGGATCTCGAAGGACCGGTTCGCCGCTACCAGCCTCGGCAGCTGGTCGAGCGCCGAGCTGCTGCCGATGGGTGCCGTCGAGAATGTCTCCGACGAGCTGACGTGGACCTGGCAAATCGAACACCAGGGTGCATGGCATTGGGAGCTCGGCGGGCTCAAAGAGGATCTGTACCTACAGGTGTCCGGGCCTACGGACGGTGAGCACCAGTGGCGGCAACGCCTGGCGCCGGGGGAGTCGTTCACCACGGTCCCGGTCGCCGTGGCGGTAACCCGGGGTGGTCTCGACGACGGGTTGCGCGCGCTCACGTCGTACCGGCGGTTGATGCGTCGGCAGCAGGCGGACCACAGCAACCTGCCGGTGATCTTCAACGACTACATGAACTGTCTGTGGGGCGATCCGTCCGCAGCCAAGCTCACTCCGCTGATCAAGGCCGCGGCCGAGGTCGGCGCGGAGTACTTCGTGATCGACGCCGGCTGGTACGCCGACGACTCGGGCTGGTGGGACACGGTCGGGGCCTGGGAACCGTCGCAGGTCCGCTTCCCCGACGGCCTCGGCAAGACGATCCAGGAGATCCACGACGCCGGCCTGGTGCCAGGCCTGTGGCTGGAGCCCGAGGTGGTCGGCGTGCGGAGTGAGATCGCCGAACAGTTGCCGCCGGACGCGTTCTTCTGGCGGGACGGACGCCGGATCGCCGAGACCGGCCGCTACCACCTCGACTTCCGCTCAGCGGCCGTCCGCGAGCGGATGGACACCGTGGTCGACGGACTGATCGAGCAGTTCGGCATCGGCTACTTCAAGCTCGACTACAACATCAACCTGCCCGGCACTGACGCTCTCGGTGAGGCTCCCGGCGCTGGACTGCTCGGCCACAACCGCGCCTACCTCTCCTGGCTCGACGACGTACTGGATCGCCATCCCGCCCTCGTCCTGGAGAGCTGTGCCTCCGGAGGCATGCGAGCCGACTACGCGATGCTCGCGCGGATGACGCTGCACTCCACCAGCGACCAGGTCGATCTCCTCGCTTACGCCCCGATCGCCGCTGCCGCACCGAGTGCAGTCACGCCCGAGCAGGGCGCGGTGTGGGCGTACCCGCGGCCCGTGCACACGCCGGAAGAAGCATCGTTCGCCTTGGTGAACGCGCTGCTGGGCCGGATTCACCTCTCCGGTCGACCTGACGAGATGAACACCGAGCAGCTCACCCGAGTCGCCGCCGCAGTCTCGACGTACAAGGAGCACCGCTCGCTCATCGCGCGCGCCGAGCCGCATTGGCCGCTCGGCCTTCCCGGCTGGTACGACGAACAGCTCGCGCTGGCGCTTGTTGCCGACGACACCGCCCTGCTGGCGGTCTGGCACCGTGGCGACGGTCCGACGACTGTCGACGTACCGCTGCCAGGTGCTTGGCGAGCCGCCGACGTCCTGTTCCCGGCCGATCTGCCGACCACTCTCGACCTGGCGGGCAGCCGGCTCGGTGTGAGTCTGCCCGCAGGTCCCGCCGCGCGGCTCATCCGGTTGCAGCGCTGACCGGTCGAGGACTTGACCAATACCACTGTGAGCGCAAACATGTGAGCGCTAACAGTCGTGTGGGGCTCGGGAAGGTAAAAAGTTGTGAACAAGAGGTTTGTGGCTACGCTGAGTGGCGCTCTGCTGGTGCTCGGGCTTGCGGCCTGTGGGGGCGAGGGCGCGGGCGGAAGTACCGACACCACGAGTCAGAAGCCCGGGGACCTGACCATCGGGGTCGCGATGCCGACCCAGACGTCGGAGCGCTGGATCGCGGACGGCAAGGCGGTCAAGGAGAAGCTCGAGGCCAAGGGCTACAAGGTCGATCTGCAGTACGCGAACGACGACATCCCGACCCAGTCCCAGCAGGTCGACCAGATGATCACGCAGGGTGCCGACGTCCTGGTGATCGCGGCCGTCGACGGCACCGCGCTGAGTGGGCAGCTGCAGGCGGCGGCGGACAAGAAGATCCCGGTGATCTCCTACGACCGGTTGATCCGCGGCAGCCAGAACGTCGACTTCTACGTCAGCTTCGACAACTACAAGGTCGGCGTGGCGCAGGGCAAGTCGCTGCTGCGCGGGCTCGGGCTGGAGAACGCCGACGGCTCGAAGGGCGCCAAGACCGGCCCGTTCAACGTCGAGCTCTTCGCCGGATCGCTGGACGACAACAACACCAGCTTCTTCTTCCGGGGCGCGATGGACGCCCTCAAGCCCTACCTCGACAGCGGCGCGCTGGTCGTGAAGTCGAAGCAGACCAAGGTCGAGCAGATCGCGACCCTGCGCTGGCAGTCCGAGACCGCGCAGAAGCGGATGGAGGACCTGCTGACCTCGACGTACAACGACGGGAGCAAGGTCGGCGGCGTCCTCTCGCCGTACGACGGCATCTCCCGCGGCATCATCACCGCACTGCAGAACGCCGGCTACGGTACGGCGGCCAACCCGCTGCCCGCGGTCACCGGTCAGGACGCGGAGATCGCGTCGGTCAAGCTGATCAACGACGGCATCCAGAGCTCGACGATCTTCAAGGACACCCGCGAGCTGGCCGCGCAGGCCGTGGCTGCGTCCGAGGCGTTCCTGCAGAAGAAGACGCCCGAGGCCAACGACACCAAGTCCTACGACAACGGCGTCAAGGTGGTCCCGGCGTACCTGCTGCCGATCCAGGCCGTCTTCAAGGAGGACGTGACGAAGGCGCTGGTCGACTCCGGCTACTACACGGCCGAGCAGGTGGCCGCCGGTAAGACCAAGTGACCGACGTACTGCTCGAGATGCGGGGAATCACCAAGAGATTCCCCGGCGTCACCGCGCTGCAGGATGTCTCGCTGGCCGTCCGGCAGGGCGAGATCCACGCGATCTGTGGCGAGAACGGGGCCGGCAAGTCGACCCTGATGAAGGTGCTGTCCGGCGTCTATCCGAGCGGGAGTTACGACGGCGAGATCCGGTTCGACGGTGAGCCGGTGCACTTCGGCGGGATCCGCGACAGTGAGGCCGCCGGGATCGGCATCATCCATCAGGAGCTGGCCCTGGTGCCCTACCTGTCGATCGCGGAGAACATCTTCCTGGCCAACGAACGGCGTGGCCGGAGCGGGCTGATCGACTGGAACCGGACCAACGCCGACGCCGCTGAGCTGCTGGCGTCGGTCGGGCTGGACGAGAATCCGGTCACGCCGGTGATCCAGCTCGGCGTCGGCAAGCAGCAGCTGGTCGAGATCGCCAAGGCGCTCTCGAAGGATGTCCGGTTGCTGATCCTCGACGAGCCGACCGCCGCGCTGAACGACGTGGACTCGGCGCACCTGCTCGACCTGCTCCGCCGGCTGCGCGACCGTGGCATCGCCTGCATCATGATCTCGCACAAGCTGAGCGAGATCACCGCGATCGCGGACTCCACCACGGTGATCCGGGACGGCCGCACGGTGGAGACGCTCTCCATGGCTTCCGGAGAGGTGACCCAGGAACGGATCATCCGCGGCATGGTCGGGCGCGACCTGGAGAGCTTCTACCCCGAGCGCGACTCCGCGCCCGGGGACGAGGTGCTCCGGATCGAGGACTGGACGGTGTGGCACCCGGTTCAGCAGCGCAAGGTGGTCGACGGTGCCGCTCTGAACGTGCGGGCCGGTGAGGTGGTCGGGATCGCCGGCCTGATGGGTGCCGGGCGGACCGAGCTGGCGATGAGTGTCTTCGGCCGGTCGTACGGCCGCAACATCAGCGGCCGGCTGTTCATGCACGGCCAGGAGGTCCGGGCGCGTTCCGTGGCCGAGGCGATCGGCAACGGCATCGCCTATGCCACCGAGGACCGCAAACGCTACGGTCTGAACCTGATCGCCGACGTCCGCACCAACGTCTCGGCCGCGGGGCTGGACAAGCTCGCGCGGGCGGGCTGGGTCGACGGGCACGAGGAGATCAAGGTCGCCGAGGCCGGCCGCCGGGACCTGAACATCAAGACCCGCACCGTGCTCGATGTCGTCGGCACGTTGTCCGGCGGCAACCAGCAGAAGGTCGTGCTGTCGAAATGGCTCTTCACCGATCCCGACGTACTGATCCTCGACGAGCCGACGCGCGGGATCGACGTCGGCGCCAAGTTCGAGATCTACACGATCATCAACCGGCTCGTCGCCCAGGGGAAGGCGGTCATCGTCATCTCCTCGGAGCTGCCCGAGCTGCTCGGGACGTGTGACCGGATCTACACGCTGTCGGCCGGCCGGATCACCGGTGAACTGCCGGTCGCCCAGGCGACCCAGGAAGAGCTGATGGCGCTCATGACGATGGAGAAGGAGCTCGCAGGATGACCAGGACCGAACCGGAGCCCGCGGTGGCCGAGAGTGCCCCGGCCGCGGCGCTGCACGCCGGTACCAGTGATCCGCGCACGCTGATCCTGCGCAACCTGCGGCAGAGCGGTATCTACATCGCCTTCGTCGCGATCGTGGTGCTGTTCGCCGTGCTGACCGACGGTGTGCTGCTCAGCCCGGGCAACATCACCAACATCGTGCTGCAGTACTCCTACATCCTCGTGCTCGCGATCGGCATGGTGATCCTGATCATCGCCGGTCACATCGACCTGTCGGTCGGTTCGATTGTCGCGTTGACGGGGGCGGTCTCCGCCGTACTGGTCATCCAGCAGGGACAGCCGTGGGCGATCGGGGCGGTGGCCGCGGTGGCGGTCGGCGTCGCGGTCGGTGCCTGGCATGGCTTCTGGGTGGCGTACGTCGGCATGCCCGCCTTCATCGTGACCTTGGCAGGCATGCTGCTGTTCCGGGGGCTGACCCTGCAGGTGCTGGACAACGTCTCGTTGTCACCGTTCCCGCCCGAGTACCAGAAGGTGGCCGGCGGCTTCCTGAACGGCCTGCTCGGCGGCCAGGGGTACGACGCGTTCACCTTGCTGATCGCGGCAATCGCCGTTGCCGGCTACGCGGTCAGCGTCTTCCGGACCCGGCTGGCCCGGATCCGGTACGAGCAGCCGGTGGAGTCGTTCCCACTGTTCGTCGCCCGGGTGCTGGTGGTCGCGGCAGTCGTCCTGTACTTCGCCTGGCAGCTCGCCCACGCCCGCGGCCTGCCGATCGTCCTGATCATCCTTGCCGTGCTCGTGATCGCCTACGGACTGATGACGAGGAACAGCGTCTTCGGCCGTCAGGTCTATGCGATCGGCGGCAACCTGTCGGCCGCAATGCTGTCCGGAGTGAAGGTCCGCAAGGTCAACTTCTGGATCTTCGTCAACATGGGCTTCCTGGCCGGCGTCGCCGGTGTCATCTACTCGTCCCGCTCGAACGGCGCGCAGCCCGCGGCCGGCAACATGTTCGAGCTTGACGCCATCGCAGCTGCCTTCATCGGCGGCGCCGCAGTAGCAGGCGGCGTCGGCACCGTAGTCGGCGCGGTGGTCGGCGGTCTGATCATGGCCGTGATGAGCAACGGCATGCAGCTGATGGGTGTCGAGCAGTCGACGCAGTCCATCGTGAAGGGCCTGGTGCTGCTGCTGGCCGTTGCCTTCGACATCTACAACAAGCGCCGGGCGGGAACGACCCGGTGACCGTCCTGGGGCCGGCCGCACCACGAAGGCGTCCGTACGTCGCGCCGTTGCCGCTCAGCGCGGCACGGCTCGACCCGGCATCGCTGCTGGGCAACTGGCAGAAGCTGAACGCGGCCGCCACCATTCCACATTGCCTGGCGAACATCCGGCGTACCGGTGTGATCGAGAACTTCAGCCGGCTCACCGAGGACACTCCGCAGGGCAAGTTCGTGGGATTCTGGTTCGCGGACTCGGACCTCTACAAGACCCTTGAGGCGATCGGCTGGGAGATGGGCCGCAGCGGCACCGACCAGTGGACAGGGATGCTGTCCGAGGTGGCAGATCTCCTCGAGAGCGTGCAGGAATCCGACGGCTACCTCAACTCCTACGTGCAGGGGAGCCCGGACCAGGAACGCTTCGGCCGGCTGGAACACAGCCACGAGCTGTACTGCGCCGGGCACCTCATGCAGGCTGCGGTCGCTCTGCATCGGGGTGGTGGTGACACGCGCATCCTTGCGATCGCGCGGCGAGTGGCCGACCTGATCGTCACCGTGCCGCTCATCGACGGGCATCCCGAGGTGGAGACCGCGCTCGTCGAGCTCTACCGCGAAACGGGCGAGGAGTCCTATCTGCGCGCGGCCGAGCTGCAGGTCGAGCGGCGTGGGCATCGGACGCTGACCGGTGGCTTCGGTCCGCAGTACTTCCAGGACCACTTGCCGGTGCGCGAGGCAACCGAAGCCATCGGGCACTCGGTGCGGCAGCTGTACCTGGCCGCGGGAGTCACTGACCTCTACCTCGAGAACGGGGACGAGTCGCTGCTGAAGGCGATGGAACAACTGTGGGACAGCGCCTTCGGCAGCAAGCTGTACATCACCGGCGGACACGGATCCCGGCACCGGGACGAGGCCTACGGCGATCCCTACGAACTGCCGCCGGACCGCGCGTACGCCGAGACCTGCGCGTCGATCGCTGCCCTGCAATGGTGTTGGCGGATGCTCCTCGCGACCGGCCAGGCCCGGTACGCCGAGGAGATGGAGCGTGCCCTCTTCAATGCCATCGCCGCTTCGATGACGACGGACGGCACCGCCTTCTTCTACTCCAACCCGCTGCAGCTCCGCACCGGCCACGACGGCTCCAGCGAGGACGCGCCCAGTGAGCGACTGCCGTGGTACGACTGCGCTTGCTGTCCGCCGAACCTGGCCCGCCTGCTCGCTTCGCTGCACGGCTATTCGGCGACCGCGGACGCAGCTGGGCTTCAGCTGCACCTGCTCACCGCGGGCACGTTCAGCACGGACACTTTGACCGCCGTCGTCGAGACCAGCTATCCCTGGGACGGCGACCTCGTGGTGACCGTCAGCGGGCACGGCGAGCTGGCGATTCGCGTGCCCAGCTGGGCGACTGAGGCCAGTCTCGCGGTGACCGGTGCGAAGGTACTCGTCGAGCCGGCCCCAGGTGCGTACGTGCGCGTGGCTTGCGATGACGGCGCGACGGTGCGGCTCAGCCTGCCGATGACCGCACGACTGACCCGCGCCGACGAGCGGGTCGATGCCGTCCGTGGCTGTGTGGCGATCGAGCGCGGACCACTCGTGTACTGCGTCGAGCAGGCCGATCTGCCCGACGGCGTACTCGTCGAGCAGCTACGCATCGACCCGTCGGTACCGATCTCCGAAGAACGCACACCCGGCGACCTGACTCCCGTCAGGCTCCGCCTCGGAGCCGTCACCAGATCGCTCGAGGCGGAGTTGTACCAGGCCTACCAGCCGGACGCTCAGGCCGGTACGGCGATCACGGTCACCGCGATTCCGTACCACGCCTGGGCCAATCGTGGCCCCGGTGCCATGCGCGTCTGGCTGCCCCTCAGCTAGCCGTTGTTGGCGCGACCGACGTACACGTTGCGGGCGCGGTAGTAGGTGTCACCGGAAGGGCCGGATGACCCTGACGCGCCTTCCATCTGCAGGTTGATGATGAGGTTCATCGGTTTGCCGACGAAGTTGCTCCCGCGGTGCCGGCCGACCCACTTGCCGTCGAGGTAGTAGTGGATCTCGACGTCGGTCGCGCTGATCTTGTTGATCCACGCGCGGTAGCCGTGCCAGCCGCCGGGGTTCGACACCGGCACGATGGTGTTCTCCCACCCACCGTCGTAGGTGTTGAACCAGTTCCGGGCGTCACCCTTGAACTCGAGGATGTCGCTCTCCGGCGGCCAGCTGTTGACCCCGGTCAGCCAGAACGCCGGCCAGGTACCGCGACCGGAGGGCGCCTGGAACTCACCCTTGACCTCCCACTGCGGGTAGCGGTCGTTGACCACCACCTGGAGCTTCGAGTGGATCGCGCCGGCGTGGTAGTGGATCGGCAGGTAGGGGTCCTTACTGCTCTTGCCCTCGTCCCAGTTGATCCGCGATCCCTTGAGGACCAGCACTCCGCCGGACTCGAGGTAGACGTGGTTGTGGTCGGTCCGGCTGGCGTACATCCGGGCGGTGCCGTTGTGGTCGGAACCCCACGGGTAGAGGTAGTTCCAGCTCGACTCGAGGGCTGAGTAGCTGGCGAAGCTGTTGGCCGGAAGGGCTGTTTCCCAAGCCAGTTCTTTGGCTTGCGCGGTCACGGGAGCGGCGGCTGCCGCTCCCGCGATCGTTGTGCCGGCGGCGAGCAGGAAGGTGCGTCGGTTGAGGGCCATGGGGCGATGTCTCCTCACTAGGTTGGTGCAGGACAGTCAGAAGCCTCGGGCGAGGCGGTAGTAGGCCTGGCTCCAGCGGAGTTCCTGGGTGAAGCGGCGGGTGGTGGTGTCGGCGTCGATGACTGCGAGTTCGGTGTGCGTCATCTCGGCGAGGTCGGCGAGTTCGTCGATACCGAGCGCCGTACTGAGCACTGTGTGGTGCGGGCCGCCCGCGGTCAGCCAGGCCTCGGCCGACGTGCGCAGGTTCGGGCGCGGCGTCCACACGGCCCGGGCCACCGGGAGCTGGGGGAGTGCGTGGTCGGCGACGACCACGTCGATCTCGTTGGCAACGAGGCGGAAGCGATCGCCCATGTCCGCCATCCCGATCACCACGGCCGGGCCGGGTGCCGCGTCGAAGACCAGGCGGACCGGGTCCTCGCGGCCGCCGATGCCGAGCGGGTGGATCTCGCAGGTCGGGGTGCCGGCGGCGATGGACGGGCAGACCTCCAGCATGTGTGCACCGAGGATCCGCTCCGCGCCCGGGGTCAGGTCGTACGTGTAGTCCTCCATGAACGACGTACCGCCGGGCAGGTCGCCGGCCGCAACCTTCAGCGTGCGCAGCAGGACGGACGTCTTCCAGTCGCCCTCGCCTCCGAAGCCGTAGCCATCGGCCATCAGCCGCTGGACCGCGAGGCCGGGGAGCTGCCGCAGTCCGCCGAGGTCCTCGAAGTTCGTCGTGAACGCGGTGAAACCACCGTCGGTGAGGAAGGCGCGGAGTCCGGCCTCGATCCGGGCGGCGTATCGCAGCGACTCGTGCCGCTCACCGCCAGGACGCAACTCCGGTACGACGTCGAAGTCGTACTCCTTGAGCAGCGTATCGACGGCTGAGTCGGAGATCTCGTCGACGACCGCGACCAGGTCGTTCACTCCGTACGTGTTGACCGAGACCCCGAAGTGCAGCTGGGCCTCGACCTTGTCGCCCTCGGTCACCGCGACATCGCGCATGTTGTCACCGAAGCGAGCGACCCGCATGGTCCGCATGGCCGCGTACCCTGCCGCCGCGCGGGTCCAGACCCCGATCCGGGCGCGGACGGCCGGGTCGGCGACGTGACCGGCCACCGTGGTCCTGGCCACGCCGAGGCGGGTCTGCACGTAGCCGAACTCGCGGTCGCCGTGCGCGGCCTGGTTCAGGTTCATGAAGTCCATGTCGATCGTTGCCCACGGCAACTCGACGTTCGCCTGCGTGTGCAGGTGCAGCAGCGGCGTGCGGAGGGCGTCGAGGCCGGCGATCCACATCTTGGCGGGGGAGAAGGTGTGCATCCACGCGATCACGCCGATACAGGAGTCGCTCGCGTTCGCCTCCAGGCAGACCCGGCGGATCGAGTCCGCGTCGGTGAGCACCTCCTTCCAGACCACTCGGGGAGCGAGGTCCCCGGATGCTTCCAGCTGCTCGGCCAGGCTGCGCGACTGGTCGGCCACCTGGCGCAGGGTTTCCGCGCCGTACAGGCCCTGGCTGCCGGTCAGGAACCAGACTTCGGTCGAGGTCATAGGTGTCTCCGTCATCGTTGGCCGTACACGTTCTGGTACCGGTCGTAGAGCCGGTCGATGTCTTCCGCGGCGATGGGTGTCAGGTCGCCGGCCTGGCGGGCGAGGTGCACGGTGCGGGCGACGTCCTCGCACATCACCGCCGCCTTTACGGCCGCCTTCGCGTCCTTGCCGATCGTGAACACGCCGTGGTTCTGCATCAGAACCGCGGGGGAGCGGTGCCCGGACAGCGTGGCCACGATGCCGCGGCCGATGTCGTCGTTCCCGATCAGGGCGAACGGCCCGACCGGGATCTCGCCGCCGAACTCGTCGGCCATCGCGGTCAGGACGCACGGGATCGCCTCGGCCCGCGCGGCCCAGGCGGTCGCGTACGTCGAGTGCGTGTGCACGACGCCACCGATCTCAGGCATCTCGCGGTACACGTAGGCGTGGGCCGCGGTGTCGCTGGAGGGATCGAAGTCGCCCTCGACCACCTTCCCGTCCAGGTCGCACACCACGATCGCGTCGGGATTGAGGTCGTCGTACGAGATCCCGCTCGGCTTGATGACGAACAGGTCCTCGCCGGGGACCCGGCCAGACACGTTGCCGGCCGTCCAGGCGACCAGGCCGTTGCGGACCAGTTCGTTGTGCAGCGCGCAGACTTCTTCGCGGAGCCGGTTGACGGTCACTTGGCTACCTCGTTCCGGAGAGCGCGGAGCCGGTGCAGTACGCCGCTACCGCCGTGCCGCTCGCCTGCGAAATAGTCGTGCAGGTCGCGGTACTCGGCGTACAAGCGGTCGTAGACATCGGCACGGTCAGAGTCTGGGACGAAGGCGGCCTCGGTGCGGCCGCCCATCGCGGCCGCTGCGCTGGGCACATCCGGATAGGTGCCAGCGGCAACGGCCGCGTGGATCGCGGACCCAAGGGCAGGCCCCTGGGCGGACTTGATCACCGACAACGGGCGCCGCAGCACGTCGGCGTAGATCTGCATCACCAACCGGTTCTTGAGCAGCCCGCCGGCGACGATGAACTCGTTGACCGGTACGCCGGACTTGTCGAAGGCATCGAGGATCGTGCGGGTTCCGAACGCGGTCGCCTCGATGAGTGCGCGGTAGGTGTCTTCCGGCTTGGTTTCGAGCGTCTGGCCGATCACCACGGCGGACAGGTCGTGGTCGACCAGGACGGACCGGTTGCCGTTGTGCCAGTCGAGGGCGATCAGCCCGTGCCGTCCGACCGCCTGCTGCTCGGCGAGCGCGGCGAGATGGTCGTGCACCGTCACACCGCGACGCTCGGCTTCGGCGTGATACTCACGCGGTACGCAGGTGTCCACGAACCAGCCGAAGATGTCGCCCACCGCCGACTGCCCGGCCTCGTAGCCCCACAGACCGTCGACGATGCCGTCCCGGACGACGCCACACATCCCGGGAACCTCGGCGAGCTGCTCGGACGACATCACGTGGCAGGTCGACGTACCCATGATCGCGACCAGCTGGCCGGGTCGTACGGCGTCGGCCGCGGCCGCGGTGACATGGGCGTCCACATTGCCGATCGCAACGGCGATCCCTGCGGGAAGGCCGGTCAGCGCCGCGGCTTCGGTGGTCAGGCGGCCGGCCAGTCCGCCGAGCGGGGACAGGGGATGCTCCAGCTTGGCGGTGAAATCACCGAACGCGGGGTTCAGGGCCTCCAGATACTCCCGGGACGGGTAGCCGTCCTCGGTGTGGATGCCCTTGTAGCCGGCCGTGCACACATTGCGGGTCTCGACACCGGTCAGCTGCCAGACGATCCAGTCGGCCGCCTCGATCCAGCGATCGGCACGCCGGTACGTCTCCGGATCCTCCTCGAGCACCTGCAGCGCTTTGGCGAACTGCCACTCGGACGAGATCCGGCCGCCGTACCGCGAAAGCCAGGGCTCGCCCCGCTGTTCCGCGACGGCGTTGATCCGGTCCGCCTGCGGTTGCGCAGCGTGGTGCTTCCACAACTTGGGCCACGCGTGCGGGCGGAACCACATCCCGCGCACCTCGCACAGCGGCGTGCCGTCGGCGAGCGTCGGCAGCACGGTGCACGCGGTGAAGTCGGTGCCGATACCGATCACCTCGTCCACCGGGATCCCGGCCGCCGCGACCGCCTCCGGGACCGCGTTCCGCAGTACGTCGCGCCAGTTGCTCGGCGCCTGCAACGCCCAGGCGGGCCCGAGGGCGATATCGGACCCGGGCAGCCGGTTCTCGATCACGCCGTGCCGGTACTCGTACACCGCCGTGCCCACTTCGGCGCCGTCCGAGACCCGGACGACCACGGCCCGGCCGGAGAGCGTTCCGAAGTCGACCCCGACGACGTACTGACTGTGAGCGTTAACATTCTCGGTCATTGCGTGCCCTCTGTGGTGATGGCCGGGTGTGGTGCGGCTGACGGTCGGCGGACAACCGCCAGGAGTTAACGCTAACAGTCAGCGCGCTGCAACGTAATAGGCATCCCGAGAACGACGGGCGCGACGGTGATCTTGTCGACGTCGGGCGCGAAGGCTTCGGCGTTGCCGAACACCAGTGATCCGCCGGCCGTCCTCAGCTGCACCGCGATGGTTCGTTCGAGGAAGCTGTCCCAGGCGTAGGTGTACCGGAAGTACGCGTGCGCGGAGGCGCCGCCGGTCTCGGTCACCTCGAGTCGCCGGTCGACTACCTGCGGGTTGTAGGCGTGCGCGCCGCCGAGCTCGGCGTTCGCGTAGCTCACGGTGATGTCATAGGCACCGGGCTTGTCGAACCCGGGTCCGCGCGGGATCTCGAACGTGTTGCCGGCGCCCTTGCCGACGTACCCGAGCGCCTTCAGCCCGGACGCGTTGCTCCCCGACGCCGGCGGATAGGTGTTCACGACTGTCGTGCCGTGCCGTACGGCGTTCTCGGCCTCAATGGTGATCGCCGCACTGTCCGCTGCCGGGACCCGAGTCGTGGTGACCTGCTTCAGCAGGATCCCGGCGGACGAGCTCAGCTCCAACTCGTTGATGCCCTGCGCCAGTCGCACCCGTGCAGTGGACCGCCAGCCGCCGGCGCGCGCCGCGGTGAGCTTGGCGACGGGGCGACCGTTCACCCGGAGGTCGGTGGATGCCGCGGCGGAGGTCCGGTAGTCGAGGGAGATGTCGTAGTACCCGGTCTCCCAGGCGTTGGCGTAGACATCGGCCCGCTGACCGGCACCCCGCACCGAGCCGTAGCCGCGGGCTCCGGTCGTGCCGTACGTGACCTTGGCGCCACCGGCGTACCGCAGGGTGGAAGCGGGATAGACAGTCGGCTCACCGTCGGTGACATCGGTGAGCAGGAACTTGTCCAGGGTGATGTCCGAGTTCGGCAGTACGGCGATGCCGTCAGCGCTCGCGCGTAGTGACAGGGTGTGTTGCCCGGCGGTCAAAGGGATCGTTACCTCGGAGCTGCCGCGGTACTGCCACTTCTGATAGTCCGTCAGGGCCAGATCGGCGGCGTACTGGACGATCGTCGACTGCGTTCCGTCGACGAACAGTGCATGCCGCCCGGGTTTGCCGGGAGTCGCGCCGATCACCTGGAACCGGTACTTACCGGTGCGCGGAACGGTGACGGTCCAGTCCGCTTTGGAGGTCGGCTGGTTGAACGACCCGACATCACGGCCGCCGGAGGCGAGGAACTTCCAGCCGCCACCGGCCTGCGGGTCCTGGGTGTAGACCGTGGCCGCGGTGAGCGCCGTGTTCTCCGCCTCGGTCCGGGCCGACCAGACCGCCCCGGCCGCGAGCGTGCGGTCCTGCTCCGGGGTGACGACGACCTGGTAGGCGGCGTACCGGTCATAGGTCGGTACGTCGAAGGCGACGGCGCCGTTCACCAGGGCGACACCGTCGAGCACCTTGATCACCGGCGGGGTACCGGCCACACCTTCGGTACCGGAGAGCGTGTTCTCGCGGATCTCGACATCGACCTTGCTGCCGAAGACCGCTGGGTCGAGCCCGGTCAGGTTGAGTGACACGGTTTTGCTGCCGCCGCCGTACAGGACGGTGGCGCGCTTGTTCGTGGTGTCGACGGCCCCGATCGCTTGCAGGGTGTCGACCGTGTTGAGCGCGGGTGGGGTCACCTTGACGGTCCGGCTGCCGGCGAGGTCGCCGTACCACTTGTAGAGCCACCAGCCTGCGTTGGCGGAGTTGGTGCGGGCGCTGTTGTCGTTGAAGTTGCCGGCGTAGTTCCAGTACGCCGTCTGCCCGTCGACCTTGAGGTCTTCCATGATCGACAGCCACTGGACGAGCTGACCGGGAGTGCCCATGTCGCGGAGCATCCCGTACTCGGTGATGTTGATCGGGATCGGCCCGATCCCGAGGCTGGACTCCAGCCGGCGGTAGTCGGCGGCGTGCGACCGGAAGGTCCGGAGATTGTCGATGCCGAGCTCGTGCCAGATGAAGACATCGGGCAGCACGTTGTTGGCCTTGGCGTAGCTGAGGATGTCCGCGGACCGGGCCGGCTGCCAGCCGGTGTCGCCAGGGCCACCGATGCGGGCGTGCCCGAGACCGTGCCGCGCGTACACCTCCTGGATCTTCGTGTACGCCGCCTTCCAGTCCGCCAGGAACGTGTTCTTCATCGTCGACCAGTTCGCGTACCAGTTGCCGCCGTCCGGTTCGTTGAACGGGATGAAGACGTAGTCCTTCGGCCGCGCGGACTTGGTCGCGACTGCCTCCGCCACGACCTCGACGATCTCCAGGTAGTTGTCCGGCCGGACACCACCGTGGTACGGCCAGTCGGGGTAGTAGTCCTGGACGTAGATGTACATGTCCTTGCCGTGCTTGGCGAAGAAGCCGTCCTCGACCTTGAGCGCGTCACCGCTCGGATGCTGGGTCCCGTACGGCGCCTTCTGCGAGATGTTCGTGATGGCGGCACCGTTGACGAGTGCTTGGGTCGGCGCACCCTCGTCTCCGAACCCGTACAAGGTGCCGGTCGCGCCGCCCCGGAAGGCTCCGGTCGTCTGCGCGAAGTCGACGCTCAGGACGTCGGTGCTGGGATCCGCGGCGGCGGCCGGGACGGACAGGCCGGCGGCAGTGATGGCTACAGCTGCTGTGGTGGCCATGATCTTGACGAGACTCCTCATTGCGCGCTCCTGTCTCCGACAGCCAGGACGACTGCTTGGTGGGTGTGGGGGAGGGTGATTCGCACAGCGGGTACACCGTCGGCCTCGACACGCTCGATCGTCGCGTCGGTCGCCTTCGGGTAAAGCACTTCGAGCTCGCCTCCGGACGGCAGCGGAACGAGGCAGCTGTCCGAGCCGCCACGTCGCCAGACGGCCAGCAGTGCTTGCTGGTCGTCGCGCAGGCCATGCGCGATCCACTCGTCCTCCCACCGGGGCAGACCCAGCGGCCAGAACGGTACGGCGGTGGCGACGAACGGACGGAAGGTCCGATAGGTGTCGATCGCCTCGGTGACGAGGGTGCGCTGGTCGTCGGTCATCTTGTCCAGATGCCCTGATAGATGCAGGCGGCCGAGTAGTCCGGCTGTCATCGTGAACGCGATGAGCTCATCGGAGAACGTGGGCTGAGGGTAGACCCAACTGGCGGCCTGCTCCGGTGTGATCGCGGCGGCGGCCGCGGCAGCGATGGGTGGGTAGTACAGCGGATCCTGCTGGTCGCTGGTGGACTGCAGTTGCAGATGCGACAGCATGGCGTAGTCCACCCGCATGCCACCTGACGAACAGTTCTCGAGAGTCAGATGTGGGTAGCGGTCGAGGATGCCGTCGATCCATTGCAGGAACGCCCGGTTGTGGCCAAGCAGACCGGCGCCCGCCGAGATCGCGTCGTGGTCGGTGCCGGAACCGAAGTTGATGTTGTGGTCGAGTTTCAGGTAGCCGACGCCCAGACCGCCGACGAGCCGGTCGATGACCTGGTCGAGGTGTTTGCGCGCAAGTGGGTTCCGCAGGTCGAGTTGGTAGCGACCATGCTCCACGACCCGGCGGCCGTGCCGCTGGAAGAAGGCCTCGTCCGGCAGGCTCTCGGCGATCGGGCTGCGGACCCCGACCATCTCCGGCTCCAGCCACAGCCCGGAAACCATGCCACGGTCGCGGATGTGATCCAGTACTTCGGACAGCCCGCCAGGGAAGCGATTCGGCGCGGGCTCCCACGCTCCGACGCTGTCCCACCAGCCTTGGGCATCGTCGTCGTACCAGCCCGCGTCGATGCAGAACGTCTCGGCGCCGACCGCGGCCGCGGCGTCGATCAGCGGCAACAGCTTGGCCGTGGTGGGGTCGCCCATCAGCGTGTTCATGTAGTCGTTGAAGACGACCGGGAGCCCGGTGTGGTCCGGGTGCGGACGCCGGCCGTGCCGCCGGGCTGTCGTCAACGCGGCGACGATGCCCTCGAATCCGTTGCTGGCAAAGGCTATGGTCACCGGCACGGTGGTGAACTCCTGACCGGGAGCCAGTCGGCAGTACCAATCGTGCTCGGTCTCGGTCGGGCCGAGCAGACTCACATACAGTCCGTCGGCGCGTTCACCGGCCTGCCAGTGCCAGCCTCCGTTGTGCTCCAGCTGCCACCCGACGGCCAGGCCGCTCACTTCGTCGGTGACCACGCCGAGCGGCAGGGTTCCGTCGGTCGACCAGGCCCCGAGCGCCGTCCGGGCGAAGGTGCCGCGTGGATCGATCTTGTGCGCCTCCCAGTTGAGGTCCGGCAGGACCTCGCGGGTGGCCGCCGAGGTCCAGCGGTTCTCAGCGAGCCAGTCGTTGTCGGCCCACCACACTCGCAGGGATTCGAAGGGTGCGCCTGCCAGCGTCCCACCCCAGACTGCGGAGGTGACCCACGTCAGGTCGACGTCTTCGGTGCCGCTGTTGAGTAGCCGGGTGCGGATCCGCAGAGCGCCGGAGTCGGGCACCGCGGACAGCGTTGTGGTGACACTGAGGCCGCTGCTTTCGTCGAGGCTGGTGACGACGAGCTCGGCTCCATCGGCTTGCAGGGTGTGGTGTTGATAGGCGAGGCGGTTGCCGGCGAGTGAGTCGACGTACCGGCGGGCCGACCACGATCGGCCGGAACCGACCACGCCGAGCTCGACCAGCGGTAGGGGAGTGGCGGGGTGAACCACGTCCTGCCCGTCGAGGTGGACGCGGCTGAGCCGCGGGGTGCCGTCCGCGAGAGACAGAACCAGGGTGAACGTGCCGAGGGACCAGACGATCTCGTCGTGGGACATAGGACTCCAGGTGGCGGGAGCGGATCCGTAACAGGGGCTTGCGCTCGATCCTGTTATCGCTAACACTCTAGCCATGATTGTGAACGGTCACAATGACGGAGGAGCTGCGGATCCGGATCCCGCCGCCGCATCGATCCGCGATGTCGGGGCGGCCGCCGGGGTGTCCTACCAGACCGTCTCACGCGTGATCAACGGTCATCCGAACGTCAGTGAGCGGGCCCGGGAGAAGGTCAACGCGGCCATCGCCGTGCTCGGCTACCGGCCGAGCCGGGCTGCGCGGGCACTGGCCCACGGCAGCGATCGGACGGTCACCGTGCTGACCTCGAACACCCGCCTGTACGGCTACGCGGAGACGCTCGGCGGAATCGAGGAGGCGGCCAGAGCGGCCGGCGTACAGGTTGCTATCCGGGTGCTGGAATCCGATCGCCCGGACGACATTGCGACTGCTGTCGAAGGGGTCAGCGATCCGCGTGCGGGTGCGGTGATCGTGCTGGCCTTCGACCGGGCCGGTGCTCGTGCGCTGCAGGCTCTGCCGGCGAACGTGAGGTCGTCGGCTGCGGCCGAGTCCTACCTGGGGCGACGGACACCGTCCGCGGACAGCGCGCGCTGGACCTGGTTCGACGACATCCTGGCCGCGCAGCACGCCACCGAGCACCTGCTGGGCCTCGGGCATCGCACCGTGCATCACATCGCGATTCCCTCGACCACCGGTGTCGGTGATCGCCAGCGTGGCTGGAAGCGCGCGTTGCAGGCGGCGGGTGCTCCGGTTCCGGACGTAGTGCGCCTGCGCGACTGGAGTATGGCGGGCGCGCACGAGGCCGCGCTGGAACTCCTGCTCGACCCCACGGTGACAGCAGTTCTCTGTGGAAACGACGACCAGGCACTCGGAGTCATGCGTGCCGCCCACGATCGCGGCCTCCGGATCCCTGATGACCTCAGTGTCGTCGGCTTCGACGACGTACCCGGTGCTGCCTTCCTCACTCCTGCCCTGACCACGGTCAGGTTCGACTTCGCCGCACTCGGCCGCCGCGCGTTCGAGCTGCTGGGGGACGGCCCGGATCCCGAACAAGTCGCGGCACCGGCTCTCGTCGTACGGGAGAGCACCGGCCCAGCACCTCAAGACAAGGACCACCGATGAACAGACTGCGCAATCCCCTGATCATGGCCACGGCCGTCGTGCTGCTGGCCGCAGCCTGCAGCGATCCCGGCGCCGGATCGGCTGGTGCGAGTACGGCGGCCTCGTGGCCGGCCGAGACGACGAAGCTGGACGGGGTGAACCTGACCATCTGGGCCGCTCAGAACAGCAACGCTGTGGCCAAGAAGGTCAGTGCGGACTTCTCGGCGGCCACCGGCGCCAAGGTGAACATCCTCACCGTCCCGGATCCGTACGAGCAGAGCGTCCAGACGAAGGTTGCCTCCGGCGACAAACCGGACCTCGCGTTCTGGCAGCCGACCGCGTCCCAGCTCACCGCAATCAACGCCAAGCAGAACCTGCAGCCGCTCGACGGCGCGCCGTTCGTCGGCAAGTACACGCCCGCGCTGAAGGACTCCACCGGCATCCTCGACAACACCCGGTATGCGGCCCTGGTGACCGTCCCCGCAGTGGAAGGCGTCTGGTACAACAAGGAGGTCTTCGCGAAGTACGGTATCGCCGCGACCCCGAAGAACTTCGACGGGATGCTCGCCGACGCCCGCAAGATCAAGGCGCAGGGTGGCGTGCCGTTCTACGAGATGGGCGGCGAGAAGTGGGCGACCCAGTGGTGGGTCCAGGTGCAGCTCGCCGACGCCGCGAAACAAGGGCTGTGGGACAAGGTGAACACGGGGCAGGAGAAGTTCACCGATCCGGCGATCCTGGGCGCGATCACGAAGTACAAGAGTCTTGTGGACGAAGGGCTGTTCAACAAGAACATCACGTCCGCAACATTCGTCGACCAGGGCAAGGCGTTGCTGGCCGGTGAGGCCGCGATGGCGATCCAGGTCAACACCTTCTTCAGCCAGCTGCAGGCACAGTCGACGACAGCCGAGCTGAACAAGAAGATCGGCTTCTTCCCGATCTCGCCGGGCGGCAACGTCGGAACCGTGATCCCGGACCAGTCGAACGCGCTGATCGCCTTCAAGACCGGTGACGCCCAGCGCGAGGCGGCGGCCCGGCAATTCCTGTCGTACTGGCTCGGTACGGCGTACCCGGGGTTCGTGAAGGAGCTGAACACCGTGTCGATCCAGACCGGCGTGGAGACGCCCGCGACCGTCCCGGACGCGCTGAAGGCCAATGCCGCCTCGCTCGGTGACTCGGTCGGCTCGATGCAGGTGCTGGCCATCGTCAACCCGGACCTCTACCTGAACCTGGCCAACATGCTGGCCGGCCAGGCGACCCCGGAGAAGGTGGCATCCGCGACGCAGGCCCAGTTCGAGCAGCTCGCCCAGGCCATCGGCGCGCCCGGCTTCTGAGAGGGACCGGATGTCCGCGGGAAAGACTCAGCGACCGGCACAACCTCTGACGTTTCTCGTGCCGGCGCTGGCGATCATGCTCGTCTTCTTCCTGGTACCGAGCGTCTACAACCTGGTCTACGCCTTCACCGACTGGTCGAGTTTCAAGAGCTCCATCAACTTCGTCGGCACCCGCAACTTCGCCAACGTGCTGAACAACGGCGTACTGCTCGGTGATCTGAAGGTCAACGTCATCTATGCGATCCTGGTCGCGGTCTTCCAGAACCTGTTCGGCCTCGGTCTGGCTCTGTTGCTGGAACGGGACACGAGGGTGAATCGGTTTGCCCGCACGATGATTTTCATCCCGGTGCTGATGTCGGCTCTTGCCGTCGGCTACATCTTTCAGGCACTGCTCAAACCGACCGGCCCGGTGAACGCGCTGCTGTCGTTCGTCAGTGGGCAGGACGTCGGCTATGCCTGGTTGAACGATCCGGACCGAACGCTGGTGTGGTTGACGCTCATCCATGCGTGGAAGTGGATGGGGCTGGCGATGCTGATCTACCTGGCCGGTCTGAAGACCATCACTCCCGAGGTCCTTGAAGCGGCGCGGATCGACGGCGTGAACCGGTGGCAGGCCTTCCTGCATGTGAAGGTGCCCTTCCTGGCGCCGGCCGTCACGTTCAACGTGGCCACCGCGCTGCTCGGATCGATGAACAGCTTCGACATTGCGCAGGCCACCACCGGCGGCGGTCCCGGGCAGACCACCGAGATCCTGAACATCTTCATCTACCGCACCTTCGGCCAGGGACTGTTCGCCCAGGCCACCACGATGAGTCTGGTCCTCGTGCTCGTCATCTCGCTGATGGCGTTCCCGACGATCATCCTGCTACGACGCCGGGAGCGTGTTCTGTGAGGACCGGCCGAAGCCTGATCCAGCCCGTGGTGGCGCTGCTGCTGGTCGCGGTGGTGATCGGCGTCCCGTTGTGGCTGGTCATCGTGACCTCGGCCAAGTCCCAGGGCGACGCTCTCGACCCGTCGCTGGCACTCCCGGCCGACGGCTGGCACTTCGCCCAGAACTACGCACGGGCATTCACCGAGGGCCGGGTGATCCGGGCCTTCCTCGGCAGCGCCTCGATCGTCGTACCGGCCGCCGTACTGGTGCTGTTGTTCGGATCGATGGCCTCCTGGGTGCTGGCCCGCCGGACCGGCCCCTGGCTGGCCGGCGTGTACGCCGTCGCGATCAGCGGGATCGTGATCCCGCCGGCCGTGATCACCCTGGTCCTGCTGCTACGGCAACTCCGGCTCGCAGGCACGCTGCCCGGGATGGTTCTCGTGTACGTCGGGATCTACCTGTCGACCGCGATCTTCTTCATCACCGGGTTCATCCGGACCATCCCGCCCGAGGTGGAAGAGGCGGCCCGCGTCGACGGCGCCGGCCCGGTCCGCACCTTCTTCACGATCATCCTGCCCCTGCTGCGCCCGGTCCTGGCGACCGCCACCATCCTGATCTGCCTGTACATCTGGAACGACGTCTTCTTCGCGTTCTTCGTCATCGGCGGCCGAATGGACACCCTGCCCCTCAACCTCTTCCAGGTCGCCAGCGCCGGCGTCTACCTGAACAACTGGAACCTCATCTTCGCCTACGTCGTCCTGATGAGCATTCCGCTACTCGTCGTCTTCGTCATAGCCCAACGCCGCATCATCTCCGGCATCACCGGCGGCGCCGTCAAGTAGCCCCGGTACGACGTTGAGCACGGTTCAACCATCCGCGCGCCCGAACCGCGGTCGATGGCTGCTCAAGGTGGCTGCGATCTCGGGTTCGCAGCCTGTCCCGCGCGCTATCCGATGGATTTTCGTCACCGAGTCCCCAAAATCCATCGGATAGCGCAGACCTCCAGCCTCACGCACCCCAGCCACAGCCCGTCAGCCCCAGACAACGTGAAACCGCGGTAGACGGCCTCGCCATCCGGCCTAGCCATCTGCTCGGCGCGCCCTCTTGTTTTGTCGGCCGCCTTTGGCGGTCGAGTGGGCTGAGGTCCGAAAGGACTCGGCCGGTGACGTGCGCTGTGGCTGGGGTGGATGGCGAGGCCGCGACCGAGCGCCCCCCGGGGGCATTCGCTCCGGCATGCCGCAACGTCCGACGTTTCGGAGACCACGCTTTCGGGTTCTTCGGACGTCGGCAGTGGGGAGCCGTATCAGGTGAGCGCGACCGAGATGGTGACGTAAGAGTGGGGCGGTAGCTCGAGCTGCAGGCCGGTCGGGTGGGGGGTGACGGACTCGAAGGACTGGGGGGCGACTGTGTCGGGGTTGGCGGGGGTGTTGTGGGCTTGCGGGGTTTTGGCGGAGAGGATGCGGGCGGTGTGGCGGGAGACCTCGCGGCCGCGGAGGTCGAGGATGATGGGGCGCGACTCTTCGGCGTCCAGGTTCGACAGGGAGATCAGGGCGGTGTTGCCCTTGGTGGATGCCGAGGCTGAGATGAGGGACATGTCGTCGCGGGTGGGGGCGTCGAGGAGGTGGACGGCGAGGCTGTCGGCGTCGTGGTGGCCGGTGTTCATCTCGAAGACGTGGTACGTGGGGGTGCGGACCAGGGCGTTGGTGTCGGGGTCGGTGAGGATCATCGCCTGCAGGACGTTGACGGTCTGCGCGATGTTGGCCATCGTCAGCCGTGCTGCGTGCCGGTGGAAGGTGTCGAAGTGCAGGCTGGCGACGAGTGCGTCGCGGATGGTGTTCTGCTGGTAGAGGAAGCCCGGGTTGGTGCCCTCGGCAACATTCCACCAGGTGCCCCACTCGTCGAGCACGAGGCCGACCTTGCCGCAGGGGTCGAACATGTCCATCACGGTCGAGTGCCGGCGCAGCAGTTCGTCGATCTTGCCGGCCTTCGCCAGCGTCGCGTAGTACTCGTCGAGGCTGAAGTCGGTGGCGTGGCCCTTGTCGTCCCAGGTGCTGGCGATCGTGTAGTAGTGCAGGGAGAGTCCCTGGAGCGGGCCCTTGCCGCAGCCGCCGATGGTGCGCATCAGCGTCTCGGTCCAGGCGTAGTCGTCGGAGTTCGCGCCGGTGGCGATCCGGTACAGCTTGTTGTCGCCGTGGTCGCGGCAGTAGGTCGCGTACTGCCGCGCCAGGTCGGCGTACGCCTCCGCGCGCATGTTGCCGCCGCAGCCCCACGACTCGTTGCCGATGCCCCAGAACGGGACCCGCCACGGCTCGTCCCGGCCGTTGGCGCGGCGGAGGTTCACCATCGGTGACTCGCCGACGCCGGTCAGGTAGTCGACCCACTCGCGCATCTCGCGGACCGAGCCCGATCCGACATTGCCGCTGATGTAGGGGTCGGCGCCGAGCAGTTCGCACAGGTCGAGGAACTCGTGGGTGCCGAAGCTGTTGTCCTCGACGACGTTGCCCCAGTGGGTGTTGACCATCGTCGGCCGCTCGGCGCGCGGGCCGACGCCGTCGCGCCAGTG
Source organism: Kribbella sp. NPDC056345 (assembly GCF_042262745.1). NCBI lineage: Bacteria > Bacillati > Actinomycetota > Actinomycetes > Propionibacteriales > Kribbellaceae > Kribbella > Kribbella sp. NPDC056345. Next base: position 287,297 of record NZ_JBHJQQ010000003.1, on the reverse strand, counting down.
GTACTCGTCGGCGAAGCAGCCGCCCGGCCAGCGCAGGTTCGGGATCTGCAGCGCGCGCAGCGCCTCGACCACGTCGGTGCGGATGCCGCGGATGTTCGGGATCGGGGAGTCCTCGCCGACCCAGAACCCGCCGTAGATGCAGCGGCCGAGATGCTCGGCGAAGTGCCCGTAGAGGTGCCGGCTGATCCGCGGTCCGGGCAGATCCAGATCGACAACCGCACGCGTGGTGGTCACAAGTCAGTCCTCCGGTCGTGGTGCAGGGCGGTCAGAAGTATATCGATAAACATCGTCGCCGTACGGCTCGCTCTTGACCCTCTGTTGAGCCCGCACCTACATTCGTCGAAGCGCTTCGACAAATCGACTGGAAGGCCGCAGATGAAGTTCACCGATGGTTACTGGCAGTTGCGGCCCGGGGTGACCCGGTTGTCGCCCGCCGGTGTGGAGAGTGTGGAGGCCGGGGAGCGGTCCGTGACCGCGTTCGCGCCGGCCCGCCGCATCGACCGTCGCGGTGACACCCTCAACCAGCCGTTGTTCACGATCACCCTCGATGCGCCGGCCGAAGGCGTCATCGGGGTCCGGATCGTGCACCACGCCGGGGGAGTCCCGGTCCGGCCGGCCTTCGCGCTGGAGACCGACGACCTGCATCCGGTCAAGGTCGAGGTGGACGACACGACTGCACGGCTGACCAGCGGCGACCTGACCGCCGTACTGCGGCTCGACGGGCCGTGGGACCTGCGCTTCGAGGACGGACGTGGCGAGCTGACCGGGTCGGGGGCCCGCAGTGTCGGGCTGATCACCGACTCGGAGGGCCGGCAATACCTGCACGAGCAGCTCTCGCTGGGAGTCGGCGAGAGCATCTACGGGCTCGGTGAGCGGTTCGGGCCGCTCGTGAAGAACGGCCAGGTCGTCGACATCTGGAACGCGGACGGCGGTACGTCGAGCGAGCAGGCGTACAAGAACGTCCCGTTCTACTCGAGCAGCCGGGGGTACGGCGTACTGGTCGACACCCCGGCGCATGTGTCGTTCGAGGTCGGGTCCGAGGTTGTCTCGCGCAACCAGTTCAGTGTCGAGGGACAGGAGTTGCGGTACCTCGTCTTCGCAGGTCCGACGCCGAAGGACGTGCTGCGCCGCTACACCGGCGTGAGCGGGCGCCCGGCGCGGGTGCCGGCGTGGTCGATGGGACTGTGGCTGTCGACGTCGTTCACCACGGACTACAACGAGCCGACGGTGGCGTCGTTCGTCGACGGGATGGCTGAACGCGATCTTCCGTTGAGCGTCTTCCATTTCGACTGCTTCTGGATGCGGCAGTTCCACTGGTGTGACTTCGTCTGGGATCCGATCGCCTTCCCGGACCCAGCCGGTATGGTCCGGCGGCTGAAGGAACGCGGCCTGCGCGTGAGTCTCTGGATCAACCCGTACATCGCGCAGCGGTCGGTGCTGTTCGAGGAAGGGCGCGAGCACGGCTACCTGCTCAAGCGTCCGGACGGTTCGGTCTGGCAGTGGGACAAGTGGCAGGCCGGAATGGCGATCGTCGACTTCACCAACCCCGCGGCCACGGCGTGGTACCGGTCCAAGCTGCAGAGCCTCATCGATCTGGGTGTCGACTGTTTCAAGACCGACTTCGGTGAGCGGATCCCGACCGATGTCAGCTGGTACGACGGTTCCGATCCGGAGCGCATGCACAACTACTACCCGCACCTCTACAACGAGGCGGTCTTCGATCTGCTCCGCGAGAACCGCGGTGACGGTGACGCCGTCCTGTTCGCCCGGTCAGCGACCGCCGGCGGCCAGCAGTTCCCGGTCCACTGGGGTGGCGACTGCGAGTCGACGTTCGAGGCGATGGCCGAGTCGCTGCGCGGCGGCTTGTCGCTGGCGTCGTCCGGCTTCGGCTACTGGAGTCACGACATCGGCGGCTTCGAGGGCACACCGGACGCCGCGGTCTTCAAGCGCTGGGTGCCTTTCGGTCTGCTGTCCTCGCACTCCCGGCTGCACGGCTCGGGCTCCTACCGCGTGCCGTGGGCGTTCGACGACGAAGCAGTGGCTGTCCTGCGCAGCTTCACCAAGCTCAAGCTGTCACTGATGCCGTACCTCGCAGACGTCGCGGAACAAGCCCACCTCACCGGTACGCCGATGATGCGGCCGATGGCGCTGGAGTTCCCGGACGATCCTGCTGTCAGCCACCTGGATCGCCAGTACATGCTCGGTCCGGACATCCTGGTCGCACCGGTACTGAGCGCCGATGGCGCAGTGACGTTCTATCTGCCGGAGGGCCGGTGGACGAGCTTGCTGGACGGTGGGCAGCTCAGTGGCGGTCGGTGGTTCACCCAGCAGCACGGCTTCGAGAGCCTGCCGGTCTACGTCCGTGAAGGTGCGGTCCTGCCAGTAGGTGCGGTCGACGACCGGCCGGAGTACGACTGGGCCGACGGAGTCGAGCTGCGCTGGTTCCAGCCTGCCGAAGGCGATGTCCGCCGGATCCGGTTGCCCCGGCCCGGCGGCGAGACGGCCGCTGTCATCGAGTTGACGCTGACGGACGGTCAGCCGGTGGCCGCAGTTGCTGAAGGCAACTGCGACCACTTCGACGTGACCGTGATCAGCTGAAGGACAGCTCCCGCAGGGACACCCCGGCTTCGGCGAACACGACGTACAGCGTGTGGACGCCGGAGCCGGTGGTGATTGCGGTGCTGAGCTGAGTCCAGCTGTGGCGATGACCGGTCGGCTGGACCTCGACGGTGGCCAGCACCGCGCCGTGGTACGGATCGTCGAGCCGTAGCTCGATCGTGGCCGGCTTGGAGAGCTCACTGGCCACAGTGAGCAGGCACTGCGCTACTCCGGCGCCGAACGAGGTGTCCGCGAACGCGAGCCAAGCCCCTGGGTGCTCCGACCGTACGGCGTCGCCGCGGTCAGGCTCGGCATCAGTCAGCGCGACACCGCAGTACTCGTCGAACGCGGCGGCAGGCAGGGGAACAGCGGCCAGGTCGCGGTCAGGGATCGGATCACCCAGTACGTCGACCGGCGCGCTGAGCCGGATGTCCGTACACGACCGCCCGATCAGGATGCTGTGCCTGGCCGGCTCGATCCAGTACCGGTCCCGAGTCACATCCCAGATCGCCAGGTCGGCCGCCCGGACGGTCAGCTCGACCCGAGCCGACTCACCGGGAGCGAGATCGAGATGCTGGACCGCGCGGAGCCGGCGCAGCGGCTGCTTCACCCGCGAGTTCTGCTGATGGGTGTAGAGCTGGACGACCTCGTGGCCGGGCCGGATACCGGTGTTGGTCACCGTGCAGCTGACCTGGACCTCGCCATCCTTGGCGATCGTCGGTGCGCCGATCTCCAGTTCGCCGTACGCGAAGGTCGTGTAGCTGAGGCCGTGGCCGAAGGGGTAGAGCGGACTGCCCCGGAAGTACTGGTAGGTGGCGTCGCTGGTGATGATGTCGTAGTCGAGGAGGTCCGGCAGATCGGCCTCGGACCGGTACCAGGTCTGCGGCAGCCGGCCGGCGGCGTCGGCAACTCCGAACAGGACATCGGCGAGGGCGTGGCCGTACTCCTGGCCACCGTGGGCCGACCAGACGATCGCAGGCAGCTCGCGCTCGGCCCATCCGGTCGAGAATGGGTAGCTGCTCGCCATCACCAGGACAGTCCGCGCGTTACCGGCCTGTACGGCGCGGACGAGCCGTTTCTGTCCGGCTGGTAGTTCCAGGCTGATGCGATCCTCGGTCTCGCGGCCGTTCACCAGCGGATGGTTGCCGACGACAACCACTGCGACGTCGGCGCGCGCTGCGGCCGCAGCGGCCAGTACGGCGCCGTCGACGACCTTGGTGAACTCGAACACGGTCGGCTCAGCTGCACTGACCGTGATCCGCCCGTCATCCTGCTTGGTCACGTGGTGACCGGTTGTGTGATGTCGGAGCACGCACTTGCCGTCCTCGACCGGGACGACTGCGAAGGTCTCGTTGACCACCCAGCTGTTGGGACCGGGGTGATCGGCCCGCAGCGTGCCGTCGTCCGTGACGGTCAGATAGCGGCCGGTCCGCACCGAACGCAGGGTGCAGACACCGCCGCCCCAGTCGAAGAGGTCGAATCCGGCGCTCGACCTGGTCAGCCCGACCGCGCCGTCCTCGGCGGCTTCCAACGCCGTACCGTCAGCGCCGAACTGCACCCGATCCGCACCTTCGCAGTACTCGACGGCGTCGGGACCGAGGCGCTCGGTCAGCGCTTTCACCGCAGTCACCTGGTACGGCAGCGTGCCGGAGTACCAATCCTCCTGCAGGGTGTCCGCGAGCGGACCGAGCACAGCCACCCGCTGGATGTCGGTGGGCAGCGGCAGCAGCTCCTCGTTCTTGAGCAGCACGAAGGACTGCCGGGCCGCGTCCCGGGCCAGGTCTCGATGCGCTTGGCAACCGACGATGTCCGGTGCGGAAACGGTGTCACTGACAGGATCGAATTCGCCGAGCCGGAAGCGCAACGTCAGGGCGCGGGCGGCGGCACGATCGATGTCCTGCTGCGTGATCAGCCCTCGGGCCAGGGCCTCTTCGAGCAGGCCGATGACTTTGCTCGGGTCGTTGTCGTCCTGGGTGAAGCTGTCCACCCCTGCGCGCAAGGCCGCCGCGTAGGCGATCGCTCCATCAGCGCAGTAGTCCTGCAGGCCGAAGAGATTCGCTGGGGCGCCGGCGTCGCTGACGACCAGCACTTCCTGATCGGACCAGCCCCGCAGTACGTCGTTGATCAGCGGAGTGAGGTGCGCCGGCCGGCCGTTGACCAGGTTGTACGACGGCATCACGGCGACCGCCGCCCCGGCCCGTAACGGCGCTTCGAAGGCGGGCAGCTCGTACTCCCGCAGCACCCGGGCGGGCATACTGCTGGAGGTCGCGCAGCGATCGGTCTCGTTGTTGTAGGCAAGGAAATGCTTCAGGGTCGGTGCCGTCTGCAACGGACCGGAGCCGTCACCGGCCAAACCGGAGCCGAAGGCGATCGCGAGTTCACCGGTCAGCCAGGGATCCTCGCTGTAACCCTCTTCGTTGCGGCCCCACCGGGGATCCCGCAGCGGGTTCACGACCGGTGCCCAGACGTTCAGGCCGACCGCGGCCGGATCCTTGTCGTGGAAGGCGCGCACTTCGGAGCCGACCGCCGCGCCGACGGCGTGCAGCAGATCGGTGTTCCAGCTGGTCGCGAGGCCGACGGCTTGCGGGAAGACGGTGGCGGGGCCGAGCCAGGCGACCCCGTGCAGTGCTTCCGTGCCGGTCCGGAACGGTCCTACACCCAGCCGGGGGACCGGGGCCTGGTGCTGATGCAGGAGTCCGAGCTTCTCGGCCGGGGCGAGCCGATCCATCAGGTCCGCCACCCGCTCGGCCACGGGGCGCTGCGGATCGCGGAACAGGTCGTCTGACTGGGTCATCGGTTGTCGTCTCCGGGCGTTCGGTGGCTGCCGGCGGCGGGCTGAGAGTAGCAACGGCCCGTCGTCGAAGCGCTTCGACAGTTCTGGAAGGGTCGCACTCCACGGCGACCCGGTCAAGATCCCGGGCAGCGGTCGAGGCGAAATGTTTCGGCGATCGCGCGCCGAGGGGTCAGCCGGGGATGCGCCCGGCGTCGAGTTGGTCCAGAGAACGGGCCACCGCGCCGATGGCGGTGATGTCGTGTCCGAGGGTCGAGAGGACCACGCTGCAGCCGCCGGCCTGTGGTGCCAGCGCCTGCTCCTGCAGCTCCTTCTCGACCCCGGGCAGCAGCCACTCGCCGAGGGTTGCGTAGTACCCGCCGAGGACGATCAGCCCCGGGTTGAGGACGTTGGTGAGCATCGCCACGCCCTGACCGAGCCAGCTACCGGTCTCGAGAAGCGCCTTCACGGTCTTGCTGTCGCCGGCGCTGGCCTGGGCGACGACCTGCTCGACTGCCAGCTGGAGATCGTCGAGCTCGGAATCATCGCGCAACCGGCGCACCAGAGCCGGGATCCCGGCCAGGGCCTCCAGACAGCCGCGGCGTCCGCAGCCGCAGAGTGGCCCGTCCGGCGCGATCCGCAGATGGCCGACCTCACCGACGTACCCGAGGTTGCCTTGCAGTGGACGCCCGTCGGCGATGACTCCAGCCCCGAGACCGGTGTCGCCGGAGATCTGGATCAGGTTGTTCGTACCCGCGAACGGGCCGTAGCGATACTCGGCGAGGGCGCTCAGGTTGGCGTCGTTGTCCACCGACACCGGGAACGTGGGGTGGCTCAGCGCATCGAGCAGCCGGGGCTTGAGCGGGAAGTCGCGCCAGCCGAGACCAGCTGCCAGTACGACGGTGCCTTCGCGATCGACGAGCCCGGGAACTCCGACCGTCAGCCCGAGGATCTCCCGGCCAGTGGCCTCGACGGCGGTCATCGCCCGCCGGGCGAGCGCGCTCGTCGCGGTCAGTGTCTTGTCGGGGCCGGCGCCGCGACCGGGACCCGAGCGATGCCAGCGCAGGATCTGCCCACCGGCGGCGTCGTACGCGATCGCCGTCAGACCGCGCGCGCTGATCTCCATGCCGATCGCCGCGTACGCCGATCCGTCCAGCTCGAGCAGTGTGGCCGGGCGGCCGACGCGGTTCTGGGTCTGCTCGGTCTCGCGGATCAGCCTGCGGTCGATCAGGTCACCGACGATGTTGGTGATGGTCGCCTTGTTCAGGCCGGTGCCGCCGGCGATGGCGGCCCGCGAGCAAGGGGCGTTGGCACGCAGGAATCCCAGCACTGCGGACAGATTGGTGGCCCGGACATCGCTGTAGCCGGCGGTGAGTGTGCTCAACGTGTGTCCGTTCGGAGTCGTGTGTCGTGATTCGTTATGGGAGGTGTTCAGTCTGGCATCTTGTCGCGGCCCGGCGCATCCTCTACTTTGTTTGGCGTCAAGCCAAACTAACTCTAGCTCGGAACGTCCGTCGTTCCCAGTGGAAGGACTCACCGTGACCGGAACTGGAAGCAGCGGACCGAACCGCAGGAGTTTTCTCGCCCTCGTCGGAGCCGGTACGGCGGCCGTCGCCGGTGGCGCCTCGCTGACCGCCTGCTCGGACGGCGGTGGCGGCGGTTCGACCACCGCGGGCCGCGCCGAGGCCACCGACAAACTGACCGGGCTGCTGCCGAAGTACACCGCCTACGAAGGGGTGAAGCCCGATCTGCCTGGTGAGAACGGCGCCGCCCCCGGGTTCACGAAGTACCCGACCCAGCTGACCCGCGCGGTCGCCGAGGCGCCGGTGAAGAGCGGCAAGGAGGTCACGGCGATGACCCCGCTGTGGGCCCCGGCCCCGCCCGGACTGGGCAGCAACTCCTACTACGCCGCCAACAACGAGCGGATCGGCGCCGGGGTTCGGTTCAACATCGTCAACGGGATCGACTACGGCGACAAGCTCGGACCGCTGCTTGCGGCCGGCAACATTCCGGAACTGCTCTGCATCCCGGGCTGGAACATCGGCGGGCTGACCCGGTTCGGCCAGGCCGTGGACAAGCTGTTCGAGGACCTGACGCCGCACCTGGCCGGTGACAAGGTCTCGCCGTACCCGATGCTCGCGAACCTGCCGACCTCGGCGTGGGCGTACGCGGTGTGGAACTCGCAGCTCAAGGCGGTCCCGTTCCCGTCCGACGGGATCCCGTGGCTGCTGTACTACCGCAAGGACCTGCTGGACAAGGTCGGTGCGCAGCCGCCGAAGAACATCGCGGACCTCGAGGCGCTCGGCAAGCAGCTGACCGATGCCAAGCGCAAGCAGTGGGCGTTCGGCTCGATCGCCGACGAGGTGCAGCGGGCGTACGGCGTACCGGCGGGGTGGCGCAAGGATTCCAGCGGCAAGCTGGTCAACAAGATCGAGACGCCGGAGTTCGAGGAGGCCGTGGCCTTCGTCCGCAAGACGTTCCAGAACGGCTGGGTGCACCCGGAGGTTGTCGCGAACGCAAGCGCCGACCAGAAGCCGCTGTTCGAAGGTGGGCAGGTTCTGATCCGCCAGGACGGGACCGGCACGTGGGGCGAGTCGCTGCAGCGTCAGCAGGCCGTCAACCCGTCGTTCCAGATGCAGGCGGTCCTGCCGTTCGCGCACGACGGTGGCACGCCGATCGTGTGGGCCGGTGACCCGGCGGGCATCTTCACCTTCGTCAAGAAGGGCCTGCCCGCCGACCGCATTGCCGAGCTGCTGGGAGTGCTCAACTACACCGCGTCGCCGTTCGGTACCGAGGAGAACCAGCTCTACAACTACGGTCTCGAGGGCAAGCACTACACCCGGCAGCCGTCCGGTGCGCCGAAGCTGACCCCGCTGGGCCAGAAGGAGATCGCGCCCACCTACCTCTTCCTCGGTGGCCGGCCGCTGGCCATCAGCCAGAGCGAGTACCCCGGCTACGTGGAGTCGATGAGCGCCTGGCAGAACGCGGCGGCGAAGGTTCGGGAGAAGAACCTGTTCGAGGGCATCCGGGTCGAGCAGCCGGCCAAGTACGCCGCGCTGGCCCAGCCGTTCGACGACAAGATCCAGGACATCTACCGCGGTCGCCGGCCGATGAGCGACCTGAAGGTGGCGATCAAGGAGTGGCAGACCAAGGGTGGCGACGCCGGTCGCGACTTCTATGCGAAGGTGCTCAGTGACAACGGTCGCTGAGGCTCCCCGCAAGACGTCCCGGCGCGCGACGTCCCCCCGCAAGAGCGGTGCCAACTGGCGGCAGCGGTTCCGCAAGGACTGGCCGCTGCTGCTGATGGTGTCGCCGGTGGTCGTACTGCTCGGGGTGTTCCACTACTTCCCGACGCTGGGCAACGTGATCGCGTTCCAGGACTACTCGCCGTACGCCGGGATCCGGGGCAGCGAGTGGATCGGGTTCGGCAACTTCGCGCGGCTGTTCGCCGAGCCGGAGTTCTGGTCGGCGCTGACGAACACGCTGACGATCACCGGCTTCCAGCTGGTGTTCTTCTTCCCGATCCCGATCTTCCTGGCGCTGCTGCTGAACAGCGTGCTGTCGGTGCGGGTCCGGACGATGATCCAGGGTGTCGCGTACCTGCCGCACTTCTTCTCCTGGGTGCTGGTCGTCTCGCTGTTCCAGCAGATGCTGGGCGGCTCGGGCCTGCTCGCCCAGGCACTGCGCACGCAGGGGCACGGTGCGTTCGACCTGATGACGAACCCGGACACGTTCCTGCTGCTGGTCACCTCGCAGGCGGTCTGGAAGGACGCGGGCTGGGGAATGATCGTGTTCCTCGCCGCGCTCAGCACGATCAACCCGGCGCTGTATGAGGCAGCCGCGGCGGATGGCGCGAACCGGTGGCGGCGGCTGTGGCACATAACGTTGCCCGGTTTGCGCCCGGTGATCGTGCTGCTGCTGATCCTGCGGCTGGGCGACGCGCTCACCGTCGGGTTCGAACAGTTCATCCTGCAGCGCGCCGCCGTCGGCGCCGATGTGTCGGAGGTGCTGGACACCTTCGTGTACTACCAGGGCTTGCTGGTCGGCGACTTCGGGTACGGCGCTGCCGCCGGCCTCTTCAAGGGAGTCGTCGGACTCGTGCTGATCCTGGTCGCCAATCGATTCGCTCACATGATGGGTGAGCAGGGGGTGTACTCGAAGTCATGACGACGCAGAACCTGACGATCCCTGGCCGGTTGGCCCGGCGCCGGGCCGCCGCGGAGAACAAGCGCCCGTCGTGGGAGGAACCGCCCTCGGTCCCCGGCCGGCTCGGCAAGGGAGTCGTGCTCGGGCTGGTCGTGCTGGCGGTGACGTTCCCGCTGTACGTCGTGGTGGTGACCAGCCTGTCGAGCACCGAAGCGGTCACCCGGGCCGGCGGTCTCGTGGTCATCCCGCGAGAGCTGACTCTGTCGGCGTACGTCCAGTTGCTGTCCGGGGGAGTGGTCACCAAAGCCTTGGTGGTCAGCATGGGCGTCACTGTGATCGGGACGGTGTTCAGTCTGGCGATCACGGTCCTGGCGGCGTACGGACTGTCGCGGCCCGGCTCGTTGCTGCATCGGCCGCTGCTGTTCGTGGTGCTGCTGACGTTCCTGTTCGGGCCCGGCATCATCCCCAGCTACCTGCTCGTGAGCTCCTTCGGGCTGATCGACAGCTACGCCTCACTGATCCTTCCGACGGCGATCTCGGCCTTCAACCTGATCGTGATGCGCTCGTTCTTCATGGGCATCCCGGGCGAACTGATCGACAGTGCCCGGGTGGACGGTGCCGGTGAGTTCGGCATCCTGACCCGGATCGTGATGCCGCTGTCGAAGGCGGTCGTGGCCGTCGTCGGCCTGTTCTACGCGGTCAGCTACTGGAATGCCTTCTTCAACGCCTTGCTCTACCTCAACGACAACAACAAGTGGCCGCTGCAGCTCGTGCTGCGGACGTACATCGTGCAGGCCCAGCAGTTGCCGTCCGGTGCCGGGGGGATCGCGGCCTCGCCGGGGATGAACCTGGCCCCCGCGCCGACGCTGGCGATCAAGATGGCGATCGTCGTGATCGCGGTCCTGCCGGTGCTGCTGGCCTACCCGTTCATCCAGAAGCACTTCACCAAGGGCGTCATCATCGGCGCGGTCAAGGGGTGATCAGAACTATGGATCTGAAGCGAAGGAACTTCCTGGCGCTGAGCGCCGGAGCCGCCGCCGTCGCTACCACGTCCGCGCAGCCCGCCGCCGCGGCGGCGGATCGCCGGGAGCGTTATCGCTGGCGCAACGTCGAGATCGTCGGCGGTGGGTTCGTCACCGGCATCATCCATCACCCCAAGCAGCGCGGCCTGGTCTATCTGCGCACCGACATCGGTGGTGCCGCTCGGCTCGACCAGCGCACCCAACGCTGGGTGCAGTTGCTGGAGTGGGTCGGGTTCGAGGACTGGAGCCTGACCGGGGTCGAGAGTCTCGCGCTGGATCCGGCGGATCCGCGGCGTCTCTATCTCGCGGTCGGGACCTACACCAACGAGTGGTCCCCGATCAACGGGGCGATCCTGCGGTCGCGCGATCAGGGCCGGACGTTCGAACGGACGGATCTGCCGTTCAAACTGGGTGGCAACGAGCCGGGCCGGTCGATGGGCGAGCGGCTCGCGGTCGATCCGATGGACGGCCGGGTGCTCTACTTCGGGACCCGCAACCAGGGCCTGTGGCGCAGTCCGGATCGCGGCGTCACCTGGGCCCGGGTGGACAGCTTCCCGAGCACCGGTACGGCGGGGATCGGTATTGGCTTCGTCTTCTTTGACACACGCGGTGCCCGGCGTGGCCGGCCGACGCCGACGATCTATGCCGGAGTCACCGATCTCGCGGCGCCGCTGTTCCGCAGCGATGACGCCGGCCTGACCTGGCAGCCGGTCGCCGCTCAGCCGACCGGCCTGATGCCGCACCACGGCGAACTCGGTCCCGACGGTTGCCTCTACGTCACCTACGGCGACCGCCCCGGGCCGTACGAGATGTACGACGGCTCCGTGCACAAACTCGACACCAAGACCGGGGTGTGGACCGACATCACACCGTTGCGGCCGAACACCGGCGGCGAGGCGGGATTCGGGTACGCCGGTCTCGCGCTCGATCCCCGGAAGCCGGGAACCGTCATGGTGTCGACGATGAGCAGGTGGGGTCCGGTCGACGACGTGTTCCGGTCGGTCGACGGCGGCGCGACCTGGCACTCGATCGCCGAGCGCATCGAGCTGGACGTCTCCGGAGCGCCGTACCTCACGTTCCATGGGGAGAAGGCGAAGCTCGGCTGGATGATCGGCGACATCTCGATCGATCCGTTCGACTCGAACAAGGTCATGTACGTGACCGGCGCGACCGTGTTCGGCACCGATGACGTGACGAACGCCGAGCGTGGCCGCAGTACGCACTGGTCGGTGCGGGCGCAAGGGCTCGAGGAGACCGCGGTGCTGGATCTGATCAGCCCGCCCTGGGGCCCGCCGTTGATCAGTGCGCTCGGCGACATCGGCGTCTACCGGCACGACCGGCTGGACGTCGTACCGGCCGACGGTCAGGCGGCGAACCCGGTCAGCGGTACATCCCCGAGTCTCGACTATGCCGCTCGTACGCCGGGCTTCGTCGTCCGGCTGGCGAATGCCGGGGCGGGGGAGCGCGGTGCGATCTCCGTCGACGCGGGCAAGACGTGGGCGCCGTTCCCTGGTGAGCCTGCCGGGCTCACCCAGACCGGGAAGGTTGCCGTCAGCACCGATGCACGCACACTGGTGTGGGTCTCGGGCAACCTGGTTCCGCACTTCTCGCGGGACCGCGGTGCCACCTGGTCGCCCGTCGAGGGACTGCCGAACGACGTCACCGTGGTCGGCGACCGTGTTGACCCGACGCTGTTCATCGCGGTCGCGGCCGCCACCGGTACGGCGTACCGCAGTGTCGATGGTGGCCGGACTTTCGTGCCGACGGCAACGGGTCTGGTGGTGTCCCAGGCCAAGCTGGAGACCGTGCTGGATCGGTCGGGGCATTGCTGGCTCGCGGGTGGGAGCGGTGGACTGTATCGCTCGGCCGACGGCGGACAGACCTTCGACCGGTTGAGCAGTGTGGACGAGGCGGTGACGATCGGGTTCGGCAAGGCACGACCCGGCTCGTCGCACATGGCGGCGTACGCATCGGCGAAGGTGGCCGGCCAGTGGGGGATCTACCGGTCCGACGACGTTGGTACCACGTGGATCCGGGTGAACGACGACAAGCATCAGTACGCCTCGACGAATGATGCGATCACTGGTGATCCGCGGGTGTACGGCCGGGTGTTCGTGTCCACGAACGGACTTGGGATCCCTTACGGAGAACTCTGTTGACGCTGAGTGGTTGGAGATGAAGGCAATGTACTTCGGCGGCGACTACAACCCTGAGCAGTGGTCGCCGGAGACCTGGAAAGAAGACGCCGAGCTGATGCAGTGGGCCGGGGTGAACCTGGCCACGGTCGGCGTCTTCTCGTGGTCGAATCTCGAGCCGCGGCCCGGGCAGTACGAGTTCGGCTGGCTGGACACGGTGCTGGACCTGCTCGCGGATCACGGCATCGGTGTCGACCTTGCGACACCGACCGCCTCACCACCACCGTGGTTCAGCCTGAGGCACCCGGAAGCCCTCACGGTCACGGCGGCCGGCACGAGGCTGACGCACGGCAGCCGGGACACGTACTGCGTCTGTTCGCCGGCCTACCGCGAGGCAGCGAAGCGGATCTGCGGCGTGCTGGCCGATCGGTACGCCGAGCATCCGGCGCTCACGATGTGGCACGTGCACAACGAGTACGGCACGGTCTGCTTCTGCGATCAGGCTGCCGCGTCCTTCCGCATCTGGCTCCAGAACCGGTACGGCGATCTCGATGCACTCAATGCTGCCTGGACGACGTCGTTCTGGAGCCAGCGGTACTCCGACTGGGCGGAAGTGATGCCGCCACGGGCGACGCAGTACCTGGTCAATCCCGCCCAGTTCGTCGACTATCGGCGGTTCTGGTCGGACGAACTACTGGCGGCCTTCCAGGAGCAGCAGGCGATCCTGCGGGTGGCGACACCCGACGTGCCGGTGACGACGAACTTCGTCTTCGGCAACTGGGTGCCGGTCGACCATCATCGCTGGGCCGACGCGGTGGATCTTGTTGCCATTGACAACTACCCGTCCGGGACCGGTCTGGCGGCCGAGGAGCAGACGGCGTTCGCGGCCGACCAGGCCCGGGGCTGGGCGCGACGCGGTGAGTGGCTGCTGATGGAACAGGCTCCTGGCTCCGTCAACGACGGAACGCGCCTGAGCACCAAGGCCCCGGGCCGGATGACCCGGATGAGTCTGTCGCACGTTGCCCGCGGATCGCGTGGTGCGCTGTTCTTCCAGTGGCGGGCCTCGGCCGGCGGGTCCGAGCAGTTCCATCCCGCGATGGTGCCGCATGCCGGGCAGGAGTCCCGGCGCTTCCTGGAGGTCTGCGAGCTCGGCGGCCTCCTGGGGCGGCTGGACGATGTGACCGGCAGCGAGGTCGAGGCCGAGGTTGCCGTGCTGTGGGACAGTGCGGCCTGGTGGGCGATGCAGGGCACACATCTGCCGTCGTCCGAGCTGGACTACCTCGAGGCGGTCCAGTCCGCGCACCGGCAGTTCTGGCGGGCCGGCGTCGGGGTCGACGTGATTCATCCGGCGGCGGACCTGACGCCGTACCGGCTTGTCGTCGTTCCGTCGCTGTATTTGATCGATCCAGCCCACGCGGCCGTACTGCGGGAATACGTCGCGGCGGGTGGCCACGTGCTGATCACCTATTTCAGCGGCATTGTGGACCCGAACTGCCGGGTATTTCTCGGCGGCTATCCGGGTGCATTCCGTGAGCTGCTCGGAATCCGGGTCGAGGAGTTCTATCCGGTGGCCGAGACCGAGCTCGCCGATGCCGGAAAAGCGCGGTGGTGGAGCGAACTGATCGGCCCTGAGGGCGCCGAGGTGGTCGACGTCTATGCCGGTGGCCCACTGGCAGGTTCGCCGGCGATCACCCGGAACTCGTTCGGTGGTGGCGAGGCCTGGTACGTCTCGACCCAGCTCGAGGATGCCGGCTACCAGCGGCTCGTCGAGACGATCTGCCGACGGGCCGGCGTAGTACTGCCGAACCTGCCGGACGGGGTGGAGATGATTCGCCGCCGGCAGGACGGGACCACGTGGACCTTCCTGCTGAACCACGGCGCGGGAGAAGCCACGATCGAGATCGACGGGCACGACCTCGTCAGCAGGCTGCCGATCGAGGGTGTGCTGACGCTGAAGCCGGGAGATCAGGCGGTGGTCGAGCGGTCCAGCTGAGGCGCGGGGCCACTGCTCGCGCGGGGGGTGAGCACCGCGGGGACGAGAGTCCCCGCGGGCGGGGCGAGCCCGTCGAGCTTGCCGATCAGGAGCTCCACCGCCCGCTGCCCGATCTCCTCGGCCGGTATCGCGACCGAGGAGAGCCGCGGCCGCTGCCCCTCCGCGACGTCGTCGGCGCAGATCGCCAGCACGGACATGTCCTCGGGAACGCGGCGGCCGAGACTGCGCAGGACGTCGAGCAGGGGACCGATGATCGGCTCGTTCTGAACCACCAGGCCGGTCAGCTCGGGCTCGTCGCGCAGCAGTTGCTCGACTGTCTTCAGCACCGCCTCGTGGCTTGACTCGCAGGGCGTCTCGACGCCATGGACGTTGCGGCGGTCGACGCCCGCACGGAAGCCCTCCCGGGTCCGATGCGCGAATCCCGTCTGCCGTTCGTACACGGCCGACGGGGTGCCGAGCAGGGCGATGCGCTGGTGGCCGAGGTCGGCGAGGTGGTCGACGCAGAGCTCGGCGGCCCGGACGAAGTCCAGGTCGATACAGGTCAGTCCCTCGGCATCCAGCGGGAACCCGATCAGGATCGACGGCAGGTCCAAGGCGCGCAGCAGCGGCACGCGCTCGTCGTACAACTCGATGTCCATCACCACGACGGCGTCGACCAGCGAACTCTGCTGGACCCGCTCCAGGCCGGTGGCGCCTTCGTCGGCGGTGAGCAGCAGGACGTCGTGGTCGTACCGCCGGGCGGTCGTCACGACCGCGGTCGCGAACTGCATCATCACCGGGACGTGCATGCCTGCGCGCAGCGGGATGACCAGGGCCAGCACGTTCGACCGGCTGGAGGCGAGGGCCCGGGCGCTCGCGTTCGGCCGGTAGCCGAGGGCGTCGACACTCGCGTTCACCCGCTGGCGTGTCTCGGGGGAGATCGAGCGCTTCCCACTGAGAACATAGGAGACCGTGCTGGTTGCGACGCCCGCGTGCTTCGCAACGTCGGCGATCGTCACCATGGGACCTACCTCGGGGTCGGAGCTGCACTGCGGTCAGAGTTGCAGGTCGAAGCGCTTCGATAATAGCACTGGCCGAGATATTGACGCTGCGCGTTCGCATTGCGACAGTGGTGGTCCCTGGAGTCGGTGGCGGGTTCTCCCCGCCTTCTTTTACGGGAGTTATCGAAGCGCTTCGATCAAATGGTTCGATAAACCAGCCGTCGCCGACGCCCACTCCGAGAAGGGAACATAACGATGATGAAGACCTTCAAGCCGGTGGCAGCGCTGGTGACGCTGTTCGCGGCTCTGTTCGCCTCGGCCCTGCCGGCCCAAGCGGCCACGTGGAGCTCGAGCGACAAATGGGGCACGTGGTCGAACGGCGGCTACACGGTCCGCAACAACGTCTGGGGCAGCGGTGCCGGCGCCCAGTCGATCTGGGCGAACTCCTACAGCAACTGGGGTGTCTGGGCCAACCACCCGAACACCGGCGGCGTGAAGTCCTACCCGCACTCCGACCGGAACATCGGCCGGCGCATCAGTGCCCTCGGCACCCTGACCAGCAACTTCAACGTGTCCAGGCCGGGCAGTGGGGCCTACTGCACCTGCTACGACATCTGGGCCGACGGCACCAACCACGAGATCATGCTGTGGATGAACAAGCAGGGCGCTGTCGGACCCATCGGCAGCCGGCAGACGAGCGCTACGGTCGGCGGCCACTCGTGGGACGTCTACCGCGGTTCGAACGGCTCCAACGCCGTCTACTCGTTCGTCCGCACCAGCAACACCAACTCGGGCTCGGTCGACATCAAGGCCGTCCTGAACTGGCTGCGCAACAACGGCTGGATGGCTGACCACGTCGTCACCGACGTCCAGTTCGGCTTCGAGATCACGTCCTCCAGCGGTGGTCTGAACTTCGCCAGCAACAGCTTCGGGGTCAACTTCTCCTGATCTGTGCAACAGACGAGGCGCTGCCCGCCGGCAGCGCCTCGTCCGGTCCCAGCTAGCTCAGGGTGGTGGGGGCGGTCACCTCCAGTTCGGCTAGCTGGAAGCGGTAGGCGTTACCTGCGGCCTCGGGAATCGGGAGGCCCAGTTTCGTGGCGGTGACTCGCAGATAGCGGTAGGAGCCTGCAGCCGGGAACGTCTGAGGGCCGAGTACCGGGGCGCCAGCGCCGTACCCGGTCTTGGTGACGAGCGGCTGGGACCAGGTGGTGCCGTCGTTCGAGCCCTGGATGGTGAAGTCGGCGGGGAACGCGCGGCCGTCACCGAACTGGTCGCTGCGGGGCCACAACGTCACGGCGTCGAAGGTCCGGGTCGCTCCGAGATCGACGCGGACCGACTCGGTGGCGGCTGCGGTCGGGTGCTCGACCGACGTCCAGCCCATGGTGGGGTTGCCCTCGTTCGCGCCCGTGTAGCTGTAGCGGCGGCCGTCGACAAGTGCGGTCGGACCCCAGCCCTGACCTGCGTTCGTGTACGACGAACTCGGTGCGACCGTCGCGCCCCGCGCGAAGTCGATCGTGGACTGCACTCCTGGTACAGGCTTCGAGCCCGGCGTCTCGGATGACGGGGTGAGTTCGATCAGTGCGACCGCGTTCGGCGCGAGAGTCACCGTGCTGGACCAGTTGGAGGCCGAGGCAACGACCGTCCGGTCCGACGGCCGGAGCGGCTCGTGGGCACTGGGCCGTAGGTTCTTCTGGCCGGCGGCGTTGTCGGAGTAGGAGTTCTGCGTGTTCACGTCGTATTTGGTGACGGCGAAGTTGGACGAGGTGTACGGCAGGCTGCTCAGCGACGGATGGAACGTGGTCGCGTTCAGGGTGTTGTTCCAGAGCAGGACGGTGGTCTTCTTCGTTGCCGTGTCCGCCGTGACCAGACCGTAGGTGGCGGTTCCGTTGTTCCCGGTGATGGTCGTGCTGAGCTTGGTGTTGCCGAGGGCATCGAACATCGCGAATGCGTTACCGACCGCCTTGCGCCGGCCGTCGACGGTCAGCAGGCCGAGGTCACCGTTGAAGTCCGCACTCGGGCGCCAGCCCTCGAGCCCGCTGAAGAAGTGGATCCCGTTGAGCCCCGGTTCGCTGAGTGCGTCGTGCATGCGTTGCAGCGCGTATGACGCGGTCTGGTGCGTGTCCGGCCAGGTGCCCGGGCCGTTGTTCATCGCGGCCGTGGAGTTCCACTCGGTGATGTAGAGCTGCTTGGCCGGGATGCCGCGGCGGGAGAGTTCGGCGCGGATGCCCTGGGTGCTGTTGAATTCGTTGGGGCCGTAGGAGTGCCAGGACACGAAGTCGCAGGGGATGCCGGGGTTGGCCGCGATGTAGTCGAGCCACCCGCCGAGCAGTCCGACCGTGGGTGCCGCGACACCAGGTCCACCGACCTTCGCGGTCGGGTCGCCGCGACGGACGGCCTGGGCGCTGGCGCCGTACAGCTGGTTGTACTGCGCTGTTGTGCCGGTCCAGAAGCCGGCCCTGTTGTCGGGCTCGTTCCAGACCTCCCAGTTCCAGCCGCGGTAGCCGGAGCCGGGCATCGCCGCGTAGTGGGAGACCATCGCCTCGACCGCGCGGCCCCAGGCAGCGTAGTCCCTCGGCGGGCTGAACAGACCATTCGTGGCGAACGCGCCCGGCATGTAGCTGAGGCTGATCCAGGGGCGGACGCCGTTGTCGACCAGGGGCTTCAGTACTGAGTCGAGTTTGCTGAAGTCGAAGTTGTCGACCCCCTTCACGACACCGTAGAAGCTGTCGTCGAAGACGTGATCGACGCGGATCTCGCGCAGGCCGAGGTCGGCCAGCTCGTCGGCGTGGTCCGCGAGGACGTGCAGGTTCTGCAGGGTCAGGTAGCCGCCCTGCGAGGCGCGGAGCACGAGCTCTTTGTTCAGCGTGCCGTTGTCAGTTCCGTAGACGGCCGACACCTCGACGGTCGCAGCGGGTGCGGCGCGAACCGTCGCCGGTATCAGTGCAAGGACAAGTGGCAGAAGTAGTGCGGTCCAGCGGCGCATCGGTATCTCCTTGAGGGTTGGGCGGCTGATCAGCCTTTGATCCCGCCGGCCATCACGCCGGCCAGAATGCGGCGCTGACCGAGGACGAAGACCAGGACGAGGGGCAGGCTGACCACGATCACGTCGGCGAAGACGTAGTTCCAGTTGGTCGAGTGGGAGTTCGAGCTGACGACGGCGAACAGGCCGAGCGGCAGCGTCTGCCGGCTCTCACCGCTGAGCAGGAAGGACGCGTAGAAGAAGTCGTTCCAGATGAAGACCCAGAGCACGATCCCGGCCGCGAACAGCACCGGCCCGAGCAACGGGAAGACGATGGTGGCGAAGATCCGCAGCCGCCCCGCACCTTCGAGCTGCGCGGCCTCTTCGAGTTCCCGCGGTACCGAGCGGACGAACCCGGTGATCAGGAAGATCGCCAGCGAGAGGTAGACCCCGGCGTACAGGCCGATGAGCGACAACCGGGTGCCCTGCAGACCTAGTTGCGCGTCGAGGTACACCGAGGTGATGACCGGCGCCGGTACCAGGATGCCGACGATGCTCGCGTAGAACAGGAGCCGGACCGGACGGGATGCACTGCGGGCGAACACCCACGCGGCCATCGATCCGGCGACCAGGATGAACGCGACCGATCCGGCGGTGATCAGCAGGCTGTTCAGCAGACCGACACCGGCACGGCCCTCGGTCAGCACGGTCCGGAAGTTGTCGATGAGCGCCCAGTCGTGGGGCAACCCGAATCCCGGAGTCCGTGCCTCGGCGAACGGCTTGGCCGCGTTCACCAGCACCATCCACAGCGGTACGCCGATCACCAGGGCGGCGGCCACCGACAGGACGACGTACTTGATCGTCCTCATGCGTCGACCTCCCGGCGCCGGAGTGTCAGCAGCAGCGGGAACGCGACGGCGCAGACCAGGAGCAGAAGCAGGAGGCCCATCGAGATCGAGTAGCCGTAGTACCCCTGCGCGTACTGCTGCTGGATGAACATGTTGAGTACCTGCGTCGAGTCGCCCGGGCCGCCGTTCGTCATCGCGAAGACGATGTCGAAGGTGTTGAACGCGCCGATCAGCGTGGTGACGAAGTTGAAGGTGATGGCCGGTGCGAGCAGTGGCAGCTGAACGGACCGGATGATCCGCCATCGGCTCGCTCCGTCGGTGCGGGCGCTCTCCAGCAGTTCGCCGGGGATCGCGTTCAGGCCGGCGATGTAGACGAGCATGTTGACGCCCATGAACTTCCAGGCGTTGACGAGTGCGACCACCACGATCGTCCAGGTGGTGCTGCCGAGCCATGAGACCTCGATCCCGGCGGCCCGGTTCAGTGGTCCGTCATCCGCGAGCAAGGCCTTGAAGACGTAACCGGCCGCCAGCGGTGAGATCAGTACCGGCAGGAAGAACGCCGCACGGAAGAAGGCGTGGATCCGGCTCGGCTTCTCGAGGGCAAACGCGAGCAGGAGCCCGGCCAGATTCTGCGCCATCATCACGACCACCGCGTAGATCACGGTCACCCGCAGACCGGTGCTCAGGGCACCTTCCTGGAGCAGCTCGCGAAAATTCGCCAGCCCGGTGAACGCGATCGTGCCCTTGTACGCCGACCAGTCGGTGAACGCGAGTGCGAAGTTCAGCAGGTTGGGGATCAGGTAGAACACGGCCACCACGACGAGCGCGGGCAGCAGGAAGCCCGCCGTACCGGCTCGGGCTCTGAGCGAGGTGGTCATCAGAATCCGGTCAGTCCTGCCGTCTTGGCACTCTTCGCCCAGGCGGCCTGCAGATCCGCGGCGACCTGCTCGGGAGTCGACGAGCCGTTGATCAGCTTGCTCAGGTAGGTCGGGAAGGGGCCGAAGTCGGCCGCGAACAACTGCGGATAGCTGGTGCCGTCACTCTCCAGTGCCGCGTACGCCGCCTGGGTCGCGGCCGGGACCTCGGGTGGAGTGGTGAAGCCGGTCAGTGCCGGTGCCTGTTTCTGGACGTCGACGAAGTGCAGATAGCCCGCACCCGACGCGAACTTGAGGAACGCTGCGGCCGCTTGCTCCTGCTTTTCGTTGCCGGTTCGCGGCATCTGGACCGAGAACGTCGTGGAGTACGCCGCTGTCGGGCTGGTCGTGGACAGCGCCTGCCAGCCCATCTTCTGATTCATCGTCGTGACACCGACCGACTTCACGAAGTCAGAGCTGATCCAAGTGCCCTGCGGGAGCATCGCGACCTGACCGGCGGCGAACTTCTCCTGCTGCTCGGCGTACGTTCCCGTCTTCAGGTTGCTGTTGAAGCATCCCTCGGTCACGAGCGACTTGTAGGCCTTCAATGCGTCGACGATGGCTGGGTCGGTCCACTGGGCTTGGTTGTCGTTGAGCTTGTCCTGCAACCCGGCCTTCATCGCATCGGTCCACAGCATGAACGGGAGGATCTGCGTCGTCCACTGATCCCCGCCCGCGTCGTACAGGGGTGTCACGCCGGGGTGCTGTTGCTTGATCGTCTTGCAGGCGTTGACGAGTTCGGTGAGGTTGGTCGGAGGCTTCTCGACCAGTTGCTTGTTGTACCAGAGGCCGAAGACGCTCGGCGGCTCCAGACTGAGACCATAGTTCTTGCCGTCCAGTACGGCGGCGGTCTTGGCCAGCCCGAAGCGCTGCTTGGCCACGAAGTCCTGGCCGGTCAGGTCGTACAGGTTCTTCGCCGGGTCGAGGCGGCGCATGAAGCTGGCGGTCGACTGGAAGATCATCAGGTCGGGCCGGGTTCCGGTCGCCCACTTGGTCAGCAGGTTCGACTCGTACGGGTCGGGGAAGATCTCCGGCCGGATCTTCGCCCCGGTCGCCTGCTCGAAGTCGGCGAACAAGGTCTTGTAGCCGGCCTGCAGGGTGTTCGACTGCCAGACCGTCAGGGTCACGCCGTTCAGGTCGGTGGCCGCCTGCGGGAAGCTCCGGCTCTCGGTCTTGGTCATCGGGTTGCCGCAGCTCGCCAGAACGGTGGTGGCAAGGAGGAGGCTGAGGATCGTGCGTTTCATCGAGGTTCTCCTTCTCGAACGAACAGCCAGTCGCCGGGGCCGACGCGATAGCTCGCCGGTCCGATCGGCTCGGCGTCCTGCGGGGCGGTGATGCTTCCTGTGTGCGGTAGATGGATGACCGCGGGGCGGTCGGTGCGGACCTCGAGCTGGAAGCGGTTGCCGGTGAGGTGCCAGGCGGATCTGACGCCCCGGTGTTCCGCCTCCACCCAGGTCAGGTCGCCGGCAACGATGGGGCGGATGACGAGTTCGGCCGCCGTGAACTGGAGACCGGCCAGATGCTGCGTGAACCAGTCGTCGACGACACCGAGCATGAAGTGGTTGTGCGAGCCGTGGCCGTTCCAGTACTCCGGGAGGGACGTCGTACCGAGGGTCGTCAGGTGGGCGTACCCCGGGTAGCCGGGAGCGGTGACCAGGTCCCAGATGACGTCGTGGCGACCGCCCTCGGCGAGGACCCGGAGGACCGGGCCGAGCCCGATCTCGCCGACGGTGAGGTGGTTGCCCTGCGCAATGATGTCGTCGACCAGGTCTTGCAGGACCGCGGTGCGGGAGGATGCCGGTACCACACCGAGTTCGAGCGCCAGCGCGCGTGCGGCCTGGGTGTTGTAGCGGGGGAAAGCGCGTTGGAAGGCTTCGGAGATCCGAGCGCTCAGTTCCTTGTACGGCGTTGCGTCCTCCTGCAGGACTGTCGCGATCTCGTGCAGCGTCTGCACCGCCCGCAGGTAGCCGAAGGTGGCGGTGAGCTGGATCGGCGTGGACTCGTCGAAGGCGCCCCAGTCGCCGAGACCGTGGTCGAGCAGGTGGCCCTTCGCCTTGCTGGTCAGGTAATCGACGTACCGGACCATCGCGGGGAAATGCTCGCGCAGGGTGTCGACGTCGCCGTACTGGCGGTAGAGCAGCCAGGGGGCGAGGACGAGGGCACTGCCCCAGTTCGGGTCGTCGCGGAAGCCGCCCTCGAAGACGGTGTACTCCGGGGCGATGTCCGGGACCAGGCCGTCGGCGGTCTGCGCCTCGGCGACGACTTTGAGCAATTCACGGTAGTAGTCGGCGACGTCGTACCCGAAGGCGATCGGGCCGAAGACGAGGTGGATCTCCTCGAGCCAGCCGAGCTTCTCGCGGTGTGGGCAGTCGGTGAGGACCGAGTACATGTTGGACTGGACGGCTCGGTCGATCAGCGTGTGCAGGGTGGTGATCAGCGGGTTGGAGCAGGCGAAGCGGCCGACCTGTCGGTTCGCGGTGCGCAGGACCAGACCTTCGATCGTGTCCAGGCGCGGCGGGTGGGGGAGGCCGTCGACCTGGAGGTAGCGCAGGCCGTGATAGCGGAACTTCGGGTGCCAGGTCTCGGTGCCGGTGCCGGCCAGCGTGTAGGTGTCCCAGATCGGGCCGCCGGTGCCGTCGGGGGTCTGGCGCACGTAACCGTGCTCGTCGAGGACCTCGCCGGGGCGCATGGTGATCGTGGTTCCGCGCGGGCCTTCGACGGTGAGCCGTTGCCAGCCGGCGAAGTTGATGCCGAGGTCGAAGACGTAGGTGCCTGGCTCGGGCTCGGTGATCGCTTGGCTGGTGAGGGTTTCGACGAGCTCGATGGCCGGGGCGGTGGTCGCGGAGAGCGCGGGTCCGTCGGTCGTGATTGCGTCTCGCCATCCGTAGAGGTTGCGGGTGGCGTCACAGTCTTCACCGCCGTACCAGCTGGAGAAGGTGGTACGGCCGAGAGCGGTCCGCCAGGCGAGGTCGTGGACGGCGCCGTCGATGCGGAGTTCGGCGTACAGGCGGGGTGGGCCGTCGGAGCGGGTGAGTTTCTGGTACCGGTCGGGGGTCAGCGGGACGTGGGCCATGCCGGGGCCGACCTCGACGGTGATCGTGTTCTCGCCGGGCCAGAGCGCGGCGGTGATGTCGTAGTCGCGGTAGACCACGCGGCGGGAGAAGTCGGTGTACGGCGGTTCGAGGACGGCCGCGCCGACCGGGCGGCCGTTGACCTCTGCGTCGTACACCCCGCGGGCAGTCAGGCGAAGGACGGCGTGGGTGGGCAGGGTACCGACGGTGAACGTCGTCCGGAAGATCGGGAGCGCGGCCGGCGTACTGCCGGGCTGTTCCCAGTCGTGGTTGCCGATCCAGTGAGTCACCCAAGGATCGTGCGCTGCCACGGACACGCCCAGATAGGCCCGGATGAACCGCTACTTGGACGAAACTAACCCCGAGGGAGGTGGACGCCGTGGCTGAACTGCCGGTTGCTCTCGAGAGTGGCCTGATCTTCTTCACCGAAGAGATCACCGCCGGAGCCGGGCGGCACCTGCATCTGGACAGCCACCCGGTACACACCCACAGCTTCATCGAGATCTTCACCGTCGTGGGCGGTACCGGCACCCATCTGTCGCCGCTCGGAACCCAGGTGCTGACCGTGGGCGACGTCGTACTGACGCGTCCCGGGGCCTGGCACGCGTTGGAGAACTGCCACGAGTTGGAGGTCTTCAACTGCGGGTTCGCGCCGGAGATGCTGCGGCGGGAGCTGGCGTGGATGCGTGAGGATCCGCTGCTGTCGTACCTGTTGTTCGAGGGGCCTTACACGCCTGGACATCAGGGAACGCTGGCCCTGCATCTCGAACCGGCTGTGCTGGCCGAGTACGTCGCCCACCTGGAGCCGTTGTCCGATCTGCGGCCACCGCGGACCGAGCGGTACCGCGCCGACGTGATCGGTCGGCTGTCGCTCGGGCTCGGACTGCTGGCCCGGGCGGCCGGTGAGGCGAAGTTCGGGACCGAATCGCCACTGCGGTTCACACATCCCGCCGTACTGCAGGCGATCCGGATGCTGGAGGCCGACGTGACGCGCGCGTGGACGCTGCAGGACCTGGCCGATGCGTGTCACCTCGCCCCGAACTACCTGATCAGGTTGTTCAAGACGAACACCGGCCTGCCACCGCTTGCGTACCTGGCTCACCACCGCGCCGAGACCGCCGCCATCCTCCTCGGCACCACCGACCACCCGATCTCCTCGATCGGCGCCGCCGTCGGCTGGCCCGACCAGAGTCACTTCACCCGCCGCTTCAAGGCCTACTACGGCGTCAACCCGACGACCTACCGCCGGCAGCGCTCGCTTCCGTGACCGGTTCGGTGGCCCGGGCGGCGAGCAGGCCGCCGATACCTGGGATCAGCGAGAGCAGCCAGATGCGATGCCGACCTTTCGCAGTCAGTACGGCGATGATGACGGTGCTCGTGTAGGCCAGGCCGTGGAGCGGGCCGAGTGCGCTGGAGATCGCTGGGTGATGGATCGTTGCGAGATTCGCCAGTAGCAGGATCAACGTGGCGAGCTCGAAGGTGCCGATGACATGCATGAGGCGGCGCGGGTTCACAGCCCGGCTCCGGTGGTCGAGCCCGGGCGATAGATCATCAGTACGACGACGATCGCCCAGAGCAGGTTGAAGATCCCGGTCTGCATCCCGAGCCGCCGGCCGGCTGCTGTGTCATGGAGGTCCGTGAGCAGCCGGCGCTGGCCGGGCAGGATCAGCCCGATCAGTACGGCGGCAGCGATCGCGGTGAGAATCATCGACACGATCAGCCACGTATCCCCGAGAACCCCGAGCCGCGCCCCGGTCGCCAGCCCGAACACCGGCACGAAGATCGCGATCACGCTGTAAACCCGCGTGATCCGATGCAGCACAGCGACCGCCGCCCCCTTCCGCACGTCATCAGGATCCTCAGCCGCACCACGCACCGCCGGCGCAAACATGCTCGCCGCAATCGCCACCGGACCAATGGCCAGAATCGCAGCGAGCACATGAACCGACAACAAGAACGCCGTCACACGCATACCTTTCTCAGGGGAGGTTCGCCTGCACATCCTCGGCCCGGCACCGCCCCACCACCACTGGCGATCCAGACACAAACCACCTGAATCTGGCCACCCACGAACCCCTCCGACCGCCCGCACCGCCACAACCTTGAGCACAGACCACCACCCGCGCCCTCGAACCTGGTCGACCGGCGCCCAAGGTCCCACAGCCAAGCAACCTTGAGCCCACTTCGACCGTTTCGGTGAGGTGTCAGATAGCTGATGCGTGCTCAAGGTGGCTGCGGTCCTGCGATCTCGGGTTCGCAGGCTGTCCCGCGCGTTATCCGATGGATTTTCGTCACCGAGTCCCCAAAATCCTTCGGATAGCGCAGATCTCCAGCCTCACGCACCCCAGCCACAGCCCGTCAGCCCCAGGCAGCGTGGAGCCGCGGTCGCCGGCCTCGCCATCCGGCCTAGCCATCTGCTCGGTGCACCCTCTGGTTTTGTCGGCCGCCTTTGGCGGTCGAGTGGGCTGAGGCCCGAAAGTTCTCGGCCGGGGACGTGCGCTGTGGCTGATCGCCGCGTCCGGCCGATCTGAAAGACAGCGTGGCTGGGCGCCGCGGTGGCTGGGCCGGATGGCGAGGTCGGCGACCGAGCTCCACGTTGCCTGGGGTTGCCGGGCTGTGGTTGCTGCACAGAAAAGACACCAACCGCCAGCTGCCCCACCCCTCACCTCACCCCACCAGCACTTCACCCCAGCCCGCACCTCACCTCACGCAGCCCCACCCCACGCACCCCCGCGCCTGCACGTACGCCCATGTCACCTCGCACCCGCGCACGCAGCTGCACGTAGGCCACCCCGCACCTCGCCCCACCAGCACTTCACCCCAGCCCGCACCTCACCTCACCTCACGCACCCCCGCACCTGCACGTACGCCCATGTCACCTCGCACCCGCGCACGCACCTGCACGTACGCCACCCCGCACCTCACCCCACCCCGCACCCGCGCGTGCACCTCGCACCCGCACCTGCACGCAGGCCCACGTCACCCCGCACCTGCGCGTGCACCTCGCACCTGCACGCACCCCGCTCCCACGCGTGCACCTCGCACCCGCACGCACCCCGCTCCCACGCATGCACCCGCAAACCCACGTCACCCCGCACCTCACCACACCCCGCACCCGCGCGTGCACCTCGCACCCGCACCTGCACGCAGGCCCACGTCACCCCGCACCTGCGCGTGCACACCCACGTCACCCCGCACTCGCGCGCCAACGTCGCCTCGCACCTGCGCGCGCACCTGCACGCAGGCTCACGTCGCCGCGCACCCGCGCATGCACTCCGCACCGCGCCTGCGCGCAGGCCCACGTCACCCCACGCTTCCCGCACGGCACCTCGCCCCGCGCCCACGCCAACCTTGAGGTGCGTCCGAGGTCGGTTGCTTGGGTGGGGCGGGGTGGGTGGGGATTTAGCGGAGGACGGGGCCGGGGGTTTGGTGTTCTCGGCCGGGCCAGATGGCGAAGGTGGCGGCCTCGCTGAGTTGTACGGCGTTGGCTGACCAGCGGCCTGGCCGGGTGGCAGGTCGGGTGGCAGGTTGGGATGGGGTGGCTGTGGCTTGCGTGCGGATCACATGGGGGTGGTCGCGATCGTCGGTGGGGGTGGGTGGTCTTGGGTGGGGTGATTTTTGGTGGGGTGGTGGGGTTGCCCAGGCGGGTTGGGAGACGCGCACTTCACCGTCGACGATGGTGATCTTCCAGTGGCCCAGGTGCAGGTCGCTGTGGTGGCGCCTGCAGAGCAGCACGAGGTTGTGTATGGCGGTGGGCCCGCCGTCGATCCATGAGGTGAGGTGGTGGGCGTCGCACATGACCGGTGGTGCGCCGCATACGACGCAGCCTTTGTCGCGGTGATTGAGGGCGCGGCGCATGCCGCGGGTGATGAGGCGTTCGGCGCGGCCGACGTCGAGTGGTTCGGACTTCGAGCCGAGGACGAGGGGGATGATCTTGGCGTCGCAGGCGAGTCGCCGGATCGTGGCGGCGGACAACCGATCGCCGTACACGAGTCCGCCGGTGGCGTTGGCGGTGGCGGCCTTCAGATCCTCGAAGTCGATGGTGACGGTGATGTTCGCCTTCGCTCCGAACCCAGGCACCCACCCCGCACCCCGACTCCCAGCACTCGCAACAGAACCCGCAGGTCGTGCACCACTCGAAAAGCCCGCCAGCACGGCCGTCTCCTCCAGCCCCGGGAGGGCCACCGACTCAGCAGGAGCATCGACTCCCACCGAATCTGCACCCGCAGCCGCCTCGCCGCCACCGTCCACATCACCGGCTGCCTCCGCGTCCACGTCCGCGCCTGCGAAGTCACCGGCAGTCTCCGCGTCCACGTGAGCGCTGGCGAAATCATCACCTGCTTCCGCGTGCATGTCAGCGCCTGCGAAGTCGCCGTCCGCCTCCGCGTCCGCGTGAGCGCCTGCGAAGTCACCGGCAGTCTCCGCGTCCGCGTGAGCGCTGGCGAAATCACCATCTGCTTCCGCGTGCATGTCAGCGCCCGCGAAGTCACCGTCCGCCTCCGCGTTCAGGTGAGCGTTGGGGAGGCCACCGGCTGCCCGTGGGGCTGTGTGAGTGCTGGGGAGGTCGCCGGGTGCGTCCGGGGTCGCGTTGGTGCTGGCGAAGTTACTGGCTGCCTCGGCGTTCGCGTCAGGGGCGGCGAAATTGCCGTCTGGCTTCGGGGGGACCTTGGCACCCGCACCCGCACCCGCACCCGCGGGTGCGGCTGTGGTAGAAGCGGTGGGTGGCTCGTTGTGGGGGGTGGGGGCTGGTGGTCGGGGGAGGCCGGCGTCGGTGGCGGCGGCTGCGATGGCGAGGGCTGCGGACAGGGCGTCGGCTTGGCGCTTTTCGCGGGGGCGGGGATCGGGGTCGCCGTTGGGGGTTTTGTGTGGGCGGGCTCCGGTGACGACTGCTGACCTCAGCGCTTCGGCGTTCTCGTTGGCCAGGTAGCCGCGGAACTTCACGCCCTGCGGAGCGTTGACGAGTGTCAGCGACTCTCGCTCGTAGGCCTTGCTCTCGTCGGGCTCGGGACCGTCGACGTCCACCACGTCACAGATCTCCCGCGCGGACTTGCGCAACTCGGCAAGCGGCAAGCGGGCGGCCAGCTTCACCAGCTCGGCCTCGGCCACGTCCAGGACCTCGACCGGCACCCTCGAGCGGATCCGCTCCAGCTCTGACACGATCGCCCAGGCCTGCTCCGACCGCATCAGCCGCACAGCCACGTCATCACCAGCAGCAACATCCTCGGTGGAGTCGGGGTCCGGAGGTGGTAGCTCAATGCCGTCTGCCAACCCGCCCGCCACTGCCGCATACTTCGGCAACGCGCGGGCCAGCCGCCTGTCGCGCGACACCTGGGCACGATCCAGGCGATACCGTCGCGTCAGCAACTCGACAACGTCACGAGCACCGAGCTCCTCGGCGTACCCGGTCTCGTCGAGGCTGCCGACGAGCTCCAGCCACCGGGTCTGCAGACGAGCGAACTCAGCATCGAGCCCGTCGAGCTCAGCCAGCTTCTCGCTGCCGCTCATCGACCACACCGGCCGCTCGTCCAAGGCTTCCATGTCTCCAACTGTAGACACCCCCACCGACAGTTTTCAAAGCTGAGAACGCCTTATTTTCAACGGATTTCAGCACCCATCGCCGTACACAACTTATCCACAGGGCGCGATGGAACGAGTAGTTGCTGGTAGCAACAGTGTGGACCGGCGTCCGGTGCCGTCTAATCTGGGCAGATGCAACTGGTTGCTGTTCTGGCGTTGGAAGACGTGATTGCTGCCGACCTGGCCACTCCCGTGGAGCTGTTCGGGCAGGTGCGGCTGCCTGATGGGGGTGCGGGGTATCGCGTGGTGGTGGCCGGGGCGGAGTCATCGGTCGGGGCCGGGCCGCTGCGGATCATGCCGGGGGCCGGGCTCGACATCCTCGAGCGCGCGGACCTGATCGTCGTACCGGGGCGCAACGATTCGACGGCCCGTACGGCGCCGGAAATCCTGACCGCACTTCGTGCCGCGGCGGATCGGGGTGCGCGGTTGGCGTCGATCTGTGTGGGGGCGTTCAGCTTGGCCGAGGCCGGGTTGCTGGACGGGAAGGTCGTGACGACCCATTGGCTCGCCGCTGATCGGCTGGCGCGGGAGTACCCGTTGGCCGACGTCGATCCGGATGTTCTCTACACGGACAACGGATCGATCCTGACCTCGGCCGGAGCGTCCGCGGGGATCGACATGTGCCTGCACGTGGTCGAGAACGACTACGGCGTCGCGGTCGCGGCGGATGCGGCGCGGTTGGCAGTGGCGCCGTTGCATCGCACGGGTGGGCAGGCGCAGTACATCCTGCGCAACCGGCCGACGCAGCATACGGCGAATCTGGAGCGCGTCCTGGAGTGGATCGAGGAGAATGCTCATCGTCGGCTGACTCTTGCCGACATCGGTGCGGCTGCGGGGATGAGCGTGCGCACGCTGGCGCGACGGTTCACCGAGGAGACCGGGCAGAGTCCGATCCAGTGGCTGACCGGTGTCCGGATCAGGCATGCCCAGGAGCTCCTCGAGACCACCGGCTACACCGTCGAGCGGATCGCGGACAAGGTCGGCTTCCCGACCGCAAGCAACTTCCGGGCACTCTTCGCACAGACGGTCGGAGTCACCCCAGGCGCCTACCGCCGCACCTTCCGCCCGGCAGCGTTGAGCCGCTCGTGATCGGCGAATTCGTGGGGTGGCCGCGGAGCGCGTTCGACGTGTTGCTGCAGCTCGAGGGGGAGCCTTCGGTCGAGGTGCGTCGGCAGTGCCGGCGGGACCGTGAAGAGCTGGTACGCCGGCCGATGATCGAACTGCTCGATGCGGTGGCCGAGGCAGACCCGGCGTACGAGGACTTCTCCGTCTGGGGGTACGGCGGGGTCATGCTGGCGGCATGGCAACATCAGAGTGCGATTGTGCGGCTGGCCCGGAACGTCGAGCTGGGCGTTCGGTTCGATCTCGACGGTCTGGAGGTCGGCGTGGCGTGGTGGTATGCGCCGGCCGAGCAGATCGAGCGATACCGGGCCGCCGTGGCGGAGCCCGGGTCCGGGCGGCGGTTGACCGGTATCGTGCGGAAGCTCGAGCGGGAGGGCTTCGGTATCTCGGGTGAACTGCTGAAGCGGCCGTTGCGTGGCTATCCGGCTGACCATCCGCGGGCGGAGTTGTTGCGGCATCGGTCAGTGATCGCACGACGGCCGCTCGGGTGTGAGGACTGGATCCACACGGCGGCAGCGGCCGACCAGGTGCTCCGCGCGTTCACTCAGCTGCGCCCGCTCGACGCTGGCTGCTCGAGAACGTGTCACCCGCCGACGCAACCGATCCCGGCCACCGATTGTCGTGAGGGTGACAAGACGAACTCGGAGGGCTGATGGACGACGAGCGGCTGCGGGAGCTGTACGAGGGCTGCTACGGGCGGTTGATCGGGCAGATGTTCGCCGTCTGCGGTGATCTGGCCGAGGCGGAGGACGTTGTCCAGGAGGCTTTCGTCAAGGCGCTGACGAAGCGGCGGCAGCTCGGGCAGGTGGACAACCCGGAGGCCTGGTTGCGCACGATCGCGCTGAATCTCGCTCGGAACAGGTTCCGCCGGACGGTAAGGCTTCGGCAGCTTCTGCGGCTGCAGCCGCAGTCGGTGAGCCTGCCCGGTCTGTCGCCGGACCGGATCGCTCTGCTCGATGCGCTGCGGCAGCTACCGCTGGAGCAACGCGAGACGCTCGCGTTACGGCACATCGCCGACCTGTCGGTCCGGGAGATCGCCGAAACGCTCGGCATCGCGGAGGGAACCGTGAAGGCCCGGCTGAGCCGCGGCCGGCAGCGGCTGGCTCCCCTCGTCCACGAGTTCGCCGACGAGCCCCAGACGGAGGAGCACCATGTCTGAACTGAAGGATCTGGCCTGGCAGGCACAGAGCCGGTCCCCGGCACCCGAACTCGAAACCCTGCTGAAGCGAAGCCGGATCCGGCTGTGGCGCCGCCGTGTCCTGGCGATCGCGACCGGTGTCGCGGCGATCGCCGTACCGGTCGGCGTGCTGGTCAACCAGCGGCCGGACGCCGCCCCCGAACCAGCGGCTACGCAGGTGCGGCCGGCGTCGGGCCGCGAACTCGCGCACTCCGCGGACGCTGAGCTGACCAGGTTCTACCCGCTCCCCGGCGGCAACTGGGTCGCGGTCTGGAACCGGTGCCGTCAGCCGGATCCCGCTCAGCCGTCGGCTTGCTGGTCCACCCTGGCCTGGAGGTCCGCGACCGGCGTCGAGTTCACCGAACCGGCCGACAACTTCCCGTGGCTGGATCCGTACGGCGACCTGGTCTACGGCTTCCGGAACGTCCACGACGACCCGAAGAACCGCCGGCTGATCACCATCGAGAACGGCCGCCCGGTCGAGCATCCGCTCACGGTCGCCGGGACCACCAGCACGATCGGCGACGGTCTCCTGCTCACCACCGGCGGCCCGCTGCTCGTCGTCGACCCGCGGACGGGCAGCGCTCGGGCGCTGCAGTTGCCCGCCGACCTGCGGAACCCGGATCGCTTCTTCCGCGACCGGACCGGACGCTGGTGGCTGGCTAAGAAGGGGCTGCTGGCCTGGACCGCGGACGGCGGCCGCACCTGGACCCGCCGCCCGATCACGCAGAGCCAGTACCTGGCCTCCGGTTTCAGCCCTGACGGCCGCACGATCCTGCTCCAGGAGCAGTCGAGTGAGACCGAGGGGCCGGGCGAGTATCTGCGATCCCGGGACGGCGGCCGGACCTGGACCACGATCCCGGAGCCGGGCAAGCGGGTACTCGGATTCGATGCCGTGTTCGACGACGGCACTGCCCTGGTCACCGACAAGACCTACCGGACCACGGTGATGACGTCGCTGCTGCGGATAGCTCCCGATGGCTCCGTCGGCACCGAAGTCCAGACGCCGTACGCGCTGAGCTCGATCGCCACCCTGGGAGACCAGGTCACCGGCCTTGTCGAAGGCCCCGCCATCACCTCACCGAGCCCGGTCCCCACCACGACACCCACCCCGCTGCCGCCCCGCACCGAACCGGTCCACAACGTTGCCATCAGCAACAACCAGGGCCGGACCTGGCAGCTCCTGGAACCCCGCTAGGGCCACGCGCCGGCCGGCTACTTTCGACTACCAAGGATGTCCGGAAGTTCGACGGCCGGCGGGCGGTTTCTGGCTAGCGTCGGGGGCATGGGATATTCCAGGCGGCAGATGTTGGGAATCGTGCCGGCGGCGGCAGCGTCCGCGGCGTGGCCGGGGGTGGCGGCGGCTGTGCGGCCGGATGGTGGGGCGGTGCTGATCCGGGACGTTCGCGTCTTTGACGGCCGGCGGATGCTGGATGGTCGGCGGTCGGTTCTGATCCGGGATGGGCTGATCGCTGCGATCGGCGACCGCGGACTAGCCAGCGAAGATGCGGCAGTGGTTGATGGTCGGGGTGGGACGTTGCTGCCTGGGCTGATCGACAGTCATGTGCATACGTTCGAGGGCAGTTCGGCGGATGCGCTGCGGTTCGGGGTGACGACCGAGCTGGAGATGTTCGGCGAGCCTGGTCAGCTTGCGGTGGCGAAGCGGCGGCGCCGGTCGCGGAAGCGGGTGCCGGCGGCCGACCTCTGGTCAGCGGGGAACGGCGTGACCGTACCGGGTGGGCATCCGGTCAACCCGGGGTACGAGTTCCCGCGGGTCTTGCCCGAGACAGATCTGGATCGCTTCGTCGCCGACCGGCTGACGGAAGGGTCGGACTACCTCAAGTTCGTGTACGAGCCGGGCGATCCGCCGGACCGGCCGCTGCCGTCGCTGACGCTTGAGCAGGTGACCGGGACGATCCGCGCGGCGCATCGACGAGGGCGGCTCGCGGTCGGGCATGTGGAGAAACTCAAGCTGTACGTCGAGGCTGTCCTGGCCGGGGCCGACGGGATCGTGCATGTGCCCTACAACGCGGTGGCCAGTGCCGCCGAGGTCGAGACGATCCGGCAGACCGGCAGTTTCGCCGTACCAACGCTCTCGGTCGTCGACTGGGGTCTCGGCGCGAAGTCGCTTCTCGCCGACGACCGGATCACCCCTTGGCTGAGCCCGACTCAGCAATACCTGCTCTCCCAGGACCCGCCGGACCGTCCCGGCCGACCGGACTTCCTCGGCATCGCCTCAGCCAACGTACGTCGCTTCCACGCGGCAGGTATCCCAGTCCTCGCCGGTGCCGACGCCCCGGTCCGCGCGAACGTGAGTGGTGCCAGCCTGTTCACCGAGCTCGAGCACTTGGTCCGAGCCGGTCTCACACCGGCCGAGGCCCTCACCGCCGCAACCGCCGCACCGGCCCGTCACTTCCGCCTCACCGACCGCGGCCGCATCACCCCGGGCCGCCGCGCCGACCTCATCCTCACCACGGCCGACCCGACCCAGGACATCACCAACCTCCGCACCCTCCACACCATCTGGAAGAACGGCCATCAGGTCGACCGCACGCCACCCCCGGAGGAGGCTTAGCGGGCGGCGAGCATCTCGAGGTAGTGCGGGTTGTAGAACAGGCCGAGCCGATTGCCGAACGGGTCGATGACCGACGCGGTGAAGTAGCCCGATCCGGTACCGCCCTGCTCGGTGATCGGCTCATGCTCGGTGGCGCCCATCGCGAGCACTTTCTGTAGCGTCGCACCGAGATCGTCAACGTGCCAAGCGACGGCCGCTCCACTGCCGGGAGCGGCGGCGGGCACGTAGCGCCGGTCGATGAAGCCGAGCTCGACCTGGTCGTCGCCGAACCGGAACTCGATGTAGCCCAGTCGCATCGCCGCGTCGCACTCCGCGCAGTGGTCGACGCCGAATGCCCGCGATCCACAGGTCTCGCACTCGTAGGCACGGAAGTACGGCTCGACGCCCAGTAGTTCGGCGTACCAGCGCGCAGCCGCATCCAGGTCGTCGGCAGCGAACCCGACAGTGCACACGCCTCGAAGCATGATCGTCCCTTTCCGGAAGATGCTGATACCACCATCATCCGGTCAGTAGCGGTCAGGTTCTGTCCTCACGGCTTCGATTTGGTACGGCGTTCCAGCGCGTCGATGACGGTGGGGCAGACGTCGAGGTCGTAGAGCCTCTCGATGCTCTGGAGGCCGCCGGGGCTCTCCGCGTTGATCTCGACCACCTTGCTGCCGATCACGTCGATGCCGACGAAGAACATGCCGTCGGCAACGAGTTTCTCGCTCATCGCTTCGATGATGTCCCGTTCGGTGTCGCCGATCTCGAGCGCGACGGGGTGCCCGCCGGTGCTGATGTTGGCGCGGGGGTCGTTCCCGGTCGGGACCCGGCGGAAGGCGGCCGGTTTGCCGTCGCACTCGAGCAGCCGGCCCTCGAGCAGGAAGATCCGGGCGTCGCCGTCCTCACCGCCCTCGACGAACTCCTGGGCGATCGCATAACCGTCCTCGAGCACCGCCTCCGTCATCTGGGCGAGGTTCGCCTCGCCCTGGCCCTCGATCATGAACACGTTCCGGCCCTTGGATCCGTACAGCGGCTTGACCACGCAGTGGCCGACCTCAGCGGCGAATCGTTCGATCGCCTCGGGGTCGCGGGTGACCAGTGACCGGGGCCGGATCTTGGCCGGGAACTCCTCGAGGTAGAGCTTGCTCGTGGCGCGGCCGAGCGCCGAGGGGTTGTTCACCACTGTCACGCCGCGAGCCTCGAGCAGCTGGCCGAAGATCACGCCCAGTGGGCTCGCCCACGACCGGTCCCGCAGGTCGTCGATCGACTCGTTGCGCAGGAACAGGGCGCCGAGCTCGTCCAGCACGATCCGCTCGGCGTCGCGCTCCTTGATGCGCTCCATGAACGTCTCGAGGGTGTCGCCCTCCTGAAACTCCGCGGCACGCGCCCGGGCCGTCAGCTCCCCGTCACCCGGGCCGGCGTCGACGTCACCGACTCCGACGTACCAAACCTCATGACCACCCTGTACGGCGGCTCTGGCGAGGCGCGTGGTCGTGTATTCGTCGATCTCGGTCGGGACATCGTTGACGAAGAAGGCCAGTCTCATGACGCAACTCCCTCGTACAGGTCGGTGACCGAAACCCCGGCGCGCAGCCTGTCCAGGCGCTCCTGAGCGCCGGGCACCTCCAGCCACCGCGGCCGGACCCAGGGCGCTTCGAGGACGCCGCGGTCGAGCAGGTCCTGGATCAGCGGGACGTGGTCCAGGGCGAGTTTGCCGACGAAGAGCACGTCGAGGCTGTTGCCTTCAGCAAGCGTTTCGAGGATGCGGGTGATGCCGCGCAGGTAGATCGCGTCCTTCACCGAACCGCCACCGACGACGACCCGGGTCGCGATCGACCAGGCCGTCTTGGGCGGGATTCGGTGGTCCGTCCGGAGCGATTCGAAGATGTCCAGGAACTCCACGCCGTCAAGCATCTTGCCGACGGCAACCACTCGGGCCGCGAGCACCCGCAGCCGCCGGGGGTCCAGCCCGCCGACCAGGTATTCGGCGAGGACAGCAAGACCCTCTTGCGTCTCGTCGTACCCAGGCAGCCCGATCTTCAGCATGGTCAGCGGTTGCCGGGCGCCGTTCTGATAGGTGACGACATGGGTTCCGACCTCGTGGTGCAGCAGGGGTTCGACGCGGTCCGCCCGGATTGCGGCAGTCTCGGGGATGAGCAGCCGGCCGAACGAGACCATCAGCTCGGACACGTCCTCACGCACCTCGACGTACGCCGGGAAGTCCGGATAGACGGCCTGGTACCGATCGAACTCCTCCTGAGCCGCCTGCGCGAACGCACCCGCCGTGACGCTGCGGCCACTGGGAGCCTGCGGCGGAATGAGCTCGAGCAACTCCTCCGCCGTGGCGGCGAGCGACGGCGAAACCTCGCCGTACAGCTGTAGTGATCCATACACGAATCGTGACGTGTCGCGGTCCTCCAGGATCGTGATCTCGCGCGCGATCTCGTCCCGCTTCGCCCGGAAGAGCGTGTGCAGCGCGGGATCGTCGACCTTCTCGATCTCGAGGTCGTACAACTCACGCCGTACCAGGTCGGGCTCGAACTCCAGCGGCCGGAGCCGCAGCGTAGGCGCCGACCCGAAGTCTCCCCGTTCGAAGTCCACCCACGCCTCCGCCGTGTTGACCGGCGTCAGATTGAGCAACAGATCCAGCCTCCGCTCGATCGCCGTCAGTTCACCGTCAATCTCAACAGCCGCCCCCAGCCGCTGATCCGAAGAAGTCATCCACCGCCCGTACCCACCAACAACCACCGACAACCTGATCAGGCGGTCATGAGAAAACGTTTTGTTTAATTACGTTCGATTGTGTGCTCAGTCCGAGAGGAGCGCTGACAGCTGGGGGGAGTAGGCGCGGTGGAGGACGAGGGCCGCGCCGCCGACGACGGCGGCGTCGGCGCCCAGGGGGGACAGGACTACGTCGACGCCTCGGATGTGCCTGGACATGGCTCGGGTGGCGACCGCTTGGCGGGCGGTTTCGGCGTAGCGGTCGCCGATATGGCGGATGCCGTGGCCGCCGAGGACGACCAGGTCCACGTCGGTCACGTTGACGACGTTGACGACCGTGCTGGCGACGTAGTCGGCCGCCTGGGCCAGAACGCCGGCGGCCAGCGGGTCATTGGCCACGGCCGCGTCGTGGATCGCCGAGATGTCGACGGTGGCGGGAGCGATGCGGAACCGCTCGGCCAGCGTGCTCGGACTGCCGGCGATGAGCCTGCGGTGGGTCTCGGCGACGATCGCGGCCGGGCGGGCCACGGTCTCCAGGCAACCCCGGTTGCCGCAGTAGCACTCCAGCCCGTCCGGTACGACGGACGTGTGGCCGAACTCGGCTGCGTTGAACGATCCACCTCGGTACACCTGCTGGTTCAGGATCAGGCCGCCGCCGATGCCGGTACCGAAGAAGAAGTACGCGAAGTTGGCGACGCTGCGGCCGGCTCCGGCCCAGCGCTCGCCGATGGCGGCGGCGGAGGCGTCGTTGTCCAGGGTCACGGTCATGCCGGTGGCGTCGCTCAGCAGCTGCTTGATCGGGACGCGGTTCCAGTGCGCCAACTGCGGTGGCGAAACCACCGTCCCGTGTTCCTGGTCGATCGGCCCTGGACTGGCCAGTCCCAGCCCGAGGACCCGGTCGGGACGGACCGCAGCCAGCCCGAGAACCTCCTGGACCAGGCTCGCCATCGACGCGATGACCTCGTCCGGATCTGCGCCGCCCGGCGTCGGGAGCCGCTTGGTGACCAGTGGCCGGCCGCGCAGGTCCACGGCGACGCAGGCGAGCTCCGCCGGGTCGAAGTGCAGCCCGATCGCGCACCCGGCGTCGGCATTGATGCGCAGGATGGTGCGCGGCTTGCCGGAGCTGTTCACCCGGCTGGCGCCGTCCTCCCGCACGATGCCCTCGTCGAGCAGCCGGCGGACGATCCCCGACACGGCCTGGGGAGTGAGGCCGGTGTGCTGGGCGATCTCCTGCCGGCTGATGCCGTCGGCCCGCTGGATCTGCTCCAGCACCACCGCCTGGTTGTACCGCCCGACCTTGGGGAGGTTCGTACCCGCTTGTCGCACCCGTTGCCTCCAGATCACTGATCGGGGCCAGTCTCCCGCAGAGTGTTGACGAAGTAAATCAATTGGATTTACTGTCCTCGCCAGGATGAGCTCGCGACACCCAGAAGTCCCGGAGACAGTGATGCCAATGCAAAGCCCTGCCCTGTGAGCGCCGCTCCGGTGCTGCTCGAGATGCGCTCGATCACCAAGACGTTCCCTGGTGTGAAGGCGCTGGCCGACGTGAACCTGGTGGTGCGCGAGGGCGAGATCCATGCCATCTGCGGGGAGAACGGCGCCGGGAAGTCGACGCTGATGAAGGTGCTCAGCGGCGTCTACCCGTACGGCGACTACAGCGGCGAGATCCGGTACCGGGGCGAGGAGGCCCGGTTCGGCGACATCCGGGCCAGCGAGAACTCCGGGATCGTGATCATCCACCAGGAGCTGGCGCTGATTCCCGGGATGTCGATCACCGAGAACATCTTCCTCGGCAACGAGCCGCGCAAGGGCCTGGCCATCGACTGGAAGACCGCTCAGCGGCGCGCGCTGGAGCTGATGAAGCTGGTCGGCCTCCGGGAGGACCCGGACACGCTGATCAAGGACATCGGCGTCGGCAAGCAGCAGCTGATCGAGATCGCCAAGGCGTTCGCGAAGGACGTCAAGCTGCTGATCCTGGACGAGCCGACCGCCGCGCTGAACGAGTCCGACTCGCAGCAGCTGCTGGACCTGCTGCGCGAGTTCAAGACGCAGGGCATCACCTCGATCATCATTTCGCACAAGCTGAACGAGATCGAGGCGATCGCCGACTCGATCACCATCCTGCGCGACGGGAAGACGATCGAGACGCTCGACGTCAAGGCCGACGGGGTGAACGAGGACCGGATCGTGCGCGGCATGGTGGGCCGCGACATGAGCAGCCGGTTCCCCGACTACACCCCGGACGTCGGCGAGGTCTTCTTCGAGGTCCGGGACTGGACGGTGCGGCATCCGATCGCCCATGACCGGCTGGTGTGCAAGCAGGCGAGCTTCTCGGTACGGCGCGGTGAGGTGGTCGGATTCGCCGGGCTGATGGGTGCCGGGCGGACCGAGCTCGCGATGAGCCTGTTCGGCCGGTCCTACGGCACCTGGCTGAGCGGCCAGGTCTTCAAGGACGGCCGGGAGATCCAGCTGCGGACGGTCTCGGAGGCGATCGGGAACGGCCTGGCCTACGTGAGCGAGGACCGCAAGGCGATCGGTCTCAACCTGCTCGACGACATCAAGACCTCGATCGTGGCGGCCAAGCCGGCCAAGATCGCGCGGCACGGTGTCATCGACGAGGTGGCCGAGCACCGGGTCGCCGAGGAGTACCGGCAGGAGCTGCGGATCAAGACACCGTCGGTCGACGAGGGTATCTCGAAGCTGTCCGGTGGTAACCAGCAGAAGGTCGTCCTGGCCAAGTGGATGTTCACCGACCCGGACCTGCTGATCCTCGACGAGCCGACCCGCGGGATCGACGTCGGGGCCAAGTTCGAGATCTACGGGATCATTCACCGGCTCGCCGCACAGGGCAAGGGCGTCGTGGTGATCTCCTCGGAGCTCCCGGAGCTGATCGGCCTGTGCGACCGGATCTACACGGTGTTCGAGGGCACGATCACCGGTGAGGTCGCCCGCGCGGACGCCGATCCCGAACGCCTGATGAAGCAGATGACCACTACGAAGAAGATGCCGGTGTGATGAGCGGACTCCAAGACCTCAAGAAGAACCTCTTCGGAGGGACCACCTCTGTCGGCCGCCAGTTCGGCATGATCTTCACCCTGGTGGCGATCGTCCTGCTGTTCCAGGTGCTGACCGACGGACTCACGCTGACGTCGGGCAACCTGATCGCGGTGGTCAGTCAGTACTCCTACATCCTGATCCTCGCGATCGGGATGCTGATGGTGATCGTTGCCGGGCACATCGACCTGTCGGTCGGGTCGGTCGCCGCGTTCGTCGGGATCGTGGTCGCCAAGGCGATCCAGAACTTCGACGTACCGTGGCCGCTCGGGATCGTGCTGGGCCTGGTGGTCGGCGCGCTCATCGGTGCCTGGCAAGGCTTCTGGGTCGCCTACATCGGCGTACCGGCGTTCATCGTGACGCTGGCCGGCATGTTGCTGTTCCGCGGTGGCAACCAGTTCATCGGCAACGCCGACACCGTTCCGGTCCCGGAGGGCTTCCGCACGATCGGCGCGGGCTATCTGCCTGAGGTCGGTCCGGCCACCGGCTACAACAACCTGACGCTGCTGCTCGGCCTGATCGGTTGCCTGGCCGTGGCGTGGCGCGAGTGGCAGGCCCGGAAGACCCGGCAGGAGATGGGTGCCGAGCCCGCTCCGCTGTGGATCTCCGGTGTGCGGCTCGCCGTGATGGTGGGCGTCATCATCTTCGCCACCCTGCGGTTCGCCGGTGGACGGGTCGGCACCAGCCTGCCGGTGTCGGGCATCATCCTGATCGGCCTGGTGCTCATCTACTCGTTCTACACGCGCAACACGGTTTCCGGCCGGCGGATCTACGCGGTCGGCGGCAACGCGCGCGCCGCGGAGCTGTCCGGCGTGAAGCTGCAGCGGGTCAACTTCTTCGTGATGACCAACATGGGGATCCTCGCCGCCCTGGCCGGCATGATCTTCGTCGCGCGGTCGGCGGCCTCCGGCCCGCAGGACGGTCTGAGCTGGGAGCTCGACGCGATCGCGGCTGTGTTCATCGGCGGCGCCGCGGTCTCCGGCGGTCTGGGGACCGTCA
The DNA here is from genome assembly GCF_042262745.1 of Kribbella sp. NPDC056345. Lineage (NCBI taxonomy): Bacteria > Bacillati > Actinomycetota > Actinomycetes > Propionibacteriales > Kribbellaceae > Kribbella > Kribbella sp. NPDC056345. The sequence continues at coordinate 246,654 of NZ_JBHJQQ010000003.1, read as the reverse complement.
GCGGCTCGATCGTCGGCGGTCTGGTGATGGCCCTGCTCAACAACGGCCTGCAGCTGATGGGCGTCGGCGTTGACCTGGTCCAGATGATCAAGGGCCTGGTGCTGCTGTTCGCCGTCGCGCTCGATGTCTACAACAAGAGCCAGGGACGGTTCTCCGTCATCGACTCGATCACCCGTCCGTTCCGGCGGGAGGGACCGCCCGCCGCGCCGGTCCCGGCCGATGTGCCCCGGCCGAGCGACAAGACCCCGGCCGCCAGCTGAGGTAGCCAACCGCCCGCGAACGCGGACGGCCCACGAAAGGTATCCACGATGTACAAGTTCATCTCCAAGGCGGTCGCGGCCGGTGCCGTCGCCGTACTCGCTCTCGGGGCCGCGGCCTGCGGCAACACCCGTGAGGGCGAAGGCACCACCGGCGATGCGCCGAAGGGCTTCGCGGCGGACTCCCTGGTGGGCGTCGCACTCCCGTCGAAGACGTCGGAGAACTGGGTGCTGGCCGGTGACCTGTTCACCAACGGCCTGAAGGAAGCGGGCTTCAAGTCCGACGTCCAGTACGCCGGTGCCTCCACGACCGTCGCCGACCAGCAGGCCCAGATCTCGGCCATGGTCACCAAGGGCGCGAAGGTCATCGTGATCGGCGCGACCGACGCCGCGCAGCTGTCCACCCAGGTGAAGCAGGCCAAGGAGTCCGGCGCGGTCGTCATCGCCTACGACCGGCTCATCACCAACACCGGTGACCTGGACTACTACATCGCGTTCGACAACTTCAAGGTCGGTCAGCTGCAGGGCCAGGCCCTGCTGGACGGGATGAAGGCCAAGAAGGCGACCGGCCCGTGGACCATCGAGCTGTTCTCGGGCTCGCCCGACGACAACAACTCCGCGGTCTTCTTCAACGGCGCGATGGACGTCCTCAAGCCGCTGATCGACAAGGGCGAGGTCATCGTCGGCTCCGGCCAGAAGGACATCAAGCAGACCGCCATCCAGGGCTGGAAGGCCGAGGGCGCCCAGCAGCGGATGGACTCGCTGCTGACCTCGACGTACACCGGCAGCAAGACCCTGGACGGCGTGCTGTCGCCGAACGACACCCTGGCCCGCGCGATCCTGACCTCGGTCAAGGGCGCCGGCAAGCCGACCCCGGTCGTCACCGGCCAGGACTCCGAGGTCGAGTCGGTCAAGTCGATCATGGCCGGCCAGCAGTACTCCACCATCAACAAGGACACCCGCAAGCTGGTCGCCGAGACGATCACCATGATCAAGGCCCTGCAGACCGGCGGCACCCCGCAGGTCAACGACACCAAGACCTACAACAACGGGGTCAAGGTCGTCCCGTCCTTCCTGCTCCCGCCGGTCATCGTGACCAAGGCCAACGCGGCCGAGGCCTACGCGAACGACCCCAAGCTCGCCCCGCTCACCAAGTAGCACACCAACGCTGTACGGCGCCCGCCTGGTCTTCCAGGCGGGCGTCTTTGCGGTCCGGGGCGGGATCTGTGCCGAATCTTGACGATTCGCTGACCGGACCATGACGTGGGTTGTGGGAGCTTGGAGCCTGTGCTGGTTCTCCTGGTTGAAGATGATCCCGCGATCGCCGGTGCCTTGTCCGAGGGCCTGCCCCGGTACGGTTTCGAGGTTCGGCACGTGACCACCGGCGCGGAGGCACTGGCCTCGCACCCGGCAGCCGGGGTGGTGCTGCTCGATCTGGGGCTGCCTGATGCCGACGGCATCGACATCTGCCGCCGGATCCGGGCGGTCAGCGACGTTCCGTTGATCATCATCACTGCCCGCTCCGACGAGATCGAGCGGGTCGTCGGGCTCGAGATCGGGGCGGACGACTACGTGTCGAAGCCGTTCGGGTTGCGCGAGCTGGTGGCGCGGATCCGCGCGGTCACGCGGCGTACGGCGGTGCGGGACCAAGTGGTCGCGGCGGCCCCGGTGGATGCTCAGCAGCTCGGCACCGTGACGCTTGATCGAGCTGCCCGGCGGGTGTTCGTGGCCGGGGCGGAGGTCTCGTTGACACCGAGGGAGTTCGATCTGCTCGCATTGCTGGCGTCGCGGCCGGGTGCCGTTCACACCAGGGAGCAGCTGATCGAGGAGGTCTGGGACAGCAACTGGTTCGGATCCACGCGCACCCTGGACGTCCACGTCGGTTCGCTGCGGAAGAAGCTCGCCGGGGCGATCGACGTACAGACGGTTCGTGGTGTCGGCTTCCGGCTCGAGCAGGACGGCGGATGAAGCTCCGGCTGGTCGCGAGCTACGTGATCCTGGTGGCCATTGCGTTGGCCCTGTTCACGATTCCGGTCGCGGCGAGTTCGGCGTCGATCCTGCGGTCGACGCTGGAGCATACCGCTGAGCGGGAGGCCAGGTTGTTCGCCCCGCTCGTAGTCCGGACGGATCCGGCCACCAAGCAGGCGATCAGGGACCGGACCCGTGACTTCGAGAGCGCGACCGGCTCGCAGGTCCGGCTGATCTATGCCGGGGAGGGAGCGGTGAATGACGCACAGGTCAGTCAGGCACTGTCCGGCGGGGATCCAGGCCCGCGCTGGAACGCAGATTCGGTGAGTGTCGTGCTGCCGGTCAAGTCGGGCAGCCGCACCGTCGCCGCCGTACAGATCATCTCGCCGGCCGGCGAGGTCAATGCGCAGATCGCGCAGATCTGGCGGTTCCGGTTGCTCACGGGTGCTGGAGTACTGCTGGCGGCGACCGCGATCGCCGTACTGATCGCCAGCACCATTGCCCGGCCACTCAAGCGCCTCGATGCCGTGGCCCGCCGCATCGGCGAGGGCGATTACTCGGCCCGCGCCGAGACCAAGGGCGCGCCCGAGATCGCGACGCTGGCGCGGACGCTCAACAACAGCGCCCGGCAGACGGACGCCTTGCTGGGTTCGCAACGGGCGTTCGTCGCCGACGCTTCGCACCAACTCCGTACGCCGCTCGCGGCCATGCGACTGACCCTCGACAACATCCGTGACACCAGCGACGACCCGCAGCTGAGTGAGCGGATCGCGACCGTCGACGCCGAGATCCACCGGATGAGCCGGATGGTCGAAGGGCTCCTCACCCTGGCTCGCGCCGAGTCCACCACGACCGCGGCACAATGCGTCGACCTTGCGGAGGTCGTCGATGCCCGCAGCTCGACCTGGTCCGCCGCGATGGACGATGCCGGGGTCACCTTGCACGTCGACGTCGAACGGCCCTGCAAGATCACCGCGACCCCCGGCGCGATGGAGCAGGTCCTCGACAACATCCTCAGCAACGCGCTCACCGCCGCGCCCGCCGGCAGCAGCGTCATACTGCGAGCCCGCCGGCGCGGGCCGACGGTCGACCTCGTGATCCGCGATCAGGGCGCCGGGATGACCGACGAGCAACGCGGCCGCGCCTTCGACCGGTTCTGGCGAGCCGGTCCGCCCGGCACCGGGACCGGCCTGGGCCTCGCGATCGTCCGCCAGCTGGTCGAACATGACGCCGGGACCGTTGAACTGCGGCCCGCCGACGGCGGCGGACTCGACGTACGGATCAGTCTGGGCGCCTGGCAACCACCTGCCAAACGCTGACGTGATCCTGTCGTAGTCCACACCCTTTCTTGGCCGATCGTTGCATGGCGCAACGGAAGTCTGGAGGCATCGAGAACGCCACCAGCCAAGGAGAAACCCAGTGAGGATCCCCACCGCCCGCCGTGTCCAGGTCGCAGCGATCACCCTTCTCGCCATGACTGGCTTGACCGCCTGCAGCAGTGCCGATGCCGCCACCACGGCCAAGCCCACGACGCAGGAGATCGCGGCCCTGTTCGACCAGTGGAACACCGCGCTGAAGGGCGACGCGCAGGGTGTGGCCGACCTGTACGCCGACAACGGCGTACTGCTGCCGACCCTGAGCCCCGTGGTCCGCACCAACCGCGAGCAGATCAAGGAGTACTTCGTCGAGGACTTCCTGCCCAAGAAGCCGACCGGGACGATCACCGAGTCCCACGTCCGCATCATCGACGAGGACTCGGCGAGCCACAGCGGCAACTACACCTTCACCGTGACCGACGAGGACGGCGTTCAGAAGAAGGTCCCGGCCCGCTTCACCTACGTCTACGAAAAGATCGACGGCAAGTGGCTGATCACCGAACACCACTCCTCTGCCGCTCCGGCCAAGTCCTGACCCGTTGCCTGGCCGCGGCCAGGAGCTCGGCGATGATCTCGATGGCGATCTCGTCCGGGCCCTGGCCGCCGAGGTCGAGGCCTGCCGGTCCGCGGAGGCGGGCTTCAGCGGCGGTGATGCCGAGGTAGTCGCGCATCCGCTGGAGGCGACGGCTGGGTCCGAGGACGCCGATATAGGCGGCGGGGGAGGCGAGGGCGGCCGACAGGTACTCCGCATCGCGCAGGAAGTTGTGCGTCATCACCAGGATGTAGCTGCCGGAGTCGACAGGCGGCAGCGTGCGGGTGAGTTTGGTACCGGCGGGAAAGCGAGTGGGGCCGAGCAGAGCACGTCGGTGGTCGGCCACGACGACCTCCCAGCCGAGGCCGGTCGCCGCGCGGGCGATGGGCGGTACGTCGTCGCCCGCACCGCAGATGACGACCCGCGGAGCCGGCGCCAGGGTCTCGGTGAAGACGTGGTGCTCGCCTCTGTCGATGAGGGTGCCGCGGGCCTCCTCGCCGTCCACCTGCCACCGGCGGAGCCCGGTCTGTGGTCCGGACACCACTGTGGTGATCTGTACTGATTTGCGCAGCACCACGGTCTGATCGAGCAACTGCAGCATGCTGCTCGACGGCGTCGCGGGCTCGACGAGGATGCGCAACAACCCGTTGCAACCCATTCCCCAGCCAAGGACGGCCTCCTCGTCACCGCGCAGGTCGTACTCGACCACCTGCGCGCACCCCGTCCGGTGCACGTTCTCGGCTGCCTCGACGATCTCCTGGTCGAGACAGCCACCGGTGAGGTTCCCGACCGTGCTGCCATCGGCGTTGATCAGCAGGCGCGCCCCAGGACGCCGGTACGACGACCCTTCGACCTCAACGAGAGTGGCCAGAGCAAGCGCGGGCCGGCGGCCGTTGCGCCAGGCCTGCCTGATCGCGGCGAGTTCGGCGGCGGTGGCGCTCATCTCCTCACATCACGTCCTCGATGCGGATCGGCAGCCGGCGCAGCCGCCGGCCGGTGGCATGGAAGACCGCGTTGGCGATGGCGGGCGCGACGCCGACCATCGACACCTCGCCGAGGCTCTTCACCCCGACCGAGTTGAGCCGGAGGTCGGGCTTGTCGATGAGGCTGACATCGATGGAGCCGATGTCGGCATTGACCGGAACCGCATAGTCCTCAAGTGACGCACTCAGGAAGCCGCCGAAGCGCGGATCGACCTCGCTGCCTTCCCGCAGCGTCGCGCCAATTCCCCAGACGACGCCGCCCCGAACCTGACTCACCGCGGTGACAGGGCTCGCGACCCGGCCGCAGTCGGCGACGCTGACCACTCGTGGCACCCGGATGCGCCGGATCCGCGGCTCGATCCGCACCTCGACGAAGTGCGCGATGAAGCTCATCGACGTGAATTCGGGGTATTCAGGTCCGGCCCCGGCGCCGATTCCGGTGGCCACGCGGTCCCAGATGTCGTCCGGCTGGCCAGGCGCCTTCGTCCGAGCCTGCAGCTCGATCGGGGGTCTGCCACCCATGGCAGCGGGCAGGTCGACCGGGCCGCTCGGCGGGAGACCAAGCTGTGCACGCAATTTCGCCAGTGCCGCGTCGACAGCAGGCAGGGCGGTCGCCGTACCCCAGGACCCGGCGGTGATGTGTTGCGGTGGCAGACCGCGGGTGTCGCCCACGATGACGACGACATCCCGGGCGGGCACCCGCACGCTGCCGCTGATCAGGTTGGTGATGGCGGTGCGGATTCCCTGGCCCATCTCGTGCCCGTCCACCGTGATGGTGATCCGGCACCGTCGGCGCCCGAGGCTTTCGGCCCGCAGTACGGCGGTGGCCGGTGCCGTGGCTGCCTTGTACGCACCGCTGGCCATACCCCAGCCGATCAGGGTGCCGTCCTTGGTCCGCATCGAGCCGGTACCTGGCCGGCGATCCACCCAACCGAACTGGTCCGCACCGCGGCGCAGGCACTCGGCGAGGTGGCGCGAGGAGAACGGGTGGCCGCTGATCGGGTCGGTGGTGGGCGCGTCGTTGGCGAGCCGCAGCGCCACCGGGTCCTGGCCGAGCCGGTAGGCGAGCTCGTCGACACTCGACTCGAGCGCGAAAGCCGCGATGTGCTCGAACGGCGCCCGCATATAGCCCGGGGTCTGGGCGTCGGTGCGAACCAGTTGCTGCCGGCCACGAAAGTTCGGGATGTTGTAGAGCCGCCCGGTGAGCTCGGTGTACTGCATCGGGAAGAAGTCGCCCCGCGAGGTCTGGGCGTCGATGTCGTGGATCGCCGCGTGCATCCGGCCCGAGTGGTCGGCGCCGAGCCGGATGCGTTGCCGGCTCGCGGGGCGGAAGCTGCCCGCGTGGAACGTCTGGGTGCGGGGGATGACCAGCTTGACCGGCCGGCCCACCCGGCGGGCGGCGATGGCGAGCGGGCCGAGATGCATCTGGAGCCCGTTCTTCTGACCGAAGGCGCCTCCGGCCGACGGGGAGATGATCTCCACCCGGTCGGCGGAGATGTTGAGTGCGTACGCGATGCCGTGCTGGACGCCGTTCGCGTTCTGAGTGCCCTCATGCACGATCAGGTTCTCGCCCTGCCACTCGACCGTGCTGGACAGCAGTTCGATCGGCATCGCGTGCTGCGGCGGGCCGTCGTACGTGGCGTCGAGCTTGATGGGGCTCGCGGCGTAGGCAGCGTCCGCGTCGCCCATGACAGTGTCCGGGAAGCGCGGCAGAACCGCCGACTGGAGGACCGTCTCCGTGCCGGCCGCGCCCAGCTGGACAGCGAAGGACTCAGTCTCGTACCGGGCCTCGACCAACTCGGCGGCCTCGGTGGCTGCAACAAGCGTGTCGGCCACCACGAGCGCGATCAGCTGCCCGCGGTAGGCGACCCGGTCCGACGTCATCGGCTGATAGCCCTGTACGGCGAACCCACCCGCCATCAGGAACGGGGCCGAACGAAGCTCAGCGGGCGAAATGTGCGTCAGCACTAGCCGTACGCCGGGGACGGCCTCTGCGGCTGCGGTGTCGAATCCTGTCACCCGGCCTTTGCCGATGGTGGCGACGACGGGCACGGCATGGGTCATCCCGGCCGGTGCGCGATCGGCACCGTACCGGATCACGCCGCGAACTTTGTCGCGGGCATCGACGCGGCGGAGGTACGACTGCTGCTCGGTCGTGCTGCCCGCCAGGGCGGCAGCGCCCAACGGGGAGCGGACGGTCTCCACTCCGGCCAACGCACTGGCCGCTCCGGCGGCGCGCAGGAAGTTACGCCGTGTGGGCATGGGTCAGCAGCCTCCTGTGGTTGGGCGGGTCATCGAGTGGCTCGGGTTCTGGCGATCAGCAGCGCGTCAGTGACGGTGCGAATGCCCAGCTCGCGCCGGAACCCGTTGTGGTGGCCGACCTTGGCGCCCTCGAAGGCGACTTCACCGGCCCGGCGGGCGGTGTCCTCGGTCAGGCGTGCACCGATCAAGGTCTGCTCGGCGGCCGGGACCCGCCAGGGGCGCGTCGCCACACCACCGAGCGCGATCCGGCACTCCTCGATCCGGCCGCGCCGGCTGACGGTGAGACCGACCGCGGCCGCAGTGAGCGCGAAGGCGTACGACTCGCGGTCACGGATCTTGTGGTACGTCGATCCGCGGCCGGCCGCGGTCTTCGGAACCCGGATCCGCACGATGATCTCGTCCGCAGCCAGGGTGTGCTCCCGCTCCGGCGTGTTACCCGGTTCCAGGTGGAGGTCGGCCAGCTCGATCGTGCGCTGCCCGTCCGGACCGACGACGTCGACCGTGGCATCGAAGGCCAGCAAGGCGATCGCCCAGTCACCCGGGTACGTCGCGATACAGGCATCGCTCGCCCCGAACAGTGCATGGTGGCGGTCGATTCCGTCGATCGCCGAGCAGCCACTGCCGGGTTCGCGCTTGTTACAGGGAAAGGCGGGACCGCCGCGGAAGTAGCTGCAGCGGGTCCGTTGCAGGAGGTTGCCGCCGACCGTCGCCATGTTGCGCAGCTGCTGGGATGCCGCGCGCCACAACGACTCCGACAACGCCGGGTAGTCACGCCGTACGACGGGATCCTCCGCGACGTCGGCCATCCGGGCACCGGCGCCGAAGACGAGCTCGCGGCCGGAGGTCGTGATCCGGGTCAGCTCGGAGATGCGGCTGATGTCGACGACCGAGCGTGGTTTCTCGATCTGCAACTTCATCAGGTCGTACAACGTGGTGCCGCCGGCCAGCACGCGGGTCCCCGGACCGCCGTCGGCGAGTGCCTCGACGGCCTGACCGAGGGTGCGCGGAGCGGCGTACGCGAAAGGTCGCATGGTCAGCGTCCCGCCTGTCGTGCGGTCTGGCGGATCGCGGCAACGATGCCGACGTACGCGCCGCAGCGGCAGAGATTGCCGCTCATGTACTCACGGATCTCGGCGTCGTCGGACGCATGCCCTTCGGCCAGGCAGGCGACTCCGGACATCACCTGCCCAGGTGTGCAGTAGCCGCACTGGAGAGCGTCGTTGTCGATGAACGCCTGCTGCAGCGGATGGAGCTCGCCGTCCGGTCCGCCGATACCTTCGATGGTCGTGACGGCTCGGCCGTCCACCTTGACGGCTGGGGTCAGGCAGGAGACCACCCGGCGCCCGTCGACGTGCACGGTGCACGCGCCGCATTGGCCGTGATCACAACCCTTTTTGGTCCCGGTGAGCTCGAGACGCTCGCGCAGGACATCGAGCAGCGACTCGCGCGGGTCCACGGTGAGCCGGGTCGGGCGGCCGTTGACGGTGAAGGCCAGGGCGTTGTCCATGCCGCCACTGTAGGAATCGCGGACCGAGGACAGGTATCGCCAAATTGCTGCCCGCTACCGGCGGATTGCTCAGGTACGGCGGTGACTCTGCCGGTACGCCGACGGTGACACACCGGTCTCCCGGATGAACACCGCGGACAGTTGCGCCGGACTGCTGAACCCGCACAGGCGCGCCACCTCGCTGATCAGGATGTCGCTGTCGGCCAGGTGCCGACGGGCGGCCTGGACCCGCAGCGAGGTGAGGTAGCGACGTGGTGTCTGGCCGGTCGCCGCCTTGAACACCCGAAGGAAGTGATAAACACTCAGCCAGATCTCGCCGGCGATGTCCGACAACGTCAACGGCGCTTGGAGGTTGTCCCGCATCAGCTCGATGGCCTTGCGTACCCGGGCGTCCTCGTACCGCGGGATCTCGGCCGGCGGCATCCCGCCGTACCGGGTGTGCAGGTGGACTGCGAGGAACTCGGCCGCGGTCTCGGCGTAGAGATCGTCGAGGCCGTCGGACGCTGCCGCGGCGAGGCCGAGTATGACCTGCTCGGCCACGGGGTCGGTCACGGCCAGTGCATCGGGCTGATGCGAGGCGAGGCGATCGCCACCCCAGAGCTCGAGCCCGACCCGCTGCATGAGACTGCCGGGCAGGTAGAGGTGGAGCGTCGTCATACCGGCGGTCGATCGGTAACGCAGCCGCGTCGACCGGCCCGGCGCAGTCAGACCGATCTGACCCCGCGTGTAGTGGGCGGACCGCCAGCCGCCGTCCGCATGGGACTCCAGCCAGGCGTCACCGGCTGTGGCGAGCACCAGGTGCTGTTCCGCGATGGGCGGCAGCGAGAACTCCACGGCGTCCGGGGCGTCGTCGTGCACCTGCAGCAGCACCGACCGCCAACCGGTGTCGGTCCAGCTACAGAACGTGCGCTGCGCGTGTGTCCCGTGATCGAGCTCTAGCGCTTCGTAGGCTGGCATCACATTGCCTCCGGGGTCATCTGTCCCGATGTGCGGAAAACTACCACCGGGCGGAAGGGCTCCCCGGCTGCCGTCCACGGGATGGCCTGCTTGCACTACGTTTGCGAGCGTGCAGATCGTCGGCGTCGTACTGGCGGCTGGGGCCGGTCGCCGGATGGGCGCGCCCAAGGCCCTGGTCCGGGACGCGGCCGGCACGGCCTGGGTCGTGCGAACCTCCCGCCTGCTCGCGGCCAGCGGCTGTGACCCGGTCGTCGTTGTGGTCGGTGCCGCTGCTGCGGAGGTGACAGCAGAGCTGACGGACGAGCCGGTCAGGGTGGTGGTGGCAACCAACTGGGAGCAAGGCATGGGAGCATCGCTGCGCGCCGCGCTGGATGCCTTGGCCCCTGCCGACGCAGCGCTCGTCGTACCGGTGGACCTGCCCGGCCTGACCGAAGCCGCCGTACGCCGGATTGCCGCGGAGGCTGACCGGGATGCCTTGGTCCGCGCCGTGTACGACGGAACGCCGGGGCACCCGGTGCTGCTCGGCACGGACCACTGGTCCGGAGTGCGCGAGGCCGCCGTCGGTGACCAGGGTGCCCGCAGCTATCTACGTGACCACCCGCCGCGGGACATCGACTGCTCAGCCCTCGCCGACGGTGCCGATGTGGATCGCAGCGAGCAGTTACCGCCAGGCCACCGCCTTAGCTAGAGGTGAGGGCGGAGGCGGGAGCGGGCCAGGACGGTCTGGATTCGGTCCGGGAGGCCGAGCTTGGCCAGGACGTTGGAGACGTGGACCTTGACGGTGCTTCGGCTGATGACGAGGCGTTCGGCGATCTCCTGGTTGGACAGGCCGAGTGCGACCAGGTCGAAGACTTCGCGTTCTCGATCGGTCAGGTGCTGCAGTGCTTGCAGGAGGGCTTGGTCTTCGGCGTTGGGGAGGTCGGGGCGGAGGGCCTCGATCAGGCGGGTGGTGGTTTCCGGGGCGAGTACCGAGTTGCCTGCGGCAACGATGCGGATGCCGTCCCGGAGACGTTCACTGGGAGCATCCTTGAGCAGGAATCCGCTCGCGCCTGCCTGCAGAGCGGCGTACACGTAGCTGTCGAGGTCATACGTGGTGAGGATGAGGACGCGCGTGCGGGGGTTGGCGGCCACGATCCGGCGGGTGGCCTCGATACCGTCGAGGACCGGCATCCGGATGTCCATCAGGACGACGTCGGGGGAGTGGAGGTGAGCGGCCTCGATCGCTTCGCGGCCGTTGCCCGCGACGGCGACGACCTCGAGATCGGGCGCGACGTCGACCAGACGGCCGAGGGCCTCGCGCAGGAGCTCCTCGTCGTCACAGACCACGACCCGTACGGCGCCGGTCACGAGCCACCGCCGGAGCGGACCGGTTGGCGGAGGGGCAGCGTGGCGTAGACGGCGAAGCCGGTCTTCGTGGGGCCGGCGTGCAAGGTCCCACCCAGCAGCTCGACGCGCTCGCGCAGTCCCACCAGGCCGGTACCGCGCACAGCCCGCGTCTGACGGCGGTCACGGGGCAGTTCGTTCACGACCTCGATCTCCAGGGCTCCGGTCAGATAGGTCAGCCGGACGTTCGTCGGTACGGCGCCTGCGTGCTTCGCCACGTTGGTCAAGGACTCCTGGACCACCCGGTAGGCGGCGAGCTCGATACTGGTGTCGGCGGGACGCACCTCGCCTTGGCGGTCGACGGTGACCTGCGGTCCGCTCGACGGGATCCGGTCGACGAGTTCGTCGAGCTGGTTCAGATCGGGTGGCGGACGTAGCTCGTCGGGGGTCTCGGTGCGCAGTACGCCGAGGAGGCGCCGCAGCTCGGCGAGCGAATCCCGGCCGGTGTCGGCGACGCGGTACAGGGTCTGTCTGGCGGCGGCCTCGTCACCGGTCTCCGCACCGGCCTCGGCGTCCAGCACCATCCGGGTGACGGAGTGGTTGAGGATGTCGTGCAGTTCCCTGGCCAGTAGTGCGCGCTCTCGATCCGCGGCGCGTTGCTCCGCGACGGCCCTCTCCTCGGCCAGGCGGCTCGAGGTCTCGCGCAGTTCGGAGATGCGGGACCGTTGCGAAGCCTCGAACCGGCCGCTGATCCAGAAGCCGAGGAAGCACATCACCATCGCACCCGCCATCGGCAGCGTCCTGATGTTGCTGATCGTCGTCAGGGCCACCGCGACAGCGCAGTAGCCGAGGCCGGCGGACAACGCGACGATTCGCTGCCGCCGGTCGCCCCACGAGGCTGCGTAGTACGCGGCGATGATGACGCCGAAGGTCAGCACGCTGTGGCTCACCCAGAACAGGGCGGCCTCCATCGCGATGATCACGAGCATCATCGCGGCCGGGAAGCGGCGGGCCCAGGTCAGCGCGACGGTCTGGGCCAGCCCGGCGGCCAGCGCGATCCCGCCGGCGGAGTCGAAGCGCTCGAAGCCGACCAGGGCAACCATCAGCGGGAAGGTCGCCGTGACCAGGTGGTTGACCTGGGCAACCGACAGCGGCGCCGGCCCGAGCCGGCGCCTGAGAGCGGTCAGGTCCATTGCCACGTGTCGCGTCGACGCCCCGGCCTGGTCCTCCACCACAGATAGCCTCCCAGCGGTACGACGGCCGCCAACGGCAGCAGGCCTACTGCCCAGGCTAGTGCCCCAGGCGGTCCCGGACGGCTGCCGACCGGGACTTCGAGTACGCCGGTACCGGGTCCGTCCGGTCCGTCGAGGGTGAACTCGAAGCGCCAGATCCCTGGCTGGTTGAGTGCGACGATGTCGAAGCCCCACTGGTCGAGTGCTCTCGGGTGCCGGGCGAGCTCAGTGCCGTCAGCCGTGGACTGCTGCTGCGGCCGCAACACTTCGCCGTCCGGTGCGACGGGTTTCAGGGTGGCCTTGAGCCCGGCGATGCCCTGCTCGGTCTCGAAGAGGAAGTCGAGTGAGCGTTCGGAGCGCAGGGGCCATCGGCTGAAGGAGGTGCGGACCTGGTAGGGGCCGACCGTGGTCAGTTCGGTGTGCACGATGTCGAGCGGTTCGGCCTCCGTTCCTCGGGCGGAGGCCGGGGTGACTCCGGTCGTTGCGGCGAGCAACACGGCCGCGGCGAGGGCGAACAGGATGCGCTTAGACATGGCTCAGTTCCTTACTTTCCTGGGACGCGGCCCGGCCAACGCTGCCGAGCTGCCAGCCGATCCACGCGGCCAGCGCTCCGACGACAGGTCCGGCGACAAGGGTGAGAGGTTCAGGCTCGAAGACCGGCACCACGAAGTAGCCGAGAGCAACCAAGGTGCCAGCCACGGCACCGAGGACAGGCACCGTCGTCCTGGGAGCCCAGTTGCGCCGTGCAGCGAAGTGCATGCCCGCGGCAAAGGCCAGCGCTGCCAACGGCGTCGCCATTGGGAAGGTGATCGGCATCACCGGCACCCCGACCACATAGTCCCGCAAACCCAGCCCGAGCGATTCGGCGTACAGCTTGGTGGCAGGCATCGGGAAGACCCACAGGACGACCTGTACGACGGCGTAGGTCGCGGCGATCATCGCCACCGCCTTCGGGCTCCGGAGTGCGCCAGCAGTCGCTGCGACCAGGATCACCGCCACGGCAGTGATGGCGAGGACGACCGAATGGACACCGGGCAGAGGCGGGGTCGAATAGGCAAGGAAGACCAGCGAGGCAAGGGATGTCGCGACGGCCGCGGCCAGGCCGAACCTGCCGGACGCACTGCGCCGCATCAGCATGAAGGCCAGTGTCAGGCCGACCGTGTCGAACAGGCTCATCAGCGACATTGCGACATGCGGTGGCGAGGTCGGCGTCACGTCGAAGCCGTAGACCGTGTGCCACCACAGATCCGCCAGGCCGTAGAGCAGTCCGACGGCGGCCGCCGTACCGCAGAGGAGGAAGGGCAGCGGTGCGCGGAAGACGCGCAGTACGGTGATGGCGCCTGCTCGGTCGGCGGCTCGGGTGGTGAGGAGTACGACGGCCAGTGAGGTGGTGCCGCTGATCGCCGAACCCAGGTACATGACGAGGTGCGGGAGGGTGAAGAAGGTGTCGGGCCCGACGTCGGCGTGCCATTGGATGTCCCAGACGAGACCGACGCCGGCGACGGTTGTGCCGAGCAGCAACAGCCAGGCGCCGACGCGTTCCCGGCGCGGTGGTTCGTTGATCATGTGGGTTCCCTTCAGCTCTTCACGGAGGCGGTGATGGTGATCGTGTCGGCGCCCAGCCGGACGGTGAGTTCCCAGGTCCCGGGCATGGCGAACAGCTCGCCGCGACCGCGGTAGTGACCGTCGGCGCCGCGCTGCGCGGTCAGTGGCGCAGTCGCGTGCCCCATGCCCGGCATGCCGGGCTCGAGGGTGATCGCGTCGAGTTGCGTGGTGCTCCCCTCGACGACAGTGAGGTCGAACTCGACTGGGCCGGTGGTCAGTTCCTTGAGCTTGAGTTGGACGGTGTGCTGGTCGGATCGGCCGGTGAGCGTCGTTGCCTCGTCGGTCGGCCAGAGCAGGAAGGCGGCGCCGGCGCAGATCACCACGGCGGTGATCAGGAGCGCCAGCGGCCGGGCAAGGCGGGTCATGGTTGTCCTTTCGCGACGTCGATCGTGAGCGGCACGGTGTGGATCCGGAACGACCGGGCGAACTGCACCCACACGAGATAGCGACCTGGTGCCGGGAACGTGTAGGTGAACCGGAGCGTCGGTCCTTCCCTGGCGACGGTCTCGTCCTGCAGGGGTGCCCGGTCAGCAGTTCGCTGCGCTTGTGCGGCCATCGACGTCAGCTCGTGCACATGGCCGAAGAAGTTGCCCGAGGCATCACGGATGACCAGGTGCCCGGCCATGCCGAGCCAGGGCTGCAGATCACGCGCCGGCCGCCCATCGGCGCTGACCTCCGCCTGGATCGTGACCGGCCTCCCCGCAACCACCCGCCGCGGAGACAACGCCACCTGTACGTCGATCCCGTCGGTCCCGGCGGCAGGTGCTTGTAGCCGTGCCCCGGCCACCTGGAAACTCCCACTGACCAGTTGCGCTCCACTGTCCGCGCGCTCGAACTCGGCGTACAGGAGGTGTTTCCCGGGTGTGCTGACGGACAGCCGCACGGTCAGTACGCCGGGTGCGGTGCGGACCGGATGAACGTGGCGGAACTCGCGCCCGTCCTGACTGGTGATGACGGTGTGGATCAGCGCGGCGTGATGGACGACGAGATCGTCGGCCGGACGGCCCGAACTGCCGTCGGTCAGGCTCAGGAGGAGATCGAAGTCCTGTCCCGTCCGGGGGTTCGCCGGTTGGGTGCTCAGCCGGAGATTCACATACGGGCGGCCGTTGGGTGCCGAACCGTCGGCGGCATCGGCTCGCAGCCCGGTCGTCGGTGGAGCTCCGTCAGGTACGGCGGGCGGCAGATCCTTCGAGAGTCCGGCGGTCGTCGTGGCAATCACCAACGCGAGGACCGCCCCGATCGCCAGCGGTACGGCGAGGGCGCGGAGCAACGGCCGGCGGAGCACCGCACTACCGAGGCTGGTGATGATCAGCAGCCCCCCGGCCGCGAATCCGCCGTACGTGATGATCTCCCAGGCCGCGAGGCGATCGACGAGAACCCGGAACGGGATGGTCGCGCGTTGATCACCCGCGCGGAGTTCGAGGACCTGCTCACCGGCTCGCTCGACGCGGAGCGTCGCGGCCTGTACGCCGGGGGAGACGAGCCTGAGAGTTGCGTCGTGGGGCTGGCCGCTGATGGCGAGCGTCACCGTGATCGGCCGGACCGGGGCGTGCGCGAAAACCTCGACCTGCAACGGACCCGGGACCTCCGGCGTACGCCGCAGCACGATCGTGAGGTCGTTCCCCGCAAAGGTCTGCGCGAGCTGCAGATCCGCCGTCGGACCGACCCCGTGCGCCTGGGCGGGAAGCGGCGATGCCAGGGCAAGGACGAGCACGACCAGAACCAGGACGACCCGTTTCGTCAGCTGTTTTCGCACATCTGTGACGCTACGGACCGCCCGCCGCGCGGACATAGGCCGAGCGGACCGACTTCCCTAGTACCAGAGAACTAGTTCCCCCGGTGCCTCCGGTGGTGGGTGATGAGGGCGACGATGCTGGCGACGGTGATGAGGCCGAAGATGACGCTGAGGACGGGGCTGAAGCCGAGGGCTGAGGTGGTGGCGTTGGCGGTTCCGGCGACGAGCAGGCAGGTCCAGAGTGCGGCGCGGAGTCCGCTTCCGGGGGCTTTGACGGGTGGGCGGTCGTTGCTGATGCGGTAGTGGTCTGTCATGGCTCCACGCTAGGAGCGGATCCGGTGCCGATCCATGCAGTTGGCAGGCCGGACCAAGGTGGGGCCTGCTCTACCTCGGGTGGCCAGCTGGCGGGATGTTGGTGGGGCTGGGAGCTTTCTAGCGTTGAAGCATGACGAAGACCATGCCGTTGCTGACCGCTGATCGTGCCGCCTCCGCCGCGGTGCAGGTACAGGAACTGACTCGCACGTACGACGCCGGCGGCCAGCCGGTGACCGCCCTGGCCGGGATCGACGCGACCTTTGAGCGGGGAACCTTCACTGCGGTGATGGGGCCGTCGGGGTCGGGGAAGAGCACGCTCCTGCAGGCTGCGGCCGGTCTGGATCGGCCGACGTCCGGGCGAGTGTTCGTTGGTGAGACCGAGCTGACGCATCTGTCGGAGACCGCGCTGACCCGGCTGCGCCGTACCAAGATCGGGTTCGTCTTCCAGATGTTCAACCTGATCGGGGCGCTGAACGTCGAGGAGAACATCACGTTGCCGCTCCGGCTGGCCGGTGTGCGGCCGGACCGTCGGTGGTTGGTCGAGGTTCTCGACCGGGTCGGAGTTGCTGGGCTGCTGGACCGGCGTCCGGCCGAGCTGTCTGGTGGCCAGCAGCAACGAGTTGCGATCGCGCGAGCGTTGGCGGTCCGTCCGGACGTGGTGTTCGCCGACGAGCCGACCGGGGCACTCGACAGTCACACGGCGTCCGCCGTACTGGCGCTGTTGAAGTCGATGGTGGACGACCATGGTCAGACCATCATCATGGTCACCCATGACCCGGTGGCTGCGTCGTACGCGGATCGGGTGGTGACGCTGGCCGACGGCCGGATCGTTGCCGACCGCATCCAGCGCGAAGCCGAGGCTGTGGCATGACCGGGATCGCGCTGCGCCTGCTCAGGCACCGGCCAGGGAGCGTCCTGGCAACTTTGATTGCGCTGATCGCCGGGGTGACGATCCTGACCGGCATGGGTGCGCTGGTGGAGTCCGGGCTGCGCCCGCTGCCGGAGCCGCGGCAGTACGCGAACGCCGACATCGTCGTCGCCAAACGCGACCTGACCATCACCGGCAAGCAGTTCGGTGACCCCTACAAGGCCACCGTGCAGCTGCCCGAGCGCGGTTCGCTGCCGGCCGGTCTGGCGGATGAACTGCGTAAGGTGCCAGGCGTCGAGAACGTTGCTGGAAGTGCGGACGCGTTGACTCTTCAGACGAGTGACCGCGGCGCCGTCGAGAAGGTCGCAGCGTCAGCAGGTGCGAAGGTGTACACCGGCAAGAAACGCGTACTCGTCGAGCGACCCGATATCGCTCAGGCGCGCGGTCTGCTGATCGAGGTGGGTGCTGCCTTCGGCGGGTACGTCGTGATGTTGGTCATCTTCGTGGTCGCCGGAACGATCGGCCTGTCGATCCGCAGTCGCCGACGCGACCTGGCGTTGCTTCGGGCAACGGCTGCAACCCCAGGTCAGGTACGGCGGATGCTGATGGCTGAGGCTGCCATCCTGGCTGCCACGGGTTCAGTGGTCGGCGTACCGGCCGGGCTGCTGGCCAGCCGTTGGCTGGGGGACCAGTTGGTGGCGCGCGGTTTCGTACCGGCCGACTATGGCCTCTCCCTCGGGCTACTGGCCGCGCCCGCTGCGGTCCTCCTCATCGTCCTGGTCGCACTCAGCTCGGCATTGCTGGCCAGCCGGAAGCTGTCCGGGATTCGCCCGGCCGAGGCGCTCTCCCAGATCGCGGTCGAGCCCGCGCGGTTGAGCAAAGTACGGCTCGGGTTCGGGCTGGCCGCCCTCGCCGGCGCCGTTTCCTCCAGTGCCATCTCGGTCGGCGCCGGTGGGCAGGCCGCGCTCGCTGGCGCGGTCAGCATGCTGTATCTGTTCGTCATCGCGGTGGCTTTGCTGGCACCGTGGATCAACGGCCTCACCGCGAAGCGCCTCGCCCCGATTCTGCGAGCCGGCTGGGGCAACAGCGGCTATCTCGCCGCGAAGAACCTTGCTGCCAACGCGCGGGGTGGCGCGACCGTGCTGACCGCTCTGGTGCTGTCGATCGGTTTCGGAGGATCCGTGTGGTTCCTCCAGGACAACGTGGAACGCCAGACGGTTCAGCAGTTGAAGTCCGGGACACTCGCGCCGTACACAGTGGTCGCACCCAGCGGAATCTCGAACG
This sequence comes from Kribbella sp. NPDC056345, assembly GCF_042262745.1. Classification (NCBI taxonomy): domain Bacteria; kingdom Bacillati; phylum Actinomycetota; class Actinomycetes; order Propionibacteriales; family Kribbellaceae; genus Kribbella; species Kribbella sp. NPDC056345. The sequence continues at coordinate 228,450 of NZ_JBHJQQ010000003.1, read as the reverse complement.
CCGCCGTCGAGAAGCTCGGCCGGATTCCCGGCGTCGAGGCAGTGACTCCGATGCGCCAGACCTCGGTGATCGTGAAGGTCTTCGACACGCTCGAGGTCGTCCCTGCCCAGACGATCGACCCGGCCCAGGCCAAGGCGACGCTCGACCTGAAGGTCAGCAAAGGCGATCTTGGAGCGGTCGGGCCGGACAGTATCGCGGTCTCGGCGACCCAGGCCGCCTCGCGGGGCTGGAAGGTCGGCGACGAGGCGAACCTGTGGCTCGGCGACGGAACACCCAAGCGTCTACGGGTGGCGGCGATCTACGAACGCGGCCTGGGCTTCGGCGACGTCGTACTCTCGCAGTCGACCTTCGGGCTGCCCCCGACCAAGCTCCTCGTCCGAGCCACGCCTGACGCCGTACCGGCGCTGACGGCTGCGCTCGGCCGCTCGGCGACCGTGATTCCTTCCGAGCAGGCGACGGCCGAGGTCTCCAAGGATCTCGCGATCAGTGCCTGGCTCAACAAGCTGCTGATCACCGTCATGATCGGGTACGCCGGTTTGGCCGCAGCCAACACGATGACGGTGGCCGCTCTCGCCCGCCGCCGCGAACTCGCCGTACTGCAACTGGCCGGTGTGACAACCCGTCAGCTGAAGCGCATGGTCCACGCAGAACAGGCTGGGCTACTCGGCGTCTCCGTCTTGATCGGGGGAGCCATCGCCGCAGTCACCCTCACCGCTGTTGTCTACGCGTTGACCGGAGGTGCGGTCCCGTACGTACCGCTGGCCGGCGTCCTGGCGATCCTCGGCGGAGCGACCCTGATTGCGATGGGAACCACGATCGTGCCGATCGCCCGCTTGCTCCGGCAGCCGTCACTGGCCGCCGCAGGGACACGGGAGTGATCTACAAGCCGGGGCCGGTCGGTGCGTGCAGTGTGCCGGTCTTGTCGACGGCGTCGTCGGTGATGATCGGGTTGCCCCAGACGAGTGCCTCGTAGTAGGTGGTGTTGGGGATTGCCATGCACAGATGCTGGTTCGGGACGCCCATGCCGTGCACCTCGGCACGGAGGCCGAAGCTCTCGGCCAGGTGGGCGATCCGGAGGGCGCCGGTGATGCCGCCCTTCAGGCCCGACGACGTCCGCACGTACGTCGCCGTACCGGCCTGGATGAAGTCGGCGGTGTTGAAGTGCGCGCCGTCGCTCGTCTCACCGACCAGCAGCGGTACGCCGACCCGTTCGGCCAGCCAGCGATGGCTGGTGATGTTGAACTCGCGCATCGGCTCCTCGTACCAGCGGAAGCCGAGATCGGTCAGGACCTTCCCGAGCTGGATGGCATCCGGCAGATCGAAACCTGCCGACCCGTCGTACATCAGCTCGACGTCGTCGCCGACATGCTCCCGCAATCGCCGGCAGAGCAGAGCATCCCGCCGTACGTCGCCCCAGGCGTGCAGCTTGATCGCCTGGAACCCACGCTCCAGACACTGGTCCGCGATGTCGAGATACTCGTCGACACTGGAGTAGGTAACAGTCGATGCGTACGCCGGGATCTCGGTCCGGTACGTCCCGAGCAGCGCGTGCACCGGCAGCCCGGCGAGCTGACCGGCGATGTCCCACAACGCGATGTCGACGAGGCCGAGGAAGTACAGCGGGAACTCCTCGATCCGGTCGAGTTCCCACATCCGGTGCCACAACCACTCACGGTGCAAGGCATTCTGGCCGATCAGGTCGGCACGCACCCGCCGTTCGACCAGGTCCTTGGCAATCACCCCGCGCGGAGTGGACGCCCGGCCGACGACGCCATCGCGGGTGGTGATCTTCAGTACGCCGCCCTGCAGCGCCGGCTCGGATCCGGGCAGCCCGTCCCGCCAGCGGAACGGATGCATGGCCGGTACGTCGACCAGTTCCACCTCGACCCGGTCGATCAGACTCACTGCGGTCCCGCCTGCAAGCGATCCCGGATGCGCTGCTCGAACTGGGACTGGGTGGTGTCGATGTGCTGGATCATCGCCGTACTGGCCTTGTCCGGGTCACCGGCCGCGATCGCCTCCGCGATGTGCACGTGCTGCTGCGCGGCGACCTCGAGCGAGCCGGGCAGGCCGCCGGCGAACAGCAGCCGGTCGGACTGTTCCTTGAAGTCGCGCAACGACGTGACCGCGGACTGGAGGAAGACGTTGGCCGACGCCTCGGCCACGGCATCATGGAACAACCGGTCCTGCTCCCGGAAGGCGGCGTGGTCGCCGTGCGCCTCGACCGAGGCCTCGGCCGCAGCTCGGATCGTCCGGACCTGAGCCGGCCGGGCGAGCGTCGCTGCGAGCCGGGCGGACTCGGCTTCGATCAGCCGCCGGTGATCGAAGAGCATCGCGACATGTGCGAGGTCGGTCGGCTGGAAGTACCCGACCTGGTTGTCCGCGTCCGGGTTGGAGGGCACGGACACGTAGATGCCCGCGCCCTTCCGGACGGCGACCCGCCCGACCGCCGCGAGAACCTTGATCGCCTCGCGGGTCACCGACCGGCCGGTACCGAGGATCTCGGCCAGCCCCTTCTCGGTCGGTAGGCGATCACCCGGCCGGAGTCCCTGGTCGGCGATGTACCCGAGCAGCTGCTCGGCCACCACCTCGTACCCCGGCCGGTAACTGGGAGTCTCGTTCATCCGTACACCTGGATCTCGTAGATGCTGCCACCGTTGTAGTTGGACCCGACCACTGTCAGGCGAACATATCTCGCCTGGACCGGCGTGGTCCGGATCGACGGGTTCCGCCGTACGGTCGTCGCCGTGGCGGTGCGGTCGTCGAACATCGACCACGCCGTGCCGTCCAGTGAGTACTCCAGCTTGTAGCGGTAGCCGTTGGTGAGCTCGAAGTTGGTCACGATGCTCTGCACCGACGTCGGTGCGCCGAGGTCGACCTGGAACCAGGACGGGTCGGGTAGGCCGAGGCCCTGCGCCCAGCGGGTGCTGAGGTCGCCGTCGACGCCGAAGGCCGGGACGTTCGGTTCGGAGTACGACGAGACCGTGACCGGCTTGCCGACCGCGAGCCCGGCCTCGGCCGGCATGGTGACCTCGACCGGCGGGCTGGCCGGGGCCGCGTTGAGGTTCGCGTCCCGGGCGACCACGGTGAAGGTGTACGTCGACTCCGCGGTCAGGCCGTCGACGCGCAGCTGGGTGTACGGCGTGGTCGCGATCCGCCGGCCGTCCTGATACACGACATAGCTGGTCACACCGACGTTGTCGGTACCGGCCGGCCAGCTGAGGTCGAGCGTGGTCGGCAGCAGCACGTTCACCTCCGGCTTCGGCAGCGCGGCCGGCGGTTCCTGATCCGGGGTGATCACCGCAGGCTTCCCGTAGGCCTCGAGCTCGTAGATGCTGCCGCCATTGAAGTTCGACCCGACAATGGTCAGGCGGAGGTACCGGCCGCGCACGCTCCCAGGCACCGAGGCGTAGTTGTCGGCCTGGGTCGTCGCCGTGGCCGTGTGATCCTCGAAGGTGATCCAGTCGTCCCCGTCGGACGAGACCTCGAGCTTGTAGCGGTAGCCGTTGCTGAGCTCGAAGGTGGTGATCACGCCACTGACGTCGTACTGGGCACCGAGGTCGACCTGCAACCAGGACGGATCCGGGAGACCGAGGCCCTGGGCCCAGCGCGTCGACAACTTGCCGTCGACGGCAAGCGCCGGGAGGTTCGGTTCGGAGTACGAGGAGACGGTCACGTTCTTGCCGAGGGCAAGGTCCTCGTTCGCCGGCATGGTGATGCTGATCGCGGCGCCGGCGCGAGACTGGTTGCCTGCGGCATCACGCGCCGTGACGGTGAACGTGTAGCGCTGACCGGAGGTGAGGCCGGTGACCCGCGCTGATGGTCCCTCGGAAGCGCTGACGAGTTTGCCGTTCGCGAAGACCGCGTAGCCGGTGACGCCGGTCTGGTCGCTGGCCGCGGGCCAGCTCAGGTCGGCGATCGTCGGGAAGTTCGTCCGGACGGTCGGCTTGCCGGGGGCGGTCGGTGCGATCCGGTCGGTCGGCGTCGGCTGCGGGTCGAGGTGCCGGTACGCCGGTTCGAGGCCGGCGTTGGTGACGATCGAGGCGGGCAACTGGTCGCAGCTCGGGACGACCGTGTTGTTGGCGATCGTGGAGTTGGTCGTGTTGGCCTGGGTCAGCGAGACCGGCTGGGTGGTGAAGTTGCGCTGGGCATCGATGTCGATACCGTGGTTGAGGAACAGCCACCGCGCCTGCACGTTGCACAACGCGTTCCCGGTGGTGGTGAAGCCGCGACTGCCTTCGTCGTGGTAGATCGCGCCGTACGCCGGACTCGGGGTGTCCTTGATGTAGTTGCCGGAGACAACGCTGCCGGGCTGCATGCTGAGCGTGTAGATCGCGCCACCGTCGGCCTGCCGCTTCATGATGTCGCTGATCGCGTTGTTGCGGACGATGTTGTTCTTCGCGGTGGTCGGCGTGTCGTAGATCGGGACCCCGACGTTACCGGGGTAGTTGCTGTTGCCGCCGGCATCGGTGTGGCCCCAGCCCCAGCCGATCGAGATCCCGGAGTACGGCAGGTCGCGGATCGTGTTGTGCTCGATCACGGTGTGCTCGGTGTAGCCGGCGAAGATCGCGAGCGAACCGGAGTAGTCGGCCGCGACCTTGGTGATCAGGTTGTTGCTGACGGTCGTGTTCTTGGTGATCGCCCGGACATCGTCCGGGTGGTGGTCGATGATGTCGGTGCCGCCGACCTGGACGCCGGTCGCGGCGACGTCGCGGAAGATGTTGCCGCGGACCACGGAGCCCTGCGAACCGGTGTTGAGGTTCAGTCCGACGGCACCGAGATGGGTGAACGTGCTGCCGGTGAAGGAGATGTTGCGGCTGTAGCCGACGTTCACCGCGCCCGGCGTCTTCTCCCAGTACAGGCGTGAGTGGTCGAAGTCGCGCCAGTCCGGGCCGTTGATCCGGAAGCCGGCCTGGCCTTCGACCATGCCGTCGTCACTGCTCGGGTCGAGCCAGGTCGAGTACGAGAACGTGATGCCGTCGAACCGGATGTTCTGCACCGGCTCCGTGAGCGTCCCGGTGACATTGACCAGATCCTGCACCTGCGGGACCACCACGGTCGCGGTCGCCGGGTTCGGGCCCAGGAAGTAGACATCACCGGTGCTCTTGTCGAGGTACCACTCACCGGGCGCGTCGAGCAGCTCGTAGGCGTTCTCGATCCAGGTCGGGTTCTGGATCTCCTGACCCTCATGGAGGTTCGCGTTCTTGTAGCACGGTTGCTGCATCGTCACCTTGGTGCCGTCGACCGACTGCACCGGGCAGCGGTAGTGCATCCAGCCCCAGCGACTGTTGACCTCGATGTCGCCCTGGTTCTTCCAGCCGACCATGGTCTGCGTGCTGTCCGTGTAGCCGGTGGCCGTCTTCGACCAGCCGGGCGGGTTCTCGGGTCCGCGGGCGCGCTGCTGGCGTTCGCCGTTCACGTAGAGCTGGCGGAAGTCGATCGCACCGACGTGCGCCTTGTAGATGCTCCGGGCCGGGTCGGAGAGCGTCCAGCCGGTCACCAGCCGGCCGCCGTTCACCGTCACCTTGGCGCCGGGCTGCGCCTGGTAGACGACCTGATGCCCGTTCCGCCCAGAGTCGGCGCTGGTCAGCTGGAAGGTGCTGGTCCGCTGGTAGTCACCGGCCAGCAGTACGACGCGGATGTCGGCCCGCTGGTTCTTCGTGAGCTTCCGGACCTGGTCGCGCGCCTGCTCGAGCGACCCGAACGGCCGGGCCAGGGTCCCGGAACCGGCGCCGCCCGACGGAGCGACGTACAGGGTGGTGCTCGCTGCGGAGGCGGTGGGCAGGACGACTGCGGGCAGCGCGAGGCTGGCCAGGACGGCAAGGAGCCGGCGGGCGGAACGCGGCATGGCGACACCTATCTGGACGGATAGATCAGGTCAATCGACCGCGCTACTGTGACATGCTCGCCTGACTTTGGGAAGAGGAACAGGTCTATCTCGTTATGCTTCGGAATAGATCTGATCCTTTCAGTCCACCGGGAGACCGAGTGCGGTGCGGAGGGTGTTGGCCCACCAGGTCCGTTGCGGGCCTGGTCGCTGCGCCGCGGCTGCGCTGACGCCCGCGCTGCGGCGGAAGGCAGCGCCGTACGTGGCGTCGAGTGCGAGTGCCTGGTGGAGCGCGGCCACCGCCAGCCGGGTGTCGGCTAGTGGCCCCGGCCGCCCGCTCCGGGTCCGGGCGGCGTGCAGGACCTGGACCACCGGCTCCAGGAATCCCGTGCCGGGGTCCTCCCAGCCGGCCGCGTGCAGCGCGACGGCGAGTTCGGCGTACCCCTGGTCGTAGACGCGGGCGATGGTCCGGATCAACCCGTCGATATCGGCCTGGCCGTCCGCCCAGCTCGCGACCGCCTCCTCGACCGCGCCGCGAATCCGGCGACCGCCGTACCGCAGGAGTGCGACCAGGAGCTCCTGGCGGCTGCCGAAGTGGTGGGCGACACCGGCATCCGTCATGCCGATCCGCTTGGCGACCGCCCGGACGCTGACGGCGTCCAGCCCGCCCTCAACGAGAAGCTCCTCGGCTGCTTGCAGAATCGCCCGCCGAGACTCCTCCGGTGTTCTGCGAATACGAGTGGCCGCCATAAACCAGGGATTCTAGGACGACGCGGGCCAGGGGCCGAGGGTTTCGCCTTCCTGGCCGCGCGCCTGCACCTGGCCGACGAGGTCAGGGAGTGACTGGGATGTTGGTCAGGCCTGTTTGGGCGTTCTGGACGGTGTTGGAGGAGTGGACGACGTTGGGGTCGGCGCTGCACTTGGACACCGACGAGATGTAGATGGCGTACTTGCCGGTGCTGCCGAGGTTGGATGCGTTGTTGCGCCAGACGTTGCCGCAGCCGTTCGGGAACGACGGGGTGGTGGAGGGGTTGTGCGTCTCGTAGCCGTTCGCGAACGTGCCGGGGGAGGAGAAGGTCCCGGTGTTGTTCTCGATGACGTAGTCGAAGCCCTTGACGTCGACCCACGAGTCGGCCGAGTTCTCGCCCGAGATGCCGCGGCCGTTGAAGGTGTTGCCGCGGATGACGCCGCCCGTCGTTCCCTCCTTCACGTCGATCGCCTCGGCGGCGATGTTCGGGCCGAGCTGGTTGTCCAGCACCTGCACACGGTCGGACTTGTCCACCCCGCCGGAGTTGCCGTGACAACCCCAGTTGGACCCGGCCGAGCCGATGTACACGCCCTCGCCGTACCCCTTCTGTACCAGCCCCGCATCGGTGATCGTCGAGTTCTTGATCACGCCGTCAGCCGACGAGCGGCGGAAGTGCACGGACTCTTCGTCGGTGTGATGGACCGAGACACCGTCGATGGTCACGTGATGAGAGTTGTCCAGCACGATGCCCTTCTTCGATTCCTGCACGGTGAATCCGGTCAGCTTCCAGTACGGCGCTCCGAACAACCACAGCCCGTATCCGGAGTCCCAGCCGGACGTCGGTGCCGGGCACGACGGTGCAGTTCCGGACGGTCCGTCGTTGATCAGTACGGCGGACGACGGGCCGGTCAAGGTGATCGGTGCCGAGGAGGTTCCAGCGCGCTGTGTGAGGAACGAGCCGCGGTACTGGCCGGCCGCGAGCCGGATCGTCTGACCGGCTTGTGCATTCGCCAGCGCCGCCTGCAACTGTGCCGCCGTCGAAACGTCGACCACGGATCCGCCGCCACCGCCCGAGGTCGTCACGCTGATCGCGGTACTCGGTCCCGACTGGTTGCCCGCGGCATCACGCGCCCGGACGACGTACGAGTAGGTCGTCGACGCGGACAGCCCGCTGTCGGTGTGGCTGGTACCCGTGACAGTGGTCACCGGCTGCCCGTTCCGGTAGATCACATAGCCGGTGACGCCGACGTTGTCGGTCGCCGCGTTCCAGGCCAGCGACGCGCTCGAGGACGTCGTACCGGTACTGCGCAGCCCGCCCGGAACGCTCGGTGGGGTGGTGTCACCACCGCCGCCGATCGTCCCGTAGACCTCGAACTCGAACAGCGAGTACCCGTACGCCGTTCCGCGCGCGGTGCCGTTGATCCGCACGTACCGGGCAGTCCCGGTCACCGCGATTTCGTCGGTGCCGCCGTCGCCGGTCGTGGTGGAGTGGGCGGTCGACCAAGTGGTGCCGTCTGTCGAGAGCTGGACCTGATACGCCTTGCCGTACGCGGCTTCCCAGTTCAGCTTCACCCGGGTCAGGTTCGCGGCGGCGCCGAGGTCGACCTGGATCCACTCGGGGTCGGTCCCTTCCCGCGATGCCCAGCGGCTTGCGGCGTCGCCGTCGACTGCCTTCCCCGCTTCGAAGCCGGCACCCTCGATCGACGACGCGGTCGCCGTCTTCCCGCGGGACAGCAGCGTCTCCGTTCCACCGCCACCACCGGGCTGGGTGGTGGCAGTGACTGCGTTACTCACGCCTGACTGGTTGCCGACGGCATCCTTGGCCCGGACGGTGTAGGAGTACGACGTCGCCGCGGTCAGCCCGCTATCGGTGTACGTGGTGCCAGTGCTGGTTCCGACCACCGCGCCGTTGCGCAGTACGTCGTACCCGGTCACACCGACGTTGTCCACGGATGCGTTCCAGGCCAGTGCCGCGCTGCTCGACGTGGTAGAGGTGACCTGCAGGCCGGACGGCGTACTGGGCGGGGTCGTGTCGTCCTCGCCGCCACCGCCTGGGTTGCGAAGGAACAGCGAGCCCGACGTGTCGGTGCGAGACGCGTTGACGCCGCCGTTCGGCACGGTGTAGTCGGCCGTCTCCCGGCTTGCCCAGTCCGGGATGGTCGCGCCGTTCAGTGCAAGGTGCTGGAACTTCGTCGGATCGGCTGAGCTGCTGCCGAACTGGTACAGACGCTGCCGGTCCGGGTAGTAGGTCTGGTAGGCGCCGTTCTCGGTGGTCTGCTTGCTGAGCGCATTGTTGTAGACGACGTTCTGCGGACCGCTGGATCCCGACCACTTGACCGCCTTCGGGCCCGCGGCCCACCAGATCGGCCACCAGGTCGAATCGTCCGGAATGTCACCGCCCTCGTCACCACAGTTGCTCTGGCAGTTCTTCGACGAGTGCTCGAACGGGATCCGGACAGTGTTGTTCTCGAACAGGTTGCGCCGTTCCCAACCGCCGTGCACGTTCAGGTCGGAGTCGAAGTCGTTGCCGATGGCCACATTGTTCGAGGCGGACCACTGGAAGGTGAAGTGCCGGAGGTCCCGCGTGGTGTTGTAGCCGTACAGCGAGTCCCACACCCGGGAACCGCGCAGGTAGCCGTTGCCGCCCTTGCCCTTGTTCCACGATCCGTCCAGGTGTGACTCCTGCACCTGGATGTTCTTCGCGCTCTCGGTGACGATCGGGTGCGAACCGGTCATCTCGGTACCGACCCGCCGTACCCAGGTGTTGATCGCCCACTTCAGGACGATCCCGTGCATCTGGTACTCCGGCGCCATGTTGCCGTAGTTGTGGACGGCATCGGCCTTGTTCAGGTTGTAGGTGCCGCCGGCCAGCTTCGGCATACCGGTCATGTCCTGGGTGATGGTGAGATCCTCGATACCGACCCCGAGGACCGGCTTGAGCGGCGTCACCCGGCTCGGGTAGACGGTGCCACCGATCGCCGCCGAGCCGTCCGAGGTGGAGTTCAGCGGCAGGTCGTACTCGAGGGGTTTGTCGATCGTCAGGTTCCGCCCGGTCGTGTCGACCGCGGCGATCTGGAAGATCTGCTGCCGCATGTGCAGATTCATGTACTTCGACGTGTCGGTGACGGTCTGCTGCTGGTAGAACTTCGCCGAGTTCGCCGCGCCGACCCAGAGGTAGTTGCCGGCCTTGAAGAGCGCCATGTTCGCGTTGGTCGCCAGCTTGATCTGGGTCGTGCCGGTCGCCGAAGCCTCGCGGAGCGGTACGCCGCTGGCCCAGTGCTGGTTGATGCTGCCTTCGAAGATGTCCTTCCGGTTCGCCGGCGCCGAGGCGTAGTCGGCGGCGTACTTGGGCGAGACCTCACGGGTCTGCACCCGAAGCAGTCCGCGGCCGGGCCATGCCCAGCCACCCTTGCCGGACGCGCCGTGCGTCATCCCGTCCTCGTCCCAGTCACTGCCGTCGGCGGTGAGCTTGTCGTACCGGGTGTTGGTGTCGGGGCGGAACACCAGCACGGTTCGGCCCTGCCCGGCGCCCTTGATCAGCAAGTAGCTGGCGTCGAGTCCGAGCTGCCGGGTGACGGTGATCCGTCCCTCCGGCAAGGTGATCTGCGAGAGCTTGTTGTACCCGGCCGACGGAGTGCACTGCGTCCGGATCGCGTCGATCGCGGCCTGCAGCCCGGTGGTCGCATCACTACCATCCGCGCGGACGCCGTACTGCGAAGCCAGCTCCGCGGCGGTGATCTGGCAGTTCTGGTCCGGGTTGATGTCGGCGGCACCGGGGAGCGGGGCGCCACCTCGGTAGCCCGCCTTGCTCCAGTCCGGCAGACCAGCGATGGGCGCGCGCCGGTTCGCACTGGTCAGGTCAGGAATCGCTGCGGAGGCCTCGGGGGCCGCTTGAATCTGACCGGCCGCGACCACGGTGGTCAGCAAGCCGCAGATCAGCACAGCTGCGCCGGCTGCGGCAAGCCGGCGACGCCTTCGATAGGTGGTGGACGACATGGCAGGGCCTCCTGAAGGGCGGGGGGAGGGAGCGGATCTCTGGGCAGAGGTCAGGGCACCCGGTTCGACGGGAGCGGCAAGCGCTTTCCCAAAGATCGAACAACTGTTAGGAAACTTTCTTAATGATTGGATGTGAGGCTAGACCGCCCGGCCGCCTTCCGGCAAGACCTCACTGCCAACGGGTTCAGGGCCTGGGTCAGTGAATGTTCAGGGCCTTGAGGAGGAGGGGGAGGGAGGCGTGGAGTTCGCGTTGCCAGTAGGCCCAGGCGTGGGTGCCGGGGCCGTAGAAGTTGGTGGTGAGGTGCTTGGCTCCGGCACGGGTTAGGGCGGCGGCGAGTGCGTGGTTCTGGCGGTTGAAGTCGGCCTCGAGGGCATCGGTTTTGCCGGGTGGGTCGAGCGGGCCCGCGGTGCCGTCGCCGCAGGAGAGGTAGATCGGCAGTGACTTCAGCCTGGGTGCGAGGTAGTAGGGGTCGTGCGCTGCCCAGATGTTCCGTTGGGCCACCGGGTCGCCCCACACGCGGAGCGGGTCACCTCCCTGGCCGCCGAAGAAGCCCATGATCCGGTTGACCGATTCGGTGTTGAGCAGCGGGTGCGCCGAGCCGGAGTACGCCGCTGCCGCGCGGAACATGCCGGGGTGGCGAGCGGCGTACAGGAGTGCGCCTTGACCGCCCATGGACAGTCCGGCCACGACGCGGTTGCTGCTTGCGCCCCAGCTCTTCTCGAGCAGCCGCCGCAGCTCGACGGTGTGGAAGGTCTCCCAGGCCGGGTCACCACCTGCGCCGTGGTTCCACCAGTTGCTGTACCAGCCGTTCCAGCCGGCCTCGGGCATCACGACGAGCACCTTGCGCAGGTTGTCGATCTTGGCGATGTCGGTGCCGGACCAAGCGGTGTAGTCCCCGCAGCAACCGGCCAGCAACCAGAAGGTCGGCCAGTGCTGCCGGCGATCCGCCGGGTCCCAGCCGTCCGGCGTCAGCAGCCGAACCTTCACGACGCGATTCCCCAGCGCGGGGGAGCGGACCGACAAATCCGTCAGCCGGTCCGCGACCTTGGTGACACCGACGACCTCGGCACCGGCAGGTGCTGCCTGCACGGCCGGTACGGCGATGCCGGCGCTGGGCGGTGCTGCTGTTGCCGGCGTGAGCGGCAACAGCGCGAGCAGCAGGGCGCCGATCCATGAACGCTTCATCTGGTTTCACCTCGGGGCGGGAGAGCGAATAGACCACCTCGGACGATACAGTCAGGTGGCGACGTCAAGGCCGTGTCACGGTCTGCCGTTCCAGGCGCGCGAGTACCGGCTCAGGGTGGTTGTGAGGCGATGGCATCGCTGCGAGTACGGCAGATCCTTCTCGAGGTGCTGGCCATCGACCAACCCGATCCTCCCGGCCTCGAGGGGGACACCGTCTGGCGCAGGCTGTGCGCCTCGGTGACCACATCGGTGCCGGTCAGCGGTGCCGGGGTGGCACTGATGACAGCAGCCGGTCACGGCGGCACCCTGGCCGCGACCGACGGGCCGGCCGAGGTGATGGAGAACCTCCAGCAGACCCTCGGGGAAGGTCCGTGCCTGACCGCGTTCCACGACCGGCGACCGGTGCTGGAACACGACCTGGCCCGGGCCGGACAGCGCTGGCCTGGCTTCGCCCCCGCCGCGGCCGCCGCCGGTATCGCGGCCATCTTCGCGTTCCCGCTCCAGATCGGTGCCATCCGGCTCGGCGTACTCGACCTCTATCGGGACACCACCGGCCCGCTGGACAGCCTGCAGCTGGCCGAAGCTCTCGACTACGCCGCTGCCGCGACCACGATCCTGCTCGACCTGCAGCACGAGCAACCGCCTGACGGGCTGCAATCACAACTGTCCGATGCCGTCGACAGCCACCGGGCCATCCACCAGGCCACCGGCATCATCTCTGTGCAGGCATCGGTCGGTATGGACGAGGCCCTGCTCCTGCTGCGGGCCCGCGCGTACGCCGACGGACGCCCGCTGCTCGAACTCGGCCAGGACGTGGTCGCCCGGACAGTGACCTTCCACCCCGAGGACGATCATCATGAATAACATCTTCACCCCGTGCACGCGGGTCCTTCCGGCCTGGAAAGGCGGCAGCAAATGAGCAGGGAGCAGCGCCTCGCGGAGGTGTTCATCGAACTCGCCGACACCCTTGTCGACAACTACGACGTCATCGACCTGCTGCACACTCTGTGCGAGCGCAGCGTCGAGCTCCTGCAGGCTGATGCGGCCGGCCTGATCCTGGCCGACCAGCGCAGCGTGCTCCACGTCATGGCCTCCACCAGCGAAGAGGCGAAGCTCCTGGAGCTGTTCGTGCTGCAAGCCGACGAGGGGCCCTGCCTGGACTGCTACTCCACCGGCGAGCAAGTGGTGAACATCGACCTGGACGAGGTCGAGGAACGCTGGCCGCAGTTCCGCGCAGCGACCATCGCAGTCGGTTTCCGCTCGACCCACGCGATCCCGTTGCGGCTGCGTGGCCAGGTGCTCGGTGTGCTGAACCTGTTCTGCGCCGACCGCGTCACCCTGAGCAGATCCGACGTGGCTCTAGGTCAAGCACTGTGTGACATCGCCACCGTCGGCCTCCTCCAGGAACGGACCGTGCGCCGTGGCGAAGTCCTGGCCGAGCAACTGCAGTCCGCCCTGAACAGCCGCATCCTGATCGAGCAGGCCAAAGGCGTCCTGTCCGAACGCAGCCGCATCAGCGTCGACGACGCCTTCGCTCTGATGCGCGCTCACGCCCGCCGCAACCACCTGCAACTCGGGGCAGTCGCCACCGGCCTCATCGACGGAAGCATCGCGGCCGCCACGCTGACCCCCACCAGCGACTGATCGCGAGGCTCAGGTCCGGCCGCTGGGCAGCGAAATCCGGTGGCCCGGTATCGCCGGTCGCCTTACGCTGGGACCGAACTGCGTGCTGCCGCGAGATCGCGGCAGGCGTTCTGACGAGTGAGGGGAGCCCGGCCATGCGTTACCGCATCGCTGTGGGCGCTCCCCGGTCACGGTACGACGTGATCCTGGTGTCTTCGGTTGTCAGGTGCCGGCTGCGCGGTCGGCACCTGTCCGCGACGAACTGACCTATTCCGTCCTGTCTGCTCCCCACGGAGCGACGACGCGGATGGTTCGTTCGCGAATTGCGCTGCCCGATTCCGGATCATCCGAAAGGCCGTCGGCCATGCGTACCACCCTCGACAACCTCCGTAATGTCGGCATTCTCGCCCACGTCGATGCGGGCAAGACCACCGTCACCGAACGGATCCTGTACCTCACCGGCACCACACACAAACGTGGTGAGGTCCACGACGGCACGACCGTCACCGACTTCGACCCGCAGGAACGCGATCGTGGCATCACGATCTTCGCCGCCGCCGTGAGTTGCGACTGGGACGGGCACTCGATCAACCTGATCGACACCCCGGGCCACGTCGACTTCTCCGACGAGGTCGAGCGCTCGCTGCGGGTGCTCGACGGTGCGGTCGCGCTGTTCGACGCCGTCGCCGGAGTCGAACCGCAGAGCGAGTCGGTCTGGCGGCAGGCCGACCGGCACGGGGTGCCGCGGATCGCGTTCGTCAACAAGATGGACCGGCCCGGCGCGGACCTCGACGCAGCGGTGGATTCGATCCGGCAGCGGTTGCACGTAACCCCGTTGGTGGTGCAGCTGCCGATCGGAACAGAAGCGGAGTTCAGCGGAGTGATCGACCTGATCACGATGCGGGCGTATGTCTGGGACGACGGGTTGGTGGAGTGTCCGGTGCCCGATGCCCTTGTGGAACAGGCGGTACGACGACGCCGGTTGCTCGAGGAGGCTGTTGCCGAAATGCATCCGCTTGCGCTGGATGAGTTCGCTGCCCGGTCGACGGTCTCGGCGGAGACGCTGGCTGCCGCCCTGCGCGACCTCACCCGGTCTAGAGCGGGCGTGGTGGTGCTGTGCGGATCGGCGTACCGAAACCGTGGGGTTGAGCCGTTGCTGGACGCTGTCGTCGCCTATCTGCCTTCGCCGGCGGAGGTGCCGCCGGTGCGCGGTACGTCGGACGGTGCCGTGCAGGAGCGGATCGCCGACCCGAAGGCGCCGTTCGCGGCGCTCGTGTTCAAGGTCAACTCGACCGCCACTGGGCGGCTGACGTACCTGCGGGTGTACTCGGGAACGATTCGGAAGGGAGAAACGGTGATGGATGCAGGCACGGGACGCACGGAGCGGATCAGTCGCATCCTGCGGGTGCAGGCCGACCAGCACGCGGAGGTCCAGCAGGCGGTCGCCGGCGACATCGTCGCGGTCGTCGGGCCCAAGTTCGCACGCAGCGGCGCCACGCTGTGCGCGCCGGCAGCACCGTTGGTTCTCGAACCGCCGGTCGTGACTGACCCGGTCGTTTCGGTGGCAGTCGAGGCTCGCAAGAGCACCGACACCGATCGGCTCGCGTCGGCCCTGACGCGGCTGATCGAGGAGGACCCCTCGCTGACGGTCCGGACCGATTCCGAGACCGGTCAGACGCTGCTGTCGGGTATGGGCGAGCTGCATCTCGAGGTCGCGGTGGAGAAGGTGCGCCGCGCTCACGGGCTGGAGATCGGAGTCGGCCGGCCGCAGGTGACCTACCGCGAGACAGTCGCGCGCGGTGTGTCCGGACTGGTGTACCGGCACGTCAAGCAGGAGGGCGGTGCCGGTCAGTTCGCTCAGATCACGCTCGACGTCGTACCGCTGGATGACGACAGTACGGAGGAGTTCGTGTTCCGGTCGGTCGTCGTCGGTGGACGGGTGCCGCAGGAGTATGTCCGCGCAGTCGAGGCAGGCTGCCGGGATGCGCTGGCCGAGGGACCCCTCGGCGGGCACCCGGTGACCGGCGTACAGGTCACGCTGACGGATGGAGCCACCCATCCGAAGGACTCCTCGGAGTTGGCGTTCCGGACGGCAGGCCGGCTGGGTCTCCGGGAAGCACTGCGCGCCAGTGCGATGGTGCTCCTGGAGCCGGTCGCCGAGGTCACGGCGACCGTGCCGGAGGATGCCATGGGCGGCGTACTCGGTGACCTGGCGGCACGGCGCGGCCGGATCTCGGGTTCGGCCGCGCGGCCGGGCACGATGGTGATCGTCGCCACCGTGCCCCTGGCCGAGCTGTTCGGCTACGCAACCCAACTACGCAGCCGAACCCAAGGCCGGGGAACCTTCACCACCCGCACCACCGGCTACGTCCCGGCACCGGCCCGGTAGAGCCGCTGGACAGACCCCGCCGCCGAGCGGGGTCTGTTCAGTCCCACCTCGCCGCCGGCCCGCGAAGGGCGAGCCTCTGCAGGGCGTCTTCGATGAGGGACCAGAAGCGCTTGGCGTCGAGGTCCAGGGCGACCGTCGCGTTCTGGGGACCCTGGGGAGAGCCTGACCGGTCGACGCGGGTCGCCCCTCGTGTCCGGGGGTCGTCGCATTCGACGTCCACCCGCGTGCGGATGGTCGTTGCGACCGCGGGATCGATCAGCAGCGCCACGGTGATGGGGTCGTGCAGCGGACCGTCAGGCATTCCTTCGAAGGCGTAGGTCGAGCAGAAGAACTCGAGCAGCTCGACGCCGAAGGCGGCGATCGGGCTCCCCAGTGCTGCGATCCGGGCGCGCACCTCACGGGTGATCAGCGCTTGGTGGGAGATGTTGAGCCCGACCATGGTGAAGTCCAGGCCGGACCCCAGCACGATCGCGGCGGCTTCGGGGTCGGCCCAGGCGTTGAACTCGGCCTCGGCGGTGACGTTCCCGCGACCGGTGGAGCCGCCCATCCAGATCACCCGCTGGATCTTGGGCAGGAGCTCCGGATGACGCTGCACCAGGTGCGCGATGTTGGTCAGCGGGCCCGTGGGCACCAGGACGACCGGTTCTTCCGAAGTGTTGAGGACATCGGCGATCAGCGTCAGCGCGTCGCGCTCGTCGAGCTCCACCGTCGGCGTCGGGAGGGTGAGGCCCCCGAGTGCGTTGGCTCCGTGGATCCACTCGGCCGGCCGCAACTCGCCGTACAGCGGCTCCGCGGCGCCCTGGGCTACTGGTACGTCGTGAATGCCGGCGACCGTGCACGCCACCAGCGCGTTGTGGGTGGTGTGCTCGATGCGGCCGTTGCCGGCGACGGTGGTGATGGCTCGCAGATCGATGGCCGGGTTCGCGGCGGCGAGCCAGATGGCGAAGACGTCGTCGTGCCCGGGATCGCAGTCGATGACGATCGGGATGCTCACAGCTCTCCTTGCGCTCCAGGTGCGGGACCGATGCCGCCAAACTAGCCTCGCCGAACTGATTTCCGGGGGGATGCAACCAACTTCGGCCCCGTTGGTGTGTCTAACTCGGTAGCAAGGACGGGGAGGCGACATGAGTGATCAGGACGCGGCGTTCCAGGCGTATTTCGTGGCACGGTCCGACTCCATGCGTGGTACGGCGTACCTGCTGTGCGGCGACTGGCATCGCGCGGAAGACCTGGTCCAGCAGACGTTCACGAAGATCTATCTGGCCTGGCGCCGGATCCAGCGGCACGAGGCAATGGACAGCTACACCCGGCAGACGCTCGTACGGACGTTCCTGTCCGAGCGCCGGCGGGGGTGGTTCCGGTACGAGTCGGTCGGTTCTCCGGAGACCGATCGGGCCGCGCCGTCGTCGGGTCTCGCCGACGAACGGCTCGTGCTGATGGAGGCACTTGCGAAGGTGCCGCCGAGGCAACGCGCGGTTCTGGTCCTGCGGTACTGGGAGGACCAGTCCGTCGAACAGACGGCCGCGCTGCTCGATTGCTCGCCAGGAAATGTCAAGAGCCAGGCCGCGCGTGGATTGACGACACTGCGCGGTCTACTGACTGTGCCGTTTGATGAAGGAGAGAGAGTCCGATGAACGAAGAGGATCTCAACGAGGCACTGCACGACGTGATGGTGCGCAGCAGTCCGCCGCCGTCGATGGATCCTGCGGCCGCGCTCGACCGGGCCCGCCGGGTGCGCAAGCGGCGCCGGGCGGCGTGGGCCGGGGCGGCCGTCGTACCGCTGGTGGCTGTTGTCGCGGCCGGTCCGACCCTGATCGCGAACTTCCCCGCCGGCGGCGGGTCGACGGATCCGATGGTGGCGGGCGGCACAACGCCGCGGCCCGGGTCCACCGCGGTGCCGACGACGCGGAAGTCCGGTGATCCGTGGCCGGAGGGCCAGGCGGACCGTACGGCGACCGCGGGTCCGCGCGCCGAACGAGCCGTGACGTTGATGGACGACCTGAGCTCGTCGGTACCGTCGGGGTTCAGTACGCCGGACCTGAAGTACCCGGAAGGTCGAGCGATGCGGTCGGCGCAGAGCCAGTACGCCTCCAATGACGGGGAGCAGGACTACTGGCAGTACCGAGCCGACATCCCGGTGCAGAAGGACGACCGGGTGGGTCAGCTGCTGGTGGAGTCGTTCACCCCTGACGGCAAGCGGGCAACGACCCCGTGCAAGCTGGCACAGAGCTTCTGGGGTGGAAAGGGCACCTGCGCCGTCGTGGACGTCGACGGCAAGAAGGTCGGCGTGGTCACCAGCAAGGGCAACGACAGCTACGACCAGTGGGCCGCCTACCGTCACGACAACGGGTCGATCGTCTACCTCGCCCAGGTCAAGAAGAGCGACCACTCGGAGCATGCCCCCCTGAAGCAACCGATCTTCACGACCCGGCAACTGGCCGAGCTGGTGACGTCAGAGAAGTTCCACATCAACAGCTGACCCCTCTACGCTGCATCGGAGTCATCCGCGCAGAGGGGTACATCTTGAGTCTTCGGCCACGTCGGGTTCCCGCAGTCCTGAGCCTCTTCAGCCTGATCGCAGGTCTGGCGGCCGCGGGGGCGAGCATCGCGCTGGTGTTCGCCGACGAGTCGAGGGACCTCCGCGTCACCCTCTGCACTGTGATCGCCGTGGCGGTCGCCGTCATCACCCTGGCGGCCGCACCGGCCACGCGGCCGCTCCCGGCGCTGGCCGGCCACCGTCGCCGCGGTACGGCGAGGTTCGGCCGCGTGCTCGTCGTCATCAGCTGGACGCTGCGGGTCGCGGTCGCCGGTGTGGCCACCTGGTACATCACCTGGAACTCGGACTCTGCTGCCATCCAGCCGCTCGCGGCCGCGCTCGTCGCACTGTCGATGTCCCTGATGGTCGTCGCGCAGTGGGGGCAGCACCTTGCGGGGTTCGTCACGGCGGCCGACGACCTGCGCGGGTCAGGGCTAGCGCGCCGCGCAGTAGCCATCGCAGCAGCGGCCGCTACCGCTGGGGTCGCCGGCTACCTGGCCGCACTCGTGGAGCGCTTCCGCAGCCTGGTCATGGATCCCGTGTGGGACCACGCCCGAGAGCAATGGGGCTGGCCGAGCTTCCTGGCCGGGCTTCTCGTCGCGCTGGTGACCATCGTGGGAGTGACGCTGATCGCGAGCCTGGTCGGTGCTGCGATGCTCTCGATCGCCTTCCTGGTCGGGCCGTGGACCAGAGTCGGGCGTTGGCTCATCAAGTACTCGCCGGTCAAGTACACGCGATGGATCAACGCCGTACGCATCAGTGTCGTCGGCTTCACCGCAGCCTTCCCCGCCGCCCCCAACGAACGCACCACGCGCTGGATCTACCAGGGGGTGCGCGACAGCTCAGGACCGCTGGAACCGATCTTCCTCAAGATGCTGACCGACGACGTGGCCCAGGCCGCGGCCGCACTGGCGCCCGCAGGCGACATCGTCCTGCGCGCGGTCGGCGACCACGAGGAATTCGTCCTGGAATCCGGGCCAGGGGAGACCCGGCGGCTCGACGACTTCCCCGAGGCGGCGGCGCTGCGGCGGATCAGGCTGGCCGTCCACACCATCGAGCTCGGCCTCCCGTCGGTGGTGCGCTGCTCGTCGGCAGCCAACTGGTCGAGCGCGCCGGAGGAGCCCGAGTGGTTCTCCGAACCCAGCCACGAGGACCTCGTCAAGGAGGTCATCCGGTACCCACCCGGAGCCCCCTGGGTACGCGACCGCCTCGGTCTGCCCAGGATCACGCTGGACTGGTGACCAGGCGTCCAATAGGTGGGCTGGCCCTTCCGGGTCGGCGGGCCAGGTGTCACCATGCGAGGGTTGGTATACCAGGAGGCACGTGTAGGTCGATGAGCCTTGCAAGCTACCCAGCAGTCACGGTTACTGCGGTCGCTATGTCGCAGGAACGCGACGACCTGCGCGGCATCGCTCGCGTTCAGTGGGCGGATCCTCACGGTGGGTTAGAGGACAGCTCGATCGAAGACGTCATCCGCTGGCTCGAGCACAGCTCCGGTATCGCGTACGTCGGTAACCCGGACGGGACCCGTGGGCCACGGATCCGCGTCGCCGGCGTCGGCCTCCAGCGGTACATCAGGAGCAACCCGGACGACGAGACCGCCGACGCCCTACTGACGTTGCCACGCCTCGACCGCGTCGTACTCCCCGACCGAACCTCCAGGGCCCGCCGAGCCGCGCGCCAGCCAGGCTGGCGCTGGAGCCCCGGAAGACGGGCCAGACCAGCCATGTAGGCAGGATCCCCCCGTCAACCGAACGGTTGACGGTGGATTCAACCGGCTGAGGAGTGGGGGAGCCGGTCGGTCGATGTGGCGGCAGGCTCTTCGGCGACACGATGAACGCGTTGTGTCGCCGAAGAGAGGATGTTGCCGTGACCAGTGGGTTCAGCCGTCGGAGTCTGCTCGGAGTGGGTGCGGGCGTTGGTGCGGCGCTGGCGGTTGGTACGCCGGCCCTCGCTGCGCGTTCGTCGCGCGAGGAGACGCGGTCCCTGGATGAGCTCTACCGTGCTGCGGTCGCCGAATCGGGACGGTTGGTGGTCTACGCGGGTGGTGATCGCCAGCTTCAGCCGGATGCGACCGTCGCTGCCTTCGAGGCACGGTTCCCCGAGATCGACATGACCATCGTGGTCGACTACAGCAAGTTCCACGACGTCCGGGTGAACAACCAGTTGGCGACCGGAACGCTCGTACCGGATGTGGTTCAGCTGCAGACGCTGCAGAACTTCCCGCGCTGGAAGCGGGAGGGGAGGCTGCTGCCGTACAAGCCGGCCGGCTTCGGCAAGGTGTACGACGGCTTCAAGGACAGCGACGGTGCCTGGACGGCCATCAACGTCTTCGCGTTCAGCTACATCTACAACGTCGCCGGGGTCGGCGGCAATGCGCCGGCGTCGCCCCGTGATCTCGCGGATCCACGGTGGCGCGGCCAGGTCGCCTCGGCCTACCCGAACGACGATGACGCGACCCTGTTCCTGTTCAAGCGGTACGTCGACGCCTACGGCTGGGGCTGGCTTGCTCAGCTGGCGCAGCAGGAGCTCTCGTTCGCGCGCGGCAGCTTCACCCCGGGAACCGCAGTCGCAGAAGGCCGCAAGGCGCTCGGGGTCGGCGGATCGGGTAATCCCCGGGCGACCGGTGCGACCCGTTGGGTGGTGCCGGCCAAGGATCCGTTCATGGCGTGGGGCCAGCGTGCGGCGATCTTCGCGGCGGCGAAGAATCCTGCGGCCGCGAAGCTGTACCTGAACTGGCAGATCAGTCAGGAACGTCAGCAGGCGTCGTCCAACGGCTGGTCCGTGCGCACGGACGTTGCCCCCGGCACCGGCCTGCGCCCGATCTGGACCTACGCGAATGCCGACCTCGACGGCTTCCCGGCCTTTATGGCCGACCGGGCCGAGGCCGAGCGCTGGCGCCAGACGTTCAGCCTGTACTTCGGTGAGGTGACCGGCGCCCCCAGTTCGGGGTGGCTGGGACTTCACCCGGGCCGCTGACAACCGGCCGGTTCGGGACAGGTGGATACACTCGGCGGCATCTGCCGAAGGTGCCGCCAGCCGAAGGAGCCACCGTGTCCCGGATCGCCGTGTCGCGCCTCGAGATCGCCGTACACGCAGCGTTCTTCCTGCTGGTGATCGGTTCGTTCAGCCGGCTGCTGAGCCTGAGCTCCTGGCTGTGTGTCTGGATCGTGAGTCTCAGCGTGCTGCTGTCGGCGGGCTACGCAGTGACGGTCTGGGCCGGGGAGCGACTCGGTCGCGGCCAGCTGCCGATGATCGCCGCAGTGACACTGATGTGGGTGCTGCTGATCACCACGGTGCCGGCGACCTACGCAGCGGTGTACAGCTGGCTGGTCATCCCGTTGGCCTGCCTCTTGCTGCGGTCACTGCCCGTGCCGGTCGCACTTGTTGCCATCGGCATCATGACTGGTCTGCTCGGTCTGACCTTGTTCCGGCGGTCCGCGGGCTTCGACCTGTTCCTGCCGCCCGCCGCGGCGTTGTGGGCAACCGTTGCGCTGTATGCCCGACAGCAACGTGACTCCGCGGTGCGGCAGCAACTGATCGACGAGCTTGAACAGACCCGGGCGGAGCTGTCCCACCAGCAGCACGAGGCCGGCATGCTCGCCGAGCGCGCCCGGTTGGCTCGGGAGATCCACGACACGATCACCCAGGAGTTGGCCGGTAGCCGGATGCTACTGCAGGCTGCGGATCGGGAGTGGGGTTCGGATCCTGCCCGCGCCCGGGAGCGGGTCCGCGGAGTCACCGAGATGCTGGGACAGAACGTCGTACAGGCCAGGCGGTTGATCGCCGACCTGACTCCGGCTGAGCTGGAAGACGGTGGGCTGGAGGTTGCGTTGGCGGAGTTGTGCCGACGTGAACGGGAGTACGGTCCGGAGGTTGTGCTGACTACGACGGGGGAGCCCAGGCAGTTGAGCTCCTCGGTGGAGAGCGCACTCCTCCGGACGGCGCAGGGTGCGCTGGCCAACGTCCGGGATCACGCTCAGGCGGATCGGGTCGAGGTGGTGCTGGACTGGACGGGGGAGACCGTCAGCCTGCAAATAGTTGACAATGGCAACGGTGTCGACGACCGAGCGTCCGCTGCCGACCGGGGCTTCGGCCTGCCGTCGCTGCGCGAGCGCCTCCGGGGACTCGGCGGGACTGTGACGCTCGACAGCACTCCCGGACGCGGTACGGCGTTGACCGCCTCGGTGCCGATCGGAACGGTGACCGGATGAAGGTCCTGCTCGTTGACGACCACGTGGTGGTTCGTGCCGGTCTGCGCGCCCTGCTCGAGGGCGAGCGCGGCTTCGAGGTGATCGCGGAGACCGGCGACGGTGAGGAGGCGGTCCGGCTCGCCCAGGTGCTCGAGCCCGACCTGGTGCTGATGGACCTGCGGCTGCAGGACAGCGCGATCGACGGTATCGAGGCGACCCGCCGGATCGCGCTCGCCGTACCGCAGGTGAAGGTCGTCGTACTGACCAGCCATGGCACCCGCACCGACGTTGCGCTCGCGCTGGCCGCAGGTGCCCGTGGATACGTCCTGAAGGCCGGGCCGCCCGATGACCTCTTCCGCGCGCTGCGGACGACGTACGACGGCGGCGCGGGAATCGCGCAGGACGCGGTCGGGCTCCTGGTCGGCGAGGTGGTGGCACCCACCACGCCACTGACCGACCGCGAGCTCCAGATTGTCAGACTCCTCGCGCAAGGTCGCAGCAACCGGGAGATCGCCGCCGACCTCCACCTCAGCGAGGCCACCGTCAAGACGCACCTGATCCGCATCTACCGCAAACTCGGCAGCAACAACCGGGCCGGCACCGTGGCCGAAGCGACCCGCCGCGGCCTCCTCCACTTCGCTTGATCCGGAAAATCGGGGGCAACTTGTCGGTGGGGCATGTGACGATGCCGTCATGGGAAGCTCAGAGATTGTGCTGCGGGCAGCGACAGCTGACGACCACGACCAGCTGTGGGGTCTGTTCGCCGCGGCGATGATGTTCGACAGTACGTCGTCCGATCTGGATCGGGAGCTGTTCGAGCCCGAGCGCGCCTTGGCTGCGACGGACGGCGACCTGCTGGTCGGTACGGCGAAGGCTCTGAGCCGGGATCTGTCCATTCCAGGTGCCGTGGTGCCGGCGGCGCACGTGACCGGGGTCGGCGTTCGTGCGACCCACCGGCGGCAGGGGATCCTTTCCCGCTTGATGAGCCGGCAACTGCGTGAAGCGCCGGAGGCGCTGGCGGTGCTGTGGGCAAGCGAAGCCGCAATCTACGGTCGGTTCGGTTACGCCCCGGCCGCCCGGAACGTTTCGTACGAGATCAACTTGCACAGAGTGATGCCGCATCCCGTCCCGCGCGGCGCTGACCGCATCGAGGAGCTGCCTGCGGAGGATGCGGCCGCCCAACTTGCGCCGTTGCTCCGGGCTTTACAGGTGAGCCGGCCCGGGGTGTCAGGCCGGTCGGAGCTGCTCTGGCGGAAGCGGCTTCTGGACAAGCCCGAAGATCGTGGCGGCGCGACAGCACGGCAGATTCTGGTCCACCGCGATGCCACGGGCGCCTTGGACGGCTACGCCCTGTGGCGCGGGAAGATGAACTGGGCAGCCGAAGGAGCGGCCAACGAGGTGGTCCTGGAAGAGCTCGTCGCGACCGACCCGACGGCGTACCACGCGCTGTGGCATCACGTGCTGACCCTGGATCTGGCAGGCAAAGTTCAGTACGGCCACGCCGCAGTCGACGAGCCGCTGCAGCAACTGGTGAGCAACCCGGCCGCACTGGTCCGCCGGCTCGGCGAATCCCTGTGGGTCCGGCTCACCGACGTCAGCCGCGCCCTCGCGCAACGCCGCTACGCCACTGGCGTGGACGTCGTACTCGAGGTGACCGACGACCTCATCGAGCACAACAACGGCCGGTTCCACCTGACCGGTGACTCCCAGACCGCCACCTGCGAACGCACCGAGGCCGCTCCTGACCTGTCCCTGTCGGTAAGCGAACTCTCCGCCACGTACCTCGGCGGCCGCTCGTTGGCAGAGTTCGCCGCCACCGGCCGGGTCACCGAACACACGCCCGGCGCCCTGGCCGCCACCGCAGCCGCACTGACCTGGCCGACTGCACCCACCAGCATCGAGATCTTCTAGCTCCTGGCTGAGTAGTTGTACCGATTCCGGGGGTGGGGGAGTTGGGCAGGCTGCAGGGTATGTCGAAGATCTGGGTGTTCTGCGGGGCTGTGATCGTCACGATTGTTGCCATCGTGCTGGTCGCGATCGCCGACGTACCGCTCGAGCAGATCCTGTTGCTGTTCCTCGGCGTTCTGTGTCTGCTCTGGCTGGTTCTGCTGCTGACTGTGCCGTGGAACCTCTACTTCCAGGCCCAGGCGCTGATTCACGAGATCCGGACGAGCCGTGACCGCGGCATCGACGTACCGGCCGAGCGGGAGCCGGAGGCACGACGGATTGCCGCGCGGATGCGCTGGTTCGCGGTCGGCTCCCATCTGTTGTCCGCGGCACTCGTTGCCTTGATCACCTATCTGTCCGGTGGCGCGATCGGCTACTACCTGGCCGGCCTCTACCTGGTCAGCACGTTCTTCCGCCCGGCCGGCGCCTATTTCAGCTATCTGCGCGACCGGATGACCGCCATGCTGCAAGACGTCAAGCACCCTCGCGACGACCTGATCGAGACCCTTCGCCGCCTGGACACCCTGAAGACCGACCTCAAGGCTTTGCAGGCCACATCGAACGATCAGGACCTCCGCCTCTCACACCTGGAGCAAGGCCTGGCCACCGCCGAAGCCAGCGCTGTCGCCCGGGACCGAGCCTTGCACGCCAAGGTCGACTCCCACGCCCGTCAGTTCGAACACTCCCTGACTCGCCTGACCGACAACCAGGAAGTCATCGCCGGCCTCAAAGCCTTCCTCCGCCTGACCCGCTCAGAACTCAGCTGACCGGGTGTTATGGACGGACGCGAATGATGGTCTTGCCCTTGGCTCGCTCGGTCGGGTTGAAGGCGGCCACTGCATCATCGAGGGACGCGACGTTCCCGATGACCGTGCGCAGTCGTCCTTCCCGCACTCGCTGGGCGAGCTGACTGAGCTGGAGGCGGTCGGCCTCGACGACGAAATCGATCGCCAGACCATCGGCCGGCTGTGCCTCGGGCGGGCCGGCGATGGTCACCAGCGTTCCGCCTGCCCGGATGAGGCTCGCGGACTGCTTCTGCATCTCCCCGCCGAAGATGTCGAACACGAGGTCGACACCACCGACGTCGGCCAGCGAGTCCGCCTCCGGATCGACGAATTCGTGCGCACCGAGGTCCAGCGCGGTCTGCCGATCACCGGCCCGTCCGGTGCCGATCACATACGCACCGGCGTCGCGGGCGAGTTGGGTCACCATCGAGCCGACGCCACCTGCGGCGCCGTGCACCAGCACGCTCTGCCCGACCTGAAGGCGGCCGTGCACGAACAACCCCTGCCACGCGGTCAAACCCGAGATCGGAAGACTCGCGCCGACCGTGAAGTCGAGGTCACCCGGCAAGGGAGCGAGGTTGCGCGCCTCTACCGCAACGTACTCCGCCAGCGTGCCGTCACGAGTCCAGTCCGTGAGTCCGAACACTCGCTGGCCCACCGACAAGCCTCTCGTGCCGTAGCCGAGAGCACAGACCACACCCGCGACCTCGTGCCCAGGAACCGATGGCGTCCGGTCGCGACCAAGACGATCGGTCCACGTCGGGTCCCAGTCCAGTTCTCCGGTGGTGAACCCCGACGCATGAACCTCAACCAGTACGTCGTTTCCTGCCGCCTCCGGCTGCGGATGGTCCACCAGCTTCATCCCGGCCGTACCCGCGGCCTGATCCGACACCACGATCGCCTTCATTGCGCACCTCTCTGTATCCAGCCCATACGTGAAAGCTAACCCGCGCGGACCGCCGGATCTGGATCCACTTCAGGCTCCCGAACAGGAACCAATCAGTGCGGATCGTTGGTCTGCAGCGAGTCGCCGGTTGTGGACACGTAGACGACCAGGAGCTTGGCCGGCTCGGTCTTGCTGGCATTGGCAGCGACGACGTGGTGGGCACCTGGATCTTCGAACCAGTTCTCGCCTTGGCGGTACGTCGTCGCGGGACTGGCGTCGACCTTGCTCAGCACCGAGCCTTGCAGGACGTAGGCGTACACGAAAGCTCGCCCATGCCGATGTGCCGGTGCTGCTCCGCCCGGCGGGAAGTCCACGATCTGCGACGTGAACGTGCCTTGGACGTTGGGTAAGGCCTGCTGGAGAAGAACATTCACGGCGGGCGGCGACGGCGCGGCCGTCGAGGTTGCAACAGGGACGCTCGCAGTGCCGGCCCCGCAGGCTGTCGCGGTTGCCAGCGTGGCAACGACCAGCAGGCGACCGAGGCTGCGAGTGTGGCGCGTCCGGTCGAGGATCTGATCGATGCTGAGGGCAAACGTGTTCACGGGCGCGAGGGCCAGCAGCAAGGCCGCGGACGCGGCGGCGAACACCGAAGCGCTGAGCGGTGCCTCCCATCCCAGGAACAACCCCATCGACACGGCGAATCCGATCAGCAAACCGGTAGCGGCCCACGCAGACCAGCGCACGAGGATGCCCATCAGCAACGTCAAGCCCAGCACCGACTCCGCGGCGGTTGCGACCCACGCGGCGGCGTCGTGGAGCGCGTTCGGCACGTACGGCGAGAGGGTGTGCGCGTAAGCGACGTACGCGGAAAAGTTGCCCCACCCAACGGATCCCGTACCCGGCGGACCCCACAGGCCGAACCGATCGGCAACGGCGGACAGGAAGCCTGCCGCCAAGGCAAGGCGCGCGAACACAGTCGCAACGGACCACAGACGTTCGTTCTGTGCTGCGGTCTTCAGGTTTCCGGCTGTCAACATGATGCCGAGGCTAGCCAGCTCCCAGCGCCGAACCTGGGGCCATTTACGATCCGCGAACGGGAACCAATCGAGTTACTGGAGGGCTCGCACCAAGGCGTCCAGCGCACCTGACCAGCCGCTGGCAGAGGGCGCAGCGAATCCCACGGCCACACCGTCCCGGTCCGAGGTGGAGCCAGGGTTGCGGAACAGCGCGAGGGGCTCGATCGCGAGCTGTTCGCGGGCGGCACGGCGTACGAGTTCGGCTCCGCTTCGACCGGGTTGTTCGAGGATGACGTGCAGTCCGGCGGACATCCCGGTCACGCGTGTCGTGGGACAGTGCCGGCTGATCGTCTCGACCAGCTGCTGCAGTCTGCGGCGGTACTGCGCGCGCGTCGTACGGATGTGCCGGTCGTAAGCCCCCGACTCGATGAAGTCGGTCATCGCGAGCTGGTTGACGAATCCGACGGATTCCTCCGCCCACCCTTTCTCCGCGACGATCGAACCGACCAAGCGATCCGGTACGACGAGCCAGCCCAGACGCAGCCCAGGAGCCAGCGATTTGCTCGCGGTGCCCAGGTACAGCACCCGATCGTGGTCCAGCACCTGCAAGGCGCCGACGGGGGACCGGTCGTACCGGAACTCACCGTCGTAGTCGTCCTCGATGATCAGCGTGCCCCGCCGACGGGCCCAGTCCACCACCGCTGCCCGCCGGTCGGACTGCAGCGCCACCCCCAGTGGAAACTGGTGCGACGGCGTGAGCAGCACCGCGCCCAGATCGGGGATCTCGTCCAGGGCGGACACATCGGCGCCGCCGGCGTCGACCGGCAGCAGGACGGGTTCGATCCCGGCTTTCAGCAACGCCGGGCGCTGGGTGTGCAGACAGAACTCCTCGATCGCCACCTTGGTGACTCCCGCGTTCGCGAGCACCGTGGCGGCGAGCCGCAGGCCCTCCGCGGCTCCGCTGCAGACGACGACATTGTCTGCGTGTGCCCGTAAGCCCCTGGCCCGGGCGAGGTAGCGGGCGACGACATCGCGCAGTTCACTCCGGCCCTGCGGATCGGTGTAGCCGAACGCCTCGAACGGTGCGTTGGTCACCGTGCGCTTCACCGCGCGAATCCACTCGTCCCGAGGGAACGACGAGAGGTCGGGATACCCAGGGCGCAGGTCGTGCACGAGCCGCGGCCGGGCCGCGGGGACCCGCGGCCGCGCTCGTTGCCCTACGAGCTCCGCCGAGCGCTGCGAGACCTCGGTACCCGAGCCGTGCAACGCCGTGAGCCAGCCCTCGTTGATCAGCTCCGAGTACACGCGGACGACTGTGCTGCGGCCGAGCCCCAGGTCGGCCGCCAGCACCCGGCTCGGCGGCAGCGGCGTCCCTGGGGCCAACCGGCCGGTCCGAATCGCATCCCGGAAGGCATCCATCAGGCCCGCGCGAACGTTGCGGCCGGTGCCCTCGACGGCACCCAGGTGCAGGTCGAGACCTGATGTTCGGGGACTGCGGGACGCCGGGTCACTCACATCGGGCAACGATACGGGCGCACATCGAAAGTGGATGCAGGCGGCCGCTCAGTCCAGGTGGTCAGCGAGCACCTGCTCCTGCCTGGTGGAGCTGGGTGTGCTCTTCGGGCCGCGAAGGGCGATGTAGACGAAGAGCACACCCAGGACGGCGACGCCCGCCCACATGGCCTGCTGCCAACCGTCGACGAAGGACTGCTGCGCGGCATGCACCAGGTCCCTGGCGTGCGAGCCGGTGCTGGGTGCCACCGCGGTGGCGTTGGCGATGCCTTCGCGGGCGGTCTCCGCGGCGGCCTCCGGAATGCCGCCGAGCCGCTGATCGATAGCCCTGCTGTAGCCGGCGGACACCAGTGCACCGAGCAGGGCGATACCGAGCGCCGTACCGAACTCGCGAGTGACGTCGTTCAGCGCCGAGGCGACGCCTTGCTTCGCGCGTGGCAGCGAAGCCGTGATGGCCTCGGTGGACGGTGTCATCGACAAACCCATTCCGATGCCCATGGCAAGCATGCCGGGCAGGATCGACAGGAATCCGCCGTCGGCAGAGACGAACAGCGCCATCACGGCCATCCCCAGACCGGCGATCGCGACACCGGTGGCCATCGTCGAGCGGGTGCCGACCCGGGCGGCGAGCAGGGGAGCGAGGCCCGAGGAGACCATCATGATGCCGGCCATCGGCATCATCGCGACCGTGGACAGCAGACCCGACCAGCCGAGGACAGCCTGGAAGAACGGGAACATGACCACAGAGATCCCGGCCTGTACGCCGAAGACCACCAGCAAGGTGATTGAGCCTCCGGCGAGACTGCCCTCCCGGAACAACCGCACGTCCAGCAACGCGGCGTCCCGCCGGCGCAGCTCCCAGGCCACGAAGCCCACAGCTGCGAGGAGGCCGACAAGGAGGCTGAGCATGGTGACAGGGTCCGTCCAGCCGCGCTCCGGGGCTTCCTGCAACACGAAGATGAGGCTGATCACGGCGACCGTGGAGATCAGTGCACCGAGGGTGTCGAAGCGGTGGACGGACTGCTCGCGGGAGTTGGGGACCGAGGTCACCGTCATGGCCAGGGCGACCACCACCAGAGCCACCGGCAGTGCGAACAGCCAGCGCCAGTCGGCGATGTCGACGAGCAGCGCGGACAGGAACATGCCCAGTATGCCGCCGGCGCCGGCGACACCGGTCCAGACGCCGATCGCCTTACTGCGCTGGTCTTCGGGGAAGGTCGACGTGATGACTGCGAGGGTGATCGGCATGATCATCGCCGCGCCGACTCCGCCGGCTACTCGTGCGGCGAGCATCACCTCTGCTGTCGGCGCCATACCCGCGACGAGGTTCGCGACGCCGAACACGGCCAGACCGGCGATCAGCATCGGCTTTCGGCCCAGCCTGTCGGCGATGGCGCCGAGTGGCAGCAGCAGCGCGGCCAGGGTGAGTGTGTAGCTGTTGATGATCCACAGGATCGTGCTCTGGGAGGCGCCGAACTCGACCGCCAGGTGGACCTGCGCGACGTTCAGTCCGGTCACCGACGCGATCACCGCCATCAGCGCGACCGATACAGCGATCAGGATGGTCCGCAGTTGCCTTGTCATTGTTTCCTCTCGAATGGGCGGAGTCTCTGCAGACGACGGTAGGTCGGCGTTGCTCATAGGGCATAGGCTGTTGCTCATGACGCAAGAATCTGGTGATCTGGACAGCCTCGTACGCAAACGCATCCGCGCTCTGCGGGTGGCGCAGGGCTGGTCGCTCGACGAGCTGGCCAGGCGCGCCAACCTGAGCCAGTCCTCGCTCAGCCGGATCGAGAACGGTCAGCGCCGCCTGGCGCTCGACCAGCTCGTCACCTTGGCGCGCGCTCTCGATACGACGCTCGACCAACTCGTCGAGACAGCTGCCGACGACGTGGTCAGCAGTCCCACGGTGGACAACGCGCACGGGCAACTGCGCTGGACCGTCAAGGCCGACCCCGGTATGAGCGTCGTACGTCAGCGCATCACCGAACCGCCGCCCGACAATCCGGCCCGGATGCGGGCCCACCCGGGACGCGAATGGCTCGTCGTCCTGTCCGGCACGGCGATTCTGATGCTCGGCCACCACCGCTTCCGGCTCGAGACCAACCAGGCCGCCGAGTTCCCCACGATGATGCCGCACGCCATCGGTACCGAAGGTGGCCCGTGCGAGATCATGGGGATCTTCGACCGCGACGCCGGCCGCGGCCATCGCAGCGGAGGTCTCGAGTCTGCCGCGGAATGACGGTGGATTCTTGCGCAAGCGGCAGGAAATCATGGGATTGCCTTGCGTAACTTGCATGATCCTATGCCAGATGCGCATAGGCGACCTACGGTGAAGACATGTCACCAGCCCACGACCACAGCCCTGCCGATGGCCACCACGCCGACATCCTCGACCTGGATGCCGAGATCCTCACCGAGCACACGGCTTCCATCGCCGAGTGGCTCCCGCTGAGCGCGGTCCCGGGCCAGATCGTCGACCTGGGCTCCGGCACCGGAGCGGGGACCTTCGCCCTGCTGGACCGGTTTCCCGACGCGCACGTCACCGCCGTCGACGCGTCCGTCGAACATCTGCAACGCCT
Source organism: Kribbella sp. NPDC056345 (assembly GCF_042262745.1). NCBI lineage: Bacteria > Bacillati > Actinomycetota > Actinomycetes > Propionibacteriales > Kribbellaceae > Kribbella > Kribbella sp. NPDC056345. Next base: position 197,224 of record NZ_JBHJQQ010000003.1, on the reverse strand, counting down.
GCGGTCAAAGGCCTGCGACCGCGGCGTCGACGATCGCGTGCACACGGTGCAGGCCGACCTGGACGGTGCGGCCTGGCCAGATCTCGGTACGCCGGACCTGGTCTGGGCGTCGGCGTCGATGCACCACATGGCCAACCCCGACCAGGTACTGCGCGCCGTCCATGACCTGCTCGCTCCCGGTGGCCTGTTCGCCGTCGTCGAACTGGCCGGCTTCCCCCGGTTCCTTCCCGACGGCGTCAGCAGCGACCAGCCCAGCTTGGAAGAACGGGTGCACGCCGAGGCCAACCGCCTGCAAGCCGAACACATGCCCCACCGTGGCGCTGACTGGGGCCCGAAACTCACCGCGGCCGGCTTCACCGTCGAGGGCAAGCGCACCCTCACGGTGAACATCGACGGTTCCCGCAACGAAGCGATCGCCCGCTACGCCCTCAGCGGCCTCCAACGCTTCCGCAAGGGCGTCGCCGACAGACTCTCGCCCGCGGAGCTCGCAGAGTTCGACCAACTCCTCGACACCGACGGCCCGCACAGCATTCTGCTCCGCAACGACGTGGCAATGCGCACCGAGCGCACCGTGTGGGCCGCCCGCCGTACCTGACAGCTTTAACCCGCGACGAAGGTCTTGATGCTGTACGGCGGCAACTGGGTGTCGAAGGAGCCGTTCGTCATGGTGATGGCCGGGTCAGCGGAGAGCGTCCGGTTCGCGGTGGTCACCCAGGTCGAGACCGTCGTGGCCGTGGTGTCCCGGAGGGTGAACGGCTGGTTCACTGCCGACGAGTTCTTGTTGACGGCAACGATGACGATCCGGGATCCGTTCTTGAACGCGGTGATGAAGACGTTCGCCTCGGGTTTCGCGGTCGCGGTGATCCGGAGGTAGCCGGGCCGGACCCACTTCGAGAAGTGCGCCATGTTGGCACCGCGTTTGCTGATCCGACCGTCCTCGCGCATCGGACCGTAGGAGCGGCGGATGTACCACCACACGTACGTCTGGAACCGGCCGTCCACCAACGCGCGGTGCATGTGCTCACCCACGTCGAGTGCCTGCGGCCAGAGATCGCCCGAGTCGGCAGTGCTGTTCGGGTGATAGACCTCCGTCATCCACAGCTCCTTGCCGGCGCCCTTCTCGCGGAAGAGCGGGTAGGGGAGATCGGCGGGCTGGGTGCCGTAGAGGTGAGCGCCGAGGATGTCCACGTTCGCCAGGGCCGCGGGATCCTGCAGGATGGGGTCGGAGGCGGTCTTGCGGTACTGGAAGGATTCGGGCGCGATCACGCGGGTGTTGATCGCGCCGGCGTTCTCCCGCAGGAACCTGACCATCTCGGCCGGCGTCCATGCCGTCCAGTCGTGCGCGTAGTCCGGCTCGTTCTGCACCGAGACGCCGTACAGGGTCGTTCCGTTGTTGCGCATGAAAGTGGCGAAGTCGTTCAGGTGCTGGGCATAGGCGCCGTACGCGTTGTAGCGGAGTCGCTTGCCCCCGGAGAAGGTCTCGGCCATCGACGCCGGCGGGTTCCACGGCGAGGCGATGACCTTGGCTCCGAGCTCAGTGGCGCGCCGGGCGGTGGCGACCTGGCGACTCCAGTCGTCGCGGTTCTCGGGGACCGGGATACGGAGGACGGTGAAGCCCAGCTGTCCTGAGCCATTGCCGAAGGCGGTCTCCCGCTGCTCGGCGGTGAGGTCAGGGATCCAGCCGGGATGGTTCATACCGCCGAACCCCTGGATCTTCTGCTGCACGATCGACGGTTCGACGACCACCCGGGTCGCCGCTGTCGCGGGCGGTGCCGTCACCGCTAACACCGGTACGGCGGCACCTGCGGCCAGCAGCGACCGTCGGCGTAGGAGGGGTGAGTTCAGGTCTTTGGGGTCCATGGCATCTCCACGAGGTCGGTCTGGGGCGGCGGCCGATGTTCGTCGAAGCGGTTCGACGGACCGAAACCATGATGACCTGCGGAGTCACCGTTGAGAAGATCAACGCGTTCGTGGCTAGTGCGGCTTGTTGCTGAGTTCGGTTCGCAGCTGGTCGGTGGTCAAGGTGATGTCAGTGACCTGTCCTGCGAGGTTGGGGTGGCTGTCTCCGAGCCCGGCGCCGGCCTCGGCCAGGGGAGTCAGCAGGGATGCCGTGTCGCTGTCGCCGAGGGCTTGGAGGAGGCGGTCGGCGGCTTCTCGGGTATCGGGGGCGAGGTTGTCCAGTGCGGTGATCTGTGCGGCGAGCCGGCGCAGCATGGCGGCGTTGTCCCGGGCCCACCTGGTGACCGCGCGGTCACCAGCTCGGCGGTCGCGGGCTGCCTGGACGCGTTGTTCGCCGGTCATCCCTTTGGGGTCGGTGGCATGGGAGTTCAGCCGCAGGTAGCGGCGCTCGGCGGCCTGCCGGCTGGCCACACCGAGGGCGGGGGCGATCGCGGCCCAGCTGGAGCCGCGGTCGCGGGCGGCACCGATCAGGAGCGGCTCCCAGACGGCTAGCTGGTCCTGCACGGCCCGGAGGCCGGCCAGTGCTGCGAGCACGTCCGTTGAGCTGACGGCTTCGGGCTCTTGCTCGGTGAGTTGCCGGACCGTTTGGTCGACGGTGGTGAACGCGGCCTGGGGTTCCCCCGGCGTGCCGGGGATCGTGTCAGCGGCTGCCATTGGCCACCGTCCCTTCTGGCTCTCGTGTCAGCGCTTCGATGACACGAGACTCTTGTCATCGGTTCGATGACATGTTATATCAGAAGTGCGTGTTGACACCATCGACAGACGAGTATCTGAGGAGGTGCAGGACGATGTTGATACGCACCGACCCGTTCCGCGAGTTCGACCGGCTGGCCCAGCAGTTCTTCGGTAGCCAGTCGCCGGGTACGTGGTCCCGTCCGACCGCGATGCCGATGGACGCCTACCGTGAAGGCGACCAGTACGTCGTCGCGTTCGACCTGCCCGGGATCTCCCCGGACGCGATCGACCTGGACATCGAGCGCAATGTACTGACAGTGAAGGCCGAGCGGCGGCCGGTGGAGCTGGCCGAAGGCGCCGAGATGCAGGTCTCCGAGCGTCCGCTGGGGGTGTTCTCCCGGCAGGTGTTCCTGGGTGACACCCTGGATGCGGACCGGATCGAGGCGGGCTACGAGGCCGGCGTACTGACACTGAAGATCCCGATCGCCGAGCAGGCCAAGCCGCGCAAGATCGCGATCACGGCCGCCGAGGGCGACCACCGACAGATCGACGCCTGACGCGCCGGCTGCCACCACGTGGGAGGCACGGCCACAGCCGTGGTGGCTGTGTCTCCCCGGCAGACACCGTGAACGCGGCTGTCCACCAGTCACACCCGCGGCATCACCGCGGTCGACCGACCGATGCGTACTCGCAATGCCCTTTCAGGAGATCCGCCATGACCGCGCCGCCGACCGACCCGTACACGATTCTTGGGGTAGGTACTGGGGCGTCGGACGACGATCTCGATCGTGCCTTCCGTGGCTTGGTCCGTCAGCTCCACCCGGATACGAGGGTCACGTCGGCCGGGCACGACGCCGACGTTCGCCTGCAAGAACTTCTGGATGCCTACGCCACCTTGCGCGACCCGATCCGTCGGGCCGCCTACGACCGCGCTCGTACGATCGCGGCGAAAGTGAAACCCACTGCCCCGGGCCCGCTGCGGGGCAGACCGCAGATCCGGGTCGGCCCGGTGTACTGGGAGCCGCTGTGAAGGGTTTGCCGTGCCGGTTACTTCCTCATACGCCGCATGTGCTGGGCCGGCAAGGGAACCGCATCTGTAGGACGTGAACCTGCAGAGCGGAAAGGAAGCCCTGATGACGAGCGCACGTGATCTGATGACGGCCGGCGCCGAATGCATCGGTGAGAACGAGACCCTGGTGGAGGCCGCGCGCAAGATGCGCGACCTGGATGTCGGGGCGCTGCCGATCTGTGGCGAGGACAACCGGCTGAAGGGCATGCTGACCGATCGCGACATCGTGGTGAAGTGCATTGCCGATGGTGGTGAGCCGGGCAGTGCGACCGCGGGGCAGTTCGGTGCGGGCAAGCCGGTGACGATCGGTGCCGACGACAGTGTCGAGGAAGCCCTGCGCACGATGAGCGAGCACCAGGTCCGCCGCCTGCCGGTGATCGACGGCCACGACCTGGTCGGCATCATCGCGCAAGCGGACATCGCCCGGCACCTGAGCAAGGGCGCCACCGGCGATCTGGTCCAGGACATCTCGGCCGCTCAGGTCTGATCTGCTCCCATACTGGCGCGGCGACGGCTCAAAGCGATGCCAAGGGCAACCATCGCCAGGCCGGACAGCAGGCGGGCAGGTCTGCGTGGCGGCATCGGTTGGTGGGTACCGGTCTCTGATGAGCACCCCTGACGACGCCGCTGTGCTGGTTGCCGATCGCTACCTGCTGGGGCAGCCCTTGGGGCGCGGGGGAATGGGCGAGGTCTACCGCGCCACCGACCGGGTGCTCGGTCGGGAGGTGGCGATCAAGTTCCTGCTGCCAGTCCGGGAAACCCTGGCCTCGGCCGAACGGTTCGAGCGTGAAGCCCGCGCCGCAGCGATGATCTCGGACGCCCACGTGGTAGCCGGCTACGACTTCGGGCGGCACCGAAACGGGTACTTCCTCGCGATGGAGCTGGTCGAAGGCTGCACCGTCAGTGAGCACCTCAGGCGCAACGGACCGCTCGATGCTGGGCAGGCCGTCGAGATCATCCGACAGGCCGCGGCCGGCGTAGCAGCTGCTCATGCGGCAGGCATCATCCACCGCGATCTCAAACCTGCGAACCTACTGCTCACCGAGAGCGGCCAGGTGAAGGTCGCTGACTTCGGCATCGTCCGCTTCCTCGACGACACCACGACGACTCTGACCACAACCGGCCAGATCGTCGGGACCAGCCACTACCTCTCGCCAGAACGCGCCCTGGGTGAACCGGCCGACCGTCCGTCGGACGTGTACGCCCTCGGGTGCGTGCTCTACCAGCTCGTGACCGGTCACCCTCCCTTCATGGGTGAAGAGCCCGCGTCGATCATGTACCAGCACGTCGAGACCGCCCCGGTTCCGCCCAGCGACCTTCGCCCAGAGCTGGCCGGGGGAGTGGAGGCGCTGCTGTTCTGGATGCTCGCCAAGGACCCCGCGCAGCGACCAACCGCAGCCCAGGTAGCGCAAGGTGCGACGCCACCTGCCGATCCGATGAGCAAGACGACCATCATGACGCACCCGCCACGACGACCGCGCAAAGCACTGGCCGCGGCAGGGTCCGCTCTAACCCTCCTACTCGCCCTGACCGTCGGCCTTCTGCTCGATGCGGATACCACCAAGCTCCCCACAACAAACGAGCTGCGACCCGAATCGACCCGCACCACACCGGCAGCCAAGCCCAGCCTTCCCCAACCACCGCCCACCAGCACCTCGAACCGCACCACCGTTACGCAGTCGCCGAAGCAGACCCAGAACACCAATCCGCCCAGCAGGTCCGGCAAACAAGACGGCCTCGAGTCCTCGAAGCCGGACAAGAATGACCGCCCAGCCACCGACAAACCCAAAAGGCCGAAGAAGCCCAAACCCTGATCGGCGGGCTTCTTCGGCGGGGTTGTCGAATTCCGGGGGGCGGGTTCGTGGACTGGGTAACCGGACCGAACACGGTCCCTCGCGCCAGGAGAACCACGATGAACGACCGGACCAGCCGAGTTGCCCGCCCCTTCCGGTTCGGGGTCGTCGCGCCGATCACGACCGACCTGCCGGCATGGCGAGATCGGGTGCGCCGGATCGCCGGCCACGGCTACTCGACATTGCTGATGCCCGACGTGCCTACTTGGCAGCCGGCACTTGGCCCGACGCTGGCGACTGCGGCCGCGATCGCTGACCTGCGGATCGGTTCGTGGGTCTATGCTGCCGCGCTGCGCGAGCCCTGGAGTACGGCGTGGGAGGCGCACTCGCTTTCAGTACTCACGGACGGCCGTTTCGAGATGGGGATCGGGGCCGGCCGTCCCGGGATCGAGGTCGAGCTGGGGCTGCCTGCCGTCTCGCCGGCTGAGCGTCGTACCAGGATGCGCGAGACCGTGGCCGCCCTGCGGAGGTATGACGGTCCCGATCTGCACACGCCGGTAGTCATGGCGGTGAGCGGGCCGAAGTCGCAAGAGTTGGCGCTCGAAGTCGCCGATGCGGTCACTTTCGTACTGCCGACCGACGATGATCGGGCCGAAACGACGAACCGGGTACGCAACTTCCCGGGAGACCGCGCCCTCGAACTCGGCCAGCACGTCGCCGCAGTCGGTGACCGGGTCGCTCCGTTCATGGCACCGCCCGACCTCGACACCGCAGCACTCCGCGCGGTTGACTCGCTCGTCATCCTGCCGAGTGATCCCGAGGCAGCAGCCGACGAGATCCAGCGCCGCCGCGAGGAGATCGGCTTCTCCTATTTCGTCATCGGTGCCGACTTCGCCGACACCCTCGCGCCCGTCGTGTCCAAGCTGGCCGGCCAGTAGACAGCGCCACCAAACCCCGCTGACAGCACCGGGTTTCGCGAAACGTGAGACAGTTGGCGTATACGCCCGCCCCGGGTTCACTCCGGCGGGCGTCTCACCCCGGAGCGGACGCCGCCTCATCCTGGCGCGTTTCACCGCTCCCGGTCATTTCGCACCATTCCACGCCAGGACCGGCTACAAGCACCAATTCACAAGGGAGATCTCCCATTACTGCCTTTGCGCTCACGCCGATCCTGGCCGCCCCTCGCACCCTTACCGACATCTACGGCCCGGGTATCGCCGTCTGCGCTCGCCCCGCCCAGGAACCGGCTGTGCCGTCGAGCAGGCATCGCAACACCCGCGACGTCCTGTCCGCCCGCCCGCTGGCCATCGCCGCCGACACCCCGGTCATCACCAGCGCGGGCGGCACTGAGCCCAACCTCCTCGCCGCCCTCCGCGACGGCGGCCTGCCCGTCGGCACCGATCCACGCGAGTTCCGCACCGAGGCCGAGTTCGCCGTCCGCGTCACCGAAGCTCTCAGCGACGGCCTGCTCATGTCCATGGAATACCCGCAGCCCACGGCCTTGTACCCCGACGAACGCTCCGTGAAAAGCGCCGAGCTCGTCGGCTACCTCAACAACAAAGCCAGCATCAGCACCTTCGTCGACCCCCGCTTCCAGGCCCGCCGCCAGATCGTCACCATCGACGAGCTCGCCGAAGCCACCCCCGCCGAGAAGTCCTGGGTGCTCAAAGCCGCCACCAACGCCGCTCACGGCGCCAGCCTCGACGTCTACCTGCACCGAGCCGGGGAGCCGGTGATCCTGCCGGCGTTCACCGACATCCTCACCGAGGTGGTCGTCGAGGAGTACCTCAGCATCCACCGCAACTGGGGAGTCCAGCTCTACGTCGCCGCCGACGGCCGGGCCCGCCTGCTCGCCGTGACCGACCAGCGCATCGACGCCGAGGGCGTCTACACCGGCGGCCGCTTCGGGCTCGTCTTCCCCCTGCCCGCCGACCTGCTCACCGAATGCCTGGCGATCGCCCAGCGTGCCGCCGACGTCGGCTACCGCGGCATGTGCAGCCTCGACTGCGCCCAGACGTACGACGGCAAACTCGTCATGCTCGACCTCAACTTCCGCATCACCAGCGGGTCCATCCCGCTGCTGGCGCTGCACACCATCCGCCCCGACGCCCTGGACCGTCCGTCGGAGTCGACGAAACTCACCACCTCCGCACCCATCGCCACACTGCTGGCCGAGCTGCGGCCCGCACTGCAGCGCGGAGGGCTCATCGTCACCGGCGGCCACGACACCCGCCGTACCGACAACACGATCAACCAGGCCACGCTGCACCTGATGGTCTTCGGCGACGATCACGACGACGTCACCGCCCGCCGCACCGAGCTCGAAGTCAAGTACAACCACCGCGCTTCTTAAGCGTTTACGCATCAGCAGACAGCTGCTGTGTGTCGTAGTGAGGCTGTCGCGAGGTCTTGTCACTTAAGCGCGTAAGTGCCACTCTGAGCTCCGGGCCTGCCCGAGGAGTCACTGGCTCCCGGCCTTCACCTTGGCCCTCGGTTGTATCCGCCCCGGGCGTGACTGCCCGCAACCTCAAGGACCGATCATGAAACTCGCTTTACTGAGGATGGGAGCGCTCCCGGTACTCCTGCTGTCGCTACTTGTCGTCCCTTCGTCCCCGGCCCTGGCCGAGCCCGAGGCGCCGGCGCCGGCGGCCGCGCCGGGCTTCAAGATCAGCGGCCGGAATCTCCTGGATGCCAACGGCACGCCGTTCGTGATGCGCGGCACCAGCCACCCGCACATCTGGTACCAGGGCGAAACCAATTCGTACGCCGAGATCGCCGGCCTGGGGGCCAACACCGTCCGGGTGGTGCTCGGCAGCGGCCAGCGCTGGGGTCCCAGCCCCGCCGCTGACGTCGCCAACGTCATCAGCCTGTGCAAGGCGAATCGGCTGGTCTGTGTGCTGGAGGTGCACGACACGACCGGGTACGGCGAGGAGGCTGCCGCCGCCACCCTGGATCAGGCCGTCACCTACTGGAACAGCATCCGCGACGTCCTGATCGGCCAGGAGGCTTACGTCCTGATCAACATCGGCAACGAGCCGATCGGCAACACCAACCCGGGGCAGTGGACGACCGCCACGGCGAACGCCGTACAGCGCATGCGCACCCTGGGGTTCGAGCACACACTGGTCGTGGACGCGCCGAACTGGGGCCAGGACTGGAGCAACACCATGCGCGACAACGCGCAAACGGTCTGGAACGCCGACACCCAGCGCAACACGCTCTTCTCCGTCCACATGTACCAGGTGTACGGAACGGCGGCGACGATCAAGAGCTACTTCGACGCGTTCGCGCAGGCGGGCCTGCCGCTGATCGTCGGCGAGTTCGGCCACGAGCACCAGGGCCAGAACGTCGACGAGGACACCATCATGGCCGAGGCCCAGACCCGCGGGATCGGCTGGATGGCCTGGTCGTACAGCGGCAACACCGAGCCATATCTCGACCAGACGGTGGCCTTCAACCCGGCGCAGCTGACGACCTGGGGCCAGCGGGTCTTCACCGGACCCAACGGAGTCTCCGAGACCTCGCGATGCGCGACAGTGTACACCGGCTGTGGCTCCGGCGGTACGGCCCCGGCCGCGCCCGGTGGGCTCGCCATCACCGGTACGACGTCGAACTCGGTCTCGCTGTCGTGGACCGGCTCGTCCGGGGCAACCCAGTACCAGGTGCAGCGCGCCGCCGGTGCCTGCGCCGCGGGCAGCACCTTCAGCCAGGTCGGCAGCACCGCCGCCGCGACCTTCACCAACACGGGGCTGGCGGCGAACACGCCGTACTGTTACCGGGTCACGGCCTCGAACTCGGCCGGCACCTCCGGGCCCTCGGGAACGGTCACCGGTACGACGACCAGTGGCGATCCGGGAGGCGGCTGCTCGGCCGTCTCCACCGTGCAGAGCCGGTGGGACGGCGGGTACATCGTCCAGCCGGTAACGGTGACCAACACCCGGACGTCGGCGATCACCGGATGGCAGGTGACGTTCACGCTGCCGGCCGGGCATGCGATCGCCGGTTCCTGGAACGCCTCACTGTCCGGGACCACCGGCACGATCACGGCCACCAACCTGACCTACAACGGCAAGCTGGCCCCCGGTGCGAACGCCACCTTCGGCTTCCAGGTAACCAAACCCGGCGGGGACGCTCAGACCCCGAGCGGGTTCACCTGCACTGCCTCGTAATCTCGATCATCCCTTCGGGCTGGGCCGAAAGCGGTCGCGGGGCGCCGAGCGGGAACGGAGGCTGGGCGGATGAGAAAACTCATCGTTGTTGCAGTCCTGGCGATCACGTTGACCACCTCGACGACGGCGGCCGCGCGGCCCTGGCACGAGCCGCATCGCCCATCGACGTACGTCGTGTCGGAGACACCAGGTGATACGCCCGAGGGGATCGAGGTCACGCGCGACGGCACCATCTACGTCACGAGTGTCGGGACAGGCGCGGTCTACCGCGGCTCGGTGCGGAGCGCCCGGCTCCAGCTGTTCCTGCCCGGCGGGGCCGACGGCCGCACCCGGGCGACCGGCGTACATGTGGATCGCTGGGGCCGGATCCTCGTCGCCGGCGCGAGCACCGGGCGGCTCTTCATGTACGACGCCCGTGGCCGCCTGCTGGCGTCACGGCCGGCGGCCGAAGGCTCGTTCCTGAACGACTTCGCCTTCACCAAGGACGCCGTCTACGTCACCGATTCGGCGCACAACCAGATCTGGCGAGCATCGATCACCCGGCACGGGCTGGGTGAGCTCAAGCCGTGGATCACGCGTGACCAGATCTCCCCGAAGCCGTACTTCCTCAACGGCATCGTCAGCACTCCCGACGGCCGGACCTTGCTCGTCGGCGAACAAGGTCAGGACCTCACCTATCGAGTGGACATCGCATCGCGCGCGGTGCGGCCGGTCGAGGCTGACGGGGTTCTCTCCGGCGACGGTTACCTGCTCGAGGGACATCATCTGTACGTCGTCCACAACGCAGGCAACGGCCGGTACGTCACCCGGCTGGCCCGGCTCGATAGCACGTGGTCCAAGGCCACGATCGTCGCCGATTCGGCACCGGGCGCTGCCGGAACGACCCCGACGACGATCGCGCGGGATCGCGGCCGCCTGCTCTGGGTGAACAGCCAGCTCGACCAGGCTCCAGGGACTCCGCCGTACACCGTGTCCGTCGTACCGGGTCTGAACTAGCAGTCCATGCTGAGCAGCTGAAGAGCGATGGGGGTGAGCGAGTGGTGGGCAGTGCCCCCTGATCGGTCGGTGGTCAGGAGACCGGCGGTGCGCAGAACGCGGGCATGCTCGGAGGCAGATGCGGTGGAGATGTTGAGCCGGCGGGCCAACTGGCTGGTGCCGGCGGGGGTGGCGAGGGTTCGCAGGACAGCAGCGCGGGTGCGTCCAAGGAGTTCGGCCAGGGCATCGGCCGCATCCCGCTCGTCCGAATCCACCGCGGGCAGGGCGACAGCTGGGTAGACGAGCAGCGGCACCACTCCGGGCTCGTCGAAGATCAGGCACTCCGAGACGAAAGGTGACGGACAGAGCCTCAGGCCCCGGCCGGCCAACTTCACGTCGTACTCGAACGGCATCGGGAAACTGAGGCAGTCGTCCTGCCAGGCGACCGTCGGGTGCAGAGTCGCAAGAAGTTCCTCGCTACCGGAGGTGAGGACCGTCCGCGAGCGGATGGCCAGATCGGCCGCGTGAGTGCGCCCCAGGTCGATCGCGGACGGTCCGAGTACGAGCCGGTGGAACTCGCGTACGGCGCCGCCCAGCGCTCGACGCGCATCGGCCTGGCCACGCAGCAGCGCTCGCATGTAGGGATGAATCTCAGCCGGCAGATGCGGTTCGAGCTCGGCCCGAATCAAGTCTGCCGGGGCCTCCAGCAGACACTCGATCGCTGGTTCCAGCCCGGCTCTGTCCACCTGCGGTGTGAGGAAGCCCGGAAACTGCCCGGCCGGCGAGATCAGCTTGAACAGCGGCCCCATCGCCGGGCGGACCCGGCTCGCCGCCACCCGCCGCCACCGCCGAGCCGTGGCGGATGTCTGACCATGCCCGAGCGCGCGAGCGGCCAGCGCCGCCTGCCGAAGCGGCTCGGGTTCGGGAAGGAAGGTCACCCGCCCGACGTCCGCCGCGGTGAAGTGGATCCTGATCACGGCCTGATTCTCACGGCTCACCCACGTCTACACCACCCCTCCACCCTCGCATCCGAAGTCTGTACCGACACAAAGGCTGACCCGTCTATCGTTGGGAGATGCGTCGTCGGTCGGCTTTCGCCTCTCGGTTGGTAAGGACGGTGGGTGCCGGCCGGACGCCGTCGCTGGAGGCCGACTTGCGGCGGGCCATTCTGACCGGTGACCAGCAACCCGGGACGCCGATTCCGATCGACGAGGTTGCGGCGTTCTTCGGGGTCAGTCCGATCCCGGTCCGGGAGGCGCTCAGAACCCTGCTTGCCGAAGGGCTCGTCGAGCATCGGCCGCATGTCGGGTACAGCGTCGCCAAGTTGATCTTCAGTGAGTTCACAGAGCTGTACGACGTTCGCCAGGCGCTCGAGGCGGCTGCGCTTCGTGCGGCGGTCGGCCGGGTCGATCCGGAGCACGAGCAGGAAGTCCGGGCGGCGTACAGGGAGCTCGGTGATGCCATCGAGCGGGGCGACGACCGCGGGTACGACGCGGCGGCGCGCAGGTTCCATCTCGCCTTGATCGCGCCGTCGGGGATGCAGCGCCTGGTCAAGATGTACGAGTCCGCCTGGAACATCACCGAACCCGCCCGGCCGATGTCGCGCGTGCCCGCCACCGACCGGGCCGCGCTGCACGCCGACCATGAGCGGATGATCGAGGCGTTCCAGGCTCGGGACGCAGACGCGCTGATCGCCGAGGCCGACGGGCACTACGCACGCCTGCGGACCGTCATCAGCCGGTTCGCCGACGACCCCGAGTGCTTCGTCGATCCGGTGTGACCGTGCGCGCCGCGTATATTTGAGCGGAAATCCTGGGTTCACCGGCGGTGTCCGCCGACGAAACGAGTTCTCCTTAGCGTCGTGTCATGACCGACAGCGTGACCCAGATCGACCCCGGGACCAGTTACGACCCTCGGCTCACGAACGAGGATCTGGCACCTCTGCGGAAGCAGTCGTGGAGTGCGTACAACATCTTCGCGTTCTGGATGTCCGACGTACACAGCGTGGGTGGCTATCTGACCGCGGGCAGCCTGTTCGCGCTCGGCCTGACCAGTTGGCAGGTGTTCGTCTGCCTGATCGCCGGTATCTGCATCGTGCAGTTCTTCTGCAACCTGGTGGCCAAACCGAGTCAGCTCGCCGGCGTGCCCTATCCCGTGATCAGCCGGGTCTCGTTCGGGGTTCGGGGGGCCAACATCGCGGCCATCATCCGCGGGCTGATCGCGGTCGCCTGGTACGGCGTACAGACGTTCCTGGCGGCTGCTGCGCTGACCCTCGTGTTCCTCGAACTGTGGCCGGGCCTGGCCCCGTGGGCCGACGTCACGCAGCACGGATTCCTCGGGCTGTCCGTCCTCGGCTATGCCGGCTTCGTCATTCTCTGGGTGGCGCAGGCCGCGCTGTTCTGGCGGGGCATGGAGTCGATCCGCAAGTTCATCGACCTCGCGGGCCCGGCTGTCTACGTCACGATGATGCTGCTGTGCGGCTACCTGCTCTTCAAGGCGGACTTCCACATCGACCTCAACCTGGCGGACCACCAGTTGTCGGGCTGGGCCACGGTCGGCACGATGCTGAGCGCGATCGCGCTGGTGGTGTCCTACTTCTCCGGACCGATGCTGAACTTCGGCGACTTCTCCCGCTACGGCAAGAGCTTCGCGGCGGTGAAGAAGGGCAACTTCTGGGGGCTGCCGCTCAACTTCATTTTCTTCTCTCTGCTGACAGTGGTCACCGCGGCCGCCACCGTCCCGGTCTACGGCGAGCTGATCACCGATCCGATCGAGACCGTCCAGCGCATCGACAGTACCTTCGCCATCCTGCTCGGAGCGGCCACCTTCGTCACCGCGACCGTCGGGATCAACATCGTGGCGAACTTCATCTCGCCGGCCTTCGACTTCTCCAATGTGAGCCCGCAGCGCATCAGCTGGCGGATGGGCGGCATGATCGCGGCGGTCGGCTCGGTGCTCCTCACGCCCTGGAACTGGTACAACAACGACACCGCGATCCACTACACCTTGGGAATCCTCGGTGCGCTGATCGGCCCGCTGTTCGGCATCCTGATCGCTGACTTCTACCTGATCCGCCAACAGAAACTGGTCGTGGACGACATGTTCACGATGGACGAGGACGGCGAGTACTTCTACTCGAAGGGTTACAACCCCAGCGCGGTCAAGGCGGTCCTCGCCGCCGGGCTGGTCTCGATCGCCTCGGTGCTGGTTCCGCGCTGGATCGACGCGGTCCTGTGGATCAGTGACTACAGCTGGTTCATCGGTTGCGGGGTGGGCTTCGCGGCCTACTCGGTCCTGGCGAAACGGGCCGACGTCGCCGGCTCGGGCCGGACCGCCGTACCGCAAGCAGCCGCATGACCCGCATGCGACTCAAGATCATCAACCCCAACAGCACCGCATCGATGACCGCCAAGATCGGCAGGTGCGCTCGCGCCGTGGCCGGTGAGGGCGTCATCATCGAAGCGACGAATCCCCGCAAAGGCCCGCCTGCCATCGAGAGCCACACCGACGCTGCCCTCGCCGTACCGGGAGTACTCGAGGAGATCGCGAGCGGCGAGGCCGCGGGATGCGACGGCTACGTCATCGCGTGCTTCGGCGACCCCGGCCTGAAGGCCGCACGAGAACTGGCGCGCGGACCAGTGGTCGGCATCGCGGAGGCAGCCATGCGGACCGCGGCCTACCTCGGACGCGGCTTCAGCGTGGTGACCACACTGCCCAGGACGGTCGGGCAAGCTCTGGATCTGGCCGACGAGTACGGCGTCTCCCGGAGCTGCCTCGGCATCCACGCGTGTGAGATCTCGGTACTCGACCTCGAAACTGACCCACAGGCCAGAGCGATCATCCTCAGCGCCTGTAAGGAGGCGCTCGCGGGCGACGGCTCCGATGCGATCGTGCTGGGCTGCGCGGGCATGGCCGACCTGTGCCACGACCTGTCAGCTGCGCTAGGAGTGAGCGTCGTCGACGGTGTCACCGCGGCGACCCTCGCCGCCGAGAGCCTGGTCCGCCTGCAACTGTCCACCGGCAAGCTCAACGAGTTCGCCGCACCACTGTGGACCGGCCCGCACGCGGTCCCGTGCCGCCCGTAACCCAGCGTAGATGTCGAGGGCCTGCGCGACATCTACGCGCAGGGTGCCAGAGGGCCATGAGGTGAAGACTTCGCGACGGGCCTACAGCGTCGCGCTCATCAAGCAACCAGCGCACCTCGACCACAGCTCACAGAGCCGGCGGGGACACCCCGATCTGAAGCAAGACCTGGCAGAGCGCCGGCACGGAGAGCCTGCTTGCGCACGCAAATATATCTTGCCGGCTCGTGACTTACCGAGGGGCCGTGGGATTCGGCGCGCTATCCGTCGACACCATCACCGCTGCGGAGATGTATCAGCTGGTTTCGAGTCCAGCTTGGCGAGAATCTGCTCCAATGCGATCAGCTCGGTGGCGGAAAGCTTGTCGGTGAACAGTTGGGCGACAAGATCAAGGTGTGATCCGGTCGCGGCGACGAGCGTTTCAGCACCCTTGTCGGTCATCGCCACTGCCACCCCGCGTCGATCGTCGTCGGCAGTTGTGCGCTCCAGCAGTCCGGCCTCGGCCATCCGCGCCAGGAGCCTGGACACTCCGCTGTCGCTCAGCAGCAGGCGATCTGTCAACTCCCGCTGCCGCAGCCGCCGCTCCGGCACGTCGGCAAGATGAATCAGAACGTCGAACGCCTCGAGCGGCAGCCGGTGGTCGGACTTCATCTGATCCGCCAAGGTCTCGACGATCTGCCGGTGGACCGAGAGAAACGTCTGCCACACCGGAGTCTCCTGATGCAGGCGCGCGACCACGCGCCCGAGCTCCGACTCCCGGCTGCCGGCGCGCTGACGTGGAGCCGGCCGTCCCTGGTCCGATCCCCTGCTCTTCGACATCGACCGCTCCTCGCGAGAGGTTGAACCTGCTTGCGCAGGCAAGCTCCAGTGTGAACGAGCGTCACTCTAGATCAACTGCTCAGGGTGGCCGTCGTTGGCTGCCTCAGATATCGGGTCGAGCGGGCCTGCGGGGCGCCGGTCGCGGTCCATGGCTCCGGCGCCGCGCCGATGGCAACAGTTGCGCGCGCACGCAAGTACTGCGCGTAGCATGTCGCCATGCTCGAGTCGAAGGAAACGCCGTACGCCGTCACGTCCCTCAATGCACTGGTCCTGGGTGGCGGAGGACCGGTCGGCGCGTCCTGGATGGCGGCCCTGGTGCACGGACTGCGAGCCGAGGGTATTCCGCTGGCCGGTTGCGGCACGGTGCTGGGGACTTCGGCAGGAGCGGTGGTCGGTGCCTGGCTGACGATGCGGCCCGACGCCGTCCTCGAAGTACCGGATCGGATGCGGAAGCGGGCGGCTTGGCATGCCGAAGCCACCGGCATCGGCCAGGGACGCCAGGAGCTGTCGCGACGTCTGGCCGAACAGCGCGCCGACGACATCGAAGCTGCGCGGAGCCTTGCCGAGGCTGCCGTTGCGGCGATGCCGCCGATGCAGGCCGATCAGGCTGATGCGCTGTGGCGGCCTGCGCTGCCCGACGGGAAGTGGCCGAACCCGCTCGGAGTCGTTGCCGTGAGCGCCGAGACGGGAGTTGCGCGAAGGTGGACTGGCGAGGACGGCATCCCGCTGGCGGTCGCGGTGGCCTGCTCGACTGCGGCACCTGGCGCCGCTCCGGCGGTGGTGGTGGCCGGCGACGTCTGGGTCGACGGAGGAGTCCGGACGAACACCAATGCCGACCTTCTCGTCGAGGCTGCGAGCCCGGGCAGGGTGCTGATCGTAGCTCCGCCGCCGTCCGCCGATCTCGCCCGCGAGGAGGCGATCCTGGTCGGGGCCGGTCATCGCGTTCGAGTCGTCGTCGCTACCCGCTTCTACAGCCGGCCGACCGACATGCTGGACCCGCTGTACATTGACCCCGCGACCGCTGCGGGCGCTGAACAGGCTCGCGAGATCGCAGCAGAACTCGCGGAGTGGTGGGACGAATGATGCTCATGGTGTGCTCGCCCTCCAGGTCCGGGTCCGGAAACGTGGCGGACGATCTCGGGGGCTCTTGACCCGGCTCAGCGGTTCGTCGGGAAATGCCGGTAGAAGGTGATGATCCGTTCCCGCATCGACGGTTTGCTGTTGCCCGACGATGCCCTCGTCCCGTTCGAGACCGCGGCGCGACGCACCTCGTGAGCTCCCGACGGCGCGTCCCACGGCGGTTCGTCGAGTGGACCACGACTGGGCCGGAATCCTGCTCAACCTCGGCGGTGTCGCAGGCACGCTCCGCGATCGCTCCGACGATCCACCCGGCCGCCGTACGGGGTACGGCGGCCGGATGGGCGGCTGCGGCCGGTCGCCTCTGGTGGACGAACCTGCCTAGTGCTAGGGGTGGATGGCTCCCACCTGACCGGTGTCGATCCGCAGCGACTCCAGCATCGCGAACGCGTTGTCGAAGGTGAAGACGTCCACCGCGGCGAGTGTGCCGGCGTACTTGGCGATCACGGGGTCCGCGATCTGGCGGGTGAGCTCGTCCAGGTACTCCTTGAAGATCGCCCACGAGTTGCCGATCGGGCCGTACTTGACGAAGTACGGGGTCGGGTCCACCCGCGCCATCGCGGCCTCGGCGCCGGTCCGCAGATCGTCCACGTAGCTGCGCTGGAGGCCCACGTCGGCGCGCGTGCCCAGCCTGCCGAGGTGGCCACCGACCAGCGTCTGCCACGGGTAGCGCAGGGCCACTTCCTGCATCCGCACCCAGTTCGGGATCTCGTGGGACACGGCCAGGCCCTTGAACGGCACCCAGCCGGGGAACAGGACGTCCACCAGCATGAGGGTTTCCTGGTTCGGTGCGTAGATGAAGATGTTGTCCGGCGTGTGGTTCGGGCCGTGGTGGTTCAGCAGCAGCGTCTCGCCACCCACCCGCAGCGTGTAGTGGCTGTCGAAGGTGATCGTCGGCAGCGGGCGGTTCGGGTCGCGTGCCTCCCGGAGCAGCCGCGCCGTCTCCCGGTGCGCCACCCGGACAACGTCCTTACCGAGAATGGCCGAAGCGCCGATGTGATCGGCGTGGAAGTGTGAGTAGACCAGATGGGTGACCTTGTTCGGCCTCCCGTTGCGTTCCGTGACCTCGTCGATGGCGCGCTGCAGGTTGTGGCCGATCGTCGGCGGGGCATCCACCAGCACGACGCCGGTGCGGGTGGTCAGGAACATCGACTGGTAGAACGAATCCGTAACCCAGTAAAGGTTTCCTTTGATCTGACCGACGTGATAGCCGTCGGCGTTGAGGGCAGGGCCCATCGAACTCGAGGGGATCTCCAAGTAGTCGGGTAGGTCACCCGACGCGGCTCGCGCGGTCCGGGTGGCGGGAAACAGCGTCGCGGTGGGAACCGCGAGTGCGGCGAACGTAAGAACCTTGCGTCTGCTCGGCGTCATGATGATGTGCCCTTCAGGGGGATGGCGGGTCCGTGGCCGAGCGCTCGGCCAAGATGATTTAAGAATAAATCAATTCACTTGCGTGCGCAAGCAAAATTGACCCGAGGGTCCGAGCTCCCGCCCGACGTGAAGCCGACCTGCTGATCAACCCGCGATGAAGGGGGGGGGGGGATGCTGTCAGCCGGTTCAAGTCTTGAAGTTGTCGATGGGCTCGGCTGGATATGCCGAGTTCGCAGCCTCGCTGGTCTTGGTCGGCCGCCAGTTGGCCAGCAGTTTCAGGTTGGATTCGGCGCGGCTGCCCGGCTCCGCGGTGTAGAAGGTGAGCAGCTGGTCCGGGTCGTCCGGCAGCATCAGGGTTTCGTAGGCGAGCTCGAACTCGCCGACCAGCGGATGGTTGAACTGCTTGAACCCGTGCTTCTTCTGCCGCACGGTGTGCGCGGCCCAGTGCTGCCGGAACTCCTCGCTGTGCATGGAAAGCTCGCCGATCAAGGCGGTGAGCTCGGGGTCGTCGGGGTAGCGGCCCGCGTCGAGGCGCAGGTAGCCGACGGTGTCACCGGTGACGTGTTCGCGGTTGGGGTACAGGCTGCGAGCGTCCTCGTCGAGCAGGATCAGGCGGGCCAGGTTCCGCCGGATCGGCGGCAGCGCCGGGAAGTCGGCGATCAGCGCGCACGCCAGCGAGTTCCACGCCAGCACCTCCATCCGGCGGCCGAAGATGAAAGCCGGGGTGTCGCCTACTGCGTTCAGAAGCTGGAGTAGTCCTGGCCGCACAGTCTGGGGCTTGGCCCTGCGCTGCCGTGGCTTGGCCGGTTTGGCCAGCCGGCGCAGATGGACTCGCTCGTCGTCGGTCAGCTGGAGGGCACCTGCGACAGCGTCCAGGACCGTGTCGGAGACGCGGCTGGACCGGCCTTGCTCGAGCCGAACGTAGTAGTCGACACTGATACCGGCCAGTTGGGCCAGTTCCTCACGACGCAGGCCGGGCACCCGCCGTGCGCCGAATCCTGGCGCCAGCCCGACCTCTTCGGGCCGGAGTCTGGCCCGCCGGGTCTGGAGGAACTCACCTAGGTCGGTATGAGGCGACATGTTCACCAGTATTCCTGGGCCTGCCCACTGCAGGGTGGTTCTGCTGGACCGACGGTCGGCCGGACCGGGGAACGAGCAGAGCCTGGAGCCCGGCGGAGCCGACGGCGAGGGTAGGGCTACCCAATCTGACGGAGGGCCCTCCTATGCGTTTCATCAGAGTGTTGTGCACCGCGGTCTTCCTGGCCGGAGCCGGCCTTCAGCCTGCGGTGGCTCTACCGGCCGGCCTGCCCAGCGAGTATGTCGTCCCCGGCGATCGCGCCTTCCCCGGCGGAATCGCCTACGACCCGAGCCGCCGAAGGTTCTTTGTCGGCAGTACCCAGGAAGGCACCCTCTTCGAGGGCAATCCCTCTTTGCCTCGGGCAAGCGTCTGGCTACCGGGCGGCGCCGCCGGCCGCAGTACCACGTCCGGCCTCGAAATCGACCGGCAGGACCGCCTGTACGTCGGCGGCGGCCCCACCGGCAAGCTGTGGATCCACGACCTGAGCAGCCGCCGGCTGCTCGTCACCCTCCAAGGCCTGACGGGCGGTTTCGTCAACGATCTGACGATCGCCCAGGACGGAACCGCCTACGCGACGGATTCACTCGCCCACGTCGTCTACCGGATCGAACTCCACGACGGCCGCTGGCGGATGGAGCCCTGGCTCGACCTCAGGAGCACAGGTGTCGAGCTCCGCGACGGGCACAACTTCAACGGCATCATCGCAGCCACCCGCGAAACCCTTCTCACGGTCAACAGCCAGACCGGGCGGCTCTACCGGATCGACATCTCCACCAGGGCGATCACCGAGCTGCAGACCGATGCGGAGCCCTTGTTCGGAGGTGACGGCCTAGTGCTCCGCGACGGAACTCTGTACGTCGTCCAAGGCGGCCTGTCAGCGCAGAGCCCTCGGGCCCAGGTCGCAGTCCTCGCTCTGGCACCGGACCTGTCGTCGGCCTCCCTCCGCTCGGTCATCCAGCGCCCCGACTTCCGGCACCCCAGTACGGCGCGTCTGATCGATGACCGGCTCCTGGTGGTGAACAGCCAGTACGCCACCGGCCAGGCCGGCGGGCAACCTGACCTGCCGTTCACGATCTCGGTCATCGTCTGCTACCTGTGACCTGTCTGGTGGCGGGCGACGCGGGCGCGGTTGCCGCAGGCGGGGCCGCACCAGGCCTGGTTGGTACGGCGCTGGAAGAAGAGTTGGCCGCATCCTGGCGCGTCGCACAGGGCGAGGTCTTGACGATCATCGGTCAGTACGTCGCGTACTGCGGCCGCAAGTTTGGTCAGGAGCACAGTGAAGGGTGGAGGGGAACCGATGCTGCGCGAGACCGCCGTACCCGGGTCGTCGCCCAGAAGCAGCACCTCAGGGCAGCTGATCAGTTGCTCGTTGAGGGTCTCGACGTCGGCGCGCTGCCTGCTGCCGTGACCGGCGGCGGCCCGGAGCAGGCGGAGGGCGGCGTCGCGCAGGGGCAAGAACGCCTGCAGGTCGGCTTCGGTGACGGACTCGGGGCGCGGGGCAGGTAAGGCGGCGGCGTCGAGCCAGGACTCCAGGTCGGCGACCGAAGTCACCAGTTCGTGCTCGGTCCAGCCGCGCCGG
This sequence comes from Kribbella sp. NPDC056345, assembly GCF_042262745.1. Lineage (NCBI taxonomy): Bacteria > Bacillati > Actinomycetota > Actinomycetes > Propionibacteriales > Kribbellaceae > Kribbella > Kribbella sp. NPDC056345. Next base: position 176,518 of record NZ_JBHJQQ010000003.1, on the reverse strand, counting down.
ATCACGGTGTTGGCGAAGTCGAGCGAAGGGTAGCCCTCCAGCCACGCCCAGGTCAGCTCGATCGTCACAGCCCGAGTCTAGAACACCAGCCTAATGGTTTACAGATCTGAAACCATTATCTATGGTCGGAGAGATGGAGCACCCACGGAGTCGGCTCATCACCCTGTGCACCGTCCAGTTCGTGGACGTGATGGGCGTGACCGTGGTGGTGTCCGCGCTGCCCCGGATGCTCGCCGACGTCGGTGGATCCGCCGCTCAGGCAGGGCTTCTGGTGCCGGTGTACGCGGTCGGCTTCAGCAGTGTGCTGCTGCTGGCCGCACGGCTCGGCGATCGTCTCGGCAACAGGCGGATCCTGGTGGCCGGCTTGGTGTTGTTCGCGCTTGGCTCGGTCATCGCGGCAGTGGCCCCGACGATGGTCATGCTGGTGGCCGGGCGAGGAGTGCAGGGCCTGGCCGCTGCCGTCTCGGTACCGAACGCGCTGGTCCTACTGACCCGGGCGGCCGAAACCATCGCGGCCCGCCAGCGTGTCCTGAGCGCCTGGAACGCCTGTGGCGGACTGGCAGGCGCGGCCGGGCTGCTCGTCGGCGGTGTCACCACGTCCGCGGTGAGCTGGCGTGCCATCTTCTGGGGGAATCTCGTGGTGACCGCGGTGCTCGTGGTGGCGGTGCTGCGGGTGGTCGAACGCGATCGGGCGGATACACAGCAGCAGGCTGCCTTCGCGCCGCAGTCGATCACGTTGCAGATCGTGGCCGTCGCGGCGATCGTGGCTGCCGCGAATGCGTCGAACAGTCCGTGGCCGGTCCTGACCGCGCTGGGTCTGACCGGCGTGCTGGCGGCATTCCTGCTGGTACGGCGGGAACGTCGTACCAGCTCGCCGTTGGTGCCGGCCGGGTTGTGGCGGCCGCCGTTCGTCGGAGGCCTCGCTGGTTCGTTCGGCATGACAGCGACGACGAGCGCGTTTGTTGTCGTCGGCACCTTTTTCCTCCAGGAGACCCAAGGGTTCAGTCCGGCGGCGGCCGGACTGGGGATCCTGCCGTTCAGCATCGCTGTCGTGGTGGCGGCGTGGTCCGCGGGCCGTCTGCCGTCCACGGTGAGTCTGCGCACCAAACTGGTCTGCGCGCTGCTGTTGATCATCGCGGGCGCGGTCGTCGCCGGTGCTGGGCTGTCGGCAGTCGCATTGTTTGCTGGTCTGGTGCTGGCCGGACTGGGCAATGGCATGGGAGCTGTTGCCGCCTACGGCCTTGGTACCGCGGTGCCGGACAAACACCAGGGCAGCGCTGCAGGTCTTCTCAATACCGCTGCACAGATCGGTACGGCGACAATGGTTGCGGTCACGATCGCCGTGGCCGGCCACGAAGCCGGCCTGAACTATCGGCTCGGCTGGTTGACCGTCGCAATGACCGCGGTCGTCGTGACGGCTGTCGTCGCCGTCGTGACCACGCGCGACCGGCTCGACGAGCAGCGCGCACTTGATGAGGGGCGTTGTCAAGAGATCACTCATGGGGCACGCATCGGGAGATGCCGAGCGTGATCGACGAGTTGCTCGCCGCCGACGACGTGTGTGTCGAGTGGAAGGTACGCCGTGAGCTCCTCGACGAGGATGCCGAGTGCCGGTCCATGCGCCGACTCGCGGACGCAGTGCGTGAGTCCCCACGCGCCGTCGCGCTGCGCGAAGGGCTGACCACAAGCAAAGGCGGAACGTACTTCAATTGGCAAGGAGCGCACTGGTCGATGCTTTCGCTGGCCGACATCGGCTACCCGCCAGGTGACACGCGCCTGGCGCCAATGGCCGGACGGCTGCTGAACGCCCGCCTGAGGGACCGTTTCTTGCGCGACCAAGATCTGGGCGACTGCGCTGGAGCCAAACGTTCCGACGCCGGCGCCGCAATTCCCTTGGTCGGTGGCCGGCACCGGGTTCATGCCTCAGTTCACGGAGCGACGCTGTACGCCGCCACCCGGCTGGGGCTCGCGGATGACCGTTGCGACGGCCGGCACTTCCTACGTCAGAGGCACCACCCCAGGGGTCAGCGGTCACGACTGGGTGACCTGGGGTCCGGTCGCTGCAGGAAACCCAATCCGTGGGTCACTGTCGAGGCGCTTCGGGTCCTCCGATCCGCAGGCCGGATCCCGAGCCTTGGACTACCTTAGGGATGGACGGCCGTTCGCTCTGTGAGGGCTTTACGGGCCTGTGCCGCGGCCGGACTGTCGAGGTCTGCGAGGATGTCGAGTGCCTGGCACCACGCTTGACGGGCGGCGATGTGGTCTCCGCTGTCTCGTAGCGCGTCGCCGAGATCGGTGAGGGCCTCGGCGACGAAATGCTTGTCACCCGCCTCTCGCGATGCAGCCACTGGCCCGCGCGATGCCAGTTGCCCCGCCGAGACTGCATGACGGTAGGAGTCAACGGCGGCCTGGTGGTTGCCGGTCTGGCGGTAGGCATAGCCGAGGCTGTGCCAGGCTGCTGCCTCGCGTCGGTAGCTGCCGATCTCAGTGGCGATCGCGATTGCTGCTTTGCACGCTGACGTTGCAGCTACATGGTCGTTGAGGTGGGCACTGAACCAGCCGATCTCGTTGAGCGCGCTAGCCTGGCCGGGCTTGTTGCCGAGTTGTGCGTAGAGCTCATGGGCTTGCCGAGCATGGCATCGGGCCGTCGCATAGTCGTTCTGCTGATCGTGCAGTGAGGCCATCATCCGGTGACAGTCGGCCTCACCGAGCGGATCTCGATCGGCGCGAGCGATCTTGAGCGACGCATCGAGGTGGCTGGTCGCCTCGGCGTACTGACCTAGACCTGCGTAGGCACGGCCGAGCGCTCGAAGAGCCGTGCTCGCTGCTGCCCGGTCGCAGAGCCGTTCGGCCGCGGAAAGCGCCGAGTGTTCGATCGTGATCCAGTCGTCGAAGAGCCTGTGCTGGAGAAGAAACGTCCTGAACATCTCGCTCAACTGGATGGCTGCTGAGTCGAGGCCGGTCATGGCGGCGAGGTGGATGAGCCTCAGCAGGACCGGACGCTCTGTGCCGAACCAGGCCTGTGCCGCGTCGAGATCGGTCACTGTGTCGGGCCTGACCCCAGGTTGAGCTGGTGGCGGCACCGCAACCGGCGGCGTCCGATGGGGACTTTGCAGCAACTCGCCGGCGTACGAACTCCACAGGTAGTGGTCCAGCATCCGCTGCGTGGCAGTTGCGCGTTCAGGGTCGGCTTCCGACAGCTCACAAGCGTAGGCACGCACAAGGTCGTGCATGCCGTATCGGCCGTGGTCCACTGTGACGAGGTGAGCAGCCACGAGCTGCCGGAGATCGACGTGTACGTCGGCGTTTCCGGTGAGGCTCGCTGCCGCAGTTGCGGATATCTCTGGGCCCGGATGTAATCCGAGCAGGCAGAATGTCCGCTGGGCCTCCGGTTCGAGGGCGTTGTACGACGAGTTGAACACGGCCCGGATCGTCGTTCGTGGATCGTCGGTGTCGAAGGCGTCCAGGCGTCGGTGAATGCTCGCGAGCTGGCTTGCCAGCTCGCCCAGCGGCTGGCGAGGGTGCAGGGCTGCCCGGGCGGCCACTACGGCGAGCGCCAAGGGCAAGCCGCCGCACGGCCGGAGGAGCTCGGCGACGGCTGATGGCTCCGCCGCGAGCCGGTCCGTGCTCACCCGGGCTTGCAGGAGGGCCCGTGCATCGGCGACCGTCAACGGGCCGAGACAGATCACGTCGGCGCCGCGCTCGGCGACCAAACCGGCGAGCGCGTTGCGGCTGGTGACCACCACCATGCAATGACCGGCGCCGGGCAACATCGGGCGAACCTGCTCGGTATCGCGAGCGTTGTCGAGCAGTATCAGCAGGCGGCGCCCGGCGACGAGACTACGGAACATGGCAGCCCGCGCAGGCAGCTCGGCCGGAATGTCGTGGGGAGACGCTCCCAGCGCAGCAAGGAGATCACCGACAGCCTGGCTCGGCTCCAAGGGCGCCCCGACTGGGTCGAAGCCGCGGAGATTCAGGTAGAGCTGCCCGTCTGGAAATCGTCCCGCGACCCGGTGAGCCCAGTGCACCGCCAACGTAGTCTTCCCGATGCCGCCGGTGCCGGTGATCGCTGCGACCACCGTTGTCCCTTCGTCGCCGGTCCCTACCAGGTCGGCCAGCTCGTCCAGCCGTCCGACCTGCTCATCCCGGCCGACGAAGGATCGTCCGAGCGCAGGTAGCTGGCGCAGCACGGCAGGTGCGGCCTCGCGAGTCTGCACCGAGGTCCGGGCCGGAGCGCGGCGCAGCAAGGTGGTGTGCCGTTCGCTGAGTTCGGCGCCGGGCTCAGTCCCGAGCTCGTCCACCAACCGCTCCCGCAGTGCGGCGTAGTGATCAAGGGCCTCGGCGCGCCGGCCGGCGAGTGCGAGTGCGCTCAGCACGTAGCCTGCGAGCGGCTCGGACAACGGGTGGTCTGCCGTCAGCGCGAGCAGTTCATCCGCGATCAGGTCCAGAGTTCCAGCCTGTTCCCGGTGCCGAGCCAGCCCCAGCCAGCCGGCGAGTCGTTCCTGACCCAGGGCTGCTCGAAAGCCGTCTACCCAGTTGCCGGACAGACCGGCCAGCGGCTGTCCACGCCAGAGCGCGAGTGCTTCGCTCAACAGTCCGATCGCGGCGTCCCGGTGGGACAACTTCGCAACCCGCAGCCGCTCACGGAACCTCACCACGTCCACGTCGTTCGCGGCAGCCTCGCACAGATAGCCACCGGAGCGACGAACGATCCCGATACCCGCCGGCTCGAGCGCTTTACGGAGCATGCTCAGATACGGATACAGCGTTGCGGTAGCCCGGCCTGGCGGATTCTGACCCCAGACCCGATCCATCAAAACATCGACCGGCACCAAGGTCCCCGGCGTCGCCGCCAGGATCGCGAAGACCAGCCGTGGCTTGGCCGAGCCGATCTCCAGCCGTTCAAGGCCGACCTGCACTTCGACCGGGCCGAACAGCCGAATCTCCAATGACGCCTCCAAAGCTGGCGAGTGGTCCGGACATTGTCCGCCGCGATCTCCACTGTCGTTCAGCCGGGAGCGGTTGCCACGCCGGGAATGGCCGTCACCAGGGTGATTCATCGTTGCCTGGCTCGAATCCGACACGCTCCAACGGATCGGCCACATCGTCTCGGCCGGGGAATCCGGCGGTGTCCAGGTGGCCGCGGAGCCAGGCGAGCAGCGTGTCGACGAGAGTGCCCTGCAATGGCGGGCCCTGTCTGGCGTGGCGCGGGTAGACGATCAGTGGCCACTCGTCCGGCGATCCTTGCGTGAGCCAGCCCAGGACGTCGCCCTCGACCGTGTTGGCGAACGGCAGGAATCCACCGGGCTCCGGCCAGACCGCAAGTGGCTGGAATTCCGGATACTCCGCCCGCAGATCGGCGTAGCCGTCAAGTATCTCCTTGGCGTGGTAGGCGAATCCGCGGCCGTTGGTGCGCAGCGGGGTGACGAAGTTGAGCCACTCCGACCAGCAACCGGCCCCGTAGGTGTCCATCAGCTCGATGTAGTCGGTGGGGAGCCGGGTGCCGAACTCGTCGAAGAGCTGGTCCCAGCTGCCGTTTCCCAGGTACGGCGTGGCCGGTGGTGCGACGAGTTGCCGGAGCGTGGCCAGGCCAGTGCCTTGCTTGAGCGCGGTGAGCCGGGCCTTCTTCGGGGTGGCCGCACGCCGTGCCGGGGGCGGCGGGGTCCATGGGCCGGCGTCGACCAGATACGAGGTGCGCCGCGCGGTGGGTGGCAGCGGGCCGAGTAGTTGGTTGCTGGGCAGGGGGACGCCGGTGCTTACTGTGGCGGAGATCAGTTCTGAGAGTGGCATGTGGTAGTTGTGCCAGGGGTTGAGCCTGTTGTTGACGGCGTCGCTGTCCATGACGACCACCGGCCATTGGTCGGGGTCGGCGGATGCTGCTGTGTCCCAGAATAGGTAGCTGGCTGAACGGGTCTCTCCCCAGGCGAGTAGTCCACCTCGCTTGGGGTGGAACGGCGGCGGCGTGTGTGGCGGAGCGTCCTTCGACCGTGCCCGGCACAGCTTGTGGGATTCCTTCAGCCATCCTCCGTAGTCGAAGCGGCCAGGCTTGGCACATGGCGTCTGCAGCCAAAGCCATTCACCGATGAGCAGCGGCCCGTGGTCGGTAGCCAGGGCCTTGTAGTCAGCAGGCAGGTGAAGACCGAGCCAGGACTCCACCGCATCCCAGTCGATCGGTATCGGTGTGGTCGCAAGCTCCGGCCGTATGAACGGTAAGTCCATAGGAACGCATGATTCCAGGTCCCTCCGACGAACGGACTACTGACCAGTGGGTTGCCCTGCGGTTCGCTCTGTGGGTTTCGGTGTGGCCGAAACCCGGAGTCCGATCATCGAGACGGCGGCGCCGGTGGTGATGAGGGCTGCCATCGGTACGGCGGTGTGTTCGCCACCGAGTCCGGCGATCGGTGCGATGGTTCCGGCGGTGACCCAGTGGACGAATCCGTGGACGGCGGATCCGGTGCCGGGGTGTTCCGGTACGGCGGCGGATGCGAGGGCGCCGCCGTTCGGGATCATCAGGCCTTGGGCGGTCATCAGGACGAAGAAGCAGATGAGCGCGAGCAGCAACGGGGTTTCGAACCACAGGGCACCGGTCAGCATCGCGATGCCTGCGGTCAGAGCGGCGAGCTGGCCGGTCAGGATGAGTTTGCGGGTGGAGACCCGGCCGGCGAGCCGGGCCGCGATCAGTGCGGCGAGCGTCATCCCGAGGGCGTTGGCCGCGAAGTCGATGGAGTAGGCGATCGGCGAGAGGCCGTTCATGCTCTGCAGCACGAACGCGGATGTGGCGACGTACGCGAACAGCGCGCCCATGGCGGCGCCGGTGACCATGAGGTAGCCGACGTACTCGCGGTTGGCCAGGACGATGCGCCCGGCGGTGCGGAAGCTGCGTAGCCCGCCGGCGTGCCGGCGCTCGGGCGGCAACGATTCGGGTACGGCGACCAGGGTCGCGAGCGTCATCGCGAGACCGAGTACGGCGACGAGCCAGAACGAGACTCGCCAGTGGGACAGTTGCAGGATGAGCCCGCCGAGAAGTGGGCCGACGATGGGCGCGATCCCGCCGACCGCGGCGACGACGTTCAGGACCCGGACGAGCTGGTTGCCGGTGGCAACGTCGACGATGATCGCCCGTCCGATCACCATCGCCCAGCCACCGGCGAAACCTTGGACGAGCCGGGCGATCGTCATCACCGCGATGGTGGGTGCGAGCGCGCAGACGATCGAGGCTGCGGTCATGGCCAGCAGCGCTGCGAGTAGCGGGGTCCGCCGGCCGCGTTGGTCCGAGACCGGGCCGCCGATCAGCTGCCCGAGCGCCATGGCGACGAAGAACGTCGTCAGCGTCAGCTGGACTTGCGTCGCGGTGGTGGACAGCTCCCCGGCGACCTGCGGGAATGCCGGGACGTACATGTCGGTGGCCAGTGGTGCGATCGCGGTCAGGAACACCACGGTCGCGACCAGCCCGGCGGTCAGCCGGGCCTGCGCCTGGGGAGTCTTCATCTAGAGGGTGAGGAGGACTTTGGTGGCGGTGCGTTCGTCCATGGCCCGGTAGCCTTCGGCGGCGCGGTCGAGGGGGAGGACAAGGTCGAAAACCTTGCCGGGGTTGATCTTGCGGTCCCAAATGAGCTGGATCAGGTCGGGCAGATACTGACGGACCGGTGCGGGGCCGCCGTGGAGGTGGATGCCGGCCATGAACAGTTCGTCGCCAGGGATCGCGACGTCGTGGGAGACGCCGACGAATCCGACGTGTCCGCCCGGGCGGGTGGAGCGGATCGCTTGCATCATGGCTTCCTGGGTGCCGACGGCCTCGATGACCGAGTGGGCGCCGAGCCCGCCGGTGAGTTCCTTGACCCGGGCGACGCCCTCGTCCCCGCGCTCCTCGACGATGTCGGTGGCGCCGAACTCCTTGGCCAGGGCCTGGCGATCGGTGTGCCGGCTGAAGGCGATGATTCGTTCGGCGCCGAGCTGCTGGGCCGCCAGGATTCCGAGCAGGCCGACGGCGCCGTCGCCGACGACCGCCACAGTCTTGCCCGGGCCGGCCTCGGCCGCGACGGCGGCGTACCAGCCGGTGCCGAGTACGTCGGAGGCTGCCATCAGCGAGGGGATGAGGTCCGGATCGGGCATCGCCGGGGTGGCGACGAGGGTGCCGTCGGCCAGCGGGATGCGGGCGAGCTCGGACTGGGTGCCGATGGTGCCCATCAGCACTCGGTGCACGCAGTAGGCCTGGTACCCGGCCTGGCAGATCTCGCAGGTGTTGTCCGACGCCCAGAACGAGCCGACCACGAAGTCGCCGACCTTGACCGTCCGCACATCCGGGCCGACCTCCTCGACAACACCGACGTACTCGTGCCCCATGACCTGGTGATCGACGGGCTCAGCACCTCGATAGGGCCACAGGTCGCTACCGCAGATGCAGGTCGCAGCCAGCCGGATGATCGCGTCGGTCGGTTCGACGATCTTCGGGTCCTCGCGGTCCTCCACCTGGACGTTCCCCGGGCCGTGCATGACTACCTGGCGCATCGTGCGCTCCTCCTAGAACGGACGTTGAAACTCACTCTAGGAGTGAACTGCGCCGTCGGCCGGGCAAGAAGTCCCTGTCGATAGGTGTACTCGCAGGGCGCCCTTCGTCGCTTCGCACCGGCTTTCGGCGGGTTACTGTCGGAGGCGTGGACAATCGTCAGGAGGTACGCGAGTTCCTCACGAGTCGCCGCGCCCGCATCACACCGGACCAGGCAGGGCTGCCGACCACCGGTCCCCGACGCGTCCCCGGCCTGCGGCGCAGCGAGGTGGCAACTATCGCCGGGCTCAGCGTCGAGTACTACGCGAGGCTCGAGCGAGGCCAGATCGCCGGCGCCTCCACGGGCGTACTTGAGGCGCTCGCGCGAGCACTCCAGCTGGACGACACCGAGCGGGCCCACCTTCTCGACCTCGCCCGCGCCGCGGACGGAATCCCGACCTCGGGCCGCCCACGACGCCGTACGGCGGGAAAGCCCGCGTCGCGACTCAGCCTGCAATGGGCGCTGGACGCGATCAAGGACGGCGTCGCGTTCGTCCGGGACCCGCACCAGAACCTGGTTGCCACGAACTCTTTGGGCCGTGCCTTCTACTCACCGGTGATCGGCGACAGCGGCCGGATGCCGAACCTGGCCCGTTTCCAGTTCCTCGATCCCGCGTCCCGGGAGTTCTATCCCGACTGGGAACTGTTCGCCCAGATGTGTGTCGGCATCATGCGGGCCGAGGCGGGCCGCGACCCGCACGACCGCGGCCTGCAGGACCTGGTCGGAGAGCTCTCCACCCGCAGCGAGGTCTTCCGCCGCCTGTGGGCGGACCACAATGTCCGCACGCACGGGACGGGGACCAAGCGGTTCCACCACCCGATCGTCGGCGAACTGACACTGGTCTACGAGGAGCTCGCGATCACCGCCGACCCCGGGCTGGTGCTGCTCATCTACACCGCCGAACCCGGATCCCCCTCGTCCGAACGGCTCCAGTTGCTCGCCTCCTGGGCCGCTCCGGCCGACGTACCGTCGAACAGCGACTGAGGAAGCAGATGCAGATCACCCGAACTTCCATCGACACCGTCAAAGGTCCGGCCGACTGGTTCACCGGCGACGTCTACATCGACGCCGTCGCCGCGGCTCCGGCGCCCTCGCGCGTCACCGCGAACCTCGTCCATTTCATGCCCGGCGCACGGACCCACTGGCACCGCCATCCACTGGGCCAGACCGTCTTCGTCACCGAAGGAGTCGGCCTCTGTCAGCGTCGCGGCGGCCCGATCGAGATCATCCGCGCCGGCGACCGCGTCCTCTTCGAGGCCGGCGAGGAACACTGGCACGGCGCCGCCCCCCACCGGCTGATGGTCCACATCGCAATCAACGAAGGCGACTCCGACCACGACGTCGTCCACTGGCTCAACCCCGTCACCGCCGACGAGTACGACGCCGCACCACCTACCGCCTGATCATCGTGGTCGGTTCGCCGCGAGGCGGGACATTCAGTTGGGTGGTTTGCGGTAGATCGCGCCCATGGCGTTGACGCTCCAGAGCTCCTCGCTGCCGGATCGGTGCGAAACCGTCACGTGGAGGACACGGGTTGGCCAGGTAGTACATAAGGATCCACCTCGGCGGGGGCGTTGGTCCGCTTGCACAGATAGGCGATCCGTACCTCGTCGCCCGGCTGGGTGGCGGCGTATCCCTCCCAAACATTCTCGCCGGTCGGCGCTGGAACTGTCAGGTCCGCGACCTTCGCGAGACTGCCCAGCCGGTCGGGCAGCAGGGCAGCCTGGATGGCCTCGGGCGGCTGGGCCTGGGCCTTGGGGGAGCGACTCGTGGTGGTCGGGGACACAGGATCCGGCGCCGTCCCGTTCGAGCGATCGTGCCCGAAGAACCCAACGCCGGCGACGATCACCGTGACGACGGCCGCGACAGTAGCTCCTACACGGCGGCGCTGTACGGCGCGTGTGCTTCTTGCGGCGCCACCACTCGGTCCGGGCGTTGACCATGACCCGCCGGACATACGCTGCCGGGTCCTCACCGGTGATCCGCGGCCAGGCCAACCAGCAGCGCGCCGTAGCGAGCCGCGACGAACGTCTCGAAATCTGCCCGAAGGGCAGTTCGGCGACTCACCCGCCGTCCGTGATCGCCCCGAAGGGCGGTGAAAGCGCGTTGAAAGCGGCCCTTGCGAGAGTTGCCGGGCGGTGGACTGCTGGGCCGGCGGCCGCCGTTTCGGGCTGGAACCGATGAGGCGCAGAGCATCAAGCCGGCATGGGGCGTGCTCTTGCCCGGCAACCACAACAGCGAGGCTGGGGAGAACTGATGTCGGATCGTGTCGTGCGTGGTGGGGTGGCATGTCTGGTGGGGCTGACGCTGGTGGCCGGGACGATTGTCCCGGCAGGGGCGGCACCTCCTCCGGTGAAGGACGAGCCGCTGATCAAGGCAGCCAAGGTGAAATCCGTGTCCGGCAAGGACTACACGCCGATCCCGCGCAAGCCGGATCTGAACGTGGACGTCGTGAAGACACCAACCGTCACCTGGCCGGCAGCAGGCACGGCGGAGGTCGCCGTACCGGAGCCCACTTGGGCCGCGAAGCTGTCCGGGGCAATGCCGAAGAGTGCCGCCGGAGTTCTGCCGGTCTCGGTGGGACCGGCAACGGCCGACGGCAATTCACCCAGCAGCGTCAAGGTGGATCTGCTCGGGCGGCAGGGTTCGTCAGTGGTGGTGAAGCTCACGAACACCGACAAGAGCAAGGCCAAAGGCAAGGTCTCGCTGGAGCTGAACTACGAGGCGTTCCGGCACGCGTACGGCGGTGACTGGGCGACACGACTGCAGCTCGTGGACCTGCCGACCGGGAAGGCGATCCCGACCCGCAACACCGGATCCGGCAAGCTCAGCGCGGATGTACCGGCGACCGGCGTCTTCGCGATGCAGGCGGCCGCCAGTGGGCCCGCGGGCGACTTCGGCGCGACGGCGTTGGCGCCCAGCGCGTCCTGGTCGGTGGGTGGGTCGTCAGGCGACTTCAACTGGCAGTACCCGATGCGCACACCTCCTGGTACCGGCGGGCCTACTCCTCAGATCAGCCTGGGCTACTCGTCCGGCGGTGTCGACGGCCGGACCTCGTCGACCAACAACCAGACCTCGTGGGCCGGGGAAGGATTCGACCTGGCTCCGGGTGGTTCGATCGAGCGGCGGTACGCGTCGTGTGGGTCGAAGTCGGAGAAGACCGGCAACAACGGCACGCGCCCGGTCGGTGACCTCTGTTTCGCCACCGATAACGCGACATTCAGCCTGAACGGCAAGGGTGGCGAGCTGGTCCGCGACGACCAGACCGGACAGTGGCGCCCGAAAGGTGATGACGGTACGAAGGTCGAGCGGCTGCAGGGTGCAGTCAATGGTGATCAGGGCGACAGCGCCGCGACCACCGGCGAGCACTGGCGGATCACGGGCAAGGACGGTACGCAGTACTACTTCGGCCTGAACAAGATCCCGAGCCCGAATGCCGTCGACACGAACTCGACCTGGGTCGTCCCGGTCGCCGGCAACCACGCCGGTGAGCAGTGCTACCAGACCGCCTTTGCGAACTCGTTCTGCCAGCAGGCGTACAAGTGGAATCTCGACTACGTGGTCGACCCCCATGGGAACACGATGTCGTTGTTCTACGAGACCGAGAAGAACAACTACGCGTACAACGGCACCGAGACCACGGTGAAGTCGTACGACCGCGCGGGCAACATCAAACGCATCGACTACGGGCAGACCGCTGGTCAGGTGTTCTCCGAGAAGCCGGTGGCCCGGGTCCACTTCGACACGACCCAGCGCTGTGTGGCCGGGATCAACTGTGCACCGGCGGACTTCCTGGACACCCCGACGGATCAGGAATGCTCCAGCACGACCCGGTGTACGAAGTTCGGCCCGAGCTTCTTCACGAAGACGAAGCTGAGCAAGGTCCGGACCGAGGTGCTCCGTGGTACGACGTACGACACGGTGGACAGCTACACCTTCCGGCACAGCTTCCCGAACCCGGGTGACAACACCAGTCCGCGGTTGTGGCTGGAGGCGATCACGCACGCCGGTGAGGTGGGTACGGGTGCGGTGTCGATGCCTGAGGTGAACTTCGACAAGGTTCAGCTGAACAACCGGGTCGCGGACGGGTCCGGTCAGTCGCTGCTGGACTGGTTCCGGATCAAGGCGATCCATTACGGCACCGGCGGCGAGCTTTCGGTCTCCTACTCCGCGAAGGACTGCAGCCTGCCGGGCAACGTCCCGCCTGTCGACGACAACCACCGCCGCTGTTACCTGGTGAAGTGGACGCCGCCGGGTGCCGTCGATGAGCGGGAGGACTGGTTCCACAAGTACGTCGTGACGTCCGTGGTCGAGTCCGATCGGGTCACCGGGATGGTTCCGGTGATGACGTCCGTGACCTATCCGGAGGGCCCGTCGTGGCGGCACGACGACGAGGACGGGCTGGTCGAGATCGGCCGGAAGACCTGGTCGCAGTGGCGTGGCTACAAGCGAGTGGTCGTGACCAAGGGGCACCCGTCGGGGACCCAGTCGGTCACCGAGCACAGGTACTTCCAGGGCATGGACGGTGACAAGCTGAAGGCCGGCGGCGTCAAGGACGTCCAGATCGAGGACTCCACCGGAACGAAGGTCGACGACCTGAACACCCTGGCCGGTCAGGAACGGGAGAGCAGCAAACTCGTCAACGGCGCGGTCGCCGAGCGCACGATCACCGACTCCTGGGTGTCCTCGCCGACGGCGACCCGGGTCCGCGACTGGGGTACGACGAGTGCGTTCCAGGTCGAGCAGAAGGCGGTCCGGCAGTGGACGGCCAAGCCTGGTGGCGGCTTCCAGCAGACGGCGGCGAGCAACGAGTACACCTCGACCGGTGTTCTCACCGCCTCGTCCAACGCCAACGACCTGGCGACCACTGCGGACGACACGTGTACCCGGTTCGAGTACGCGAGCAACGCAACCAAAGGCATCGCGGAGCTGCCGACCCGGACCCAGACGGTCGCCAAGGCGTGTGATCAGCCGTGGACCAAGGACGACGTTGTCTCGGACCAGAAGCAGTCCTATCAGGGCGGCGCTGCCCCGGAGAACGGCAAGCCGATCGCGACCCAGCGGCTGAGCGGGTTCACCAGCGCGGGCGCGCCGACGTACCAGACGGTGAAGCTGACCACGTACGACGACCATGGCCGGAAGAAGACCGAGACCGACGCGAAGGACCGGACGAGCACGTTCGAGTACCTCCCGGCGGACGGTCCGGTGACGAAGACGAAGGCGACGCTGCCGAACGGGCACAGCACGAGCACGGACCTGGATCCGGCCTGGGGTCAGTCGACCAAGGTCACCGACGTCGCCGGCCGGGTGACGGTGGCGCAGCGGGATCCGATCGGGCGGATCAGCAAGGTCTGGCTACCCGGCCGGGCCCAGACCGCGACCCCGAACGTCGAGCACATCTACCACGCCGGGGTCGACGCCCCGAACGTGATTCAGAGCAAGCACCTGCAGTCCGACGGGTCGGTCGAGACGAGGTACGAAGTCCTGGACGGGCTGCAGCGCAAGCGCCAGGTCCAGCAGCCGGCCGCGGACGGGATCGGCCGGGTCGTCACCGACATCGAGTACGACTCCCGTGGTCTGCAGATCGTCGAGAACAGCCCGTACTACAACGACGGGCCGCCCGGGATCGTCCCCTACGACCCGGTCGAGGAGGAGCTTCCGGCGCGCAAGGCGACCGAGTTCGACGAGGTCGACCGGCCGAAGAAGGAAGCGTTCTGGTCCTTCAACCAGGAGAAGTGGTTCACCACCCACGCCCATGAGCCGGACCGGCAGACGGTGAACCCGCCGACCGGTGAGCAGGCGACCACGAAGATCTCCGACGCCCAAGGGCGGCCGGTCGAGTTGTGGACCTACAACACTCCGGACCCGAGTACGAACTACGCCAAGACCAGCTACGCCTACACCAAGGCGGGTCAGCTGGCCTCGGTCACGGACCCGGCCGGGAACCAGTGGCGCTACAGCTACGACCTGATGGGCCGGCGGACCAAGGTCGAGGAGCCGGATCGCGGGACCAGCCTGTTCACCTACAACGAGCTGGACCAGGTGACGTCGAGCACCGACGGCCGCGGTACCAAGCTGTTCTTCAGCTACGACGAGATCGGCCGCCAGCTGGAGGTCCGCGAAGGCAGCGAGACCGGGCCGCTCCGGGTCGAGCGCAGCTACGACAACCTCGCGACCGGTTCGCCGAGCACGGCGACCCGGTGGGTCAACGGCAACGCGTACAAGACCGAGGTGACCGGGTACGACGTGGGCGGGCAGCCGCTCGGTACCAAGGTCACGATCCCCGCGAGTGAGGGTGCGCTGGCCAAGACCTACGAGATCAGCGCGACCTACACCCAGACCGGTCAGCCCAAGAGCCTCACGATGCCCGGGGTGGGCGGTCTGCCGGCCGAAACGCTGACCACCGGTTACGACGCCAACGAGGTACCGAAGACGTTGTCGAGTGAGCTGGGCAGCTATGTCACCGATGCGGAGTTCAACTCGTTCGGCGATCTGACGATGGTCGAGCTGCAACCCACGGGCGGGAAGTGGCTACGGCACTCCTACGTCTACGACGAGGCCACGCGACGGATCACCCGGGCAATCAGTCAACGGGAGACCACTGGTCCGCAGCGGGTCCTGGACCAGTCCTACACCTACGACCACGCGGGCAACGTCACCAAGATCGTGGATGCTCCTGCTACGGGTAGTACCGACCCGACCGATACCCAGTGCTTCAACTATGACGAGTCGCGCCGGTTGACCCAGGCATGGACTCCGTCGAGCGGGGGGTGTGGGGTGCAGCCGACGAGTGCGAGTCAGCTCGGCGGCCCGGCGCCGTACTGGCACCAATGGACGTTCGATGCCATCGGCAACCGCAAGACCGAGAAGCGGACCGCGACCGCCGGGGTGACGACGAGCACCTACGACTACCCGGCAACGGGCCAGCCCCGGCCGCACGCGGTCCAGAAGATCACGACCACTGGACCGGGTGGTACCAAGGTCAACGAGTACGGCTACGACGCGATGGGGAACCAGACCAGCCGGACGCTGGCCGGGGTGGGGGAGTCCTTCGACTTCGATGCCGAGGGCAAGCTGGCCAAGGTCACCAAGGGCGACAAGAAGACCGAGTTCATCTACGACGCCGACGGGAACCGGTTGCTGCGCAAGGACTCGACCGGTACCACGCTGTACCTGGGTTCGACCGAACTCCTGCTGATGCCCGACGGTTCCCAGCTGGGGACCCGGCACTACACGTTCGGGAAACAGACGATTGGAGTCCGGGTCGGGACCAAGCTGACCTGGCTGGGTTCGGATCACCATGGTTCGGCGACGCTGATGGTGGACGCCGGGACCCAGGCGTACCAGCGCAAGCGGATCACGCCGTACGGCGAAACCCGGGGCGCGGTACCCACCAGCTGGCCCGGCCAGAAGGACTTCGTCGGCGGGACCCGGGACGACTCGACCGGGCTGGTTCAGCTCGGCGCCCGCGAGTACGACCCGACGTCCGGCCGGTTCATCTCCGTCGATCCGGTGGTCGATCCCGAGGATCCACAACAGCTCAACGCCTACGCGTACGCGAACAACAGCCCGGTGAGCTTCGTGGATGCCGACGGCAAGCGGTACCGGGTGGAGACCGTCACGGAACTGAAGACGATCGTCCGCCAGCACGTGAAACGGATCGTCGAGCTGCAGAAGGAGGTCATCACGGTCTACGTGAAGATCGTGATCTGGACCTTCATCTCCCGGCTGGCGTCGATCTTCGGCCTGCACAGCCTGGCCGTGAAGAGCACCGCCGAGGTGGCCCGCCAGGTGACGATCTGGAAACAGGTCGTCAAGACGATCAGGTACCACACCAAGGAAGTCATCCGGATCGTCACCAAACGGTTCGTCAAACTCTCCGGCAACGACGCCACCGAGATGAAGAACGCCCTCAACCTGGCGAACAGTGTCGAGGCCGGCCTGAACAACCAGGACAGATCCGTCGACGCGCTGGCCAAAGTGGCCAAGGGGATCGGTGATCGGGCCAGAGCGGCCCAGCTCGCAGCGGCGAAGAACGAAGGACAGAACCAGACGGCCGCGGACAAGGAGGACGCTGAAGGCCGGGAGAACGCCGAGGATCTGGGCAAATCCGGTGGCCGGGCGCTCGGCGGGACACTCGGCGGCTTCGCCGGGCGAGCTCTGGGCGCTGCGGGACTGGCGTGTGGGCCCATGGCGTGGGCGTGTGTCACCCTCCTCGGGGCTGCCGGCGGCTACGCCGGCACCAAGGTCGGTGGCTGGCTCGGTGGTCTCTTCCACGACATGTGGACCAGGCCCAAGACCCAGCCCGACATCACGCGGAAGGAATACAACGACCTCTGCAGCACCCCTGGCGCGCAGGAAGCCTGCAAGTATTCGACGGTGCCGGGATGAGCCGGTTGCTGCGCGGCCTGACGGCTGGGTTGCTGGTGGTACCGACGGCTGTCGTTGCCGGTCCGGGTGCGGCGGTGTCCGCCGCGCCCGCCCCGGCGCAAGCGCAACGGGTCGAGCTGACGCATCTTCGGTCCGAGACCCGGCAGGTGTTCCAGGAGCCGTCGGGGCTGCACACGATGGAGCAGTTCGCGTATCCGGTCCGGGCCCGGAAAGGCTCGGACTGGGTGCCCGTCGATACCTCCCTGAAGCTGCACCCGGATGGCTCGGTGCGGCCTGGTGCGATCGTCACCGAGCTGCGGTTGTCCGGTGGCGGCGACGGCCAACTGGTTGCGTTGGGCAAGGAGGACAAGCAGGTACGGATGGGTTGGAAGGGCCGATTGCCGCGACCGGCTCTTGCCGGTGACACGGCGACCTATCCGGAGGTGCTGCCCGGGGTCGACCTGAAGGTGCGGGTCGAGGCGGCCGGGTTCCAGCACTTGCTGGTGGTGAAGGATCGCGAGGCGGCGAAGAACCCGGCACTGAAGAAGCTGCGGTTCCCGGTCAGCGGCACCGGCCTGAAGGTGGTGACGACGCCGGATGGGATGACCGTTGCCACCGATTCGGCGGGGAAGACGCTGTTCACCGCGGCGAAGGCGGTGATGTGGGACACGGCCGCCCCGGCGAAGTCGCCGGAGGCCGAGCCGATGGCGCGGTCCACGAGCATCCCGACGACCCAGTCGGCGAACGAGTTGGTGATCGAGCCCGACCAGGCGCTGCTGAGTTCGGCGACGACGCGCTATCCAGTGACGATCGATCCGTCCTGGTCGGTCAGCAACTACCTCTGGACTCACGTCATGAAGGAGTCCGAGGGAACGTCGTACTGGGTCGACGACCGTCAGGACGGCGCCAAGGTCGGCAGGGCTTGGGGAGAGGCGGTGACCTACCGGAGTCTGGTGCAGTTCGAGTCCGGGCCGTTCCTGGGCAGCAAGGTGATCGGCAGCCGGTTCGAGATGAGTCTGCACCACAGCCCGACCGGTTCGCCGACGCCGGCCCAGTTGTGGCGGACCCGAACCATCGATCGCAGCCAGCCGGTGACGTGGGCGAACATGGCGAGTCACTGGTACCAGCATCTGGCGACTGCCCACGGCAACTCGTGGGGCAGCCAGCCGGACATGCTGATGGGCTGGACGGACCCCAGACTGACCAGCCACCTCCAGACTGTGGCCGACAACCGGAGCCCGACGGTCACCTTCGGGATCAAGGCGGAGACGGAGAGCGCCGCAGCGCAGGACCAGTGGAAGAAGTTCCATGGCGGCAGTGCGAAGCTCGTGGTCAGCTACAACAACGCGCCGTACGCGCCCGAGCGGGTCAACTTCAGCCGGCCTCGCCCTTGCGGAACGGCGGCGGCGCCGACGGTGGTGAGCTGGCCGCTGTCGGGGTACTCGTTCTCGGCGAAGGCCACCGACAAGGACAGCGACAACGTCGTCACCCGGCTGTCGATCCACCGGGCGTCCGACAACGGGCTCGAGTACGAGGTCGATTCGGCGAACACCACGTCCGGCTCGGCCTTCGCCTGGCCGGCGATCCCGCGGGAGGAGTTCGCGGACGGCCAGACCTACTACTTCGTGGCCAAGAGCAACGACAACGTCGAGAACGACGGGATCGACTTCGGTCCACCGACGCCGCCGTGCTACTTCAGGGTCGACGCGAAGAAGCCCGGGCCGGCGGAGCTGATGTCCACCGACTTCCCGGACGGCGAGGCCAACCTTCCCACCCGGACCGTCGGTACCGTCACGCTGAAGCCGGCTGCCGGTGACACCGATGTGGCCGAGTACCTGTACGGGTTCAAGCCGGAGCGGATCGTCAGCCGGATCAAAGCCGGGCCGGACGGTACGGTCAAGCTGCCGGTGTCGGTCTGGCAAACCGCGAGCGGGAGTGTTCCCGCCAGGATGCTGTACGTGAAGGCGGTCGATGCTGCCAACAACGTGAGCGACGATCCGGCCGTGTGGCAGCTCAGCGCGAACAAGGTCACCCAGTTGCCGGCCAAACGCCGCGGCGACGTGAACGGTGACGGCCGGGCAGATCTGTCGATGGTGCTCGATCAGGGTGAAGGACGGACCGCGATCTGGAACGTGGTGTCGAACCCGGGCGGTGGGATGCACACCGGCCAGATGGCCTGGGACAGTGGCACCAGCGGCGGCTTCGCGATGTACCGGACCCGCCCGGTGCGGGGTGACTTCGACGGTGACGGCCGGACCGACGCGGTCCTGGTCCGGGAAGAGGCCGGCCGCCGGATCGGGCTGTACCGGGGTCTGTCGGACGGAGAGCGGTACGACTTCGCGTCAGCGCCCTTCTGGCACAGTGGGCCGAACGGCTGGCCGCTGAGCACCGCGCGGATCGTAGCGGGTGATGTGAACGCCGACGGCAAGGACGACATCGTTGCCCAGCTCAACGTCTCGGGGACGAGCTGGCGGACGCTGACCTTCCTCGGCCCGACGCTGACCAACCCGGTCGAGTGGCTGTCGACGCCGAGCCCTTGGTCGGCCAGTGCGCCGCTTCTGGCGGATGTCGACGGCGACGGCAAGGCTGATCTGGTGGACATGCAGAATCTGGGCAGCTGCCGGACGGTGACCAGATACTTCAAGTCCAATGGCACCGCGTTCAGCGCGACACCCGTGACGTTGCTGGACTCGAACAGCTACTGCTGGGAACGCAGCAAACCACAAGTCGGCGACGTCGACGGTGACGGCAAGGACGACATCGTGGCGCTCTACGAGAACAGCTCGACGGACACGGCCCTGAAGGTGTTCCGTTCCACCGGTACGGCGTTGGCCCTGACCGAGTGGTGGCGTGACACGACCTCGTTCGACCCCGCTCGGACCGCCGTCACGACAGGTGACATCACCGGCGACGGCAAGGATGACGTGGGGCTGTTCTCCTCGCTCGACGGTGGCGGCCGGGAGGTCTTCACGCTCGCTTCGACCGGGACGTCGTTCGGTACTGCGACCAGTGGGTGGAAGGAGCCGCGGGTCGGTGCGAGTACCGGTCCGAGCTTCGACATCGAGGAACGCACGTACGAGCTGATCAACCGGAACAGCAGCCGCTGCCTGGACGTCTGGCTGGCCAGCCAGACAGACGCCGAGAAGCTGGTCCAGCACACCTGTAGCGGTACGTTGAATCAGCGGTTCCGGATCAAGCAGATCGCCGGCACGGATCAGTACGAGATGCACACCGTTCACTACCAGGGCCAGATCGGTGACGGGCGGCCGCGGTGCCTGGATGTCGACGACCGGCTGCTCCAGGACGAGACCATGATCCTGCAGTGGCCGTGCGTGGGCACATCGAATCAGCAGATGCGGATCGAGTACCTCGAGGGCAGCAGCTACGACACCGTGGTGCGGTTGAGGTTCGCCCATAGCGACAAGTGCGCTTCGCCGTCACAGGGGAGCACAACCGAGAACGCCACGATCGTCCAGCGGACCTGTACGTCGGAGGCGAGCCAGCAGTGGATTCTGCGTGCCGGTTTCAACCCGATGCAGCCGGACGGTAAGTACCGGATCCGGGCGGTTCATGGCGGGCATGCTCTCGACGTCGTGGATTGCCGCCCCGACGGCGACGTCCGGATGTGGGTCTGGGTGGCCGGCAGCCCGTGCCAGCGCTGGGAGTTCCGGCCGATCGGCGACGACGTGTACAAGATCGTCGAGCCGAGCACCGGTGAGGCGCTGGACGTGATCGGCTGCACCGGCGCCCTGAACCAGCGGGTCGGGACCATCCCCGAGTCGGAGACCAGCTGCCAACGCTGGCGGGTCGAGCCGGCAGTCGGCGGCAGTTGGTCCATCACCCAGGAGGGAACCGGCAACTCGCTCGACGTCGCGGGCTGCAGTCCGGACAAAGACGCCAGACTCATCACCTGGCACTACTGGAACGGCCCCTGCCAACGCTACCTGCTCGACCAGCCTTGACGAACACTCTCGCTCCCGTGCAACCAGCGAGCGATCCTTGCCGGTGGCAACCATCATGGACGGAATCCATGTGTATACAGGAATGTGAAAGCTGAAGCAGTTCTCCGGCTGCATCGGATGACGCGTCGCGCAAGCCGGATCAGGCGTGTCGAGCGCGGCGTTGTGAGTCATCTAACGAACCCGCCAACGCAACGCTTCGTGTTGCTAGCGTGACCACGCGCTTGCAGCAGTCGGGGGCGGCTGCGGCAAGCGGCGGGTGGGGATCCCCGCACGGGGCCGGAGGGGGCGGGGCTGGGGCGAGCTCGGCCCCCTCTTGGCCCGTCAGTCGCCGGGTCGGGACGCGCCACGGCATTTGACTTTCAGTGACTGGAAGTGCGCGGTAAGTCGTCGCCCGCAGACTGGCAGTCCACTTGCCAGTACTACTGGAGGGCCTGCCATGTGCTACCCGAGTGGCGTGACGGTTCTGTCTGCACCGGTCAGCCGGCGCGGCTCGAGGTTGTGGCCAGGTGTCGTTGGGCCTCTGCGCGTGGCGGGTGCGGGAGGTCTTGGCGGACTCTGGCTTTCAGGGTGAGGAGGTCGTGGCTGGGGGCTATGCCTAGGTCGCGGGTCAGCGAGTCGAGGAAGGTGCTGATCCAGTGCCGGGCGTGGGCCAGGCGGCCGTGGGCGAGGTCGGCTTCGACGATGGTGATGACGGCGAGTTCGTTGTACGGGTCGTCGATCAGCATCTGGTGGGCGTATTCGAGGGACTCGTCGATCTGGCCGCGTTCGCCGTGGATCTGGACGAGACGTAGTAGTGCTTCGCGCTGCAGCGCCTGGTAACGACGGCGGTACGGCGTGAGCCAGTGTTGCTCGGGGGAGTCGTCTTCCAGGAGGCGTCTGTTCATGTGGCCTACGACCTGGCCGTAGTAGAAGCAGGCCCGCTGCGCGTCTCCGCGGCTGTCACTCTGGCGGCCCTGATCGAAGAGGCGGTCGACCTCGGCGGTGTCTGTCCACCACTCGTCGTCGGCCTCGAAGCGGTAGAAGTTGTTGCTGCTGCGACGGATGTACGACGATTCCTCGCCGGGGCGCAGGTCCGGTTCGAGCATGCGGCGCAGGCAGTGCATCGCGACGTGGAAGCTGCTCGCGGCCTTGTCCGGTGCGGCGGCCGGGAACGCGAGGTCGATCAGCTCGTCGATCGAGCGCGGCTGGCCCGGGTTGAGCAGGAACCACTTCAGCAGCAGTTGAGCCTTCTCCCTGCGTTGGCTGCGCTGTCCCAGCGCGTCGTCTCCTCGGAACACCCGGAACGGGCCGAACATGTAGGCGCGATAGACCGCCTTGTGCTCGCGCTCTCTGGGATGAACCCATTCCAGCGGCTCGAGCATCCCCACCCTACGGTTAACGCCATTCACTCTAGTTTCCCTCCGTAACCCCAGTCTATAGGCGTACGGCTCGTTAACATGGTTTAGCGTGAATGTTGTTCACTGGAGTTGTCAAGCGTTACAGTTTCAACTGATGGGCCGCGCTCCCTGTCGCAGCCCAGGTGGCCGGAGGTTGGCAATGACTCAGCGTGAATCCAGGGGTGCGGGGCCTGACCGTCCTGTCCTCACCCGCCGGGAACGACAACGGCTCGCGACCTTCGACGAGATCGTCGAGCTCGGGCGGTCGATGCTGCGCGACGGGCGGGAGGTGACGTTGCGGGCGCTGGCAGCGGAGATGGGTCTGACGCCGCCCGCGCTGTACCGCTACGTCAAGAACCCGGCGGCTCTCAACGAACTGCTCTCGGACGCGATCTTCGCCGACGTCGCCCGGGAGATGGTCGAAGCCGGCGAGGTGTACGGCGAGGAGGACCCCGCGGCTCAGATCGTGGCGGCCGCGACTGCGTTCCGTGATTGGGCGCTGGACAACAAGTCGGAGTTCCAGCTCGTCTTCGTGACCAACTCGCTGTCCGGTGAGCGGACGATCCGTACCGAGTCGGGCAGCTACCCGCTGTCGCGTGGAGTCAGCGGTACCGGGAGTCACGGCGTTGAACTGTTCGCAGACCACTTCGGCGGCGCCCTGGCGAGGCTGTCGAAGAAGTCACCCTTTCCGGTGCCCGCGCCGGACGAGCTCGATCCTGATTTCGTGGCGGTCCACAGCCAGGCCTCAGAAGCCCGGTCCGAGTTGGCCGCACTGCTCGGCAAGGACGCGCTCGGGATGGTCTGGTTGTTCGAGTTCGCCTGGGCTCAGTTGTTCGCGATCGTGACGCTGGAGGTCTACGGCCACG
This sequence comes from Kribbella sp. NPDC056345, assembly GCF_042262745.1. Lineage (NCBI taxonomy): Bacteria > Bacillati > Actinomycetota > Actinomycetes > Propionibacteriales > Kribbellaceae > Kribbella > Kribbella sp. NPDC056345. Next base: position 153,398 of record NZ_JBHJQQ010000003.1, on the reverse strand, counting down.
TCCGGCCGCAGCTGATCAAGTCGGGAGTGCTGTTCCGGGCTCAGATGCGTGAGATCGGCGCTCGCGTCGGCATGAGCGCCGACTGGGATCGGCTGGTCGGGGTCAGTCAGGCAGTCGCAGAACGCCGGGCAAAGCAACGGGCGGGCATCGCCTAGCAAATGGCGGACTTACGCCGGTGATATGCCGTCTGTAAGTCACTGAGCGCATGGTCGAGCGGGAAGGTCCGCTGTGAGGAGGCCATGTGCTCAGATGCCTCGTGATCATTGGGCGGGGAGCACCCGCCTTACAGGCGATCCATGCTGTCCGCGACTTGAACGCCGACCTGCCGTCGGATCGATCGGTGTGCGCAGCGGTGCTCCATCTGAGCGAGGACCGATCCGCGCGCTTCGTTCGCGACGCCGACATCGCTGTGGAGCTTGGGCCCGCCAGGGAACACCTACAGGGCGACGTTTCGGTTCTGCTCCGAGTCCTGACGGACCTGGGCGCGGATGCCGTCTGGACCGGCGGCTGGCCCGCCATGGACGACCGTGTACGTCGGGTGTGCCGAACCCTCGGGATCCCCTTGCTCGGTGGCGAGTCGGCCGCGCCGGGGCTCGGCGTCGACGCGGGCTCAGTTGTTGCCGCCGGCATCGATCTCCGGATGGCAGAGCTCAGGACCGCCGCGGGCCTACCGCCGGGCTGTTCCGGCGTGGTGGTCCCCGCGTTTGCCGCAGCCGCGCAGCTGCGACTGATCGATCTGGACAACGGATCGGAAAATCCCCGGCGCATCCGCCTGCTGGAGTTACCCGGTGGCGCCGGAATCCACGTGGATCCCGGTGTCTCCCAAGGCGATGCGGTGTGTGCACTGGGGAGTCCCGTCCTGGCGCGGATCACGGCGTACGGTTCGACGACGCACGAGGCTGCCGCTCGGATGGAGCGTGCCCTTGCCGGTACAACGGTTGTCGCGGATGGGGCAACAACCAGCAAGGGTGAGTTGCTGGCCGAGCTCGGCAACTGTCGTCCGCAGACCGCCGGCCGGGTCGCGCTGGTCGCCGCGGCGGTTGAGGCCTACACCCGTGCACTGGCTGACGATGTCGCGACCTTCGTGGACACGGCCGCCCGTGGGTTGCCCGCTCCAGGCGCGGACGAGGGACACACTGTTCATCTCGGACACGACGGGATCACCTATCACGTGCGCGTGCTTCAGCGCACCAAGGGCGTCTACCAGCTCTCCATCCAGAGTGGGCGTGGCGCTGCCGCCGACGTCGAGGTACACGTCGAAAGCCGCGACACGTTTCGGCGGCGGCTCGCCATCGACGGCTCCACGGTCACCGTCGTCGCCTCGGCGCACGCGGGGTTCGAGTTGGTCGAGGTCGCCGGCCATTCGATCCGGATCGAGCACCGGGACGGGTCGATCCTGCGATCGCCGATCCCGGCCATCGTTGTCCAGCAATCCGTTGCCGAGGGCAAACGTGTAGCTGCCGGTACGCCGCTCGCCGTGCTGGAGTCGATGAAGCTCGAGTCGGTGATCCGGGCACCGTTCGACTGCGAGGTGGGGGAGTGGTTGGTCCGGCCCGGAGCGCAGGTTGCGTATGGCGCCCCCCTGGTGCGGGTCGGTTCAGTTCTGCTGGAAGCGGAGCCGGCTGCGACAGATGACGTCCTGAGTGGAGGCGTTGGCCCAGGCTCGCGGCTCGACTGTCACGACGAGATGTTGGCACAGATCCTCGGGTTCGATGCTGACGAGGCGATCGCAAGCGCCGGGCTCGCGGCCTACCGGACGACGTCAGGCGGTCCGCCTTGTGCTGAAGAGGTTGACCTGCTGGCCGCCTACACCGACCTGGACGATCTGTTCCGGTGCGGGGAGGCGCCGTACGACGCATTCCAGGGCTACCTGCGATCCCGCAGCCTCGACGACGGCGACGTGCTCCGGACCAGGCTCGAACGCGCATCGTCCTGGTACGGCGTGAGTGACCTGCCCCCGCCCGACGTGCTCTTGCGGATCTGCCGCGCGCGTCGTCGGCACGATTCGACGACCAAGCAGGTGGTCGCGGCGGTGCTCCAGCGCTGGCTTCACGAGAGCCCCTCGACGTCGAAAGACGCGCAGGTGGTCTTGGATCGGCTGTCCATGCAGGGTCGGGTGCGGGAACTCAGGGATCTCGCGCTGGCGGTGCGCCATCTCTGGTACGGGCGGCCGCCGGTCATCGCCGAACTGACGGAGCCGGCCTGGCTGGGTGGTCAGCGGCTGGAACTGTTCCAGGTCAAGCGGTTGCCGGCCGCTGTGCTGTTGTACGAATGCCGGGCTGCCGCCACACCGTCGGATCGCCGACTGGTCGCGATCGGCGAGGTCGTCGATCGGAAGGGCGTCGAGCAGGTCGTCAACGACTGCATGGCCGCCGTCCGGATCGCTCGGGCCTCGGCACAGGCCGGTCCCAGCCGGGTCCACATCTGGATCCACGGTGCCACGACACCCGTCGAGGACCTGGCCGCACTCGTCGATGATCCGGACCTCGAAGAACTGGTTCTGTACGGGCGGCCGGGCCGGCGGCTGATGTTCGATCCGTTGAGCCGGGCGCCCGTGGCGTCCGACGCTCAGGACCTCGACGAGCCACTGCGGCCCTTCGATGCGGACGGCTTGCGGGCCAGGCAGGCGAGCACGCGCGGGTATCCCAGCCCACGCCACCTGGGTGCCTTCCTGGCTGGTGCGGAAGGCTCGTTCACCGAACTCGACCTCGACGTGGGCAGCGCCGGCATTGTCGTCGGCCTGGTCACCACGGTTACCCCTACGTATCCCGAAGGCATGACGCGAGTGCTGATGTGCGGTGACCCGACTCGAGCACTCGGTGCGGTCGCGGAACCGGAATGCCGCCGGATCATTGCTGCGATCGATCTGGCCGCGGAGCTCGGCGTGCCGGTCGAATGGTTCGCGCTGTCGTCCGGAGCGCGGATCTCGATGGACTCCGGTACGGAGAACATGGACTGGGTCGCTGCGGCCCTGCGCAGGATCGTGTCCTTCACGCAGGCCGGTGGCGAGATCAATGTCGTTGCCGCGGGCATCAACGTCGGGGCGCAACCGTACTGGAACGCCGAGGCGACGATGCTCATGCACACCAGGGGAGTGCTGGTGATGACGCCGCTGAGCGCGATGGTGCTGACCGGCAAGCGGTCCCTCGATTTCTCCGGTGCGGTGTCGGCCGACAGCGAGGCCGGTATCGGTGGCTACGAACGTGTCATGGGCCCGAACGGCCAGGGCCAGTACTGGGCTCCGAACCTGGCCGGCGCGGCGAGCATCCTGATGCGCCACTACGACCACACGTACGTCGTTCCTGGCGAGGCCGGACCGCGGTGGGTGCCGACCGCCGATCCGGCCGATCGGGATATCAGCGAGTACCCCCATGCCGTCGACGGGTGCGACTTCCGCACGGTCGGCGAGATCTTCTCCGTCGAGCACAACCCGGAGCGCAAGAAGGCCTTCGACATCCGGACCGTCATGCGCGCGGTCACCGACCAGGACTCGACACCGCTCGAGCGCTGGGCCGACATGGCCGACGCCCAGAACGCGGTCGTCCTGGACGCGCGCCTTGGTGGATACGCCGTCTGCATGCTCGGCGTCGAGTCACGGCCGACACGGCGACGGGGCGTCGTACCCGCGGACGGGCCGCCGATGTACAGCGCGGCCACCTTGTTCCCGCAGGCGTCGAAGAAGCTCGCGCGGGCCATCAATGCCGCCTCTGGAAACCGCCCGCTCGTGGTGCTCGCCAACCTGGCCGGCTTCGACGGGTCTCCGGACTCGCTGCGGAACTTGCAGTTGGAGTACGGCGCCGAGATCGGCCGCGCGATCGTGAACTTCCAGGGGCCCATCGTGTTCTGCGTCGTCGGCCGGTACCACGGTGGCGCCTTCGTCGTCTTCTCCAAGAGACTCAATCCGAACCTGACCGTGCTGGCCGTCGCCGGTGCGCGGGCCTCGGTGATCGGGGGCGCTCCGGCAGCCAACGTCGTGCTGTCCGGTGAGGCAAGGCGGCGTGCTCGGGCCGACGGGCGCGTCGCAGCTCTCGAGGTGGACCTGCAGTCGATCACCGGACCGGAGCGGTTGCGTATCGGCCTGGACCTTGCTGATGTGCGGGACTCCGTTCAGGCGCAGATGCTGGACGAGCTCGCGCATGAGTTCGATCGCGTCCACGATGTCGATCGCGCGGTCGCGGTCGGGTCCGTGGACGCGGTGATTCCGCCGGACCAGCTCCGGCCGGCGATCATTGCGGCTGTCGAAAAGGCCCTGTCCCGCCAGGGCTCAGCCTGATGAGGACAACCGCCGGCGGAGTGCCACGACCCGCGGGCTCGGCTGCGTGCCGAGGTCGTCCTTGAGCGTGCGCACAAAACGGTCCAGCTCCGACACCGCGGCTGCGAGGTGGCCTTGGGTGAGGTGCACCTCGACCAGTGCTGTGACCGCGCACTCGGAGTACGGATCACGGTCCAGGATTCGCTGCGCGAAGGCCAGCACCTCGTAGCGACGGCCCAGATCGCTGTACAGCTTGAGGAGCGCATGGAGTGCCTCGTCGTGCTTGCGGTCGTGCAGGTCGCGAAAGTGCGTGAACGCGTCCTCGTACAGCTCCTCCGGAAGGAAGCCCCGGCCGTAGTGGTCGACGAGCTGCAGCAGCGTCGCGATCGCCGCGTCGTGGTCGTCGCGCTCGGCGCTGGCCTGGACCGATCGCCACAGCCAGTCCACCTCGCCGACGTCGGTCCACCAGAGGTTTTCGTCGAACCAGTACCGCCCCGCCTCGTCGGTCCGGACGAATCGGGACGGGCTTCGCCGGGGAGAATCCGGATCAAGAACCCGGCGCAAATAGTGCAGGGTCACATGCAGATTCTTGGCTGCGGACTTCGCGTTTCCATTCGGCCACAGAACGTCACAGAGTTCGTATACAGTGAACGGCCGGCCGGGATTCAGCAGAAACCATTTCAGGAGCGTTCGAGCGCTTTTCCGGGTCCAGGCCTGATCGGCGATCTCGGTGCTCCCGCGGACGACGCGGAAAGGCCCGAACAGCCAGGCGCGAAAAGGTTCTTGAGGCACGAACGTTTGATTCTCGGACCGGGCACCCAACGTAGCCTCCCTATGACCAAGGGTGATGGAGCTTTCGCGCCCGGTCGAACGAGTTACTCCGGGCGACGAGCGTACTACGTTCCCGGGGTCATTTCCGCCCCCGTGCGCATTCCTTCCAGATCAGGTAAGTCGTGCGTAATCGGGCGCCGTCAGCCTGTTACCAGGATGACGACAAAGGGGATGCGATGACGCAAGAGACCCGAGTCCGGATTGCTGATTTGCCCGCGGGCAAACGGGCCCAATTGGTCGAGGCGCTGAAGGCCAGGCCTACTGCCGAAACCGCAGGCCCGAACCATTACGACGTGGTAATCATGGGCGGCGGCGTAGCCGGCCTGACGCTGGCTCTCCATCTGCGCAAGGAACGTCCGGGTGTCCGCCTCCTGGTGGTGGAACGGCTGGAGCACCCGGTGCCCGAGACGACCCACAAGGTGGGCGAGTCGACGGTCGAGATCGCTGCGCACTACCTCCGGGACGTCCTCGGGCTGGGTGAACACCTCGAGAGCCGGCAGATCCGCAAGTTCGGCCTGCGGATGTTCTTCTCCAACCACGACAACACCGACATCACCCAGCGGGTAGAGCTCGGCAGCTCGGTCTTTCCGCCGCACGCCACGTACCAGCTCGACCGTGGCCGACTCGAGAACGAACTCGGCCGGCTGTGCGCGGAGCAGGGCGTCGAACTCGTGACCGGGAGCAGAGTCCAGCAGGTCGACCTCGACGCGGAGCGCACGCACCACCACCTCCGGGTGGCGACGGGCGACGAGGAGCGCGAGGTCTCGGCGAGCTGGGTGGTCGATGCCACCGGACGCAACCACATGCTGCAGCGCAAGCTCGGTCTGCAGAAAGCGGTCGGCCATGCGGCGAACGCGGCATGGTTCCGGGTCGGTCACCCGATCGACGTCAGCACCTGGACCGACGATGCGGACTGGCAGCAACGGGTCGAGGGACGCCGCGAGCTGTCGACCAACCACCTGATGGGTCCCGGGTACTGGGTCTGGCTGATCCGACTGGCCTCCGGGTCGATCAGCATCGGCATCGTCGCCGATGCCAAGCAGCACAGCTTCGACGGGTTCAACACCCTGGAACGCGCGCTCAGCTGGCTGGCCGAGCATGAGCCCCAGTGCCACGCAGAGATCCGGCAGCACCTCGACAAGGTGCAGGACTTCCGGGTCATGAAGGATTACTCGTACAGCTGTGACCAGGTGTTCGACGGGCGGGCCCGCTGGTGCCTGACCGGCGAGTCCGGGATCTTTCTGGATCCGTTGTACTCACCCGGTCTCGACCTGATCGCGATCGGCAACAGCCTGGTGGCCGACCTGGTCGGGCGCTCGCTGGACGGGGAGGACGTCACGGCCGCGGCCGCGATCCACGACTCGCTGTTCCGGCGGATCACCGAGATCTGGCTGGCGATCTACGAGAACCAGTACACGCTGATGGGCAACGCCCGCGTGATGAGCTCGAAGGTCATCTGGGACACCGCCTTCTACTGGGGCGTGTTCGGGCTGCTGTTCTTCCAGGATCAGTTCCGCAACGTCGCGACGAGCCCGACGGTCGCGAACGATCTGGCCCGGCTCACCGATGTCAGCAACCGCGTCCAGGCGTTCTTCCGCGAGTGGGCCGCGATCGACGACCGTGAGCTGGAGCCCCGGTTCGTGGATCTCTACTCCCCGTTGAACTTCATGGTGAAGCTGCACGGCGGGATGGCCGACGAGCTGTCCGGCGCGCAGTTCGCCGAGCGGTTCTCGGCCAACAGGCGGCTGTTCGAGCAGTTGGCCGGTCAGCTGATCAGCACTGTCATCGATGCCCACGGCGACCGCTACTCCGACGACCAGGTGGTCGCTCAGATCCAGGCATGGCAACGCGATCCGCTGATCGGCGAACTGGTCGCCGCCTACCGGCGCGAACGGCGCCGCAACCCGACCAGCGAGGGCTGGATGGTCCTCGGCGCCGGCGGAGCCGGCAACAGTGAAAAGACCATCGAAGAGGTGACCTATGCCTGACATCGCCGGCCGGTACGACGTCGCCATTCTCGGCGGCGGGATCACCGGACTGACCCTGGCCCTGCAACTCAAGCGGACCGACCCCGACCTTGAGGTCACGGTGATCGAGCGCAAGCAGCATCCGGTCCCCGAGGCCGCGCACAAGGTCGGCGAGTCGAGTGTCGAGGTCCAGGCGCACTACCTGCGCGACGTGCTCGGGCTCGAGGAGCACCTCACCCATGACCAGTTGCACAAGTTCGGTCTCCGGATGTTCTTCAGCCACGAGGGCAACGCGGAGATCGCCCACCGGGTCGAGTACGGCCAGATCGCGGCGGCCCCGCTGCCGTCGTACCAGCTGGACCGCGGCCGGCTGGAGAACCACCTCGGCGAGCTGATCACCGAGCACGGCGTCAGGTTCGCGCACGGCAAGGTGCTCGGCGCGGAACTGGCCGAGGACGGTAGCGACCACGTCGTCGAGGTGCAGGACGACGACGGCACGCGCCGGATCGCGGCTCGGTGGGTTGTCGACGCGACCGGCCGGGCCGCACTGCTGAAGCGCAAGCTCGAGCTGGCCAAGCCGGTCGCCCATCGGGCGAACTCGGTCTGGTTCCGGATCGCGCACCCCGTCGACGTCCAGGGATGGTCGACCGACGAGGCCTGGCAGGAGCGGGTCTGCGACGGCCAGCGGCGGCTCTCGACCAACCACCTGATGGGGCCTGGCTACTGGGTGTGGCTGATTCCGCTCGCCTCCGGGTCGACCAGCGTCGGGATCGTCGCCGAGGACAGCGCGCACTCGTTCCAGGACTTCAACACACTCGACCGCGCCCTCGCCTGGCTGGATGCACACGAGCCGCAGTGCGCCGCCGAAGTCCGGGCACACAGCGAGAAGATCCAGGACTTCCGGGTGATGAAGGACTACGCGTACAGCTGTCAGCAGGTGTACTCGGAGAACCGCTGGTGCCTGACGGGGGAGGCCGGGGTCTCGATCGACCCGCTGTACTCGTCCGGCGGCGACCTGATGGCGATCAGCAACGGTCTCATCACCGACCTCGTGACGCGGGACCGCCGCGGTGAGGACATCGAGGACATCGCCGCCGCTCACAACCAGGTGTACCTCGTCTTGAGCGACATCTGGCTGGTCGCGTACGAGAACCAGTACCCGCTGATGGGCAACCCGAAGGTGATGGTCGCGAAGGTCGTCTGGGACACGATCATCTACTGGGCGGTGCCCGGGCTCCTGTTCTTCCACGACAAGCTCCGCCGGCTCGGTGACAGCCCACGCGCCTTCGGGAACCTGCAGCGGACCTGGGAGCTGCACACCCGGGTCCAGCAGTTCCTGCGCGAGTGGCACGCCGTCGACTGCGAGCCGGCGGCGGATACCTTCGCGGACCCCTACAGCCTGCTGGACTGGATCGTCGACCTGCACAACGGGATGGCGGCCGGCCTGCCCGACGAGGAGCTCGAGGACCAGTTCACCAAGAACGTGATCCTGCTCGAGCAGCTCGCCGGTCAGCTGGTCATCACCGTCATCGAGCAGCTCGAGGCCCGGGGCGGCGCCCAGGAGCAGATCGACAAGTGGCGCAGCGACGAGTTGCTGCAGGAAGTCGTCGAGCGGTTCCGCGAGTACGAATCGATCAACCCGATCGACAGTGCCTGGATCACGTTGGGCAGCGAAGCCGCGGCGGTGGGCTCGTGACCGGCTTGCCCACTGAGGTCGACGTCGCGATCCTCGGTGGGGGAGTGGCCGGTCTGACCTTGGCCCTGCAGCTGCACAAACAAAGGCCGGACACGCGGATCGCCGTACTGGAACGACAGAGCCACCCAGTACCGGAGACGACGCACAAGGTGGGCGAGTCCACCGTAGAGATCGCCGGGTACTACCTGCGTCAGGTTCTGGGTCTGCAGGAGCACCTGCAGGCCGAGCAGCTGAACAAGTTCGGGCTGCGGGTCTTCTTCTCGCACAACGGGAACGACGACATCACCCGGCGGATCGAGCTCGGCCACTCGGTACGCCCGCCCGGGGCGGTCGGCACCTACCAGCTCGACCGGGGCCGGCTGGAGAACGCGCTCGGCCGGATGCTCGTGGACGGCGGCGTTCAGTTCGTGTCGGGCGTCAAGGTCGAGGCCGTCGAGCTCCAGCCGGACTCCGACCACCACCGGGTCACTGTTCGCGACGCTGACGAGGTGGTCGGTGAGATCCAGGCGAAGTGGGTCGTGGACGGGACCGGGCGCAGCGCGCTGCTCAAGCGCAAGCTGGGCCTGGCGAAGAAGGTCGGTCATCGCGCGAACGCGGTCTGGTTCCGGATCGCTCATCCGATCGACATCGACCGGTGGTCCGACGACCCGGACTGGCGCGGCCGGATTGTCGAGGGACGGCGCGAACTGTCCACCAATCACTTGATGGGCCCGGGGTACTGGGTCTGGCTGATCCGGCTCGGCTCCGGTGGAATCAGCATCGGCATCGTCACCGACGCCGACGTACACGCGTTCGGCGAGCTGAACACTTTCGACAAGGCCATGCAGTGGCTCACCGAGCACGAGCCGCAGTGTGCGCGAATCATCGAGGAGCACCGCGACAAGCTGCAGGACTTCCGGATCATGAAGGACTACGCCTACAGCAGCGAGCAGGTCTTCTCCAGTGACCGCTGGTGCCTGGCCGGTGAGGCCGGCGTCTTCCTGGACCCGTTCTACTCCCCGGGACTGGACCTGATTGCCATCAGCAACGGTCTGATCGCGGACCTGGTCGGCCGGGCACTCGACGGCGAGGACGTCGAGGAGACCGCGGCGATCCACAACACGGTGTTCTTCCTGCTCACCGACGGATGGCTGACCATCTACGAGAACCAGTATCCGCTGATGGGCAACGCCCGGGTGATGACCTGCAAGGTGGTGTGGGACACGGCCGTCTACTGGGCCGTACCGGGTCTGCTCTACTTCCAGGACAAGTGGCGGGTGCTGGCCGATCACCCGGGCCTGCTGGAAGGGTTGGCCCGCTTCGGCACCAACAGCAAGGAAGTTCAGCGCTTCTTCCGGGAGTGGGGCGCGGTCGACAAGGAGTCGCCGGACCAGGCGGCGTTCACCCGCTTCTACGACTTCGACTTCATGCCGCGGCTGCACATCGGGATGACCGCCGATCTGGGCGAGGTCGATCTGCAGGAGCGGTTCGAGGCGAACGTCCGGTTCATCGACCAGCTGTCCGGCCAGATGATCGCCACCGTGCTCGCGGAGTTCGAGGCCGACTCCGGCAGCCTCGCCAAGCAGGAGCAGGCGCAGCGCTGGCGCAAGGACGAGATCCTGATGTCCCTGGTCGAGGTGTACGAGGCCGAGCAACCGGCCAACCCCGTCGACGACCACTGGATCACCCTCAGGCCGGCCGTTGAGACCGGTGCCGGAGACGGACGATGACCGCCAACACTGTCCCCGAGAGCGCCCTGCTGCACGAGCGGATCACCCGCCTCACAACCGACAAGCGCGCCCAGCTGCTCGCCCGGCTACGGGCGGAGCCGTCCCGGGAGGAATCGTCTTGGCTGGTGCGGTTCTCGCGCGGCGACGCTCCCGCCGTTCGGCTGTTCTGCTTCTCGTACGCCGGCAGTGGCGCCTCGATCTTCCGCGGCTGGACTGACGGCCTGCCGGCTGAGGTCGACGTGTGGGCGGCCCAGTTGCCGGGCCGCGAGACCCGCGTGGGTGAGCAGGCGCTGCGCCGGATGGGTCCTGTCATCGACGCGCTGCACGAGGCGATCCGTCCGCAGCTGGATCTGCCGTTTGTCTTCTTCGGGCACAGCATGGGTGCGCTCGTGGCATTCGAACTTGCCCGGCGGTTGCGGAGTGCCGGTGATCCGGCGCCCGCGCACCTCGCCCTGGCAGCGTTCCGGGCCCCGCAGCTGGCCAATCCGAACATCAAGATCTACCACCTGCCGGACGAGGTGCTGAAGACCGTCCTGCTCAAGGAGGGCACGCCGCAACAGGTCCTCGAGAACGACGAGCTGATGCGCGCACTGCTGCCCACTCTGCGGGCCGACTTCGAGCTCTGCGACACCTACGAGTACGGCGACGAGCCGCCGCTGCGGATGCCGCTGTCTGTGTTCGGAGGGCATCAGGACGTACGCGTCGGCCGGAGTGACCTGGAGCCCTGGCGCGATCAGGCCGCCGGCCAGTTCCGCCTGGCGATGATCCCCGGTTCGCACTTCTTCCTGCACAGCGCGCAGGACCTGCTGCTGACCGAACTCGTCCGCGACCTGAGGGCCACCGCCCTGATCAAGGAAGGAGAACCCGGCCATGACCGATCGATCGCCGGCTGACCGATCCCGCGACCCGATCGCGATCGTTGGCATCGGCTGCCACTTCCCTGGTGGTGCGAACGGCCCCGGTGCCTTCTGGGACCTGCTGTGCGACGGAGTCGACGCCACCCGCGACCTGCCGGCCGACCGTTGGGAGACGGGCAAGTTCTACGACCCGGCCGGCGGCAAGCTCGGCAAGATGAGCACGTTCCACGGTGGATTCCTCGACCGCATCGACGAGTTCGACGCTCAGTTCTTCGGCATCTCGCCGCGTGAGGCCATCTGGCTGGACCCGCAGCAGCGCCTGCTGCTGCAGGTGGCCTGGGAGGCCATGGAGGACGGCGGTCAGGTCCCCGAGCACCTGGCGGGAACCGATGTCGGCGTCTTCATGGGCGGCTTCACACTCGACTATCAACTGCTGCAGAACTACGGCATCTACAGCCGCTACGAGCTTCAGACGCACTCGGCCACCGGCATGATGATGACGATGCTGGCCAACCGGCTGTCGTACTCGTTCGACTTCCGGGGCCCGAGCCTCGCCGTCGACACGGCCTGCTCCGGTTCGCTGGTCGCCGTACACCTGGCAGCACAGGCGATCGCGAACGGCGAGTGCTCGATGGCGCTGGCCGGTGGCGTGAACGTGATGATCGCCCCCAACATGACCATCGCCGAGTCCAAGGGTGGATTCCTCGCACCGGACGGCCGGTCGAAGGCATTCAGCTCGGCCGCGAACGGATACGCCCGCGGCGAGGGCGCTGGCGTGGTGGTCCTGAAGCCGCTGAGTGACGCGCAGCGTGACGGCGACCCGGTGTACGCGGTGATTCGGGGGAGCGCGGTCTCGCAGGACGGCCACACCAACGGCATCACGGTGCCGAACGGCGATTCGCAGGCTGCGGCGATGCGCGCGGCGTACCTGCGCGCCGGTGTCGCACCGCATGAGGTCCAGTACGTCGAAGCGCACGGAACCGGTACGCCGGTCGGCGACCCGATCGAGGCCGGCGCGATCGGGCGCGTGGTGGGCGAGGGCCGTGCCGATGCGGATCGCGTGGTCATCGGGTCGGTGAAGACGAACATCGGTCACCTCGAAGCGGCAGCCGGGGTAGCCGGACTGATCAAGACCGCCCTCGCCCTCAAACACGGCAGGATCCCCGGCCAGCTGCACTTCGACGATCCCAACCCGGCCATCGACTTCGACCGGCTCGGGCTCCGGGTACAGACCCAGCTCGGTGACTGGCCGGCAGCAACGGGTTCCCGCCTCGCGGGCGTGAACTCGTTCGGGTTCGGCGGTACCAACGCCCACGTCGTCCTCGAAGGCCCGCCTGCCCAGGCGGCCCCGACCCGGCGCTCCCACGACCGGCGGTACCTCATTCCGCTGTCGGCGCGCTCACCCGAGGCACTCACGGCAGCCGCCGCGTCGACGGCCGAGCACCTGTCCGGGAACGCCGTACACCTGCTGGACGTCGGGCACACCACCGGTCTCCGTCGCAGTCACCACGAGTACCGGCTCGCGGTCGTCGCCTCGACGCCGGCCGACGTCACGAAGTACCTGCGTGAATTCAGTGCCGGACACGCCGTCAAGGCGGTGACAACTGGCAGATCGCCCGCAGGGGGTAAGCCGAAGCTTGCGTTCGTCTTCTCCGGCATGGGCCCACAGTGGTGGGCGATGGCTCGGCAACTGCTGACCACCGAGCCGATCTTCCGCGCGGCGGTCGAGAGATGTGACGCGGAGCTGCGCAAGTACACCGGCTGGTCGCTGCTCGACGAGATGCTCGCCCCCGAGGACATCTCGCAGATGGCGGAGACGAAGATCGCGCAGACCGCCAACTTCGCCGTCCAGGTCGGCCTGGCTGAGCTGTGGCGGACGTGGGGGATCGAGCCCGACGGGATCGTCGGACACAGCACTGGTGAGGTGGCCGCGCAGTACCTGTCCGGTGTCCTGTCGTTCGAGGAGGCCGTGAAGGTGAACTACTACCGGAGCAGCCTGCAGCAGCGCGCTACCGGCACCGGCCGGATGCTCGCGGTCGGGCTCACTCCGGAGACCCTCGACAAGGCCGTCGCGGACGCGGGACCCCTGGTATCGGTTGCCGCGATCAACAGCCCGTCCGCGGTCACGCTGTCCGGTGACGCGGCGATCTTGGAGAGCATGGCCGCGCAGCTGGAGACCTTCGGTGTCTTTCACAAGTTCCTCACCGTGAAGGTGCCCTACCACAGCCATTGCATGGACCCATTGCGCGACGACCTGCTAGCCGGTCTCGCGGATCTGAAGGCCCAGTCGGCGACCGTCCCGCTGTACTCCACCGTGACCGGGACCAGGATCGACGGCGGCGGCGTCAATGCGCACTACTGGTGGCAGAACGTCCGGGCCACCGTGCTCTTCGCTTCCGCGTTCCGGGAGATGCTTGCCGACGGCTACACACACTTCCTCGAGATCGGCCCGCACCCGGTGCTCGCCGGCTCGATGAAGGAGCTTGCCGCTGAGCAGCAGGCCGACGTACTGGTCGTGCCGTCGCTGCGCCGTGACGAGGCCGATGACGCTGTCCTGCTCGGTTCGCTCGGGTTGCTCTATGCCCACGGGCAGGACGTGCAGTGGGAGACGTTCTACGACGACGGCCGGCACGTTCAGTTGCCGACGTACCCGTGGCAGACCAAGCGGTACTGGAACGAGTCGGTCGAGGCGCGCGAGGACCGTCACTACACGCAGGTCCATCCGCTGCTCGGTCAGCGGGTCAGCGGGAGTCAGCCCGCTTGGGAGCGTGAGTTCGGGGTTGGCGTGCTGCCGTACCTCGCCGATCACCGGATCCAGGGCCTCACCCTTGTTCCGGGTGCCGCGATGATCGAGATGGCGCTGGCGGCCGCTCACGAGGTGTACGGCGAGGCCTGCTACACGGTGGAGGATCTCGAGTTCCGCAAGGCCGTCGTACTCCCGGAGACCGCTGACCCGAGGTTGCGGACGACCCTTCACCAGGAGTCGGGGCGCGTTGAGATCGCCGGCTACACCGCCACGCCGTCGGGTGACCGCACCTGGACGATCCATGCGACCGCACAGCTCGGCCGGCGGACGACGACGCCCGCACGCCGGGACCTGGCTGCCGCTCGGGCCGGGTGCGACCACGATGTGCCGCGGGACGACTTCTACGACCGGTCCCGGCAGATGGGGTTCGAGTACGGCCCGGTGTTCCAGGCGGTGCAGGACATCGTCAGCGGACCGGGCTCGGCCGTCGGGCGGGTGACCGTTCCGGAGCAGATCCGCGACGACCTCTCGTCGTACCGGTTCCACCCGGCGCTGATCGATGCGGCGTTCCAGGTCCTGCTGACCGCGGCAACTCCACAGACCGAGGGCCTCGGTACGCCGTACCTTCCAGTTGGCGTCGACAGTATCGCCGTCCACGAGCCGCCGCGTGACGAGATGTTGGTCGTCGCCGAGGTGGTTCAGGCGGATGCGCGGGTCGTGGTCAGCGACCTCGCGCTCTGCGCCGCCGACGGAACAGTGCTGGCCGAGATCCGTGGCTTCCGGGCGCAGTCGCTGCAGGCCGCGTCGAGTCAGAGTCTCGACCGCATCGACCGGAACCTGCACGAGCTGACCTGGCGGGAGCAGCCGCTCGAGCCCACGGCGGTCGCGGAGCCGGACTCCGCGGCCTGGGTCGTGTTCGCCGACTCTTCCGGTGACGCCGTACGGCGGTTGCGCGACGCAGGTCGTCAGGTGATCACAGTCGAACCCGACGACGTACCGGAACTGATCGAGACGGCCGGCGCTTACCGAGTGAACCCGGCGGACGCCGAGCAGTACAAGGCGTTGTTCCGCAAGCTGGGTCAGGAAGTCTCGGTCGGCAAGGTTGTGCATCTGTGGAGTCTGGATGCGCCGTCTGGTGACGATCTCTCGGCGGACTCGCTGGAGAGCGGCCAGGAGCTCGGCTCGGTCTCGGTGCTCTACCTCATGCAGGCCTTGGCCGCCGAGCTCAACCACCAGCTCGCGCAGGTCTGGCTGGTGACTCGCGAGGCGCAGCCGATCGAGGGTGGACCGGTTGCTGTGTCGCAGGCTCCCATGTGGGGGATCGGCCGGCTCGTTGGGCACCAGGAGTTCCCGAGCCTGTGGGGCGGGCTCG
The DNA here is from genome assembly GCF_042262745.1 of Kribbella sp. NPDC056345. Classification (NCBI taxonomy): domain Bacteria; kingdom Bacillati; phylum Actinomycetota; class Actinomycetes; order Propionibacteriales; family Kribbellaceae; genus Kribbella; species Kribbella sp. NPDC056345. Next base: position 137,968 of record NZ_JBHJQQ010000003.1, on the reverse strand, counting down.
TGGACCTCGGCGCCGACGACGATGCCGCGCGGCTGATCGAGGAGATCGACTCGGCCTCCGGTGAGGATCAGGTTGCCTACCGCAACGACAGGCGGTTCGTGGCCCGGCTCGCGCCGAGTACGAACCTGACCCCTCCCTTCCCGGTCCGCCTGCGCCGGCACGGCAGCTACGTGATCACCGGCGGACTCGGGACCCTCGGGCTCCTGACCGCCCGCTTCCTGGTGGATCGCGGGGCACGGAATGTGGTCCTGATGGCGCGGACCGCCGTGCCGTCGCGGGACACCTGGCGTGATCTTCCGGCAGACCACCCGCAGCGCAGGCTGATCGATCAGTTGCTGAGCCTCGAGGCGAGCGGTGCGACCGTGTCGTGTGCCGCAGTCGACTCGGCCGATGAGGACCAGCTCCAGGCTTGGTACGACGATCACCAGCGCAATCACCGGCCACCGATCAGCGGTGTGATCCACACCGCGGGTGTGGTCGAGGACGAGCTGATGGTCCGGATGACGCGGGAGTCGTTCGATCGGGTGATGCGGCCGAAGCTGCGGGCGGGGTGGCTGTTGCACCGGCTGTTCGCCGACGTACCACTGGACTTCTTCGTCTTGTTCGGTTCCACCGGATCCGTCATCGCGTCGGCGGGCCAGGCCAACTATGCGGCCGCGAACGCCTTCCTGGACGCGTTGGCTGCACACCGCCGCCGGCAGGGTCTGCCGGCGTTGACGATCGGCTGGGGGCCCTGGTCGATCGGCATGGTCGAGAAGCTGAACCTCGAGCAGATGTACGCGCGCCGCGGCATCGAGCTGATCACGCCGGAGTCAGGCACGCAGATCCTGGCCCGGGTTCTGAGCCAGCGCCCGGCTCAGCTGGTGGCGATCACGGTCGACTGGCCGGCCGCCCGGGCTGCGTCGATTGCCGGTCAGCTCCCACCGATGTTCGCCGAGCTCGGCGTCAGCAGTGGTGAAGACCAGTCCTCCGAGTCGACGGTGGATGCGGACTCGATCTTGGACGGCATCCGGCAGGCTCCCGAGGACGAACGGGCCGACCTGCTCCGGGACCTGCTGCGCGACATCGCGGCCACGGTCCTGAATCTCGAGGCCGCCGAGCTCGGGGACGAGGAGAACCTCAGCAACCTCGGCATCGACTCGATGATGGCCGTCGAGGTGAAGGCCCGGATCGACATCATGCTCCGGGTCGACGTACCGGTGCTCGATCTGCTGCAGGGCGTCAGCGTCGTCGACCTCGCGGCCCGCATCCTGCCCCGGCTGGATCTCGCCGCGACCGCGACCGCGGCCGATGAGCCGGAGCCGGCAGCCGCCGCGGCCGAACCGACTGACGACGAGCTCGAGCAACTCCTCGCCAAAGCCTCACCCGACGAGCTGGAGGCGCTGCTGGCCGAGCTCGAGCGCGAAGAAGGGATGGATCATGAGCCAGCTTCTTAGCCGGTTGCGTCGGGCGGTGATGGGTGTGCCGGATCGCGAGGCCACCGGATTCAGCCGCGGGGACACACCGAACTGGCAGCACCTGAAGACGGTCGTCCGGTCGGCTGTCGGCGGATATCACGCGGTGCTGGACGGCCACCGACTGGACGACCTGATCCCGCGGCTGGACGAGACGCCGCTGGAGTTCCGCGGTTATGCCTACGAAGGCGCTGCCATGGGACTGACCGGGATGGATCTGTTCCTGCCCGGGTCCCGGTTCCAGCGGTACGTCGACGGCCCCGGCCAGCCGCACATCTACATGGTGCACATCGGTGCGGGCGAGGCACTTGGCAGGTTGAAGCGTAAGCCGGAGCCCTTCCTCGCCAAGCTGCCCGACCCGGCCCTGCGCTGGCTGGTGATGGATGGGTACGGCTTCCACGAAGGCTTCTTCAAGCCTGCCAAGTTCGTTCAGGCGCAGCGGGTTCCGTCGCACCTGTCGCCGTTCGGCCGACGCGTCTTCGACCAGGGCGTCGGACGCAGCATCTGGTTCGCATCGGGCGCGGACATCGGCGAGATCGCGCGAGCGATCGCGGCCTTCCCGGCGCACCGGCACGCGGACCTCTGGCTCGGCGTCGGCGTCGCCTGCGGGTACGTCGGCGGCGTCGACAAGGCGGCGGTCGAGGAGTTGCGAGAAGCCTCGGGTCGGCATCTGGCCCGGGTTGCCGTCGGTACGGCGTTCGTCGCCAAAGGCAGGATCCGCGCCGGCAACCCGATCCCAGGTACCGAGCTGGCGTGCGAGGTGCTGTGCGGCATGACGAGCCGGAAGGCGGCCGAGCACGTCAACGAGGCGTTTCGCGATCTGCCGGACAGCCCGGCCCGGCCGGCGTACGGCGTACTGCAGGAGCGGCTGGAAGCCGTGTTCAGTCCTGTCGGGCAGAGTCTGGGGGAGCCGGCATGAGCGTCTTGGGAACCTTGCTGCGACCGGTCTTCGAGGTCACCCCGACCGATGTGCCGGTGCTGACCAGCGGAGACGGTCCAACGACCGAGCGCCTGAGCAAGGTGGTCTTCACCGTCACCGAGTGCTGCGAGCTGACGCTGATGACGCGGCGCGACAAGCTGGTGGCCAAGCTCGATGCCTACCCCGAGGAGTTGCTCGGGTTCGCCTACGAAGGTGCGGGCATCGCCCTAGCTGCGCTTGACGACCTGCTGCGGTGGAAACAGCGCACTCGCTCGTTCGTCGACGGACCTGCGAGCGACTACATCTTCGCGGTCTACCTCGGCGCCGGCATGGGCCTGGCCCGGTTGCGCCGCAATCCCGAACCGTTCCGCCGTCGGCTCGACGACCCGGTCATGGGCTGGGCCGTTCTTGACGGATACGGGTTTCACGAAGGCTTCTTCGCCTACCGCCGGCACGTGCAGGAGCGGGCCACACCGCGGCACCTCAGCGGTTACGGCCTGCGGGTGTTCGACCACGGTCTCGGTCGTGGCCTCTGGTTCGCGACCGGCGCCGACGCGAAGCGTGTCCACGCCACGATCGACGGGTTCCCGCCGTACCGGCAGGGCGATCTGTGGGCCGGTATCGGGCTGGGCTGCGGGTACACCGGCGGTGTCGACGAGCAGGCGCTCGAGACTCTGCGCACGCTGGCGGGGCAGCACTTGCCGAGGCTGGCCGAAGGGGTCGTCGTCGCTGCCCGCGCGCGTCACCAGGTCGGCAACCCGGGCGACACCGTCGAGCTCGCCTCCCGCGTGATCTGCGGGTTGAGCAGTCAGGAAGCTGCCGAGATCGCCCGGAACGCACTGGACGATCTCCCGACCGACGACATCGAACCCGCCTACGAACTCTGGCGGCAGCGCATCCGCTCCCAATTCCCGAATCCGTCCTAGGGGGATCACGCATGACTCAATCAGAGTTGGCCATCCACATGTTTCTTCAGCTCGCGATCATCCTGGCGGTCTGCCGGGTGGTCGGTCTGCTGGCCCGCAGGATCGGGCAGCCGCAGGTCGTCGGCGAGATGATCGCCGGGGTGCTGCTCGGTCCGTCCCTGTTCGGGCTGCTCGCGCCGCACTGGCAGCAGGACCTGTTCCCCAAAGGTCCCTCCATGACCATCATCTACGCGGCTGCTCAGGTCGGGATCGTGCTGTACATGTTCCTGGTCGGCCTGGAGTTCGACACGAACCTGATCAGGCACCGGGTCCCGAGCGCGGTCTCCATCTCACTCGCGGGAGTGCTGACACCCCTGGTGCTGGGCGTCCTCGTGGCGCTCATGCTCGTCCAGGACGAGGGCAGGTACTTCACCGCCGGGGTGAAGGACTGGCAGGCGATGCTGTTCGTCGGTGTAGCCATCGCGATCACCGCGTTCCCGATGCTCGCCCGGATCATCGTCGACCGGAAGCTGGCCGGCACCTCGCTCGGCACGCTCGTGCTGGCGGCCGGCGCGACCGATGACGCGATCGCGTGGTGCCTGTTCGCCGTCGTACTGGCCGTCTTCAAGAACGACCCGACGCTCGCCTTCCTCGCGATCGGCGGCGGTGCGGTGTACGGGCTTTTCGTCCTCACCGCCGGCCGACGGCTGCTGCAGCGATTCCTCGGCACGCGGGCCGAACGGCAGGGCGGCGTCAGCTCGCCGATGCTCGCCGTGATCCTGATGCTGCTGATGTGCGCGGCCTGGTACACCGACTTCGTCGGGATCTACGCGGTCTTCGGTGCGTTCATCCTCGGGGTGGCGATGCCGCGCGGCGTGATCGCGGTCGAGGTCCGGCGCTCACTGGAACCGCTCGTCACGAACTTCCTGCTGCCGTTGTTCTTCGTCTTCTCCGGTCTCAACACGCAGATCGGGCTGGTCAACAGCATCGGCCTGCTGGCGGTCGCGCTGGTCATCCTGGTCGCCTCGATCCTCGGCAAGGGCGGCGCCTGCTACCTCGCGGCACGCCTGAACAAGGAGTCGCAGCGCGAGTCGCTCGCGATCGGGAGCCTGATGAACGCCCGCGGTCTGATGGAGCTCATCCTGCTCAACATCGGCCTCCAGGCCGGCCTGATCACGCCGACGTTGTTCACGATCCTGGTCCTGATGGCGATCGTCACGACGCTGATGGCGACGCCGCTGTTCAACGTCTTCTACGGCCGGTTCCGCAAGCAGCCGGAGAAGGAGTTCATCGGCGCCGCGGTTCCGCACCCGGCTGCCGACGGCGACGTACCGGCCGGTCTCGCTCCGGCGACCAGGGAGTAGAACGATGAGGCTGCCGCTCGGAAAGCTGCTCAAACCCGTCTTCCCGCTGTCCGCCGAGGCGTTCCCCAAGATGGCTGCCGAGCGGTTCGGGGCCCAGGAGGACATGGACAAGACCTGGCTCACTTTCGAACCGGTCGCCCGGACACTGGTCGACACCTTCTACACGACCCTCGACGATCCGCGGCACAGCGTGCTCGTGCCGCACTTGGAGTCGATCGAGCCCGAGCTGCGTGGTATCGCCTACGAGGGTGCGGGGATGGGGCTGATGCTGCTGGACAGCCTGTTCCCGTTCACGAAGCGGCTGCCGGCCTTCATTCACGGCCCGGGAGCGCCGTACCGGTGCTTGATCTACATCGGCGCCGGGCTCGTGCTGCCGCGGGTGCCGATCAGCCCGCAGCGGTTCCTCGCGCGGCAGGATCCGTTGCTGCGCTGGCTGGTGATGGACGGGTACGGGTTCTACCAGAGCTTCTTCGCTTGGCAGGAGACCGTCGAGAAGCACCAGGTGCCGAGGTCGGTCCGGGGCTATGCCAAGCGCGGCTTCGACCAAGGCGTCGGCCGTAGCTTGTGGTTCTCGACCGGCGCGAACGTCGAGCGGATCATTGCCACGATCAACGGGTTCCCGGCCGACCGGCAGGGAGACATCTGGAGTGGGATCGGCGTGGCCTGCGCGTACGCCGCCGGTGTGATGGACCGAGCTGCCATCGAGACGCTCTTCGAGGCGGCCGGCCGGCACCGGTCGAGTGTCGCGGTCGGATCCGCGATCGCGTCGATCTTCCGCGAGCAGTCCGGTCAGCCTGCCCCGCACACCGACCTCGCGTGTGACGTCATCTGGGGGAAGGACGCCAACGCGGTCGCGGCGATCGCCCATCAGGCCGGCCTCGGTCTGACCCACGACGGCCCGGACCCGGCGTACGAGCTCTGGCGTCATCAGATCGGCAACGTCTGGAGTCGTACGTCGGTGGTCCGGCCCTCGGCGACGGAGGTCGGGGCATGAGCACCGTGGGTCAGCTGCGCCGCCGGATGTTCGGGATCCCTTCGGCCAAGGCCGTCTTCTCCCGGCCGGGGTTCGCGCCGGCAGCCTGGGACCGGTTCGCCCCGGTGGCGGTCAACCTGATGGAGGGCTATCACGCGACGCTCGAGGATCCTCGGCTGGCCACGCTGCAGAAGCGCCTCGATGCGGTCGAACCGGAGTTCCGGGGTTTCGCCTACGAGGGCGCCGGGATGGGGCTCGCGGCGCTGGACGCGGTCGCGCCGTGGAAGAACCGGCTGAAGGCCTTCGTCGACGGGCCCGGGGCGGCTCACATCTACCCGGTGTACGTCGGTGTCGGGCTCGCCTATGCGCGACTTCGCCGTACGCCGGAGGCCAACCTCGCTGGGCTGGATCCGTTGCTGGGTTGGGTGACTGCTGACGGCTACGGCTTCCACGAGGCGTTCTTCCGGCGGCGCAAGTACGTCGACCAGCACGCGGTGCCCACCCGGTTGTCGCATTACGGCCGGCGATTCTTCGACCAGGGCATCGGCCGGGCACTGTGGTTCTCCAGTGGCGCTTCGGTGGAGCGGGTGATCCAGCAGATCGCGGGCTTCTCCGTGACTCGGCACGCCGACTTGTGGAGCGGAGTCGGCCTCGCGTCGGCGTACGGCGGAGGTGCCGAGCCCGACGAACTGCGGTCACTGCTGGATCGGATGCGGTTGTTCCAGCCGCAGTTGGCCCGGGGAGCCGCCACCGCGGCCTGGGGACGCGAACACGCGGGCAATCAGGCCGCTCACACCGATCTGGCCTGCCAGATCTATTGCGGCCGCAACGGCAAGGAGGCGGCTGCCGCCCTCGAGCAGGCTGCCCATGACTTGCCCGTGATCAGTGTCGAACCGGTCTACGAGATCTGGCGCCGCCGTACCGAACAAAGACTTGCCGCCTAGCGCCGGCGACCGCCACCAGCTCGACCGTTAGGGAAAGGAACCGACGTGTACGACGCGATCGTGATCGGTGCCCGGGTTGCCGGCGCCCCGACCGCCATGCTGCTGGCCAAGAAGGGGTACCGGGTGCTGTTGCTGGACCGGGCCACCTTCCCGAGTGACACCGTCTCGACCCACATGATCACCGTGGACGGCAGCGCGTACCTGCGGCGCTGGGGTCTGATCGGTCAGATCGAGGCGTCCGGCTGTCCGCCGGTGCGCAACATCGTGCTGGATCTGGATTTCCCGCGGTACGGGCATTTCACGCTCACCGGGTTCCCTTACCCCGACCAGGACGGGTTCGGTGCCATCTATGCGCCGAAGCGCACGGTGCTCGACAAGCTGCTGGTCGATGCGGCGGTCGCGGCCGGTGTCGTCGTCCGGGAGGGCTTCTCGGTCCGGGAGGTCCTGATGGACGGCGACCGGGTGGTCGGTGTCCGCGGCCGTGGGCCCAGCGGTATCCCCGTCACCGAGCACGCGAAGATCGTCATCGGTGCCGACGGCCTGCGGTCGGTCGTCGCCGAGACAGTAGGGGCGCCGGAGTACTTCGTCGTACCGCCGAAGGCTTTCGGCTACTACACGTACTGGGACGACGTCGAGCTGGCCGGGCTGGAGTTCTACACCCGGCCCGGGTCCACCGTGATCGCGTTCCCGACCCACGGCAACGAGGCCGCGGTGTTCATCGAGCGACCCGAGCGTGACTTCGCGGACTTCAAGACCGACGTACAGGCCCAGTACCTCGAGACGGTGCGCCAGATCGCGCCGGATCTTGCCGGCCGGATCGAGGGCGGGCGGTTGGTGCAGAAGCTGAAGGGCGCGGGGAACCGCCCGAACTTCTTCCGGCGGCCGTACGGTCCCGGCTGGGCGCTGGTCGGCGACGCGGGCGTTCACAAGGACCCGATCACCGCGCAGGGCATCACCGATGCGTTCCGCGACGCCGAACTGCTCGCGGATGCGATCGACGCCGGCTTCTCCGGGCGCAAGCCGATCGAGACCGCATTGCGGACCTATGAGTACAAGCGCAACCAGGCGCTCAAACCGCTGTACGACTTCATCGTCGACCACGCCGCGATGGAGCCGTTCGACGACGCTTTCCAGGACGTGCTGGCCGCGATGCGCGGCAATCAGGACGCCATCAACCAGTTCTTCGGCGTCATCCAGAACACCGTCCCCTGGGACGAGTTCTTCTCGCCGTCGAACCTGTCGCAGCTGATGCAGCTGCCCGAAGAGCTCGAGCTGGCGGAGGCAGTCTGATGACGTACGTGATCACCCAGGCCTGTATCGGCAGCAAGGACACCGCGTGCTGGGACGCCTGCCCGGCCGACGCGATCCACCCGAGCCCGAACAAGGCCGAGTTCGCCGAGCACGAGCAGATGTACATCGATCCCGCGGAGTGCATCGACTGCAGCGCCTGCGAGCCGGCCTGCCCGGTCGAGGCGATCTATCCCGAGGACGAGGTCCCGGACGAGCTGGCGGACGCGATCGCGCTGAACCGCGACTACTTCGCGAGCCCGGCCTGTAACACAGCGTCGAACTAACTTTCACGCCGAGTAAGCCAACCGGAAGTCACCGGTCCTACCGTCATCCTCAGGGGCACCTTGTGCGCCCTGAGGTCGTGACGACCTGGAGGAAGGAAGTAAGGCCATGACCATGACCGTCGGAGAACTCTTCGAAGCCCTCTCGACCCGGTTCGACAGCGATGCCGCTGCCGGCCTGAACCGGACCCTGCAATGGAAGATCACCGACGAGGACCCGGGCGTCTGGGCCTTCGAGATCACCGACGGCCAGGGCCGCCTCATCCCGGGCGGCGTCGACGCCCCCGACACGACCTTCACCACCACCGGCGCGACCTGGATGGCGATCGCCGAGGGCCGGCAGGACGCGATGCGGGCGTTCATGACCGGGAAGCTGAAGGTCAAGGGGGACATGATGCTCGCGATGAAGGTGCCGAAGCTCTTCCGGACCGGTTTCTGACGGCGACAACCCAGCAGAGGAGTTGAGCATCATGCCGCAGCTGACCGAAGCCACGACAGACCCCGAGAAGGACCGCCTCGAGCGGATCGCCGAGCTCACCGACCCGGCCACCATCCGCTACCTGGAAGCGATCGGGGTGCAGGAGGGCTGGACCTGCGCCGAAGTCGGTGCCGGAGCCGGCTCCATCGCCCGGTGGCTGTCGAACCGGGTGGGCCATTTCGGCAAGGTTCACGCCATCGACATCGACCCCGGTTTCATGGCGGGGATCAGCGCGCCGAATCTGGAGGTGCGCGAACAGGACATCACCACCACGCCGCTGGAGGAGGGCACGTACGACGTCGTGCATTGCAAGATCCTGCTGATGCACCTCGCCGACCGGGAGCGGGTGCTCGGTGAGTTCGCCCGGGCGCTCAAGCCCGGTGGCTTCCTCCTGGTCGAGGAGGCGGACATCCGCAGCATCCAGCGCGTCGATCCGCCGTCGCCCCTGCTCACCCGGGCCGCCGCCGCGCTGGAGACGTTCTTCTACTTCGGCGGAGCCGACCCCGGCTACGGGATGAAGCTGCTCCCGGCAGTACGCCGTACCGGGTTGAAGGTGCTGGGCACCGACTGCCAGTTGACCGCCGTCCAGGCCGGTACGCCGGAGATCGCCACCATCTCGATGAGCCTGGCGAAGCTGGCGCCGATGATCGTCACCGCCGGCCTGATGGGCCAGAAGGAGATCGAGGCCGCGTTCGACCAGCTCGAGCAGCCCTCGGACACCGTCATCTACACGCCGACCACGGTCTCGGTGTGGGCCCAGCGCAGCGACGACTAGAAGGAGTCAGACCATGCTCTACGTAGTGATCGCGTACGACGGCACCGAGCCGGGCACCTTCGAACGCCGGATGCTGGTTCGTCCCGCGCACATGGCCAACGGCGAGAAAATGATGCAGGACGGCTCGTTCCTGTTCGGCGGCGGCATTCTCGACGGCGCCGGGAAGATGGCCGGCGGCGTGCTGGTCGTCGACTTCGAGAGCCGTGCCGAGATCGACGAGTGGCTCGAGAACGAGCCCTACATCCTCAACAGGGTGTGGAGCCGGGTCGAGGTGCATCCCTTCCTGGTCCCGCCGCAGTTCCGCAGCCTGTTGCCCGAGCACCGGCCCGAGCCGGTCGCCGGTTAGACCGTATGCCCTATCGGAAAGCTCAGGACATGAACACCACCTCACGCCGTACCGGATTACTGACCTTGCTGGTCACCAGTCTGGGATCCTTCATGGTCCTCCTGGACGGGTCGATCATCTTCGTGGCCCTGCACGAGATCCAGAAGGATCTCGGCGGCGAGTTGTCCCAGTTGCAGTGGACCGTGGACGCGTACACGCTGCCTTTCGCGGCTCTGATGCTGACGGCCGGAACTCTCGGGGACCGGTTGGGCCGCAAGAAAGTCTTCCTGACCGGCCTTGTGCTGTTCGTGCTCGGATCGGCCCTGTGCGGTTTCGCGCCGTCGGTCGGTCTGCTCATCCTCGGACGTGTCATCCAGGGACTCGGCGCCGGTGCGATCAGTACCGGCAGCTTGTCCCTGCTGGTCTCGACCTTCACCGATCCGCCGGGACGGGCGAAGGCCATCGGCATCTGGACCGCGGTGTCCGGAGTCTCGATCGCGCTCGGCCCGCTGCTGGGTGGAATCCTGATCGAGTCGTTCAACTGGCAGGCGATCTTCCTGCTGAACCTCCCGATCGGTGTGATCGCGTTGCTGCTCGGGATACCGCGCCTGATCGACTCCAAGAACCCGGCTGCCCGCACCGTCGATCTGCCGGGTCAGGTCCTGGCCGCGGGTGGGTTGTTCTGCCTGGTACTGGGGTTGATCGAAGCCGGACGGGACGGGTGGGGCTCTCCGACGATCCTGGCTCTGCTGGGTGCGGCCGTCGTACTGCTGGGCGGGTTCCTGGCGGTGGAGTTGCGCAGCAGAGAGCCGTTGCTGCCGCTGGAGCTGTTCCGCAATCGCACCTTCGCGACGGCCTGTCTCATTGCCTCCCTGCTCGGGTTCGTGATCGTCGGCGTCATGTTCTTCATGGCGCAGTACTTCCAGGCCGTCCAGCAGCATGACGCCCTCTCGACGGGTCTGCGGTTGCTGCCGCTGACGCTGGGCATCTTCTTCCTGTCGCCGCCGGCCAGCCGGATCGCAGGTAAGGCGGGTCCGCGGATCCCGATCATGGTCGGCGCGCTGCTGGCGACGCTCGGCTTCTTCCTGCTGTCGACGATCGAGCCGGCCTCCGGTTTCGGGAGTGTCTGGTGGAAGCTCGCTCTGGTCGGTATCGGTATCGGCTGCATGTTCGCTCCGCTGACCCTGGCGGTGATGGCGTCGACGCCGCCACAGCGGGCAGGTCTCGGCTCGTCGATGATCAACACCACCCGGATCACCGGCTTCACGGCCGGAGCCGCCGTACTGGGCACGATCGTCGTCGGCCAGACCGACGGAGCGGGTGCGGGTGGTCCGGCGGCGCTGGTGGACGCCTTCCACACCGTGTTCTACATCTGCGCGGGAGCCACCATCCTCGCCTTCGTCGTCGCGGCCGCCGCGATGGTTCGTGGCCGGCTGCCTGGACCGGGACAGGCTCCGGGCCGGGCGACGGCCGCGCCCGGGGAGAGCCAGGCGGCGGTCTCGCCGCAGGGGTGATCTCCCTGGCATCGTGATGGCAAGGCGAAACGGGGCGGTGGCTGTGGTCGCCGCCCCCGACGAAAGGACCTCTGCAATGGCGTACGACCGGGATCTGGCTGACCGCATCCGCGATGCCTTCGCCGGGCTGGCGGTTCGGGAAGTGAAGATGTTCGGCGGCCTGACGTTCATGGTCAACGAGAAGATGACCGCGACCGCGAACACGCATGGCGACCTGATGATCAGGTGCGACCCGTCGCGGGTGGAGGACCTGCTGACGCGCGACGGCGCGGACTGGCCCGAAATGCGCGGCAAGAAGATGAGCAAGGGCTGGATCGTCGTCGAGGCCGGGCGGATCGAGTCGGACAAGGTGCTGGGGTCGTGGCTCGACGAGGCGCTGGACTACAACGAGAAGGTGACCGGAAGTGGCGACTAGACAGGCAACCCAGTTCGACGGCTTCCCGCGCGCGTTGTTCACGTTCCTCGCAGGGCTGGAGAAGGACAACTCCAAGTCCTACTGGGACGCCAACAAGGCGACCTGGGAGGCCGAGGTCCGGGACCCGGTCGAGGCGCTGATGGCCGAGCTCGAACCGGAGTTCGGCCCGCTGCGGACGTTCCGCCCGAACCGCGACGTACGGTTCTCCAAGGACAAGTCGCCGTACAAGACCTGGGTCGGTGTCACCACCAGCGAGCGTGCGGTCGGTGGCATCGGGTACTTCCTGCGGATCGAGTCCGGCGCCATCCGGCTGGCCTGTGGATCGATGGTGATGGCGAGCGATCAGCTCGAGCGGTTCCGGGCTGCCGTCGCCAACGCGGCGAGCGGCGCCGACTTCGACGAGCTGCGTGAACGGCTCGCCGGCCAGGGGCTGACCGTTGGCCCGGGCCGCGAGGACCCGCTCAAGCGAACCCCGACCGGCTACCCGAAGGACCACCCGCGGGAAGAGATCCTGCGGTGGAAGGGCGCCGTCGTCGTGAAGGAATTCGAGCAGGCGGCCTGGATGCACAAGGCCAGTGCCGCCGACAAGGTCCGGGAAGTCTGGAGTGGGGCCGCCCCACTGACGAACTGGATCACCGAGCACGTGGGGGAGAGCACGACCCCAGTACGCCGTCCGCGCGGCTGACCGGGCCGTCTGTCGTGAAGTCCGGCGCCAGGAGGGCTCGGGCGGTGCTGATCTGCGTCGCCCTGCTGTGTGTCTACGTGCTCGGCTACGCCGTTCTCCTCAACCTGCTCTACGGAGTACTGCCTGCAACCTCTATCAATCCTTGGGCCAACCACCCTTAGACGATTGGCGGAAGCTGTCATGTCCCACCTGGATCTGGTCACCCTGCTGACCTACGACATGGAACGCACGAAGGCCTTCTACTGCGAGATGCTCGGCTTCGAGGAGGTCCCGGAGTTCTCCCGCGGTGAGCACTTCTCCTGGCTGCGCTCGAAGAAGCGCAGCGCCAGCATCGCCTTGTTCAACGCCCGCGAGAAGGCGGAGCGGCCGACCGTCGCCCACATCCCCGACGAGAGCGGCGGCGTGATGATCGGCTTCGAGGTCGACAGCGCCGCGGAACAGTACGAGATCTGGAAGGCGCGCGGGGACATCCCGATCCGGACCGAGGTCTTCGACATGGGCAAGGGCTTCACCTTCGGTGCGCAGGATCCGGAGGGTAACTTCATCCAGTGCTTCGACGTCCACCCGCACTTCCGTGAGATCCAGCAGCGCATCGGAATGGACTGACGAGACGCGCCGGCTCTACCCATGCGGCCAGGCCTACGCCGACCTGTACGACGCCGTCGGCCCGCGCCTGCGCGCCGCCGTACTGCATCTGGCGACCGCGGCTGCGAGCAGTCGGCCGAAGGAAGACGCGTTCTTCCGGCTGGCCGACTGGCTCGGCGGATATCCCGGCACCGGACGCGCATCCGGTGCGGCCGGTCGGAGACAGCGCCTAGTTCCCGCCGTACCAAGGAGGCCGTTCACTCGTTGTCACGGCGTGGAGATCAACTGGCTGGCCATCGTGCCGGCAACCGTCGTCGGCATGCTCGTGGCGCGCTTCTGGTACGGCAAGTTCTTCCTGGCCCTGTGGTGGAAGTTGACCGGCATAGCTCCAGAAGACTCCAAGCGGGCCAGCCGACGGAACCTGACCCAGCTCCTCGTCGCCAACAGCGTGACCGCGGCCGGGCTGGCAGTCGGCATCGGAATCGCATCGGAGGCCACTGGCGACGACTCGGTGTGGCCGGCGCTGCTGGTCGGTCTACTGGCGTCGTTGACGTTCTCGGCGACCACGCTCCTCCAGCACAACGCCTTCGAGCTCAAAGCACCGAAGCTGACCTTCCTCAACATCAGCTACCAGCTGGTGCTGTTTCTCGCCATGGCACTGGTGATCGGGGCGCTATGACGTCCGAGCCAGACTGACCACGAAGACCGGTCGCGCCAGGTGTCGCGGCGCATGGTGGGGTTTGTTGTGTCAGCCTGTCAGGCATGGGTTCTTTGGTGTTGTTACATGGGCTTGGGGCCACGGGGCGGGTCTGGGACGGGTGGGCGCAGCCGTGGCTGGCGCCGGACTTGCCGGGGCATGGGCGGACAGGGGCGTTGGAGCGCTACACCTACGAGTCGATGACGGCCGGGGTGGCTGAGGCGTTGCCGGTCCGGCGTGGGCTGGTTGTCGTCGGACATTCGTTGGGTGGGGTGCTCGCGCTCGAGCTGGCCAGCGGGCGGTACGGCGTACAGGTTGACCGTGTGATCGCCCTCGGCGTGAAGGTTTCTTGGACGGATGACGAACTGGCGAAGGCCGCTGCTTTGGCGCGGAAGCCGGTGGCATGGTTCGAGAGCCGGGATGAAGCAGCGGTGCGGTATCTCAAGGTGTCCGGGCTGCAAGGACTGGTGGATCCGGCGGACGCGTCTGTGGATCAGGGTTTGCTGAAGGTCGACGGTCGCTGGCGGCTAGCGATGGACCCGGCCGCCTTCGGCGTCGGGGCACCGAAAATGCCCGAACTGATCGCAGCCGCCCAGGCCGACGTCGTCCTGGCGCGCGGCGAGCTCGACCCGATGAACACCGATACCGAGCTAGCCGCGCTGCACGATCACACCGTCACCCTGCCCGGCCTCGGCCACAGCGCGCACGTGCAGAACGCCGCTGCCATTCAGCGGTACGCCAAGGCCTGAGGCGAGCCTGAACTGCTGGAAGGGCTGCTGGAATGACTTCCTTCGAATCGGCGCCCGCGGCGCCTGACGCAAGGTTTGGGGAAATGTCCGGTCTGGAGCAAGACAAAGGCAGCGACAATCGGCTGCGCATCCGTGGAGTGCTGAGTGATGTCGCCGTTGTGGGAGCTGTGGTGGCGCTCGCGCTTGGATTTTTCACACCCTTGGAGAAATTCACCTGGATGGAGTCTGCCGAGCTGGCACGGATCATCGATCCTGATGCATTGCTGGTGGCGACCTTGCTGTCGGTGGTCGCCGTGGTTCTGGCCGCGGTAGCAATCAAGCTGTCACGACGGGGCCGCCTTGTCCCTGGTGTGCTGCTCGTACTGTCTTTACTGTTGTGCGGCCGGTTGGCTTATATCTATGTCTTCACCCCGGAGTTGATCTGGCATCAGTGAGGAAGCCGGCCTACGCGCGCGGTGTCGGAGTGGGAGATCCTGGCGAACTCGCGAACGCTCTGGCGCTTCACCACTCTCGAACGAGTAGTCCCTGTCCTGTTCGCCCTCGCCTACACCGGAGGCTTCGTGCTCGCTGCCGCGTCGTCCTGAACCAGGGACTGGACCTGGCGACAGTTGCTGCTGGCAGTCAGGCGGGTGCTACGGCCAGGGCCCGGTAGTAGAGTCGCCAGCCTTTCTGTGTCAGCTCACGTTCGCCGCTGTCGCTGAGTACGGAAGCGAGGAGCTGGCAGTACTGAACAACTCCGTGCTCGCGCACCGTCGCTGCGTCGTCTACCACCAGATCGAAGTGGTGGATCGCCTCTCGGGCAAGAGCGACGAGCTCGGATCGTTCAAATGCATCGGCCCGCACCAAGAGCCGGCTGCACGCGATCGCCAGCTGTACGCCGTACGACGCCCACGACCGCGTGAGCTCGCGGTAGAGATCGCACACCTCACGCTGGCATCGTATGGTCTCGTCGTCGCGGCCGAGGCGTGCGGCGATCCCGGCGGCGTTCTGCAGCGCGATGGCGAGGTCGGGCAGGTATTCGGCGCGCGACCCGGCGACCAGTTCGCGGAGAATACGCACGGCATCGGAGATCGCGGTCCAGGCCTGTTCAACCTGGCCTGCCTCAACGCGAGCGAGGGCCAGGTTGAATGCCGACCTGGCCAGGGCCAGCGGATCGGCCCGCGTCGCTCCACGGCCGGCGGTCGTGCCGGCAGCGAATTGCTTGGCCCGATCGAGCGCCCGTGCTCCGCGCCCGCGCTGACTCTTTCGGAGTGCGGCGAGTTCGACCTCCAGCCGTGTCGCGTCGTCCCTGTTGCCGGGCCAACCTTTGAGCGTCTTCGCGACCAGGCGCAGGACTTTCCGCGCTTCGTCGATGCGCTGTGCGTCCTCCAGAATCTTTGCCGCCATGATCGTGCCGACGGAGAGCCACCGACCGGTCAGCTGCTGGAAGCCGGCCAGCCGGGGGTCATCGTCGGGGCCGGGGCGACTCCGGTGGGCACGTCGCAGAGCCTTGGCCGCCACCTGCGCGGATCGAGCGGCGTCATCGCCGGACACCTCTTTCACGAACGCGTACACCTGAGCCATGGCGGCGATCGCTTCCGCGAGTGCCGTTGAGGTCGTCACGTCCTTCGCCATCACGGCGATCCGGTCGGCCAGCTGCCGAACCTCGGCACCGTCGCTCGCCACCAGATCCATCCCGAGCGGCACGATCATCGCCACCAGATCGGCGATCGTGGGCTCGCTCGCCGAGGTGGCGTACGACATGTCCTCGCCCGCGACGAGCTGGTAGCCGGCTGCGAGCGGCCTGCCCTGTCGCACGGCCGCGGCGTCGAGCTCGCAGCGCTCGGCATCGACCAGTCGGTCGCAGCGACGAAGGATGGCGGCGAGAGTCTCGAGAGCGGCTGCGAGGTCTGCCCGGGTACGCCGGGTGTCCGTCGGCATCAGGTGTCTGCCGATCAGGACCGCGACCTCCGCGGTCTCCAGTGCGTTCTCCGGCGGGCCGGCGCGAGCCATCGATTCAGCCGTCGCTCGCAACTGCCGACCGAGGTGAGCCAGCCCGCTGGCCGGAGTCGCCGTCAGTAGATGCTCGAACAGGCGCTGCGATCCACCCGGGCCACTCGGCGGCCGCTGTGATGCGCTCCACGCGTACAACGGCTCGTCGTCCGTCATCGAATCCTCCCCTGTTCGATCGCGATGTGCTCCTCGATCCGGGTCATCGCGGCGGAACCGTTGAACATCCGGTGCACCTGCTCGCCGAGCTGACCGTCCGGGCTCAGCTTCCACAGCAACACCGCAAGACTCTGGTAACAGGGACTCAGCAGATCCGGCCGCCTGAGCAGGTCGCGCAGGATCCGCCAGCGCCGCCGTACGTCATCGCGATCGACTGGCCCACCGGCAGGATCAAGGATCCGCAGCAAGCTGACGCAACGCTCGGCGAACTCGTGCCCATGGCCACCTTGGGTGTCGAACAGTTCGAAGAGGCCGACGACCGCTTGGCGCACGATCAGACCGTCGTCGTCCAGTACCGCCCTACATATCCGGCGCAGACAGTCGGCACCCCACACGTCGGCGAGTACCTCTTCGAGGTCGGCGGCGCCGTGTTCGACGGTGCCCGCGATCGGTGCGCCAGGTGCCGCGGCTTGGGCGACGTGACCCAACTCGTGAAGCAGCATCAGAATCTGCTGGACGACAGTGACCGCCCAGACGTAACTGCCGACCGGGCGGTTGCTGGAGCGGCGCCAGACTTTCAATGCCAGTTCGAGGATTCCGACTTCCTCACTCAATGGCGCAGAGAGCTCAGCGCCGGTCGTCCAGTGCCGCTGAAATTCCTTCAGCCCGTCGCCGATTCTGAGCTGCAACAGCTCGCCGGTACGGCGTCGCCTCGGATCGGGCGGCGGTGCCGTGGGGTCGTTGCGGTCCCCTTGCTCGACCTGAAGGATGATCAGCACTTCGTTCCACAGGTACAGGCCACCGAACGACGCCCACGGCAGCCCGAGAGCCACACCGCCCGACTGGGAGACGATCATCCGAGCCGAGCTCGTGCCGGGCAGCAGAACCCTGGGAATGTCGAGCAGCCACCGATCAGCCGGCGGCAGATGCGGCCGGACTACAGCGTTCAGGGCCTCGTTGACCGCACTCTCGGCGGGTGCCAGCGTCCAGTGCGTACCGCCCGGTGCGTCATTGAACGGGTTCCGGCTGCCATCCGCGAGCCCGTAGTCCTCCCAGCAACGGGCCGCGACGGCCAGCAGACTCCGCGCCGTTGCCGTCTCCGCATCGCTACGGAGCAAGGGGATCAGAGCCGGGTCTCCGTGCAGCGAGGGTCCGGTCACACGGACCGCCCCGAACCGGGCGGCAGGATGCGGACCTCGGTACCGTCGTCCGACTCGATCACGTGGATCGACGTACCGGTCTGGAAACCGGCGACAGTCAGCCGGAACGCCTCGGCCAGTTCTGCCGCAGTCAGGTCTTCGGTTACCTCGCAACGAAAGCGGACAGGACCGTCCGGACCGTCCTGAACGATGACCGCGAACGTCCGGACCGTTTTGTCCTGCCTCTTGACGCGCCGCAGTGACCGGGCGATGCCGCGGATACCGTCCCAGAGGTCCTCGCCCATCTTCGCAAGCACTCCGGCACTCACCCCGCCGACCAGTGCGGTGATCAGAAAGACGACCGTCTGATCCCCGTCGAAGCTTCGCGCGTCGAGTTCCTCGACGTTCACAGGGATGTCGAGCCGACGTTCAAGGTCCGCTACGTAGTCAGAGGTGTCTTCCTGCATGGGGCGGCCTCGGATTCCCATCGGTGCGCATGGACGAGGATCACACTATCGGCCGGACCGATCACAGACCGCGCACAGCGGAGTGCCTGACTACTTGCCGAGCAGGAGCACTGGGCCATCCACGAGTGCGCAAACTCACTGTCGACGACAAGTCCGACCAGCAAATGGTGACCTACGACGCCCTCGCCGCCCCTCATCCGCCCACAGAGCAGCCACGTCGGCGTCGACCAACGCGCCTTACCGCGAACAGCGATCCGCCAGGCCTCCTGACCGGCGAGTGGCGAGGGTTGCAGGTCAGCCGTCAGCTGCGGGGTTGGTCAGTGGCGGTCATGCGGTCGAGGAGGTTCGTCCAGGCTTGGTCAGCGGCTGCGTCGCCGACACTCTCAAGAACTTCGAGAGCTTGCTGCCAGGTTTGCCGTGCGCCGTCTCGGTCGCCGGCGTCGAGCTGAGTATCGCCGAGGTCGGTGAGGCTGCTGGCTTCGAAGTAGCGGTGACCGACTTGGCGGATCAGATTCACGGAACGGAGGTAGCAGGCTTGAGCTCGTTCGTGATCGCCGAGCTGGCGGTGGGTGTATCCCAGCGTGTCCCAGTTGGCAGCCTGGCCTTTCCGGTCGTCGGCTTCGCCGAGCAACGCGATGGCGCGCTCGGCGTTGTCGATGGCCTGCTCGAAGTTTCCCAGGTGGGCGTTGTCCCAGGCCATGCTGCTGAGCGCTCGCCCCTGACTGGTCCGATTTCCGGTCTTCGTCTGCAGGTCGAGTGCATGGCTGCTGTGTACGAGCGCTTCGGCGTACTTTCTCTGCTCACTCAGGATGTGAGCGAGAATCAGGCTGGTTTTGGCCTCTCCGCTCTGGTCCCCGTCGGCACGGCAGACGTCCAAGGCGCCTTCGAGAACGGTTTCGGCCTCGGCGAAACGGTGCAGCCGGGAGTAGGCGTGGCCGAGGCGGCGGCGGGCAAGGCCTTCAGCCGGCCTGATTCCCATCCGCTGAGCAGCAGCCAAGCCTGCCTGCGCCACTGTGATCCAGTCACTCCATAGGCCTGCGGAGTCGAGAAACGTGACGAACGCGTCGGCCAACTGCATCACGTGCAGGTCGAATCCCCTTGACGCCGCTTGCTCGACAGCCGCGATCAGTACGAAACGCTCGCTGGCGAACCATTCCTGCGCCTGCCCGGCATCGGTGAACTCCTCAGGTGACACGCCCACCTGACAGGCAGCCGGTACGGCCGGGCTGCGGGTGGGCGCCAGGATGCGCTCCGCCGAGTAGGCACTGTGCAGATAGTGGTCGAGTAGCCGAGGGATACCCGATTGGCTGTCGGGCTCGCCGTCCGACAGCTCAGTGGAGTAGGCGCGCAGCAGGTCGTGGAACGTGTATCGGCCTGAGGCGCACTCGACCAGCATGCTTGCATGGCAGAGCTCGCCGATGAGCCGAGTCGCATCCGGGCGCGTGATGCCGCCGAGGCTGGCCGCCGCTGCGATTGAGATATCAGGACCGGAGTGCAAGCCGAGCAACCGGAACATCCGCTGCGCCGGAGGGGTCAGCGCACCGTAGGACGACAGAAACACTGCTCGGAGCGTGGTGCGCTGGTCATAGGTCTCCAGGCCGTCCAGCCGCCTCCGCTTGTCCGCGAGATCAGCGGCGACGGCAGCAAGACTCAAACGGGAGTCCACCGCCAACCGCCCGGCGACAATCGCTAGTGCAAGGGGCAGTCGAGCACAGTGCTCCACCAGTTCGGCGGCCGCTGTCGGCTCCGCGGTCACCCGCTCAGCTCCGAGTCGCTCCCGCAATAGCTGGCCGGCCTCGGGGACGGACAGCAGATCGAGCTGGATCGGCCGGGCCCCGTGCTCGGCAACCAGTCCGGTCAGCCGGTTGCGGCTCGTCACTATTGCCAGGCAACCCGGCGCGCCCGGGAGCAGCGGACGGACCTGGTCGACATCGCGCGCGTTGTCCAGGAGCACTAACATCTTGCGGTCGGCGAGGAGGCTCCGGAACATCGCCGATTGAGCATCGTGCTCCTGTGGAATCGCTTCTGGTGCAGTCCCCAGCGCCTCCAGGAAACCCCGAAGCGCGTCGACGGCCGGTAATGGCTCCGCGCCCGGGTCGAAACCACGGAGGTTCACGAAAAGTTGGCCGTCCGGGAACTGATCGGCGACGCGGTGGGCCCAGTACGCCGCAGTGGTGGTCTTTCCAATCCCGGCTGTTCCCGCAATCGCCGAGATGATCACCGTAGTCGTGCTCTTCGCGGATTCAGCCAGGTCGTCGAGCATCCGAAGCTCGAGTTCGCGTCCGGTAAAACCACGCGCCACCGGCGGCAGTTGGCGCGGTACGACGCCCATCGACCCTCTGGCAGGTGGGTTGGTTCCAAGTTCTGGGTCCCGACGCAGCAATCGCAGATGCAGGTCCTTCAACTCGTCGCCGGGTTCTTCACCGAGTTCGTCAACCAAGTGCTTGCGAAACTTCGCGTAGTGATTGAGACCCTCAGATCGCCGTCCATTCGCCACCAGCGCGCGGATCACGTAGCTGGCCAAGGGTTCGGACAACGGAAACTCACCAGCAACCCTCAGTAGACGATCTGAGAGCTCGGCAAGGTCGCCACATTCGTTGCGCTGTCGAGCGAGCAGCAGCCAGGCTGACAACCGCTCCTGATGCAGCGTGTCGCGAAGCCGGTTCACCCAGTCGCCACTCAAACCCGCCAGCGGCGCTCCCCGCCACAACGCGATCGCCTCGTCAAGCAACTGGCCTGACGTAGCGGCGTCGGCCGCGTTGGCCTCTTGAACCCGGGCGCGAAAACGCACTACATCCACACACTGAGGCGGGACTTCACAGACGTAGCCACCGCCACGTCGTGCGACTAGAGCCCCGGCAGCGTTCAGCGCTCTCCGAAGCTGACTCAGATAGGGGTAGAGCGTCGCCGCTGGGTGAGCAGGAGGGTGCTCGCCCCAGACCCGGTCGATCAGCGTCTCGAGCGGCACGATCTGGCCAGGCGTCACCGCCAACGCCGCCAGCACCAGGCGCTGCTTCGGCGAACCAATGTTCAGCCCCACACCGTCGACTCTGACCTCGACCCCACCCAGCAGTTGTATCTCCATCAAGACGACAGGCTAACCCGGAATCCAGGGCAACCCAGGCGCGGATTACGGGGATTTCGGCAAGCCGTTTCGGGTCGCCACAACCTGGCAGTTGCTGCGGGAGTGGATCGTCAAGAACCTGCCTGAGCCGCCTGATCGGGATCCGTTGCTGCGCAGACGAATTCGGGCCTGTCTGGAAGGGACGATGGACGAGATCGCGCAAGAATGGTCAACCAGCCGCAGGCGCCGAAGACTCATGGCCGAGAGTCGTAAGGAGACGCTCGATCGGGCCCGAAAGAATGCCGGCTCCGACGGCGAGCCCCGTCTGGCAAGTCTGATCGCCAACCTTAGGTCGGGATGGTGGTTGGTGATCAGATCATCTCTGCGCGGGACGTCGACTGCGTAGTAAGACAGCCAAAGAGCCACTCGGGCCTGCCCGAGTGGCGTGGTGGCTGAGTTTGCATTGGTTCTGGGCGACTACACCCGGCGGCTGCAGGTCACTTGCGAGGCTCGGGCTCCGACGGGCTGACGTCGAGTACCGCGAGGAAGGCCGCCGCTGCGGGGGTGAGCCCGAACCTGCTCCAGATGAGGTGTTCGATGCGGACGGGGGCGTCCAGCACCGGGATCGTCACCACGCCGGACAGGTGCGGGGCGTAGTTCGACGGCAGCATGGCGATGCCGAGGCGCAGGTGGACCAGCCTTGCGAGGAATTCCGGCGAGGTCACCTCGAAGGGGACCTCGCGGTGTAGGCCGGCGGCCGCGAAGGCCTGGTCGGACTGGTCACGCCCGGCGCTGCCCGCAGGGAAGTCCACGAACATCTCGGTCGACAGCCGAAGCAGGTCGACATCGGCCTCGCCTGCGAGCGGGTGGTCGGGAGCGACGACGGCGACATGCCGGTCGTGAGCGAGCTCGCGGGAACGGACGCCGTCCGGGCGCGCAGTGGTGGGCAGGCCGAGGAAGGCGACATCGATCGCCCCGTCCTTGACCTTGACCACCAATGACTCACTGGTACCGACCCGAAGACCGATCCGGACCTGTGGATAGCGCTCGTGAAAGGCGCGCAGGACGGCGGGTACGTCGACCGCCGCCACCGTCGGGATCACGCCGACGGTGAGCTTGCCTCGGACTTCTCCGACAGCGGCCGCCACTTCGGCCGCCCCGCGTTCGGCGGCGTCGAGGCACTGCTGTGCGTCGGGGAGGAACGCTTCGCCTGCTGCCGTCAGCCGGACCCGCCGACTGGTGCGGTCGAAGAGGCGGGCGCCCAGTTCCCGCTCCAGCCGGGCGACCTGGTGGCTGAGGGCGGACTGGACGACGAGGCATCGTTCGGCGGCGCGGGTGAAGCTCTTTGTCTCCGCGACGGTGACGAAGTACTGCAACTGTCGAAGCTCCATAGATCTATCTTCAATCACGATGGATGAAGTGACAAACATGTGTTGGACTCATCGATCGACCGGGCCGCACGCTGGATAGGTGAAGAACATCGCCGCACTACAGCCCCGGTTGATCGGCGTCATCGCGGTCACCTCCCTCGCACCGATCGTCTGGGGTACGACGTATGTGGTCACGACCGAGCTCCTGCCAGCAGGTCATCCGCTGTTCGCGGCGCTGCTCCGGGCACTGCCGGCCGGGCTGATCGCGTTGGCGGTCACCCGAACGTTGCCGCACGGGACCTGGCTGGCGAAGGCCGCGGTCCTCGGTGTGCTGAACATCGGGCTGTTCTTTCCGCTGCTCTTCGTCGCCGCCGAACGCCTTCCGGGTGGGGTCGCCGCCACGCTCGGAGCGGCGCAGCCGATTCTCGTCGCGGTGCTGGCGGTGACGATCCTCAAGCAGCGCCCGTCGGTCTGGCGGTTCGCCTGGGGTGTGGTCGGCGTGGTCGGGGTCGGTCTGGTAGTGATTGGCCCCGATGCGGGATTCGACGTCGTCGGGATCCTGGCCGGTCTTGCCGGCGCGGTCACGATGGCGCTCGGGGTGACCCTCACGAAGCGCTGGGGACGCCCGGAAGACGTCCGCCCGACAGCGTTCGCCGGCTGGCAACTGACCGCAGGCGGCCTGTTTCTGCTCCCGGTGACGTTGCTGTTCGAGGGGATGCCGCCCGCGATCGACGGCCGCGCCGGGCTCGGCTATCTCTGGCTCGGCCTGGTCGGTGGGCTACTCGCCTATGTCCTGTGGTTCCGCGGCATCACGAAGCTGCCTGTCACTTCCGTCGCCGTACTCGGCCTGCTCTCGCCGATCGTCGCCGCTCTCCTCGGCGCCCTGCTGCTCGGCCAGTCGCTCGGACCGGTCGAGCTGACGGGATTCGCGCTCGCCCTGGCCGCGATCCTCGCCGGGCAGATTTCTCCGACTCTCAAGAAGCAGCGGGCAGGAACCACGCCGTCCGCTCCCCAACAGATCACACCCATATCAGGAGGCAGGAACAATGACTGAGAAGCAGGAACTGACGCTCTCCCACAGCGATGGCAAGCCGGATGCGATCGGCATCGACGCCGTCAACCGGGTACTGCGCCCAGTGGGTGTACGCATCTCCCAGGTACCCGTCCCCACCGCGGCACACCCGATCCTCAAGACGTCCCAGGACCAGGCTGTTCCGGAATCGCAGCACCCGGAACTCATCTCGACCTTCAACCTCGACAGAGACCAATTGCTGGAGCAGATCGAGCTGGCCGGCCGCGAGGCCGCGACCCACCGCGGCGGCTTGTTGAGCACCTCGGAACATGGAGTAGCTCCCTATCCCAAGGTGTACGACATGAGGGCGATGGACTCCGCTGCACGGACCGCCACCCTGCGCCGCTTCGGCAGACTCCATATCAACAGCACCGATGAGGGTCTCGGCATCGACGAGGTGATGACGGTGGTGTACGCCGGACCGCTGACGTGGTTCTTCCATCTGGCCGACGGTGGAGTCGCCAAGGTGTCGCTGCCCGCTGTGGAGATCGGCGATCCGGCCTGGCGCCTGAGCTACCCCGGCCTCCGGCCCCACGGCGGCTTCCTCGATGCCGAGTACGGCCTGGTCGTAGCTTTCGCGCACGGCCCAGAGAAGTTTGTGATGCGCTACGAGCACCCGAACGTCGAAGCCGAAGGCGCGGAGTTGCTGGGCACGAATCCGTGGGTCGACTTCAACGGCGAAGTGCCCCGTCTGCTCGACGACGCGATCCAGAACTGAGACACGGCGTACCGAGCCGTAGAAGGGAATCAAACGGTGTCAGCCAACGACCTGGAAGCCCGACTCGTCGCTGTGGAGTCGAAACTCGCACACCACGGCGACCTGGAAGCGATTCGGGACTTGATGTACGAGTACGGATTCGCCTTCGACGAGGATCGCTTCGACGACTTCGCCAACTGTTTCACCGAGAACGCCACGGGCCAATATCACCCCTTCGCCCCCGGCTTTTCGGGAAGGCAGGAGATCGTCGACTTCTGCCATCGGCTTCGTGACGAGGACTCACTGCCCCGGCTGGAGATGGTTGTCCACTACACGGTTTCGCCAATCATCGAGATCGATGGTGACTCGGCCAGCGGCCGGTGGAACTGGATAGCGCCGTGCACGGTCACGAAGGCGAACCGGGATCGGGTCGCGGCATGGCAGTTCGGCCGCTACGACGTGCAGTACGCCCGGACCTCGGACGGCTGGAAGATCCAGCACCAGACCACAGCCTATTTCGAGGTGTTCGAACACCTCGAGGGATGGGTGCGGCAGCCGATGATGTCGCTGCTGTCGTGATTCTCGAGGTCGGCCGAGTGCTCGACTTGTCGGAAGGTGTGTCATGACTGTCCAGTTCGGTGTCTCGATCAATCCGACGCTCGATGTCGAGAACGGCTACCGGCTGGCGGCCGCAGCTGAACATTCGGGCCTGAGTCTGATTGGTGTGCAGGATCATCCGTACGTGAACAACTACATCGACGCGTTCGTCTTCATCGGCCAGCTGCTGGCGCGTACGCGGAGCCTGAGTGTGTTGACCGATGTAGCGAACCTGCCATTGCGGCCGCCGGCCATGCTCGCCCGTACAGCGTCGGCACTCTCCCGCGTCTCCGGAGGGCGGTTCGTCCTGGGTCTTGGCGCGGGCGGTTACTGGGACGCGATCACCTCGATGGGAATGCCACGGCGGTCCTCGGCCGAGGGACGGAGGGCACTCGCCGAGGCGGTCCAGCTGATGCGGGAACTGTGGCAGCCAGGTGCGAAAGTGACTCGTAGCGGCGAGTTTGCTTCAGTGTCCGGGCTCGCTGGTCAGGGCCCGGCCGTACCCATCTGGATCGGCGCCCAAGGCCCGCGCACCCTAGCTGTCACCGGCCGACTCGGCGACGGCTGGGCGGCTCCGATTCCGTCCTATCTTCCGTACGAGCAGTACGCTCCAGCCAACGCGATCATCGACCGCGCAGCAGAAGCGACCGGGCGGCTGCCGGCGGCGGTGACCCGCGTCGTACAGCTCGTCGGCACGATCAACCCCACCACGCACGGCACTACATACCGCAGTCCCGACCTGGTCGGCGCCGCGCCGATCCGCACCGATGCACGCGGCTGGGCCGAGACGCTAGTACGTCTTGCCACCGAACAGCCGTTCACTGTGTTCGTCTTCTGGCCCGAGAAGGGGGAGGACATGCAGGTCCGCCGCTTCGGCGAAGACGTCGCCCCGATGGTCACCGCCAGTCTCGGGGCGCACAGAGGCTGAGCAGTTGTTCGCGTGAGAGCAGGGACAGCCTGGTGGACATCAGAGTTCAATCAAGCCTGGTGTCGCGGCCATGTCCGTAGAACCGAATGCCGGTGCGATGTACGTGGTAACCGCGGAGGCCAAATCTTTCCGAGGCGGGAACATCCGAAATCCGCTCACCGAGCGCGACAGCCTCACCCCTGAGGTTTCTGCAGGGCGAGGCTCCGCTCGGCCGGGGGTATCTCCTGCATCAGTCGTCTGGCAACAAAGGATGCATCTCCCCGCCGTGAGAGGTATCCACCGGCGGCCAAGGCGACTGGCGACGAGTGTCCCGACAACGAGATAGACGAGTGTCCCGACAACGAGATAATTGACCAGGAACGGGAGCACCTCGATCGGCATTCCCATTGAGATGAGGCAGTCTCGCCGGGATACGGTTCCATCGCGTGGGCGCTGTACCGCGCGGGGACGATTGCCACGGCATCGAGATACGTTGCCGAGAAATACTTGATGTCGGTGGCAGGGATGACGACCAGTCCCACTTCCCGAGCTCCTCCCATCCATGGCTGGGATCTGCTGTGGGAAGCAACCGGAGCATCTCTGCGCCGCCGATCGAGATCTCGCGGACGTTGTCTCTCTCCTGGCGTATATCCGCGAAGAGGACCCTTGAACTCGATCCCGTCCTCGTCACGATCCACGGCCAGACTCTCGTTGCGGCAACCGGCACCTCCCTGTGCAGTACGCCGTACCAGAGGCTTCCTGACAGAATGTTGCGTCCCGCTAACCTTCCTCGTTGAACCTTGTCCTCGGCGAGCCGATGCCGGTGCTGCAGAACGGCGTACCCGGCGAGATGAGATCTCCGCCTCCGAGCTCGCGGTAAGCAAAGTTCATTCAGGGGCCGCTGGACGGTTCCGTCGTCGTCGGATGGCCGGGACTGCGGGTGGCGACTGTGACCGTGATTGAGACGATCGTTCCTTGGCTCCGAAAGGGCCCGTGCGTGGAGTGAGTTGGGTGATGTCGTTCGAGTCGAGTTCGGGGAAGATGAAGTGCATTCGAACGAACTCGTCGAGGAGGTCCTCGGCCGTCTTCCGGGCCGCCGGATCGCCGCCCTCGCGACGCTGCTTGGTGAACGACTCGATAGCGGATACGCGAAGGGCAATTCGGCGCCGATCGAATTCGCGCCGGCGATGGTTGTGGGACTCGATCGACGCATACAGGAACAGGCCGATGAGGCAGGACATCACCGAAATGCCTGTAGCTACTTTCAACTTGTCCGCGAGTGCGAGGGCACCCGCTACGCACGGAGCGAGCAGTAGCGTGGCAACTGCGCCGTACCTCCATCGATTCGCGATTCGCAGATGGTGATCTGCGTCCTCGGCGTACCGGCCGAAGAGCTCGGTCCCGTGCAGGATCGAGGTAATCTGCTCGACCTCACGACGAGCGTCGCGGATAAAGGCGACGTCTTCCTCGACCTTGGCTGCTAGACCGTGCTTGGCGCGGCGATACTCAACATCGAGGGCAGCACGGGCTCGTTCCAGGTCGTCGAGCTCGCGCTTGAGCTTCGCCACGTCCTTCGACAGGTCGGCGATAGTGCGTTCAGGTGGCGGAGGGATGCTGCCGGTCATGGCTTCAGCGTCCTCGACCGTTGGCACGTTCCGAGGCGAATGCTTGGACGGTGTATGTGATGGTGGCGGCCAGCATGGCGAGCAGCACCAAGGTCATGATTGCAGCGATGGGCGTGATCGCGCTGGTCGAAGTCAGGTAGATGAGGGCGTCGATGACAATCGCCAGACTGGACAGCGCGCCGACGCCAAGGGTTGCGCGCTCGAAGTTCAACAGCGATTGCGGTGTTCGCTTGGTCTTTGTGTTGCTGGTGTCCGCGTAGAGCCAGACGACCGGGCGCCGGACGATGACAACCGCGACAAGGCCCCAACTGCTGTAGATGATCAAGGTCGAGAGCCAGACGTATTGCGGATTCACAGCCTCGAGAACGAGACCGTCGACCGGCCGGAGCAAGGTGAGTACGCCGCTTGCTGCGATTGTCACCACAGTGGTGACAATCGTCAGCAAGAACGCCTTCGCATACCTGAGCACGAGTCCCCGGAGGAAGCGGAGATGACGGGCAATCGAGGCCTCCATCTTCGCTGCCTCCTCAGGGAGCGTCCGTATATGGGAAGCGGTTTGCCGTAGAACATATTGCTGCAGCGAGTCTGCGACATAGGTTTCGTTGTCGTTCATGGTCAGGCTTGCGAGGTCACCGATCGATTGGGCGTCCTTCATCATCCGACGCCGGAGATTGGCCGGACTCGGAACGAGTAGATCCCGCACGTACTCGTCGTCTCGAGCCGATTCGAGCATCTCCAACGAATCTTCGAGGGAAGACTGGGAGACCATGATTCCCGAGAGCACGAATCGCGGATAGACAAGTCCCTTGCCCTCGCGCTTGAAAGTGCGTGCGGTGAAGTAGAAGAGGATCAGGTCGCGGATGAGTAGATACAAGGCCGCCAACGGCATCGTTATCGACGCCAGCACCGGCACCAACACGAGCCACCGCTGGAAGGATGCCGGCGCTGGCATCCCCGTGCTCGGATAGAACAGGATCAGCGCGAGCAGGCCCGAAAACGTGCCACTCAGCAGCAACGGGAGCAATGTAAGCAATCCAGCTCCGCTGATGAACGCACCGGCGACCCGGTGCAGAGTCGACAATCGCGTCTCAGCACGCTGTAAATAGGCACGGTACTCCTGCAGGTCTCGCTCACTCATCCTATTCGAGCTGGACGACTGCAGGTCAGTTGATTGATTCACTAATCCCCCTCAGCTATTCCACGACCCCCATCTTGCTCTCTCCAACATCGTGGCGTACTGCGCTGCCGTTACACCGTGCACACGATCCCCCGGGAGTGGCCAGAAGGTCACCCTGACAATGAGCAGATCGATGTCGGTCACGCCACGGGCGGTGTTCGAGTTCGACACCGACTGGGGGCAAGTCAAACTCGTTGAAAACCACGCAGCTCTGGCCTACGAGCTCAGCGGAAGAAGCTCGGGATGCCAAAACCACCGAGGTGCAAGGCGACGGGCAACAGAGTTGGTTGTCCCGGGCCGGACACGCACATTAACCACACGCCTCGACCTCGATCTCGATCCGCCGGCCCGAACGCCGTGATCGTCAAGCCCTGGCCGGAAGTGAGAATGGTGGACGCGATGCGGGCTTGAAGCGCGGTAGCGGAGGGCACGTGTCGTACAGCGAGCAAGGTGGATGGATGCTTGGGTTACTAGAAGCCCTCCAGCACCCGTGCATGGCGACTACGTGTCGGTCGGGCCGACAAGCCGGCGGTCGCGGGTCTTGATCGCGTCTTCGCCGCCTTCGAGGATCCTGCAGACGTTGGCGCCTTCATAGCGGGATCTGGAGGGTACCTTCCGTTTCGATGTACGGGAGGACCTCTCCGTGCTCCAGGATCACGGTGAGGAGCGCCGCCGTCTTCTGGCCGGGGGATCCTTGATCGACAGGTGTCAGGTTGCCGCCATTGGTTTGCCGGTACTGGACCGCGACGAGGTCCTCGGGGAACCAGAGCATGATGCCCGTAATCAAGTCGAAAGTATCGGCCGTGGCGAGCCGGTTGTAGAAGCGGCAGGAGACGAACTATCCATCCACGGCCGATCAATGGGGCCCTGACCCGAACATCAGTTTCACCACTCCGGCCACAGGCAGCGGTGGAACGACCACCGGCGGTTTCTGACCTGACTGCACCCTGCCGAAGGCTGGCCGGGTGCGGTCAATCGGACTGGCGCCAGATGGCGTGCTCGTAGGTGTTGATCGATGGGCGGGTTCAGGTCGGCTATCCGGCCAGTTCCACAACGGTTCCCTGGCGATAGGGTTCGGCGGTGACTGACAAGCGGGTGGTCGAGATCTTCACCGACGGGGCGTGCAGTCCCAATCCGGGGCCTGGTGGGTGGGGTGTTGTGCTGCGGTACGGGGAGCATGAGAAGGAGTTGTACGGCGGAGAGCCGGGAGAGACCACCAACAACCGCATGGAGTTGATGGCTCCGATCATGGCGCTGGAGGGGCTGACCCGGGACGGCGAAGTGGTGACGGTCCATACCGACAGCACGTATGTGCGGAACGGGATCACCCAGTGGCTGCCGAGGTGGAAGCAGAACGGGTGGCGCACGTCGGCGAAGTTGCCGGTCAAGAACGCCGATCTGTGGCAGCGGCTGGAGCAGGCGGCCGCGCGGCACGAGGTTGAGTGGTTGTGGGTGAAGGGGCACGCCGGCCATCCGGAGAATGAGCGCGCCGATCGGCTTGCGGTCAAAGGGCTGGAAGAGGCGGTCGGACATGCGGTGGTCCAACCAGGTGCCCCGTCCGGCACGAGATCCTGGCCGGCTCCGACTCAGCACGACCCGGAACCCAGCCTTTTCGACTAGGTCCTAGCAGCCGCCGGCTGATCGAGTGAGCCGCGGCGGCGGCCCCTGATCTCTGATGTGCGCGGGGCTTAGCCCTAGTCCGTGTGTGTTCTGGCGGCCGTTCAGTGGCCATGCTGTGCCTGCATCTGGTCAGCCGTCAGGATGTGGGCGCCGGGGCCGGGGACGAAAACGGATTCCGTCCCCGTGTCGTCCCAGCGGACGAGGAACGGCGGCTCGCCCGCCGCGCCGCGCACCTCCAGGATCAGGCCGCGCCGCTTCGGCATGTCCAGGTGCGTGCTCTCGACCACGACCCAGTTCCCCTGCGTAGCCTTCATGCCGACCCCTTCCACGGACGGCTCGTGGGCCGAAGCCGTCAGATTCGACTCTGCTCGCCTTCCGGCGGTCAGTCCAGAGCCAAAGGTAGTTCCGGACTCTGGTTCGAAGGTCAGTCGGCGCGGCGAGTTGGCTGCGACATCAAGGACCAGGCGTGCGAGAAGGCCGAGATGCGGCGCGCATGTATGACTACTACCTCGGAGGCAAGGGGGCCACCAAGCCGCGCACACCGCCCAACGGCAGAGTCACGAAAGATCCGGGCCGCGCCGCTGTCCTGTCAGATCGCCAGCGTTCTGGCCGCGGGAGGCGCGTGGGCGCTGAGTTCTCCGATGCCTTCGCTCAACTGTCGAAGGCAGTTGGTAGCGCACCGTTGGAGTTGTTTGATGGCGCCGTCTGTCACGAACGTCGAGCGCTCCAGCGGGGTGCTGCCGCTGGTCCGCTAGCCGGCGTGTGGCCGCGGTCCGCTAGCCCGTATCGGCGACCATCAC
Organism: Kribbella sp. NPDC056345; assembly: GCF_042262745.1. Classification (NCBI taxonomy): domain Bacteria; kingdom Bacillati; phylum Actinomycetota; class Actinomycetes; order Propionibacteriales; family Kribbellaceae; genus Kribbella; species Kribbella sp. NPDC056345. Next base: position 106,932 of record NZ_JBHJQQ010000003.1, on the reverse strand, counting down.
CTGAAGACCCTCGGGCTCCGGGCAAGTCAGTCCCAGCGGCGGCGGTCGGCGAGCAAGGGGCCCTCTGCGAGGTCGTCGACCAGTTCCACGTCCGCGGCGAAACGCAGCCCCGACCTGATCCGGTCGCGGACCTCGGCGGCCACTTGATCGGCCGCCGCCCCGGAGTCCGGCACCACCTGGCAGCGGAGTTCGTCGCGGTGTTCGACGCGGTCGACGACGAACCGGTAGGAGGCGACCCCGCGCAGGTCGCCCATCACTGCTTCGATCTGGCGCGGATGCAGGAACATACCGCGCACCTTCACCGCTGCACCGACGCGGCCCAGTACCCCGGCCAGCCGCGGGATATCCCCGGGCAGCCAGGCCGATAGGTCGCCGGTGCCGAACCGGACCAGCGGATAGTCCGGCCTGAGCAGGGTCACGACGACCTGGCCCTCGCCGTCGGCGAGGGGCTTGCCGCTGTCGAGGTCGCAAACCTGAACGAGGACGTCGGCGGGTACGACGAGCCCTCCGGCCGGTTCCGTCTCGTAGCCCAGCAGACCTGCTTCTGCGGTGCCGTAGGCCATTCGGACGACCGGCACCCGCTCGGTGAGTACAGCCCGCAACGAGTCGGGTAACGGCTCCGCGGTGACGATCGCCTTTGCGATCCGCCAGCGCGCGGGGTCCAGCCCGGACTCGTCGTACCGCTCGATCAGTGCCTTGAGGTAGCTCGGCAGCCCCGTGTACGTCGTGACGCCCAGGTCGGCGACGGCCTGCGCTTGCAGGTCGAGGTTGCCGACACCGCCAGGTACGACGGTGCAGCCAACCGCGAGCGCCGCTTCCTCGAACATCGCGCCGGCAGGGGAGAGGTGATATCCGAAGCAGTTCAGCAGCACGTCTGCCGACGCGAACCTTGTTGCTGCCAGTGCCTCACGCCAGCGCCACGGATCGGCCCCATCCAGTTGTGGCTCATAGATCGGTCCCGGGGACTGGAACGCCCGTCGCACGGTCGCATCGGCGGCGAGCAGGCCGCCGTACGGGGGCCGTTCCCGCTGCAAGGCCAGGACATCGTCCTTCGTGAGGATCGGTAGCGCGTCCAGATCAGCGACGCCGCGGACGTCGTCGGGCGAGAGGCCGGCTGCTCGCAGCCGGTCGGCGAACACCGGGACCCGGGCGGCCGCGTTCCGGACCATGGCCGCGACGCGGTGGTCGAGCGGGTGAGTTGTGTTGTCAGGCATGGTCGGCTCCGTCATAGCCATCGCTTCCGGCGTTTGTAGTGCTTGACATCGCGGTAGCTCTTACGGCCGCCTTCCTCGCCGAGGCCGAGGTAGAACTCCTTGACGTCCGGGTTGTCCCGCAGTTGGTTTGCCGTTCCCTCCAGCACGATCCGGCCCTGCTCCATGATGTAGCCATGGTGGGCAACCTCGAGTGCGCGCCGGGCGTTCTGCTCGACGACAAGGACGGTGAGTCCGGTGTCGGCATTCAGCCGGGAGATGTAACCGAAGATCTCCTGCACCAGCCGGGGCGCGAGACCCAGTGACGGCTCGTCGAGCATCAGCAGCCGCGGCCTGGCCATCAGCCCACGGCCGATCGCGAGCATCTGCTGCTCCCCGCCGGAAAGGTAGCCGGCGATCCGCCCGCGCAGGTCGGCCAGTTTCGGGAAGTAGCCGTAGACCAGGTCGAGGTCCTCGGCCGAGACCCGGCCCTTGGCGTAGGCGCCGGCGACCAGGTTCTCGTGCACGCTCAGGTGCTCGAAGACGTGGCGGCCCTCCATGCACAACGAGAGACCACGCCGGACCCGTGCGGCAGCGTCGAGGCGGGTGATGTCCGCACCGTCGAAGTCGATCCGGCCGTCGGTGATCTCGCCGTGCTCGGTAGGCAGCAGGCCGGAGATCGCCTTCAGGGTCGTCGACTTCCCGGCGCCGTTGGAGCCGAGGAGCGCGACGATCTTCCCCTCCGGTATCGCGAGGGACAAGCCGCGCAGCACCAGGATGACTTCGTCGTAGATGACTTCGACGTTGTTGAGCGCCAGCAGCGGCGGTCCTGGTGGGGCGGCCCGCGAACCGGCCACCCCTTCGCTCGCCTCGACTGCCATCGCTACCCCTTCGGTGCCGCGTTGGCGGTCAGCTCGGTGAGCTGGCCACTCTTGACCTGGTAGATCCCCGTACCGGTCGACCCGCGGTGGCTGTCAGAGCTGAACTTCACGGCCCCGCCACCGACGACGCCGCCGGTGTCGAGCTGCAGGCCCTCGAGCGCCTTGCGGATGTTCGGGCCGTTGAGCTGGTCGCCGTCCTTCAGCACCTTCTCGATGCCCTGCGCCATCGCCGCCATCGTCCACCAGCCCTGGACATAGTGCAGCCCCTTGTCCATCAGTGAGGAGCCTTTGCCCTTCAGGAACTCCTCGATCTCGGCATGCCCTGGCTTCGCCGCGCTCGGCGGCGCGAACGGCTGGAGCATGATGTGGCCCTCGGCCACAGCCGGCGTCGCGGTCTTGATGAACAGCTCGTCGGCGCACCAGTTGAGGCAGACGATCTTCATGTCGAGGTTCTGCGCTTTGATGTCCTTGGCCACCTGGGCGGCCGGGCTCGAGACGTTCTGGATCACGATGTACTTCGCGCCGAGCGACCGCGCCTGTGACAGCAGGCCGACGAAGTTCGGCGTCTTGGGCATCGCGAACGACTTGTAGCCGAGGTCGTAGCCCTTCTCGGCCAGCCACTTCTGCCCGTCGGCGACCGGTGCGGTGCCGAAGGGCGAGTCGTGATGGAACACGGCGACCTGGGCACGCTTGCTGCCGCTGTCCTGGGCGATCCAGTCCAGCGCGACCCGCATCTGGTCGGAGTACGTCGGGGCGACGACGAAGTTGAACGGCGACTCCTTCACATCCGTGAGCACTTCGGCGTACGACGCGGACATGAACGGCAACTCGTCGGAGGCGACCTTCTTGCGCAGTGCCTCGGAGTCACCGGTTCCCCAGCCCTGGATCGCGACCGCGCCGTCGGCGACGTACTTCTTGTAGAGCTCTTCGGCCTTGGGCACCTGGTAGGCGTAGTCGTTCGACATCGCCTCGATCTTGCGTCCTTCGATGCCGCCCTTGGCGTTGCGCCATTCGGCATAGCCGAGCATGCCCTCGTTGTACGGCGTGCCGACGTCGGCGGTCGCGCCCGACCGGTCGGCGATGACCCCGATCTTGATCGGGCCTTCGGTGTCGCCGCCGCCAGTCGCCGCGCCGCCTCCGCAGGCCGACAGGCCGAGGAGGGCGGTCGTCGCGAGTGCCGCGATCCCGCTGAGTCGCTTCATGTGCCGTTCCTCCGATTGCATGGGTCGAACAAATCAGTTGGTTCAGTACCGGAAGGGCCAGAACCGCACGTAGTCCTTCATTCGTTGCCAGACGCGAGCCAGGCCGCGAGGTTCGAAGATCAGAAAGAGCAGGATCACCAGGCCGAACATCGCGTTCCGGATCGCCGGGAGTTGCGTGGACAGGAAGGGGAAGGCCGGTTCGACCGCCTCGCTCAGTTCGGAGATCAGGACCGGCAGCAGGATCATGAACGCCGCGCCGTAGACCGCGCCCGCGATCGAGCCCAGCCCGCCGACGATGATCATCGCGAGGTACAGCACCGACACGTCGAGGGTGAAGCGCTCCCAGGTGACCGTCTCGGTGTAGTGCGCGGTGAGGGCACCGGCGAGCCCGACGAACCCGCTCGACACCGCGAAGGCGGTGACCTTGGTGCGGGTGACGTCGACGCCCATCGCGGCGGCCGCGATGTCCTGGTCCCGCACTGCCATGAACGACCGGCCGAGGCCGGTACGGAACAAGTTGCGGGCGGCAACGACCGCGATCGCGGCGATCACCAGCAGGATCCAGTACCACTGGACCTCGAACATCGTGCGTTGGATCCGCCAGCCGAAGATCTCCAGCCGGGACACGTCGAGGAAGCCCTGGCCCTCGGTCAGCCAGGACCAGCGCTTGACGGCGAACACGATGATCTCCTGGCTGGCCAGGGTGGCGATGGCCAGATACAGCCCCTTGAGCCGCAGCGCCGGCAGGCCGAAGAACGCGCCGATCGTGGCGGTGGTCAGCACCGCGGCGAACACCGACACCGGGACCGGCAGGCCGGCCCGTTCGTGCAGGATCGCCGAGGTGAAGGCCCCGACGGCGAGGAAGCCGCCTTGGCCGAGTGAGATCTGCCCGGTGAAACCGACCAGGATGTTCAGCCCGACAGCACCGATCACCGCGATCAGGATCGTGTTGACGATGCCCAGCCAGTAGATGTTCAGCACGTAGGGGAGCGCGACCAGGAGCACTACGACGATCGCCAGGCGGGCGTACTCGGCCCTGGTGTGCCGGAGGGCGAGCTCGCCGCGGTAGCTGCGGTGGTGGATCCCCGTGGCGGTGACAGTACTCACGTCATACCCTCTCGATACGTGTCTCGCCGAACAACCCGTAGGGCCGGACCATCAGGATCGCGACGAGCACGAGGTACGGCACGACCTCGGCGAGACCCGGGTCCGCGTAGCCGGAGACGTACTGCTTCAGCAGGCCGATGGTGAGCCCGCCGACGACCGTGCCGGGCACTGAGTCGAGCCCGCCGAGGATCACCACCGGGAAGACGATCAGACCGAAGGCGGCGATGTTCTGCTCGACCGCCGAGATGTCCGCGAGCAGTACGCCGGCGACCAGAGCACTGGCCGCCGCGAGCCCCCACGCCATCGCGAACACCCGCCGGACGGAGATGCCCACAGTGAGCGCGGCCTGCTGGTCGTCGGCCACCGCCCGCATCGCGATGCCATGCCGGGACCGGCGGAAGAACACCGTGAACCCGGCCAGTACCACTGCCGCGATCCCGATCACGAGCAACCGGTTGAGCGGTACCAGCGCACCGAGAATCCGCACCGAGTCCCGTGGCAGGATCGGCGGCTGCTCGCGGACCGCCGTACCGAAGAACATCTGCACCACCGCGCGCAGCACCGCCGCCAGGCCGATCGTCACCATGATCACACTGATCGCGCTCTCGCCGATCAGGGGTCGCAGGACGAAGCGTTCGATGCCGATCCCCAGCAGGATGGCGATCGCGAGGCCGATCACTACCGCCGCGACCACCGGCAGACCCATCAGGACGAACACGGCGTAGACCGTGTAGGCGCCGACGAGCAGGAACTCGCCTTGAGCGAAATTGATCACCGAGGTGGCCTTGTAGATCAGCACGAAGCCGAGCGCGGCCAGCGCCAGGATGGCCCCGTCGGCCAGGCCGTAGACGGTGAGGTTGAGGAGGTTGCTCATCGGCGACCGCTCCAGATCGGCCGGCGGCCGAGGCCCGCCGGTGCGGTGTAGCCCCGCAGGTCGAAGATGCGCAGCGCGATCTCCCGATCCACCGTCGTCCCGTCCTGGTACGTCACCCGGCTGTGGATGCCGACCGACTCGTCGCCGCGGTCGAGGGCCGCGATGATGTCGGCGTACCTGGTGTTGATGACGTTGCGGCGGACCTTGCGAGTGCGGGTGATCTCGTCGTCGTCCGGGTCGAGTTGCTTGTGCAGGAGCACGAACCGCCCGACCCGGATACCCTCCGGCAGGTCGCTGTTCGCGCGGTCGACGTCCTCGGCGAGCAGGTCGTACACGTCAGGCTTCTGGGCCAGATCGGTGTACGTCGTGTAGCTGAGGTGCTCGTGCTCCGCCCACGATCCGACCGTCTTGGGGTCGATGGTGACCAGCGCGGTGATGGCTCCACTGCCGGCGAAGACCACGGCCTCCTCGACGTACGGCGAGAACTTCAGCTTGTTCTCGATGAACGCGCAGGAGTACCGGGTGCCGTCGGCCGTCGTCATCACGTCCTGGGCCCGGTCGATGACGACCAGGTGGCCGTCGTCGTCCAGGTAACCGGCGTCACCGGTGCGCAGCCAGCCCTCGGCGTCGACGGCCTCGGAGGTCGCCTCGGGGCTGCGGTGATATCCGTGGAAGACCGACGCCGAGCGCAGCAGGATCTCCCCGTCGTCGGAGATCCGGATCTCGGTGCCTGGCAGCGGTACGCCGACGGTGTTGAACTTGATGTCGTCGTCGCGGTGCACGACCGCGATGCCGCAGATCTCGGTCTGACCGTAGATCTGCTTGAGGTTGACGCCGATGGCGTGGAAGAACCGGAACACGTCGGGACCGAGCGGTGCGCCGCCGGTGTAACAACGACGGATCCGGGTGAGGCCGAGCTGGTCGCGCACCGGCCGCAGCGCGGTCCAGTCGGCGAGCCGGTACTCGAGCCGCAGCAGCGCCGACGGTCGCCTGCCCTGGACGCGTAGCCCGGCCACCCGGTCACCGATCCGGTAACCCCAACCGAACACCCGCCGCTTCAGCCGGCCGGCCTCGTCGATCCGGACCTGGACCTCCGACAGCATCGACTCCCAGATCCGCGGCGGGCTGAACATCACGTCCGGGCCGATCTCGCGCAGGTCGGTTTGCTGGGTGCTGGAGTCCTCCGGGAACGACAAGGTGAGTCCTTGCGAGAGCGCACAGGCGACGCCGAGCATCTGCTCGCCGATCCAGGCCAGCGGAAGGAACGAGACGTAGCGGTCCTTCGCGCCGAGTGGGTCCACCTGGGTCAGATGCGCCGCCATCGCCAGCAGGTTGGCGTGGCTGAGCTCGGCGAGCTTGGGTCGCGACGTCGTACCGGAGGTCGTGCAGACGACCGCGATGTCATCGGGACGGGTGCCGTCGAGCCGCTGGTCGAGCCAGCCCGGGTGATCCGCTGCCCAGTCACGGCCCTGTTGTTCGACCGCGACGAAGTCCCGCAGGTACGGTTCGTCGTAGGCCTCGAGACCGTGCGGGTCGTAGTACACGACCGCACTCAGCTTCGGCAGATCGTGGGCCAACCGGATCAGCTTGTCCACCTGCTCCTGGTCCTCCGCGACCACGACCCGTACGTCGGCGACGGTCAGGACGTGCAGGATTTCCTCGTGGATGCTGGTCGGGTAGATCCCGACCACGGCGGCGCCGACCGACTGCGCGGCGAGCTCGGCGACGAGCCACTCGGGCCGGTTGTCCCCGAGCACCGCGACCACGTCGCCGCGGTCCACGCCGAGGGCGGCCAGACCGTGGGCGAAGTCCCGCACCCGGCCGGCGTACTCCCGCCAGGTGACGCCCTGCCAGATGCCGTAGCGCTTTTCCTGGACGGCTGTGTCGTCGGGCCGTTCGGCCGCGAGGGCCGCGAGCAGCCGGGGGAACGTCGAACGGGCCGCCTCGGGCACCTCGGCCGAGGGCTTGGCGGCCGAGCGCGCGGCGTCCGGGTGGGCGTCGGTCATCACGCGCCTCCCTCCGCCCCGAGATAGGCCTCGATCACGCGATCGTCGGCCTTCACGTCCTCCGGTGCGCCATCGGCGATGACCCGCCCGAAGTCGAGCACGGTGATCTGGTTCGAGATGTCCATCACGACGTTCATGTCGTGCTCGATCAGGACGACGGTGACGCCGGCGAGCTCGTGCACGTCGAGGACATAGCGGGCCATGTCCTCCTTCTCCTCGGCGTTCATGCCGGCCATCGGTTCGTCGAGCAGCAGCAGCGCAGGTTGCAGGCACAGGGCCCGGCCGAGCTCGACCCGCTTCTGGATGCCGTAGGCAAGGGATCCGACCGGCTTGTGCCGGTGTGCCTGCAGCTGCAGCAGGTCGACGACCTCCTCGATCAACTCCCGCTGCGCGATCTCCTGCCGCCGGGCCGGGCCGAACCACACCAGCGACGGCAGCAACCTGTGCCGCATGTGCACGTGCCGGCCGAGCATCAGGTTCTCCAGCACGGTGAGGTGGGAGAACAGCTCGATGTTCTGGAACGACCTGGCGACGCCCAGTTGGGCGATCCGGTGCGGCGGCAGGCGGGTCAGGTTGCGTTGCTGCTGGTCGCCGTCGGTGGCGGCGGTGTGCAGGACGATCGCGCCGTGCTGCGGGCGGTAGAGGCCGGAGATGCAGTTCAGCAGGCTGGACTTGCCGGCGCCGTTCGGTCCGATCACCGCGTGAATGTCGCCCTCGGTGACGGTGAAGGCGACCTCGGCGAGAGCGTGCACCCCGCCGAAGCGCAGTGAGATGTCGCGAACCTCGAGCAGCGGCTGTCCGGGCGGGATCAAGCTGCTGTTGAGCTGATGGCGGTAAGCCCGAGTGAGCACTGGCTGCGCCTCTCGACGTCGGGGATTTTCGATGAGCGTACGATTCCACTATCTGAAAGGCAATAGTGGATTCCGGAAGCCAGTTGCGATTGATACCCTTATGTGGTCAATATGTGGAAGTCTGGGTGAACGCGGGGCCGAGTGTGCAGGTTCTGGCAGATGCCGGCGAGGAGGCATGGGTGGTTGAGGTCGGGGCTGGCAGCGAGGCGCGAGGCACGTTGGGCACCGTGCGCAACGCGGTACTGCTGCTGGAATTGCTCAGCGAGGGTCCTGCGCATCAACAGCTCACCGACCTGGCCGAGCGCTCGGGTCTCTCGGTGCCGACGGTGCATCGGCTGTTGCGATCGCTGGTGCTCGCAGACCTGGTCGAGCAGGACTCTCGTTCGGCGCGGTACGGGCTGGGCCCGGGCGTGACCCGGCTGTCCCACCGCTATCTCGCCAGGTTGCCGGTCCTGAGCGGGCTCTCGCCTTACCTCCTTCCGCTGCGCGACACGATCGGCGCGACGGTTCAAGTCGCCCTCCTGGTGCGCGGCAGCGTGGTGTATGTCGACCGGGTGGACGGCGCGGGAGGAGGCATCTATCGCGAGAATCATCGGGTCGCCGGTGCGCTCGAGACTGCCGCCGGCCGCGTGCTGGCGGCTGCGGCTGACGAGGAGACCTGGCGCCAGCTCACGGCGGCGGCCGCACCAGCTGACCGAAAGACCGCCGAAGCGGAACGGGACACGTGGAGGGCGGCCGGCTACCTGTTCACGCGGGCAGCGGGATCCGGTGAGGTCGCCGTACCGGTCCTGGACAATCAGGCTCGTCCGCTGGCCGCGCTGGCCTCGACACTCCAGCCGGGCGCGACACCTGAGCAAGCTGAGCAGGCTGCCGCCCACCTCTCGAGGGCCGCGCACGCGGCGGGCCGGGCGGTCGGTCATGGCTGACCGCTCTGTGCCCGAAGAACTCGCGGCCTGGGCGGCGGTCGCCGACCAGCTCGAATGGGACGAGCCATGGACCACGCTGTACGAATCAGACGGGCAGGTCGGACGCTGGTTTGCCGGTGGCCGGTTCAATCTGACCGCCAGCTGCGTCGACCGGCATATCGAGCTGCGCGGCGATCAGCCGGCGCTGTTCTGGGAAGGTGAGCCCGGCGACCGGCGACAACTCACCTATCGCGAGCTGTACGACGACATGGTGCTGCTCGCCGGTGCCCTGCGTGGCATGGGCGTCGGTGTTGGCGACCGGGTGGCGCTGCATCTCGGCTGGTTGCCCGAGGCGGTGACCGCGATGCTGGCCTGCGCGCGCATCGGCGCGATCTATACGGTGCTGCCGACCCCGCTTCCGGCCGAGGCCCTCGCCGAACGGCTGGCCGACTTCCGGCCGCGGGTGCTGTTCACCCAGGATGGTGCCTGGCGGCACGGCACGATCCTGCCTCTGAAGGCTCGTGCTGATGAGGCCTTGACCGCTGTCGGCGGAGTGCAGCACACAGTGGTGGTACGACGTACTGGCGTGGACGTCGCGTGGTACGAGGGGGACCGGTGGTTGCACGACCTCGTGGTCGGGGCAAGGCCGGGCGGTGCAGCCCCCGAAGAAGGCCGGGCGTCCCTCGACCCGGAGCATCCGGTGCTCGCCGTCCATCTGGCCAACCGGCGCGACCAGAATGTCTCCCTGCTGCACGGAGGGGCCACATTGATCGCCTCCTCGCTCGCTGTCCATCGCCACGGGCTCGCGACCGACGGTGTCTTCTGGTGCGCCGGCGACGTCTCCTGGCTGGGGGCGCAGTCGCACGGCATCTACGGACCACTGGCTGCTGGTGCCACCGCAGTCATGTTCGAGGGAACCCTGGACGTGCCTACCCGGCACCGCGCCTGGGACATCGTCGAGCGGTACGGCGTGGCCACACTGCTGACCACGCCCACTGTGGTGCGGCAACTCCGCGGCTGGTCCCGCCGCCCACCGGCCCAGCGCGTGGTCGCCAGCCTTCGCCGGGTGGTCACGATGGCGGAGCCGGCCGATCCGGCACTGTCGGAATGGCTGCGCCATGACGTCGGCCGAGGCAGGATCGCTGTCGCGGACGCCTGGGGACAGGTGCAGCTAGGCGGGATCGTGACCGTCGACCACCCGATCGACACCTCCGCACTTCCGGATCCGGGTTTCGCGATCGTCGACGAGCAGGGCCAGGAGTTGGCGCCGGGCTCGCGTGGTGAGCTGATCATGCGATCACCTTGGGCGGGGACAATGCGCAGCATCGAGGGCTCCGGAGCCGACGAGGTGGTACGACGGCACTGGCACCGCCCGGGTGCCTACTCGACGTATGACCGGGCTCGGCGCCGGCCGGAAGGGACGCTCGAGTTCCTGGGCCGGATCGACAAGGTGGTCAGCGTGTCGGGGCAACTGGTGTCGCTCGGCGAGGTGCGCGAGGTACTGCTCGAACAGCCGTTCGTCGAGGCGGCTGAGGTTTTCGAGCGAGCCGACCCTCAGCTCGGCCGATCAATTGCCGCAGCCGTTGTGCTGACGCCGGACATGCACCCGGATGACGCGGTGGCGCGCGATCTGCTGGATGCGGTGCGCGAGGTGCTGGGTGGGTTGTCGCGCCCGCGGGCGCTCGCCTTCGTCGATCGTTTCGGTGACGAGCTGGCCACGGATACGCTCCGCCAGGCCCTGGCCCTGCTCACCGCCGGGGCCGGCGATGAGCCGCTGCATCTCACCTGGGATCAGTTGCTCACGGCATCGGCCGTGACAAAGCCCTGAGCCGCTCAGCCGGCTCGGGCTTCTCGCCAAAGGCGTGGGTCGCGTCGGCCACGTCCGACGGGCCTCGGCGAACCGAGCCCGTACGGAGTCAGCGCGACCCCGACGCCACCAACGTGCTACGCCCGCCGATGCACCCGCCGGCGCCGGAACGCGAGGGTATCGAATGCGGGTGCGACGTTCCGCCGGATTCCAAGGAGTCTTGGATTTGCTGTTCCGGATCCGCCGCCGTCCGGCGTACGCAGATGGTGGTGGAGACAACAAGCGTGCCGGATGGACGGACCGGCGCGCAGGCAACGCTCGACACCGAGAAATACAAAGGGTTCATGTCCCTAGGGACATGAACCCTGCGTGTCCGAGGGGGGACTTGAACCCCCACGCCCCGTAAAGGGCACTAGCACCTCAAGCTAGCGCGTCTGCCTATTCCGCCACCCGGACAGGTGGTCTGCGCCTTGGTGGCGCCGACCGGAGAACAGTAGCAAAGAACCTGGGTGGAATTCACATCGGGTGGGTGGGGGTGTGTGATGGGGGTAGTTGGAAGTTCAAGGAGAGGGGCTGGGTGCTGTGGGGACTGTTGATGTGGCAGGGATCGAGGCGGAGCGGGAGCGGTTGCGGGGGGAGTATCTGCGGGCGGAGCGGGCGGGGTCGTCGGCTCGGGGGTTGCATCATGTGGCGGTGTTGTGTGCGGATGTGGAGACGACCATCCGGTTCTATCAGGGGGTGCTGGGGTTTCCGTTGACGGAGATCGTGGGGAATCGGGACTACGCGGGGTCGAGTCACTTCTTCTTCGATATCGGGAACGGGAACCTGCTGGCGTTCTTCGACTTTCCGGGGCTGGATGTGGGGGCTTACGCGGAGGTGCTGGGTGGGTTGCATCATCTGGCGATCTCGGTGGAGCCCGCGCGGTGGGCCGAGCTCAAGGAGAGGCTGGACGAGGCGGGGGTCGAGTACCTGGAGGAGAGCGGTACGTCGATCTACTTCCGGGACCCGGATGGAACGCGGGTGGAGCTGATCTCGGATCCACTGGGGGAGATGTACGGGCTGAGTGTGCTCTGAGAGAAGATGGGTCGCATGACTGAGCCGTCGTACAGCCCTGATGCCGAAGTGGTGGAGCTCTGCAGTGAGCTGATCCGGATCGACACCACGAACTACGGCAACGGGAAGAGCAACGGGGAGCGCGTGGCGGCGGAGTATGTCGCGGCGAAGCTGGACGAGGTCGGCATCGAGTCGACGATCTACGAGTCGGAGCCGGGGCGGGCGACGCTGGTGGCGCACTGGGAGGGCGAGGACCAGAGCGCGGATCCGTTGCTCGTGCACGGGCACCTGGACGTCGTACCGGCGGATCCGAAGGACTGGAAGGTCGATCCGTTCGCGGGGGAGATCTTCGACGGGTGCGTGTGGGGGCGCGGCGCGGTCGACATGAAGGACTTCGACGCGATGGTGCTGTCGGTGGTGCGGGCGCGTCAGCGGGCGGGGGTGAAGCCGCGGCGGCCGGTGCGGCTGGTGTTCACCGCTGATGAGGAGGCCGGCGGTCTGTACGGCGCTCAGTGGCTGATCAACAACCATCCGGACACGGTCGCCGACTGTACCGAGGGGATCGGGGAGGTCGGTGGGTTCTCGATCACGGTCAAGGACGACCTGCGGCTCTACCTGATCGAGACGGCCGAGAAGGGCATGAACTGGATGCGCCTGAAGGCCCGCGGTACGGCGGGTCACGGGTCGATGGTGAACACGGACAACGCGGTCACCAACCTGGTCGAGGCGGTGACGCGGATCGGTGGGCACCAGTGGCCGCTGCGGATCACGCCGACCGTGCGGGAGTTCCTGAAGACGCTGGAGGACGTGCTCGAGGTCGAGCTCGACCCCGAGGACATGACCGAGACGCTGGCCAAGCTGGGCAGCTTCAGCCGGATGTTCGGGGCGACGATCCGGAACACGGCCAACCCGACGATGCTGAACGCCGGCTACAAGGTGAACGTGATCCCGGGTGACGCCGAGGCGCATATCGACGGGCGGTTCCTGCCCGGGTACGAGGACGAGTTCAACGCGACCATCGACGAGCTGCTCGGCGACAAGGTGATGCGCGAGAGCGTGGTCACCGACATCGCGCTGGAGACCGAGTACAGCGGCGACCTGGTCGAGGCGATGAAGGCGTGCCTCGCGGCGGAAGACCCGCAGAGCCGTACGGCGCCGCTGCTGATGTCAGGCGGGACGGACGCCAAGTCGTGGAGTCGGCTGGGCGTCCGCTGCTTCGGTTTCGTGCCGCTGCAGCTGCCGCCGGAGCTCGACTTCATGGGCATGTTTCACGGTATCGACGAGCGCGTCCCGACGGCGTCGCTCGAGTTCGGTTCCCGGGTGCTCGATCAGTTCTTCGACAAGGCCTGACCTTGGGACGTCGTTCCTGAGGTGAGGAAGTACTGGCCGGCGGCGTAGGTCGACATGGTGAGGGGGCCGCGGCCGGGGAAGTCGCGGCCGGACATGCGGAGTGCGATGAGGGCGTCGGAGATGAGGAAGAGCAGGCCGCCGAGGCCTGAGCGTGGGTTGTGCCAGCGGGAGACGATGGCTGTTGCGGTGAGCAACAAGGCGTAGGCCGCGACGGGGATCTTCTGGTTGCCGAGGCCGGGGGAGAGGGCGGCGATCAGCGCTGCCCACAGGGCGCCGTACACGGCGAGGACCCGCCAGCTGCGGGTGCTGGGTTTGCTGACGAAGAACGCGAGGTAGCAGGCGTGGGCGGCGGCGAAGGCGGCCATGCCGGCCAGTTCGAAGCGGGTCTCGAGGAGTAGGTCGCCGGCGGCTGAAGCGAGGATCGCGGCCTGGAGCAGTGGGTGTGCCTGCTGGCTGCGGGTCCAGGAGAGCAGTAGCGGCATCAGCGCGATCTTGCTGCTCTGGCGGAGGATCTTGACGTCGAGCGCGACCGCGGCAACCTGCACCACGGCCGCGCTCCAGTACGCCGTCAACCGTCGCCGGTCAGTCGCCAGCCGTCCCAGGTTCATGGGATCGAGTCTGCCGGACGAAGTGGCCGGCCGAGCGGTTGTTCACAACAAGTTCACGAACAGCTAGCAGGGCTTGATACCGCTGTAGTTCAGGCCTTGCCACGTGTACTGCGCGTGCCACGCTTGCGGCGTGACATCCGGGCCGCCACCCGGCTGGTCCCAGTACATGAGGGCCGCGGCGCGGTCGGACTGGTTGTTCACGTACGACCAGAAGTCGTCGTAGTAGGAGTAGACCCGGCAGTTGTAGAAGTCGGTCCGGGCGCCGTTGTAGCCCACGTTCGCGTACACGCAGAAGTATCCGTAGCTGCAGGTCGCAGGGTCGCCCTGGATACCCATCGAGGCGCCGAGGGCGCGAGCCTTCCGCTCGCTGGGGTACGGAATGGTGGTGGCGGCGCCGCCGTCCGCCCACAGGATCTTGTTCGCGGCTACCTGGTGGCCGCCGCGCTTGGCCAGCTCGGCGTTGACCGCGCGCTGCAGTTCCTTCTGCTCGTCGGTCGAGAGACCGGCGGAGCGGACCTCCGCTGCGAACCGGGCCGGCGTCGCATCGGGGCCTGCGGCAACTACCGGCAGAGCTTGAGTGCTCAGGGGCAGTACGGCGACAAGGGCTGCAGCTGTTGCCACAACACGAGATGTGATCGACATCATGACCTTTCAGATGGGGGGCTGATCTTCAGGCACCCGCACCTTAACCGCGGAGAGGTTCATGCCTAAGGCAACAAGTTCAGTGTCTTCCGGATGCGGGGCAGTTGGGTCATGAGGGCCTTTGGGGGTGTTGGTGTGGTGACGACCGAGAGGGTGAGTTTGTAGCGGAAGGGGGCGGGGATCAGGCGTTCGCCGGGGAGTAGCTCGGTGGCCAGGGCGCTGCGGGGGACTACGGCCAGGTGGGAGCGGCGGCGGGCCATGGCGACTGTGGTGCCGAGGGTGACGCCGCGGCGGGCGGTGGCGCCTGCCGCTACCAGGTGGGCCTGGACCTCTTCGCTGCCCCGGTCGTACGTCGAGAACGGGACGAGGCGGTCCTTGAGGGGCTGCTTGCCCGGGCCGGGGAGCGGTACGCCGTTCGGGACGAACAGGACGAGGTCGTCGCGACCGATTCGGCGGGACACGGTGCCGCGGGGGAGTGTCATCTGCTCGGCGATCGCGATGAAGGCGGCATCCATCGTGCCTTCGGCGACCCGCTCGACCAGGAAGTGGCCGTGGTCGACCTGCTGCACGATGTCGGTCTCGGGGAGGTCGGCGTCGAGGACCGGGAACAGGATCGGCGCCATGCTGGCGAAGGTTCCGATCACCAGGCGGCGGCCGGAGGCGGCTGCGCGGGCGGCGTCGTACACCTCCTCGAGGTGGCCGAGGATGTGGTCGGCTCGGCGCGCGAGCTCGGCGCCGGCCAGGGTGGGGCGGGCGCCGCGGGTGTCGCGCTCGAAGAGCTTGGTGCCGCAGAGGCGTTCCAGCCGGGCCAGCCGCTGGGATGCGGACGGCTGGGAGATGCGGAGCTCGCGGGCCGCCGTACCGACTGCGCCGGTCCGCACGATCGCTTGCACCAGCCGTAGGTCCTCGACCGCGGGTAATGAGGTCATAGGTTCAGGCTATGGCAAGGGGGCAAGTCGTGCTGCCTACCTGGAAGGGCTGAAACCCCAAAGAATCAAGGGTATGAGAGCTCGGGGTGAGGCGCTGGTGTTGCTGGCCGGTGGGGGATTGGCCGACCTCGCCTATCGATTCACACAGGTTGCGTTGCCGTTGGTGGTTCTGCAGGAGACGGGGTCAGTCGCTGCGACCGGGCTGGTAGGTGGAGCGGCCGGCGTACCGGTCTTGTTGTCGCCGTGGTGGGCGCGCCGGGCTCGGCAGTGGGTCGATTCGGGGCCGCGGCTGGCGGTGATCGCGATGGTGTCCGCGATTGCGTTGGCGATGGTGCCGGCAGCTGCGGCCCTGGGGTGGTTGTCGCCGTGGCTGCTGGTGGTGAGTGGGTTGCTGCTGGGGTGCGGCGATGCGTTGGGGTCGCCCGGGCGGACGGCGTTGCTTGCCGACATCGGTGATCGGTGGGGTGCCGGGAAGGCGGTCGCGTTGCTGACCTGGCAGGACGGGGTACGGCGGGTTGGCATGGTCGTCGGACCGATCATCGCCGCGCTGGCCGTGGCCGCCGGAGTCACGAACGGCCTGCTGTGGATCGAGGCAGGCGCGGTCCTCGCGGCCGGGCTGGCAGGGCTCGGCATTCGCGGGGAGGCCCGGGCCGAGGGTGGCGCGGCGCCGTCGATCCGCGCCGGTCTGGTGGGGCGGCGCGAGGTCAGGCTGGGCTGGGTGGTTCGTGGGACGGGATGCGTGACGTGGTTCGCGTTCACGCTCGGGTTGTCCGTGGTGGGGGCCGAGCGGGGCGAGCCGGGGGTCTATGTGGCGGCGGGGATGAGTGGGTACGGCGTTGGTGCCGTCGCGGGGACGTTGGTCGCGCTGCGGGTCGTACGGCGGGTCGCGCCGATGCCGTTGGCGAGTGGTGCCTGGGCGGTCGTGGGGCTGTGCTGGGCGGGGATGGGGATCTGGACGAGCCCGCCGAGTGTCGCCGTACTGGCCGGGCTGGCAGGGGTGGCGGTCGTGTGGGGGATTGCCGCGATCTCCGCCGTGATCACGCGGTCGTCGGCCGGTGCCGATCGGCGGGCGTTGTTGTCGGGGCAGTCGGTGGTGGTGAACGCAGGCAGTTCGGCCGGGCTGCTCGCGGGTGGGCCGATCATCGCGGCGGTCGGTGCGGAGAACACGCTGATCGGCGCCGGCCTGCTGACGACCCTGGTCGCCGGCGCGGTCGGCTGGTCGGTGAGCGGCCGGCGCAGGGAGGGCGCGTCTGGTGGGCGTGAACAGGAAATGGTGGTTGGGGACAGGTAATGCCTTGTCCCAGGCCACCGGTTCCTGTCCGAACCCACGGTTTGTGGCGGTCGGCGGGAGCGTGCAGACGGACTGTTAGTGGGGGGTGCGCCGGGCCGGAGTTTGCGGTGGGGGTCGACGGAATCGGGGGTCGCGGGCCGCGTATCAACAGTTCTTCTGTACGGCGAGGTCGATGCCGAAGCCGGGGCGGTCGGGGAGGGTGAGGAGGCCGTCGGCGAGGGTGTAGCCGTTGTCGACGGTGCCCAGGGTTTCGCCGGGGACGCCTTCGATGGTGTCGATGTTGCCCAGACCGGCGGCCAGATGGGCGGCGTACAGGGTCTTCAGGGGCAGACCCCAGGCGTGCGGGGAGGCCTTCATGGGCAGGCCGGGCATGGTTCGGCGCCAGGCGGTGAGGCCGTGGCCGATGACGTCCATCAGGGCGACGTCGATCAGGCCGGCTTCGCCGAAGCGGATGATCCGGTCAACAGAAGGCTCGAACTCACCGTCCGCGATCCGCGCCGGTACGGCGGGGTGGGAGCGCAGGAACTCGAGGTCTTCCCAGCGTTCCGCGAACGGCTCTTCGAGCCAGTAGATGTTGCAGTCGGCAACGGCTTCGAGGTAGCTGACCAGGGTGTTGATCGAGTAGCCGTCGTTCGCGTCGACGAGGATCTCGGCGTCGGGGTACAACGAACGGGTGAGCCGGGTGACCTCGATGTCGCGGTCGAGACCGGCCTCGGGTGGCATCCAGCGGTAGCCGCGGCCGATCTTGAGTTTGAAGTCACGGAAGCCGGAAGCGTGGTCCTGCGCCAGATTCTCGGCGATCACCGGGAGTCCGGAGTCCAGATCGTCGAAGTAGATCCCGCCGCTGTAGCAGCGCACCTGCGGTGATCCCGCTGCGCCGAGCATGACATGCACCGGTACGTCGAGGACCCGCGCGGCCAGGTCGTGCAGCGGATAGTCCAGGAACAGGGCCTCAGGCGCGACCACCCCGATCGACGGCGAGATGAGCTCAGCCAGATTGCGGCCGATGAGCGCGCCCGGATCACCAGGTCCGAGCGGCAGTCCCCAGCCGGTGGCGCCGCGCGAGGTGGAGACGATGTACGCCGTCTCGGTCGGACCGGTGCCGTGGTGGCCGCGGAAGGCGTTCCGGCCGACCGGCCGCGGGTACCGCGCACCGATCTCGACCGGGCTGATCGAGCTGATCACGTGCTGGGAGAGCGGCATGCCTTCAACTTATCCAGGTGAAGCCGAGTCAATCCTGGTGTCACACTGCGGAGCATGTCCGAGATCGTGATCACCACACTTGCCGAGCGCCCCGAAATCACCAGCGTGCTGGGAAACTTCTGGAAGGTCTGGCCCCGCTTCATGCTGGAGGACCTGATCGGCGACGCGCTGATCGCCCAGGTCGCGCAGCAGTTCGCCGACCAGTGCCTGGTCGCGACCGAGGACGGCGAACTGGTCGCGCACGCCCGGAGCCTGCCGTTCGCGTTCCCCACCGAGGACCGCACCGAGCTGCCGTCCCGCGGCTGGGACCAGGTCCTGCAATGGGGGATGGAGGACCACCGGCTCGGTCGAGAGACGAACGTGTCGAGCGCGCTCGAGGTGATGATCAAGCCGACGCATCACGGCCGCGGCCTGTCGCACCGGATGGTTCAGGGCATGCGGGACGCCGTGAAGGCGAAGGGCCACACGGCCCTCTACGCCCCGGTTCGCCCGAACGGCAAGACCGACGCCCACCTGCCAATGAGCCAGTACGCCGCGATGACCCGCGATGACGGTCTGCCCGTCGACCCGTGGTTGCGGGTGCACGTCCGGGCCGGCGGCAAGATCATCAAGGTCGCGCCGACGTCGATGGTCGTGGCAGCCTCGCTCGCCGAGTGGCGCGAATGGACCGGGTTGCCGTTCGACAGCACCGGTGAGGTCGTCGTACCAGGTGCGTTGGTACCGGTGCTCGCCGACGTGGCGCACGACCGGGCGATCTATGTCGAGCCGAACGTCTGGGTCCGGCACGAGGTCTAGAAGGTTCGCAGGACCTTGATCACGCGGCGGCGGAGCCAGACCCTGCGGGTGCCGTCCGGGTAGCGGCGGAGGCGGGCCAGCTCCCACCCGCCGTACTCGGCGTGCTCCGTGAGCAACCGGCGGACCGCCCCCCGCGTCTCCGTCCTCGACACCTCGAACTGCTGCAGCTCATATTCAGCCATTCAGCCTCCTACTTCACGAAACGTCCTCCAGCGCCGCCACGATGGCCGGCGGCAGCGTCAGCTCCTCCACACCCAGCACCGACTTCAGCTGCAGCGCCGTCCGGGCGCCGACGATCGCCGCCGACACGCCGGGCCGGTCCCGCACCCAGGTGAGCGCGACCTCGAGCGGAGTCCAGCCGAGCCCGTCCGCGGCACGTGCCACCGCTTCAACGATGCCCGAACCGCGGCCGTCCAGGTAGGGGTCGACGAATCTGGACAAATGCTGAGACGCCGCCCGGGAGTCCGCCGGGATGCCGGTGCGGTACTTCCCAGTCAACACACCCCGGCCAAGCGGGGACCATGCCAGTACGCCGATGCCGAGCCCGCCGGCCGCGCGGATCGCATCCGCTTCGGCGTCCCGGGCGAGGAGTGAATACTCCACCTGGTTCGACACCGGTACGGCGCGTCCGGGCCAGGCCTGCTGCCAGGTGACCGCTCGGGCGGACTTCCATCCCGCATAGTTCGAGACGCCGACATACCGCACCTTGCCGGCGTTGACCGCGTAGTCGAGCGCGGACAGCGTCTCCTCCAGCGGCACGTCGTCGGACCAGGTGTGCAGCTGCCACAGGTCGATGTAGTCGACGTTCAGCCGGCGTAGCGACGCATCCAGGTCACGCAGCAGCGAGCCGCGCGAGGTGTCGGTGATCCGCTCACCACGGCGCACACTGAAACCGGCTTTTGTGGCGATCACCACATCGTCGCGCTCGACCACGTCGCCGAGCAGGGTGCCGATCAGCCGCTCGCTGTCACCATCGCCGTACGCCGCGGCCGTGTCGATCAGGGTGCCACCAGCGGCCACGAAGGCGGCGAGCTGCTCGCGCGCCTCGTGCTCGTCGGTGTCACGGCCCCAGGACATGGTGCCCAGGCCGAGCCGACTCACCGCCAGTCCACTGTGACCGAGATAGCGCTGCTGCATAACCTGAGCCTATTGCGGCCCGCCGACAACGGCTGGATAGGCTCGCCAGTCATGCGACTCGGACTGAACATCGGCTTCGTCTTCGGCGACGAGCATTTGGACCACCTGAAGCTCGTCAAGGAGGCCGAGGCACTCGGTTTCTCGGTCACCTGGGCGGCGGAGGCGTACGGTTCGGACGCCGCCACGCTGCTGACCTGGATCGCCGCCCAGACGACCACGATCGACGTCGGCGCGGCGGTCTTCCAGATCCCGGCCCGGACGCCGGCCATGACCGCGATGACCGCGGCCACGCTGGACCGGTTGTCCGGCGGCCGGTTCCGGCTCGGTCTCGGCGTGTCCGGGCCGCAGGTGTCCGAGGGGTGGCACGGGGTCCGGTTCGACAAGCCGCTGGCCCGCACCCGCGAGTACGTTGCCATCGTCAACGCCGCCCTGCGGCGCGAGACGGTGGAGTTCCACGGCGAGCACTTCGAGCTGCCCCTGCCCGGCGGACCGGGCAAGGCGCTGAAGCTGTCCAGCCGCCCGCTCCGCGACCACGTGCCGGTCTACCTGGCCGCGGTCGGCCCGAAGAACCTCGAGCTGGCCGGCGAGATCGCCGACGGCTGGCTCGGGATCCTCAACGACCCCGCCTATCTTGGAGAGCAGTTGAAGCACATCGAGGCGGGACGTCAGTCCCGCCAGCTGGGGCTCGACGGTTTCGATGTCGTCGCTTCGGTTCCGTTGATGACCGGTGACGATCTGGACGCGGCCGCCGATCCGATCCGTGGGTACGCCGCCCTGTACATCGGCGGGATGGGCAGCCGGGAGAAGAACTTCTACAACGCGCTAGCGGTTCGGATGGGTTACGCCGACGAGGCCAAGCAGATCCAGGACCTGTACCTGGCCAAGCAGCACCGGGACGCGATGGCCGCCGTACCGCACGGTTTCATCGACGGGATCTCGCTGCTCGGTGGCAAGGAGCGGCTGGCCGAGAAGCTGACCGCGTACGCCGAGGCCGGGGTGACCACCGCGGCCGTCACCCCGTTCGCGTCGACCGTCGACCAGCGGATCGCCGACCTGCGGGTGCTGGCGGAGGCGCTGGAGCTGTCCGGAGTGGGTGCCTGAGTGACGATCTGGGACTCGATCATCCTCGGCATCGTCGAGGGGCTCACCGAATTCCTGCCGGTCTCCAGTACCGGCCACCTGACCATCACGTCGAAGGCCCTCGGGCTGCCGATCGACGACCCGAGCGTGACCGCGTTCACCGCGGTGATCCAGTTCGGCGCGATCGCGGCGGTCGTGTTCTACCTGTGGAAGGACATCGCCCGGTACGCCGTGGCGTGGTTCCGCGGACTCACCAAGCCCGAATACCGGGGCGAGTTCGACCACCGGATGGGCTGGTACGTGATCATCGGCTCGCTGCCGATCTGCGTCGTCGGATTCGTCTTCCGGGACCTCATCTCCGGTCCGCTGCGGAGCATGTGGTGGGTCGCGGGATCGCTGATCGGCTGGTCGTTCTTCATGGTCGCGGCCGAGCGGCTCGGCTCGAAGAAGCGGCCGCTGGAGAAGATCACCCTGACCGACGCGATCGTGATGGGACTCGTCCAGTGCCTGGCGCTGATCCCGGGCGTCTCGCGGTCCGGTGCGACCATCACGGCGGGTCTGTTCCGCGGCATGGACCGGGTCGCGTCGACCCGGGTCGCGTTCCTGCTCGGCATCCCGGCCCTGGTCGGGGCCGCGGTATTCGAGCTGCCGCACGCACTCGGGGGCCACGTGGGCGCCGTACCGCTGCTGGTCGGCACAGTGGTCAGCTTCATCGTCGGCTACGCGTCGGTCGCCTGGCTGGTCCGGTTCGTGGCCAAGCACACGACGGAGGTCTTCGCCTTCTACCGGGTGCTGATCGGCCTCGTGATCCTGATCCTGCTCGCCACCAGCACGATCACGGCGACCTAGATCTCGCTGTCATCGAGATGTCATGGGGGGTGAGGAGACTCGGGACATCGAGGCCGATCGACAGGAGCCGAGGATGATCTACAACCCGCCACCGAACTGGCCGAGGCCTCCCGAGGGCTGGCGGCCGAAGGCCGGCTGGCAGCCGGATCCGAGCTGGGGACCGCCGCCGCCCGGCTGGAAGGTGTGGCTGCCGGCGAACTCGTGGGGCCGCGCATTCGGCTGCGCCTACGCCGCAGCTGGCATGATCGGCATGCCTGTCTATGTCTTGGCCTACATCACTGAGGTGATGCCGACCTTCGCGGTGATGAACGGCTTCGTCTACGCGCCGGTCGGGGTGGCTCTCGTGGCCCGGGTCACCTCCTTCAAGTGGCCGTTCGCTGTTTACCTCCCGGTGGTTCTCGTGGCCGGCCTCGTGGCCGCGGAGTTCTTCGTCGGCCCGAACCAGCCGGGAGCCCCGGTCCGGGTCGGCTAGAGCCAGCCCACTTTGCGGAAGATGCCGTACATGGTGCCGCAGACACTGCCCATCAGGAGCAGTACCGCGTAGTACCCGAAGTGCCAGCGCAGTTCGGGCATGTGGTCGAAGTTCATGCCGTAGATGCCGGCCAGCATGGTCGGCACCGCGGCGATCATGACCCAGGCCGAGATCTTGCGCATGTCGTCGTTCTGCTGCACCGAGACGCGGGCGAGATGGGCGTTGAGCGCCGAGCTGAGCAGGGTGTCGAGGGCGTCGGTCTGATCGGACACCCGGCTGACATGGTCGGCCACGTCGCGGAAGAACGCCGATGCGTTCTGGTTGATGCCGGGGGCGCCGTGGGCGAACGCCTCCATCGGTTCGCGCAGCGGGACGATCGCCCGGCGCATCTCGAGCACCTCGCGCTTGAGCTTGTAGATCCGCTCGGCGTCGCTGGTCCGCTCCGGCGAGAAGACCGAGGACTCGACCTCGTCGATGTCGATCTCGACCTGGTCGGCGACCTCCTCGTAGCCGTCGACGACCGAGTCGCAGACCGCCCACAGGACCGCTCCGGGGCCGTGACCGAGCATCGAGGCCCGCTCCTCCAGCGCCTGCCGGGTGGTGGACAGTTCCGCGCCGGCGCCGTGCCGCACGGTCACGACGTACCGCGGTCCGACGAAGACGCTGACCTGGCCGGTCTCCACCTGATCGCCCTCGTCGACGTACCAGAGCGTGCGCAGTACGACGACCAGGGCGTCGCCGTACCGCTCGACCTTGGGGCGCTCGTGCGCCTTCAGGGCGTCCTCGACGGCGAGCTCGTGCAGGCCGAACAGGGCCTGCACGCGGCGCATCTCGGAGTCGGACGGATCGTGCAGGCCGACCCAGCCGAAGGTGCCGGTGTCCTGGTCGATGGTCCGGGCAACGGTCTCGGGTTCCTTCGGCAGATCGAGCCGCTCGCCCTCGGCGTACACCCCGCAATCCACGATCACCGCCCCATCATGGCACCGGTGGTTGCGCCGACCGGATAACGTGCCCCCTATGCCCACGGTGATTCTGGTTCGGCACGGCCGCAGCAGCTCGAACACATCCGGCACGCTGGCCGGGCGGACGCCGGGTGTGAAGCTCGACGAGACGGGGGTTCAGCAGGCCGAGGCAGTCGCCGAGCGGCTCGCGGGGCTGCCGCTGGCCGCGCTTGTCACCTCGCCGCTGGAGCGCTGCCGGCAGACCGCGAGTGCGATCGCGAAGCACCACGCCGGGCTGCGGCCGGCGACCGACCGGCGGCTCACCGAGTGCGAGTACGGCGATTGGACCGGCCAGAAGATCTCGAACCTGGCCAAGGACCCGCTGTGGGCCGTTGTCCAGGCCCATCCGTCGGCGGTGACCTTCCCGAACGGCGAATCGATGCGGGCCATGCAGCAGCGCGGGGTCGACGCCGTCCGGGCGCACAATGCCGCGCTGCCGGACGATGCGATCTGGGTGGCAGTCTCGCACGGAGACGTGATCAAGGCGATCGTTGCGGATGCGCTCGGTCAGCACCTGGACACGTTCCAGCGGATCGTCGTCGACACTGCCTCCACCACGATCATCACCTACACCCAGACCCGCCCGTTCCTGGTCCGGCTGAACGACACCGGCAGCGAGCTGGCGTCGCTGATTCCCAAGCCGGCGGCCAAGGGCAAAACGACCAAAAAGCAGTCCTCGGACGCCGTTGTAGGTGGACGGTAATAGGGTCTTAGGTATGGCGCGCGTTGTTCATTCCTACGACGATCCTGAGCGGTTCGTCGCCGGCACCGTGGGGGAACCCGGTGCGAGAACCTTCTTCCTGCAGGCCCGGGCCGGGGTCCGGCTGACCTCGGTGGCCTGTGAGAAGGAACAGGTGATGGCGCTCGCGGAGCGGCTGGACGTGATGCTGGACGAGGTCGCGCGGCGGTTCGAGCGGGAGCCGCTGACCCCGGTCGGGCCGGACGACACCGACCCGCTGGAGCAGCCGATCGAGGAGGAGTTCCGGGCCGGCACCATGACGCTGGCCTGGGAGGCCGACTCCGAGCGGGTGGTGATCGAGGTGTTCGCGGTCGTCACCACCGAGCAGGTCGAGCTGGAGGACGACGACCCGGTCGCGGCCGCGCTCGAAGCCGAGGACAGCGAGGTGTTCGTGGTCCGGCTCAGCGAGCAGCAGGCCCGGGCATTCGCCCGGCGCGCGGTGGCGCTGGTCGCCTCCGGACGGCCGAGCTGCCCGTTCTGCGGCCGCCCGATCGACCCCGAAGGCCACATCTGCCCGAGGGCCAACGGCTACCGCAGGCACCTCCCGAATGACTGATTCAGACCTGTTAGCTCGTGGGGAGCTTTCCCTGCACGGCCGGCTGGTGGCCGCCTCGAACGGGACGTACCAGGGTTCGGTCAGTCTTGGTGCGGCGAGCGCGACGGTGGTCTACAAGCCTGTGCAGGGCGAGCGGCCGCTGTGGGACTTTCCCGACGGCACGCTGGCCGAGCGGGAGTACGCGGCGTACGTCGTCTCGGAGGAGCTCGGCTGGTCGATCGTGCCGCCGACGTTGTTGCGCGACGGGCCGCTCGGTGAGGGCATGGTCCAGTTGTGGATCGACGAGGTCGAAGTGGGCGCGGGGGAGACCGAGCTGGTCGACATCGTGCCGCAAGGCCGGGTGCCATCCGGTTGGGTCGGCGTACTGGATGCGCTGGACGGACGGCACAACCCGGTGACGCTGGTCCATGCGGACACCGAGGCGTTGCGGCGGATGGCCGTGTTCGATGCCCTGGTCAACAATGCCGACCGCAAGGGCGGCCACGTGCTGAACCCGGGCGACGGCCGCGTGTTCGGCGTCGACCACGGGGTGACGTTCAACGCCGACGACAAGCTTCGGACCGTGTTGTGGGGTTGGGCCGGTGAGCCGATCGCGCCGGACCTCCTCGACGACGTACGGCGGCTCGCCGACGGACTGGCCGGTGGCTTCGGGCAGGAGCTCGGCCGGCTGATCACCGCGGTCGAGCTGACCGCGACCCGGGAGCGCTGCGCGACCCTGCTGAAGACCGGTTCGTTTCCCTACCCGAGCGAGGACTGGCCGGCGATCCCCTGGCCGGCTTTCTGACTGGGCGACCTCCTGACTGGGCGACCTTCTGACCGACGGTAGTCAGCTAGACTTCATACTGGTTGTCAGTTAGCCTACCTACCCATGAGCGTGAACCTCCGGCAGCAGTGGCTGCACGGCTTCCTCGATGTGTGCCTGCTCTGTCTGCTGGCCGAGCGCCGCGACTACGGCCTCGGCCTGACCCAGCGGCTGGTCGCGGCCGGGTTCGACGAGATCCCGGGCGGGACGCTGTATCCGTCCCTGCTCCGGCTGGAGAAACAGGGCCTGGTCGAGACCGACTGGATGCCCTCGGCAACGGGGCCGCGGCGCAAGTACTACGACCTGACCGCGGCCGGCCACGACGCTGTCGCCGACCGGATCGGGTCCTGGCGCCAGTTCCGCGACTCGGTGGAGTCGCTGACGGTGCAGGCGCAGCGAGCGGGATCGGAGCGGCGCGGGTGACGCCCGCCGAGGAGTGGTCGCGACGGCTGGATCGGAGCCTGATCGAGCTCGGCGTGGAACCGGCCGAAGCCCGCCGGCTGACCGAGGACAGTCACGAGGAAGCCCGCGGCGCCGGTGCAGATCCGAGCGAGCTGTACGGACCTGCGGCCGCGTACGCCGTCCGGCTGGCGCAGGCCGTCCGCACGCCCCAGCCGCGGTTGTCGACGATGCCCGCGGGCGAGGTCGTCCTGCGCTTGTCCAGGGTTTCCAAGCGCTACGGGCGGCACACCGTGTTCGACAACGTGAGCCTGACCCTGCGCGCCGGCGAGGTGGCCGCTGTCGTCGGCGCCAACGGTTGTGGGAAGTCGACGCTGCTGAAGATCTGCTGTGGGATGACGGCACCGTCCGGCGGAGTCGTCGAGCGCACCCCGCGGATCGGCTACGCGCCCCAGCAGGGCGGTGTGTCCGGGTTCCTCACCCCGGCCGAACACTTCCGGCTGTTCGGCGCCGTACACGGGATGGGACGACGCAAGGCCGTGTCCACCGGCAATCAGTTGTGCCGGCGACTCGGCTGGCGGCCAAGGTCCGGACTGTCCGCGGCCCGGTTGTCCGGCGGTACCCAGCAGAAGCTGAACGTCGTCCTCTCCGAGCTGAACAGTCCCGACCTGATCCTGCTCGACGAGCCGTACCAGGGCTTCGACCAGGACAGCTACCTCGACTTCTGGGACCAGGTGCTCAAGTGGCGGGACGCGGGTGCCGGCGTCCTCGTGGTCACGCACCTGCTGCAAGACCTGGAGCGGGTCGATCACCTCGTCGAGCTGCACCGATCGGAGGACCAGTGATGGTGTCAGCCGTCGTCGCCGTGACCCTTCGCGAACTCCTCCGCCGGCGCCGCGCCCTGGCCCTGGTCGTCGCGCTGCCGCTGGCCTTCTACCTGGCTCGGATCGACACCACCGGACAAGCCGTCCGCTTTCTCGCCCTTGGCGTCGGATGGGCCGTCGCCACGCTCTCCTTGTTCACCCATGTCAGCTCCCGCGACCTGGATCAGCGGCTCGCGATCGTCGGCGCGTCGCCGAGCGCACTCGTCGCCGGTCGCCAGCTGGCCCTGACCGCTACCGGCCTGGGGCTGGCCGGTGCGTACTTCGCTCTGGTCGCACTCACTCAGGACGTGGCGCACCTGTGGACGGTCGCGCTGCTCCTCGGCACCAGCGTCCTGATCGCGGCCCCGCTCGGTGCTGCCGTCAGTCTGCTCGTCCCACGAGAGCTTGAGGGCGCACTGGCGCTGCTCTCGATCATGGCCCTGCAGATGCTCGCCGACCCCGACGGCACGGGCGCCAAGTTCCTCCCACTGTGGTCGACGCGAGAGTTCACCACGTACGCCGTCGATCCGTCCGGCGGCGCCGACCTGGCCCAGGGCCTGCTGCACTTCGCCGCGGTCGCCGCGATTGCCATCGGCACCACCTGGATCGCCGGCGTACTCCGGCTGCGTCCCCGGCGACTCCCCGTTCCTTCCACCCAGTGACGGCCGACCACAGATCTGCTGAACCGGTGCGAGGTTAGGCTCCGCCTGTTCGCGTTCCGACGGTCGGGAGAATCACTCGATGTTGGCCTTGGCCAGGTCCGCCGCAGCCTCTGCCGGCGCAGCCGCCGGAACTCTGGCTGCGATCGTGGTCGGTGGTCCGCTGGCCGCGCTGCTGTTCATCCAGATCGGCGAGCCCGTCGTGGCGGGATTGACCGCCGGTGCGACCGAGGGCCGGTCCGGCATCGAGGCTGTTTTCGCCGGACTCTTCGCCGCCGTCGGTGCCGTCCTGATCGCGATCCTGATCGTGGCGGCGATCATCGCTCCACTGTTCGTGCTGCTCCCACTGGCCGCGGCGGCGATTGCGCTCCGGCTGACCGGTGCCGGTCTCATCCTGCGCTCGCTGTGGCTGATGATCGTCGCGGTTGCCGCCGTGGTGGTGATCTCGCTGTTCCAGTCCCGGAGTCAGCTCGGGCCGTCGACGGCCGACATCGACGGTCCGCACTCCGTCCTGCTTGGTGGCGGAGCGTGGATCCTGGTGCTGACGGCGGCCGGTGCCGCGTTCGTCGGGCGCATCTGCGTCGAGCTCTGGAATCCGGACCGGGCTGCTAGCCGACCGAGGTCCGATCGGCCTTCTGGCCGATGAGGTAGCTGCTCGGGCTGACGCCACGTTCGCGCTTGAACGCGGCGCTGAAGCTGAACGCGTCGGCGTACCCGACCCGGCGGGCGACCGTCGCGACCGTCGCTCCGGGCTCGGCGAGCAGGTCCGCGGCCAGCGTCATCCGGAGCTCGGTCAGGTAGCTGAGCGGGGCCTGCCCGGTGAGGTCACTGAACCGCCGTACGAGCGTCGTCCGGGAGACCGCCGCGACCTCGGCGAGCCCGGCCAGGCTCCACGGCGCCGCGGGGGAGCTGTGCATGGCCTGCAGGACCGGGCCGGCCACCGGGTCGCCCAGAGCGGCGTACCAAGGCGGACGGTTGGCGTCGAACCAGTCGCGCAGGCAGCAGACCATCAACCAGTCGAGGAGCCGGTCGAGACCGACGTGACGCCCGAGTGCACCGGCTGCGATCCGCTCTTGCAGATAGTCGCGCAGCGGCGTGCAGTCGTGGTCTTCGGGGATGACCACCAGCGGCGGCAGCTCGTCGAGCAAGCGGCGGGGAAGCTCCTGGCGAACGTGATAGGCACCCGCCATCAGGACGGTGCCGTCGTCGATCGGACCGGGTGAGTCGACCCGGCCGTCGCACCGCGTGTCAACGGTCGGACCCGAGCGCGCCGGGTCGTCGGTGAAGAGGAACGGCTGTGGACCACGGACGATCACGGTGTCACCCGGTACGACGCGGACCGGGTCGATGCCGTCGGCAACAATCCAGCCGGAGCCGAGGAGCGGTGCCAGGAACGTCATCGCCGCGCCGTCGACGAAACGCAGTGCATAGGGCGGCGCGAGCACCGGCGTACCGAGAACGGCGCCTTCGGCCCGCAGGCCGCGCAACAGGTCGTCGAGAGGATCCACACCCACCACCGTAGTGCCCTGCGTCGAAGTGGGCCGTCGGCACATGAGTGTGGTCCGCTCGACCATTCGGTCCGGTGCGGGTGGCGGATTGACTGTGAGTATGACGATTCTGGTGCTGGGCGCGACAGGTAAGACGGGTAAGCGAGTGGTTGCGCGGTTGCGTGCGGACGGTGTCGAGGTACGGGCGGCATCGCGGTCGGGGGAGACCCGGTTCGACTGGACCGACCGCGGTACCTGGGCGGCCGCCGTACAGGATGTGGAGGCGGTGTATCTGGTGGCGCCCGAGGATCCGGAGCCGATCGAGGCCTTTGTGGAGCAGGCGGTGGCGGCCGGTGTACGGCGGTTTGTCGCGCTCTCGGGGCGTTCGATGGACAAGGTGGCCGGGCGGTTCGGTGCGGGGATGGCCGAGGGGGAGCGGGCCGTGCAGGCCTCAGGGGTCGGCTGGACGATCTTGCGGGCGAACAACTTCGCGCAGAACTTCTCCGAGGACGTGTGGCAGGAGGCGGTGCTGTCGGGACGGCTGGAACTGCCTGCGGGGGACGTGCGGGAGCCGTTCGTGGACCTGGAGGACGTGGCGGAGGTAGCGGCCAAGGTACTGACGTCGGACGAGCACCACGGGCGGGCGTACGACCTGTCGGGGCCGGAGGCGATCACCTTCGACGAGGCGGTGGAGGCGATCGCCAAGGTGTCGGGGCGGGCGGTGTCGTACGTCGCGGTGACGCCGGCCGAGTATCGCTCGATGATCGTGGGCAGCGGTTGGCCGGCCGAGGTGGCGGACGAGCTGAACGAGCTGTACGCGATCATGCGGGAGGGGTACCTGACCACGCCGAGCGACGACATCGCCGCGCTGCTCGGAAGGCCGGCCGGGACCTTCACGGCGTACGTCGAGCGGACCTGGGCAGGGTAACTGAAACGTGGTCGGGGCGACTGGGCGAGACCAGGTAATGGAACCGGGTCGCCGCGCGGAATTCCGGGCTGACATAAGCTCCAGAGCATGCAGGCGTGGACTCAACCAGACATCCCGGTCGTCCCGGGCCAGGGCCGGCGGCTGCGCCTCCACGACACCGCTTCGGGCGGACCGGTCGAGGTGGCGCCGGCCGACGGCCGGACCGCACGGATGTACGTGTGCGGCATCACGCCGTACGACGCGACCCACATGGGCCACGCGGCGACGTACGTCACGTTCGACCTGGTGAACCGGCTCTGGCGCGACGCCGGGTACGACGTCGTGTACACGCAGAACATCACCGACGTGGACGACCCGCTGCTCGAGCGGGCCGCCGCGACCGGCGTCGACTGGACCGAGCTGGCGCACAAGGAGATCCAGCTCTTCCGCGACGACATGACCGCGCTCCGCGTGATCCCGCCGCAGCACTACATCGGTGTCGTCGAGTCGATCGATCTGGTCGCTTCCGCCGTCGAGGAGCTGCAGCAGGCCGGTGCCGTCTACTCGGTCGACGGTGACCTGTACTTCGCCGTCAAGGCCGACCCGGCCTTCGGTGGCGTCTCGAACTACGACCGGGAGACGATGACCGCGCTCTTCGCCGAGCGTGGGGGAGACCCGGACCGCTCCGGAAAGCAGGATCCGCTGGACAGCCTGCTGTGGCGCCACGAGCGTCCCGGCGAGCCGTCGTGGGACTCACCGGTCGGCCGGGGCCGGCCGGGGTGGCATGTGGAGTGTTCGGCGATCGCGCTGAAGCACCTCGGGATGTCGTTCGACGTCCAGGGCGGGGGATCGGACCTGATCTTCCCGCACCACGAGATGTCCGCCAGCGGAGCCCAGGTGGCGGCCGGCCGGCACCCGTTCGCGCGCGCCTACGTCCACCAGGCGATGGTCGGGCTGGACGGCGAGAAGATGTCCAAGTCCAAGGGCAACCTCGTGCTCGTCTCCCAGGAACGCCAGTCCGGGACCGACCCGATGGCGATCCGCCTCGCGCTCCTCGCTCACCACTACCGGACCGACTGGTTCTGGACCACCGAGGGTCTGACGGAAGCCGAGTCCCGCCTGGACCTCTGGCGCGGCGCACTCAGCCGCGGCACCGGCCCCGACGGCGCCGCCGCAGTTGACGCCGTACGAGCTGCTCTCACCAACGACCTGGACACCGTCGCGGCCCTCTCCGCCATCGACACCTGGTCCGAAACCAACGGCGACGACACCGCCGCACCCGCCCAAGTAGCCCAAGCCATCGACGCCCTCCTGGGCATCAAGCTCTGACCCAAAGCCCCACCGAGTCCGGCGGGGCTTTTGCTTGCAATGATCTTGTACAAGAGGTCTTGTCTAACCGCTGAGGCTCCGCGTGTCTTCTCGAGGGAAGGCGAGAGCCGCAGCAAGGACAGGAGGTGCCGGGGGTCGACCGCACCTGGTGGGGGCGCTCAGGCGGGGCGAGCGGCCGGTGGAGGGGAGACCTCCTGTCGTTCGTGCTGGTCAGCCGGTGACGGGGAGGTGGGTTTTGACGGGGGTGGGCTGAGGGGCGTTGGGGGGCTGGTCGGCCGGGGGGTGCGGGGTCGGCTTGGGGGTGGGCCTGGGCTTGACCAGGGCGGGCTTGGCGCAGGTGGCGGAGGCCAGGCGGATGATCTGGGCGCCGTTGCCGAGGTTGATCTTGAGGCCGGTGACGGTGAAGGAGCCGTCGGCGTTCTTGGTCTGCTCGTTCACCGTGATGGCGATCAGCGGGTTGGCGGGCGTGCTGAAGGACTGGGTGGTACTGGGGATCTTGATGGTCTGACCCAGCAGGGTGAGCGAGCCGACGTCGACACCGCCCTTGGCTCCGGAGCACCAGACGTTGACCGCGTCGATGCCGACCAGGGAGCTCGGCGGGGTGAGCAGGAGCTTGCAGAGGTCGGGGAGGTTCTTGACCGGCAGGTCCTTGGTGCTCAGCTCGGGCAGCGGGAGCGGCAGGCCGACGTCCGGGAGCTTGATGTCCGGGAGCGGGAGGTCGTCGGCGCCGGTCGGCGGGAGCTCGTCGCACCGCTTCTTCAGGTCCGGCGGAATCGGGATCTGGCCGAGGATGTCGGCGCCGACCGAGATGTCGATCAGCTCGACGGAGGCCGAGTTGTTGCCGGCGTTGACGGTGCCGGCGCGGACCGCGAGCAGCGGGTTGTCCGGCAGTTCGAGGGCCGAGGACTTCTTCGGCTTGCCGTCGGCGGATTCGACGTACGGCGTCTTGTCGACGGGCACCTGGCCTTCGGCGCTGACCGCGTAGGCCGACGAGGGCCGGGTGGCCGCGCTACCCACCGGGCTACTGGCGACCAGGCTGAACGCCACGACTCCGGCCACGGCGGCTGCCGTGACGACGGTCGGTACGAGTTGTCGGCGCATCTCCGGTCTCCTCACGTACGTCACTTGTTGTCGATCTGAACGAGGGTCCCGAGCGGGACCCGCTGAAGTTTCGCCAAGGCGGTCTTCGGCACCCGGACGCAGCCGGCGCTGATCGCGGCTCCGAACACGTCGGCGCGCGGCCAGCCGTGGATCGCGACCGTACCAGGCCCGCCACCGAACGTGTCGAGAGTGGGACTGTGCGCACCCAACGGCAGCACGATCGGCGAGGCGGAGCGCTTGTGGTCGACGATCGAGCCGAGCAGGAAGGTGCGACCGGCCGGGGTCGGCGTCTTGCGCGCACCCACGCCGGCCTTCCACGCCCCCAACCGCTTGCCCTTCTCGAACAGCTCGATCGTCCGCGATCCGGTATGGACGCGGATCAGGTACGGCGAGCTCGCGCGCTCGAGATCGTCGTCGCGCATCCAGCCGGTCGACCGGTTCGGCTTCGAGGGCAGCAGCACGCGGACCCAGCCGTCGGTCTGCTCGACCACGGGCAGCCAGGTCGGCCCGAACTGCTTCGGCCCGATCTTGGCGAACGGGTCGCCGTCCGGCGCGGAGTACAGGGCGGACTCGGAGCGCGGGTGCACGACGATCCCGTCGGTCGCGGCGTACGGCTCGGGATCGAGAGGTGCGGTCGCGATCGTGGTCGCCGTACTGGATGCGGCGAGGACCGTCAGGTCGACCGGTGGCGGTTCGTCGTCATCGTTGCCGAGGATGCCGATCACCGCGACGGCGCCGAGGATGAGCAGTACGGCGAGGGCGGGCATCGACGAACTGCCGTGCTCACCCCGCGACCCACGCATGTCGTACTCCCCAGTGACCGGCCTACCGTCCGACGACGACAATAGGCCGATCCAGGGCGTTACGCCACGGTAGGTGACCCGTGAGTAGCAAAAACTCTCAAGGCGTGTCCGGGTGGTTCTTGTTCCGCCGGCGCAGGTACCGCTCGAACTCCGCGGCGATCGCGTCACCCGAGGCCTCCGGCAGGTCGGCGGTGTCGCGCTGCTCCTCCAGGGAGTGCACGTACTCCGCGACCTCGGGGTCCTCTTCGCTCAGCTCGTCGGCGCCGCGCTGCCACGCGCGGGCCATCTCCGGCAGCTCGCCCTCGGGGATCTGCAGGTCGAGCAGGGCCTCGATCTTGCTCAGCAGCGCCAGCGACGCCTTCGGGCAGGGCGAGCCCGCGATGTAGTGTGGGATCGCGCCCCAGATCGACACCGCCGGTACGCCGAGGGCGCCGCAGAGGTCACCGAAGACGCCGGTGATACCGGTCGGCCCCTCGTACGTCGACGGCTCCAGGCTCCACGATGCGTTCAGCCCCTCGTCCGAGGAGGTCGCCGAGACGGGGATCGGCCGGGTGTGCGGTGAGTCGGCGAGCAGGGCGCCGAGTACGACGACGATCTGGGCGTTGGACTCGTCGACGACCTCGAGCAGCTCCTGGGCGAATCCGCGCCAGCGCATGTTGGGCTCGATCCCGCGGATCAGCAGGACGTCGCGGTCGGTGTCGGCCGGCTGGGCCACGTAGACCCGGGTCGTCGGCCAGGTCAGCTGACGGTCGCCGTTCTCGTCGAAGCCGACCTCGGGCCGGTTCACCTGGAAGTCGTAGTACTCCTCCGGGTCGATCTCGGTGACGAGCTCGGCGTTCCACTCCTCGATCAGGTGGTCGACCGCTCCGGTGGCCGCTTCGGCGGCGTCGTTCCAGCCCGCGAACGCCGCGATCACGACCGGGTCCCTCAGGTTCGCGAGATCAACCACTCGCAGGCCCCCTGTCGTCTGTTAGCCGTCCGGCAGGGCTGCCGGAATCCGGACTGCCCAGCCTACGTCGTTCGGTCCCGCCACGCCCCGCGTTTCACCCCCGGCGGAACGTGTCGACCCGCGCCGAAGGAAAATGGCTTCCGAACACCGAACAAGTGGAGGGGGAGCCGTGCTGCAGGCCGTGCTCTGGGACATGGACGGAACGCTGGTCGACTCGGAGAAGGTCTGGGCAGAGGTGCAGCTGCGGGTGCTGCCCGAGCTCGGTGGGACCTGGACCGACGAGGACAGCCTCGGGCTGATCGGCAGCGATCTGCGCGACGCTGTCCAGGTCTGGCTGGCAGCACTCCCGGCCGGTGTGATCACCGCCGAGGACCTGGCCGAGCGGATCTTCAGTGAGGTGATCGAGTCGCTGCGCCGGGAGGTCGAGTTCCAGCCGGGTGCGCTGGAGCTGCTCCAGGCGCTGCGCAAGGCCGACGTACCGTGCGCGCTGGTATCGGCGTCGTACCGGGTGATGATCGACGCGGTGCTCAGTCATCTGCCGGACGATCCGTTCGACGTGATCATCGCCGGTGACGAGGTGACGAACGGCAAGCCGCATCCCGAGCCCTACCTGACCGCGGCCGCCAAGCTCGGGGTGGATCCGGCGCAGTGCGCCGTGATCGAGGATTCGATGACCGGGACGGAGTCGGGTACGGCGGCCGGTGCGTACGTGATCGCGGTTCCGCACTGGGTGCCGATCCCCGAGGCGCCGCGCCGGTTGATCGTTGGCTCATTGGAAGCCGTGACTCCGGAGTCACTGCGGCAGTTGCTCTCCTGAGGCGTTACCGTCACTTGGTGCCCTCGGGGGACGTTGCTTGGGCCAGGAGAAGGCACAGTGGGCTGGGGAAGGTGACATGGTGAGCGAGTTGTGGCGGCGGTTGGTGGTGACCGCTGCGGTCGGTGGGCTGGGTGTCGGCCTGGTCGCGTGCGGTGAGCCGGACGACAACGCGCCGCACACCGGGGCGACCACGCCGAAGGCTATGGTGCTGCGGCTGGCGACCACCGACATGATCAGCTCACTCGATCCGGCCGGTCCGTACGACGTCGGTTCGCGGACCGTGCAGGCGAATCTCTACCAGACCCTGCTGACGATCCTGCCGGGTAAGCCGACCCCGGTACCGGATGCGGCGGACTGCCAGTTCGATTCGCCGACGACGTACACGTGCAGTTTGAAGGAGGGTCTGACCTTCCCGAACGGGCATCCGTTGACCTCGTCGGACGTGCGGTTCAGCTTCGACCGGATGCTGACTCTGAAGACCCCGGGTGGGCCGGCTCCGCTGTTCTCGTCGGTGACCTCGGTGAGTACGCCGGACGAGCTGACCGCGGTCTTCAATCTGAAGGCTCCGGATGCCCGGCTGCCTTATCTACTGACCACGACCGGCGCGTCGATCGTGGACGAGGAGGCGTACCCGGCCAAGAAGCTGCTCGACTCGACGGCGATCGGCAGCGGGCCGTACCAGTTGACGGCGTACCGGCCGGGGGAGTCGGTCACGCTGGCCCGGTTCGCGGCGTACAAGGGGTCTCGTGCCGCGCAGAACGACGGGGTGCAGATCGCCCTGGTCAAGGACGCGGTGGCGCTGAATGACGCGGTGGGCAAGGCGGACTTGGCGTACCGCGGGTTCACGATCGGTCAGCTCGACAGTATCCGGTCGATGAGCGGCGTGCAGGTGATCGAGTCCGAGGATGCGGTCATCCAGTTCGTCGCGTTCCAGCTGAAGTCCGTGACCTCGCGCAAACTCGCCGTACGGCGTGCTGTCGCGCAGCTGATCGATCGGCCGGCGCTGGTGAAGAAGGCGTACGCCGAGCACGTGACCCCGCTGTACTCGATGGTGCCGCCGAACTTCGGTGGCGCGACGGATGCGTACCGGTCGGAGTACAAGCAGCCGAGTAAGGCTGCCGCGGCGGCGATCCTGAAGGCGGCCGGCGTCAAGGGGCCGGTGCCGCTGACGCTCGGGTGGACGCCGACCCGGTTCGGTCCGGGGTCGAAGGGTGAGGCGCTGGAGCTCAAGCGGCAGCTGGACGCGTCAGGGCTGTTCCGGGTGACCTTGCGCAGCGCGGAGTGGCCGGCGTACCAGCAGTTGATCCGCTCGGGTGTCTTCGATCTGTACCTCGCGGGGTGGACCGCGGAGTACCCGGATGCGGACAACTTCCTGGCGCCGTTCCTCGGGGTCAGCGACCCGTTCCCGAACGGGTACCGTTCGGCGGCCGCGACGAAGCTGCTGCAGCAGGAAAGAGTCGAGCAGAACGGCATCAAGCGCGCGGAGCTGCTGGAGCAGTTGCAGGGCGTGTTCGCCCGGGAGGTGCCGGTGGTGCCGATCTGGCAGGGGCGACTCAGCGTAGTTGTCGATCATGAGGTCGAGAACGTGTCCGGAGCTCTGGATCCCCTTGCGTTTTTGCATCTGTCCGGCCTGCGTAAATGACACAAAGATGCCATGACAGTAACGTTTTGCGAGGTAACCGCGACCCTCGGTAGGAGGGCGTGCTTTACTGCGGAAACGTCCACGATACGGGACGATTTCCTGGCGATCACGATCGGGCAACGCACCGCATTCGGCGTTTGACTCCAGACCGTAATGGCGGCAGGTTAAGGCGGCAGCCATACCGGATTTCGTTCCGGTTCAACCGAATGAGGCAGGGGAGTCGCATCGCGTGAGCGCACCACTCGAGGTCGAACCGGGGTCGTCTACGGCCCAGCCGGAGGCCGTCCTCGACGGAGTCAAGAAGATCGAGGGCCGGTCGCTCTGGCAGATCTCCTGGATGCGGCTGAAGCGCGACAAGATCGCGATCGCCGGTGGAGTCTTCGTCATCCTGCTGATCATCGTGGCGATCTTCGCGCCGCTGATCTGCAAGCTGATCGGTGTGACGCCGAACGACTTCCACCAGGACCTGGTCGACCCGTCGCTGCAGACCCCGATCGGCCGGCTCGGCGGTATCAGCTGGGACCACCCGCTCGGGATCGAGCCGGTCAACGGCCGCGACATCCTGGCCCGGATCCTGTACGGCGCCCGGATCTCGCTGCTGATCGCGTTCCTGGCGACGCTGTTGTCGGTGGTGATCGGTGTCGTGATGGGCGTCGTGGCCGGCTACTTCGGTGGCTGGGTCGACACGCTGATCAGCCGTTTGATGGACATCTTCCTGGCGTTCCCGCTGGTGCTGTTCGCACTGGCGCTGGTCGGGGCGATCCCGGACTCGATCCTCGGGCTGAGCGGTGACCCGCTGCGGGTGGCGCTGATCGTCTTCATCATCGGCTTCTTCAGCTGGCCCTACATCGGCCGGATCATCCGTGGTCAGACGCTGTCGCTGCGGGAGCGTGAGTTCGTGGACGCGGCCCGGAGCCTGGGTGCGCGGCGGCCGTACATCCTGTTCACCGAACTGCTGCCGAACCTGATCGCGCCGATCCTGGTCTACTCGACGCTGCTGATCCCGACCAACGTCCTGTTCGAGGCCGGTCTGTCGTACCTGGGTGTCGGTGTCCGCCCGCCGACGGCCAGCTGGGGCGACATGCTGTCGATCGCCTCGAAGTGGTACGCGGTCGACCCGATGTACATGATCCCGCCGGGCCTGGCGATCTTCGTCACGGTGCTGGCCTTCAACCTGTTCGGCGACGGGTTGCGCGACGCGCTGGACCCGCGGTCGCGGTAGTACTTCTCTCCAAACCGGGAGTCGTGTGAACGCACAGCTCCCAACCACACAAAGGGGTGCAACAAGAGATGAGTCGGAAACGCATCACGACGGTGACCGCCGTCGCTGCGGCCGTCGCCTTGAGTCTGGCGGCTTGCGGGGGACCGAAGGCCACGCCTGGTGGTGGCAGCAGCGCAGGCGGCGCCACGGCCGAGGCCAACGCGGCCGTTGACAAGATCTTCAGCCCGAGTGACAAAAAGGGCGGCACGCTTCGGATGGCCGTCACCGAGAAGTGGGACTCCACTGACCCCGGTGACACGTACTACGGTCTGTCCTGGAACCTGGTGCGGAACTACGTCCGTCCGCTGATGACGTTCAAGGCGGCTCCGGGTGAGGAGGGCGGCAAGCCGGTTCCGGACCTGGCCGAGGCGCCTGGTGTCCCGAGCAACGACGCCAAGACCTGGACGTACAAGATCCGCAAGGGCGTGAAGTACGAGGACGGCACGCCGGTCACCTCGAAGGACGTCAAGTACGCCGTCGCGCGCTCGCTGGACAAGGCGACGCTGCCGAGCGGCCCGACGTACTTCAACGACTTCCTGCTGGACGTGCCCGAGGGCTTCAGCGTCTACAAGGACAAGGAACTGGCCGGGGTCGCGAAGGCGATCGAGACGCCGGACGACCAGACCATCGTCTTCCACCTGAAGAAGCCGTTCTCGAGCTTCGACTACTTCGCGCAGCTGCCGTCGACCGCTCCGGTCCCGCAGGCGAAGGACACCGGCGCGAAGTACAAGTTGCACCCGATGGCGACGGGGCCGTACAAGTTCGGCACCTACGACGACAACAAGGGCTTCGACCTGGTCCGCAACGAGAACTACGACCCGGCCACCGACCCGGACTCGGGCCGCAAGGCGCTGCCGGACAAGTTCACCATCGCGTACAACGTCGAAGGCACGGACATCGACAACCGGCTGATCGCCGGTGACCTGGACGTCGACATCGCCGGTACCGGTGTGCAGCCGGAGACGCAGGCCAAGGTGCTGGCCGACCCGAAGCTCAAGGCGCACACGGACAACGTGCCGGCCCCGCGCCTGAACTTCACCGTGCTGAACACCGAGGTCCCGCCGCTGGACAACCTGCACTGCCGCAAGGCGATTCTCTACGCTGCCGACCACGAGGGTTACCAGCGTGCCTACGGTGGCCCGGTGGGTGGCGACATCGCGACGAACCTGATGCCGCCGTCGGTGCTCGGTTCGCAGAAGTTCGACGACTACGGCTTCGAGGCCGACAAGAACGGCAACGTCGAGAAGGCCAAGGACGAGCTGAAGCAGTGTGGCCAGCCGAACGGCTTCGCGATCAACATCGCGTTCCGTGGTGACCGCAACAAGGAGAAGGCTGTTGCCGAGACCCTGCAGCAGTCGCTGAAGAAGGCCGGCATCACGCTGACCACGAAGCCGTACCCGACCGGTGACTACACCAAGCTGTACGCGGGCAAGCCGGACTTCGCGAAGGCGAACAAGCTCGGTCTGATCGTCTACAGCTGGGGTGCGGACTGGAACGACGGCTTCGGCTTCCTGCAGCAGATCGTCGACAGCCGGACCATCCGCGCCACCGGTGGTAACACCAACCTCGGCGTCCGGATCCCCGAGGTCGACGCACTGGTCGACAAGGCGATGGCCGAGACCGACGAGACCAAGCGCAACCAGTACTGGGTCGACGTCGACAAGAAGGTCATGGAGCAGGCGGGCGTGCTGCCGGGTATCTGGGCCAAGGGCCTGCTGTACCGGCCGGACAGCCTGGCCAACGTCTTCACGAACGCCGGTCAGAACATGTACGACTACGCGGGCATCGGCCTCAAGTAAGTCGTTGCTCTGACCAACCAACCGAAATCGCTCAGCAGAGGTAGGTGAAGGCTGACGGTGGCCGGTGATCAGCGATGATCACCGGCCACCACGCCGAGCACGGTGTTCGCATATCTGGTCCGCCGGGTGATCGGAGCAGTAATCCTGCTCTTCATCGTCACGGCCGTGACATTCGCGATCTTCTTCCTGGTTCCCAAGCTCGGCGGCGCGACCGCCGACGACCTGGCGTCCCGCTATGTCGGCAAGAGCGCGGGGGCGGCGCAGATCCACGAGACCGCTGTTCGGCTCGGCTTCACCGATCCGCTCTACGAGCAGTACGGCCGCTTCGTGAAGGGTCTGTTCGTCGGGCAGGAGTACAACTACGGTCCGGCGACCGAGCACTGCCCGGCGCCGTGCTTCGGCTATTCGTTCCTGACCCAGCAGCCGGTGTGGCCGGACCTGGTGGCGCGAATACCGGTCACCGCCTCGCTGGCGGGTGGTGCGGCCTTCATCTGGCTGATCACCGGCGTCGGCACCGGCATCATCTCGGCACTGAAACGCGGTTCGGTCCTGGACCGGTCGCTGATGTCGGTCGCACTGGCCGGTGTCTCGCTGCCGATCTTCTTCACCGGTCTGCTGTCACTGTCGATCTTCAGTTACGGACTCGGCTGGACAGCCCAGGGCGGTACCAACCCGATGGATGAAACGAATCCCGTCTGGTGGG
The DNA here is from genome assembly GCF_042262745.1 of Kribbella sp. NPDC056345. NCBI lineage: Bacteria > Bacillati > Actinomycetota > Actinomycetes > Propionibacteriales > Kribbellaceae > Kribbella > Kribbella sp. NPDC056345. The sequence continues at coordinate 66,883 of NZ_JBHJQQ010000003.1, read as the reverse complement.
CGTACGACCTCATCCTGCCCTGGGTGACACTGGCCTTCCTGTACGCCGCGTCGTACGCGCGGCTCACCCGGGCCGGCATGCTCGAGACGATGAACGAGGACTTCGTCCGGACCGCGCGGGCCAAGGGCCTGACCGAGCGGACGGTCGTGATGAAACACGGGCTGCGCTCGGCACTGACCCCGATCCTGACGATCTTCGGTCTGGACCTCGGGCTGCTGATGGGCGGCGCGATCCTCACCGAGACGACGTTCTCGCTGCCCGGTATCGGTCAGTACGCCGTCATCGCGCTGCGGGTGAACGACCTGCCCAAGGTGCTCGGCGTGACGCTGGTCGCCGCGTTCTTCATCGTGCTGGCGAACCTGATCGTTGACCTCCTGTACGCCGTCGTCGACCCGAGGGTGCGCATCTCGTGACCGAAACCGCAGACAACACCGTCCAAGACACCGTCCAGCGGATCGACCGCGGCGAGGCGTTCCTCGACGTCCGGGATCTGAAGGTGCACTTCCCGACCGACGACGGCGTCGTCAAGTCGGTCGACGGGATCTCGTTCCAGCTCGAGCGCGGCAAGACCCTCGGCATCGTGGGCGAGTCCGGCTCCGGCAAGAGCGTGACGAGCCTGTCGATCATGGGTCTGCACAAGCGTGGCGTGGCCAAGATCAGCGGCCAGATCTTCCTCGACGGCCAGGACCTGGTCTCCGCGACGCCGGAGGAGGTCCGGCTGCTCCGCGGGAAGCGGATGGCGATGATCTTCCAGGACCCGCTGTCGGCGATGCACCCCTTCTACACGGTCGGGACGCAGATCGTCGAGGCGTACCGGGTGCACAACCAGGTCACCAAGAAGGTCGCGCGCAAGCACGCGATCGAGATGCTCGACCGGGTCGGCATCCCGCAGCCCGACAAGCGGGTGGACGCCTACCCGCACCAGTTCTCCGGTGGTATGCGGCAGCGCGCGATGATCGCGATGGCGCTGTCGTGTGACCCCGACCTGCTGATCGCCGACGAGCCGACCACCGCGCTCGACGTGACCGTGCAGGCACAGATCCTGGACCTGATCCGGGACCTGCAGCGCGAGTTCAACTCGGCCGTCATCATCATCACGCACGACCTGGGCGTGGTGGCCGAGCTCGCCGACGACATCCAGGTGATGTACGGCGGCCGCGCGATCGAGTACGGGACGGCGGAGGACATCTTCGACAACCCGCAGCACCCGTACACCTGGGGTCTGCTGGGTTCGATGCCGCGGATCGACCGGGAGCGCACCGAGCGGCTGATCCCGATCAAGGGCACGCCGCCGAGCCTGATCAACGTGCCGAAGGGCTGCGCCTTCAACCCACGCTGCAACTACGCACACCTGAACGGCGGCGCCAGCGAGACCGAACGCCCCGAGCTGCTCGACATCGGCGCCGGCCACAAGGTCGCCTGCCATCTCTCCCCGAAGGAGCGCCAGCACGCGTGGGAGACCGACATCAAGCCGAAGCTGTGAACGGGACGACACTGTGACTGTTGAAGAGATCGATCCGACCGCCGTCCCGGGCGTGGAAGCACCGGCCATCGGCGAAGAGTTGCTGTCGGTCGACGGGCTGGTGAAGCACTTCCCGATCCGCAAGGGCCTGCTGCAGCGGCAGACTGGCGCCGTACAGGCTGTTGACGGCCTGACGTTCAACGTCACCCGTGGCGAGACCTTGTCGCTGGTGGGGGAGTCCGGTTGTGGCAAGACCACGACCGGCCGGCTGCTGACCCGGCTGCTGGAGCCGACCGCGGGCAAGATCGTGTTCGAGGGGCGCGACATCAGCCACCTCAGCGAAGGCAAGATGCGGCCGCTGCGTCGCGACGTACAGATGATCTTCCAGGACCCGTACGGTTCGCTGAACCCGCGGCACACCGTCGGCAAGATCGTCGGAGCGCCGTACCGGCTGCAGAACGTGAAGACCGAGCACGGCGTGAAGCGCGCCGTACAGGAGCTGCTCGAGCTGGTGGGTCTGAGCCCCGAGCACTACAACCGCTACCCGCACGAGTTCTCCGGCGGTCAGCGGCAGCGCATCGGCATCGCCCGCACGCTGGCTCTGCGCCCGAAGCTGATCGTCGCCGACGAGCCGGTGTCGGCGCTGGACGTGTCGATCCAGGCCCAGGTCGTCAACCTGCTCGAGGACCTGCAGAACGAGTTCGACCTCACCTACGTGATGATCGCCCACGACCTGTCGGTCGTCCGGCACGTGTCCGACCGGGTCGCCGTCATGTACCTCGGCAAGATCGTCGAGATCGCCGACCGCGTCGGCCTCTACGAGACCCCGATGCACCCGTACACGGTCGCGCTGCTTTCCGCGGTTCCGGTCCCCGACACGAAGCGCAAGGGCAACGTCAAGCGCATCCGCCTGGAAGGCGACGTACCAAGCCCGATCAACCCACCGCCCGCCTGCCGCTTCCACACCCGCTGCTGGAAGGCCCAGGACATCTGCAAAACGGTAGAGCCCCCGCTCCTCCAACTGGCCCCCGGCCACCAGGCCGCCTGCCACTTCCCGGAAAACCAGGCCGGCGAGGTCTCCACAACCCCCGCCGCCACCAACCAAGCCGGAAACTAACTGAACGAGCACCAGCGCCTGACGAACCTGTCAGGCGCTGGTTCCGTTCCGGACCTTCTGCAGAAGGGCTTCGGCCTTCGAGGCCTTGCCGGGATGGTGTTGCTCGTAGAAGGTGAGCGCGAATTCCAGGTTGGCCACGGCCTCGTCGCGCTCGCCGATCTCGCTCAGCAGCTCACCCAGGAGGACCCGGATCTGTGCCTCTCGCCGCCGGTCGTTCACGTCGACTGCTATCTCGAGGGCGGACTCGGCCTGCTCGAGGCCGGATTCGAAATCGATCATACGCAGGTACGTCATGCCGAGAACCCAGTGCGCGTCGCAGACGTTCTTGCGCAGGCCGAGCTGTTGCAGCTCCGACAGAGCGAGCGCCAAGTCGGCGATCGCATCCTCGGGATGACCCGATCGAGCACGTGCCCAGGCTCCGTCGATCCTGAAGTTCGCGGCCATGCCTTGGCTCCCGGCCGTGGCAGACAGGTCGACAGCTGCTGCCGCTGACTTCTCCGCTGCGGGCCAGTCCCCGAGCTCGGTGTAGATCTCGGCGAGCGTGCCGTGGGAGGCCCCCATGGCCCGCGCGTTGCCGAGTTGAATGTTGGTCGCAAGTGCCTGCTGGGCGAGGGGGAGTGCTTCGGCGTGCCTGTCCATGCGGATGAGCAGGCGTGCCTTGTTGTTGGCTGTCAGGGAGAGGCCGCGCAGGTTCCCGATGGCCTCGAAAGCGTCGTGGGCTAGTCCGAAGCGCAGCGCCGACTCGTCATAGCGGGCCAGCTCGGCCAGTGCGATAGCCGCGTCTGCGTGGAGCTGAGCAAGGGTCCAGCGGCCGATCCGTCCATCGACAACCCGGTCGATCGCCGGCAGCCAGTCTGCGAGGTTGCCGCGCTTGACGAAGTAGCTGTAGAGACCGACAACCATACCGGCGACGGCCTCGTCGCCGGTTCCCAGCGAGGTGAGTCGATCGATGATCGCCAAGTAGTTGGAGAGCTCGCTGTCCAGCCAGGTGAGTGCCTGTTCGGAGGTTTCGAAGACTGGGAAGTCCGGCGCCGGAGGACGGCCGTCCCAGGCTGTCCTGGCGGCATGGGGGTCGGCGAGGGCGGCTGAGCGCCAGGCGACGGCGAGGTAGAAGGTCAGGAGGCGGTCGATGGCGGCGGTGCCTACTTCGGTGGGGAGTTGGTGGGCTAGTTCGTGGGCGTAGGCGCGGACGAGGTCGTGGAAGTGGTAGCGGCCGGGGGTGTGGGACTCGAGGAGGTGGAGGTCGGTGAGGTGTTCTAGGAGGTCGCCGGCTTTGGGTGGGGTGGTTTCGAGGAGGGCGGCGGTGGACTCGGGGGTGAAGTCTTGGGCTGCTGAGAGGCCGAGGAGGGTGAAGGTTTGGGCGGCTTCGTGGTCGCGGGGGCGGGGACTGCTGGTGAGTTGGTTGATCGAGAGGGCGAGGCTGGCGCGGACGTCCAGGTCGTCGACGCCCAGGAGATCCAGACGGCGGGTTTCGTCCTCCAAGCGGCGTACGAGTTCTGCGGCTGAGGTGTCGGGGTGGCGAAGGAGCCAGGCACCGGCGACCGAGAGTGCCAGGGGGAGGTGGCCGCAGAGTTCGGCGATTCGGTCGGCGGAGTCGCCGAGGCATTCGCTGCCGGCGGATTGGGTGAGGAGCTCGACGGACTCGGTGGCGGGCATTGGCTCGAGCTGGATGTGGAGCCGGGCCGGCAAGGTGGTGAGGGTGTTGCGGCTGGTGATGAGGACGGCTGAGCCGCTCGCGCTGGGGATCAGGTCGGCGACCTGGGCGACGTCGCGGGCGTTGTCGAGCAGCAGAAGGACTCGGCGGTTGGCCAGGCGGGTGCGCAGTGCGGCGATCGCATCAGCCGAATCACCGGGCACCGACTCGGCCGGTACGCCGGTGGCCCGGAGGAGTTGTCCGATCACCTGGACGCCGGAGAGCGGCGTACCGGAGCCGAACCCGCGGAGGTTCACCAACAGGATGCCGTCCGGGTAGGTGGCTCGGCAGGCGTCGGCGGCCTCGACCGCGAGGGCGGTCTTTCCCACGCCGGCCATCCCGCGAACGGTGACGACGACGGTCGCGCCCACCTGCACTTCGCCGGCCGTCAGCGCTTCCTTGAGTTCCTCGAGGTGCTCGACGCGACCGGTGAACGAGGCTCGCGTCGTCGGAAGCTGGTCGGTGACGGTCCAGGCGGGACCGCCGGTCTCGGGGCCGGTCGGTGTGGTTGGGGTGCCACGTGCGGCAAGTCGCCTGAAGTGCGCACGCTCCTCTGCGGTGAGCTCGAGCGCCAGGTCAAGCTTGTCGAGGGTGGTCAAATGCGGATACCTCCGCACGCCGCGCTCCAGCAGGCCGATGGCCTGACCGCTGAGACCGGCACGCACGGCCAGCGCCTCCTGGCTGAGGCCCCGCGACTGGCGGGCCTTCCGGAGTGCGTCGGCGAACGTTTCCTCCACGGAGCCGATTGTGCCAGGAGGGTTCGGTGGAGTTGGAAAGGATTGTGGGGTGGGGCGGGGTGGCTGAGGATCGGGGGAGCCGCCTTGAGGAGGAGTTGTGATGCGTGGAGTGTTGCGCGCTGTGCCGGTTGCGTTGGTTGGGTCGTTGCTGGGGTTCGGGATGACGTCGGGGGAGGCGCCGGCGGAGGTTGCGGTTGCGGTGCCGTTGGTGCGGGCGGTGCCGACGAAGGTGATGCCGATCGGGGACTCGATCACGGCGGGGGCCGATGCTGCGCAGGGTGGGTACCGGACTGATCTGTGGCAGTTGTTGCGGGCTGATCAGCGGCCGGTGGATTTTGTCGGGTCGGTGAGTTCGGGGTCGGCGGCGTTGGCGGACAAGGACAACGAGGGGCACGGCGGCTGGACGATCGAGATGATCCAGGGCAGTGTCGTCGGCTGGCTGAACACTTACCAGCCTGATGTCGTGACGTTGATGATCGGCACGAACGACATGCACACCGATGAGTCGTCGGGGGCGGCGCCGGGGCGGTTGTCGACGTTGCTGGACACGATCGCGCAGACGTTGCCGAACACGCAGACGTTCGTGAGCAGCATCCCGCCGATCAACGACGAGCTGAAGGATGCGCACGTCGACGCGTTCAACGCGACGATCCCGGCGATGGCCGCGGCCAAGGCGGCTGCCGGGAAGAAGGTGACGTTCGTGGACACGAACCAGGCCTTCTCGAACCCGTTCGACATGGCCGACGCGCTGCACCCCAACTACGGGTCGCTGTCGAAGGCGGCCGGCCTCTGGTACGGCGCTCTCACCGGCCAGCCCCTGCTGCGGCTGGAAGCCGAGCAGACGGCGAACGCGACCCTCACGCACGTTCAGACCGGCCGCATCACGTCGGCCTCAGGTGGCGGTAAGGCCCGCTACATCGACTTCGACGACAGCGTGGTCGCATTCACCTTCCAGGTACCCACAGCCGGCAACTACCGCATCCGAGCCCGCGCCGCCAACGGCATGGGCACGAACTGCAGCCACAAGGTCGCCGCCAACAACGGCCCACAGTCAACAGTCGTCTACCCGTCGTACAGCTGGGACCTGCTCTCGGTGACAGCGGTAGACGTCCCCCTCAATGCCGGCCAGAACGTCGTCCGGTTCACCAAGGGGGACTGCTACTCCGAGCTCGACGCCATCGACGTAGGCCCGGTCCCCACAGCCTGACCCCGCGGACCTGCAGGCCATCACAATCGTTGCTGGCCGACGGCTGCCGCGCTCAGCCGACCCCGCGGACCCCACTTGTGATGGCCTGGGGGACCGCCACTGCCCACAATGGGTATTGTGCAAGACGTCTTGTCTAACTGCCGGGGAGTTTGGTGTTGGGAGCAAGGAAAGCGAAAGAACGGCTCACAAGACCGGCGCCAACGCCCTCGCGGGGCCGAAACCCGGGGCCGTGAACAGGAAATGGTGGGTTGAGACAGTGCATTACCTGTTCAAGCCCCCGGTGGTGGGCGCGAACCCACCGGTTTAGGTGTGGCGGTTGAGTGGGTTGAGGCGCGAAAGGACTCGGCTGGGTACGTGCGCTGTGGCCGATCGCCGAGTGCGGGAAAGAGGCCCGCTGGCAGCTGACCCACCGATCACCGACCAACGCCCCTCAGCGCCCAAACGTCCGACGATCCGGAGACCACGCGTACGGGTTCTTCGGACGTTGTGGGGGCGGGGAGCGGGAGGGCATCCACCGGGCGAGGGGGCTCCCGGAAGGAGGTGGTTCCGGGAGTCGTGGGGCTACCTCACTGGGGGAAGCAGAAGGCTTGGGCTCCTACGGACCAGCATTGGATTTGTTTGGTGGCGGTGCTGGTGTTGCCGGCGCGGTCGGTCACCTTCAGCCCAGCGGTGTAGGTCTTCTGGGTGTTGGGGTAGGTGTTGGTCGTGGTAGGGCCGGTGCCGGTTTTGCCGTCGCCGAAGGTCCAGCTGTACGACGCGATGTCGTTGTCGGGGTCGGTTGAGCCAGTGCCGTTGAAGGTGCAGGCGGCCCATTGGCATTGGACTGTGAAGGCGGCTTTCGGGGGTTGGCCGGCAGGTGGGGCGCCGGCCTGGATCTGCTGGGTGGTCGAGGCGGTCTTGCCGGAGTTGTCGGTGACCGTCAGCTTCACGGTGTAGGTGCCGGCCGAGGCGTAGGTGTGGGAGGGAGTGGCCCCGGTGCCGGTTTGGTTGTCGCCGAAGTCCCAGGCGTACGACGCGATGGAGCCGTCGGGGTCGGTCGAGGCGGAGCCGTCGAAGGTGCAGTCGAGCGAGGTGGTTGAGCAGTTGGCGGTGAAGGACGCCACCGGGGCGCCGGGTTCTTCGGTGTACTTCTTGATGGTTTCGTTGGCCCAGTCGCCCATCACGCCGGTGAGTTTGCCCCAGGCGCCGTAACTGCCGCAGCCGGTCTTGACCCAGGAGGCGACGCCGATGACGACGCCGTCGACGAGCATCGGGCCGCCGCTGTCACCCTGGCAGATGCCGTCGTGGCCGTCGGCGTAACCGCCGCAGATCATGTAGGCGTCGTTGAACGAACCGAACGAGCCGCAGGTGTTGCGGCCGTCGACGAGCGGGAAGTTCTCCACCTTCTTCAGGTGGCCGAACTCGTTCTCGCCGTCGCGGACCCGGCCGTAGCCGAGCAGCAGCGCCTTCCGGCCCGGGTCGTCGAGGGTGCCGTCGGCCGAGCTGGCGACGCGTGGGTACTGGTAACCGGCCGGGACCGGGATGTCGGTCTCGGTGACCACGATGCCGACGTCCCAGCCCTGCTGCCAGCCGTTGGGTGGCTGGTAGTTCGGGTGCTGCAGGTACTCCTTGACCGCGAGCTTGGTCCCACCGGGCTTCGTCAGGTCGTCCGAGCCGTAGAGCATCGACTTCGTGCCCTGGCCGTCCTTGCAGTGCGCGGCCGTGACGATCACCCGGCGCGCCACGACGGCCGCCGTACAGGTCTGGCCCTGCGGCCGGGCACCGCCTTCGCGCAGCATCGCGATGACGAACGGGTGGTCGCGGACGAAGGCCTGCTGCCCGCCGATGATCTGGGTGGTCGGCGGGTTCTCGTTCGGCAGGACCGCGTCGTACGACGGTGGATCGGCGTACGCGAGTCCGGGGCTGAATGCGATCAACGTGGTGAGGGCTGCCAGTAGTCGTCTCATGACCGCAGCATCACCAGCTGCCGCAGACCGAACAATCCGCGCAGGGATAGGTAGGGCTACGCATCTATTACTACCTACCCCACTACGGATTGTTCCGCGGATCGCCCGCCTCGACAGTGGCTGCAGATCCGAAGGAGGAACCATGCGTAGAAAGTCCATTGGGCTGTTCGCCGCTACCCTGGCGCTCGTCGTGGCCGGCGCCGGTCAGGTCCAGGCGGCGCCCACCGGCACCGTGCTGAACGCCGGCGCACCCGACACTGTCCCCGGTCTGTACATCGTCGGGCTGTACGGCGGTACGTCGGCCGCCGCAGCGACGGTCGGGGCCGAGGCCGACGTACTGACTGATCGGTACGGCGGCACGATCCGCAACGTGTATTCGGCAGCTCTACGGGGTTTTGCCGTGAAGATGTCCGAGGGGCAGGCGCGGCGGCTCGCGGCTGATCCGAAGGTGGAGTTCGTGCAGCAGTCGTTGTGGGTGCATCGGGCCGATGTCCAGGGCAACATGTTCGGTGCTCAGGTGGCCGGGATCGCGGCGGCGGGGGAGCAGCCGAATCCGCCGTCGTGGGGCCTGGACCGGATCGACGGCGTGAAGGACAGCGTCTACAAGTACCCGAACACCGGCACCGGCGTCACCGTCTACAACACCGACTCCGAGCTGAACACCGACCACGTCTCGTTCGAGGGCCGGGCGAAATCCGGGTACGACTTCGTCGACGAGGACGCGAACGTCAACGAGTGCAAAAACCCGACCGACCAAGGCCACGGTACGCACACCGCCGGTACGTCGAGCAGCGAGACGTACGGCGTGGCCAAGGATGTGACCGTGGTCGGTGTGAAGGTCCTCGGCTGTGACGGGAACGCCCCTGACGCGGACTCCATCCAGGGCGTCGACTGGGTCACCCAGAACGCGGTGAAGCCGGCCGTGGCGAACGCGAGCTGGACGTCCGGTGGCGCGAATGCCGACCCGGAAGGTGTCAACCGGGCAATCAAGAACTCCATTGCCGCCGGCATCGTCTGGTCGGTTGCGGCGGGCAACGACAACGGCGGCAGCGCCTGTACGCCGAGCCCGGCCAAGGTGCCGGAGGCAATCACCGTCGCGTCGACGGACTCCAACGACAGCAGGTCGAGCTTCTCCAACATCGGATCCTGCGTGGACATCTTCGCGCCCGGTGGCAACATCACCTCGGCCAGCAACTCGAGTAACAACGGAAGCAAGGGCATGTCCGGTACGTCGATGGCCGCGCCGCACGTGACCGGGGCGGCGGCGATGTACCTGTCGGCGAACCCGAGTGCGACCCCGGCGCAGGTTCGCGACGCGCTGGTGAACATGGCGCAGGAAGGCAAGGTGCAGAACCCGGGCGCGGGTTCGCCGAACAAGCTGCTCGATGTCAGCAAGATCGGCGGCGGTCAGCCGGGCGGCCCGACGGCCTCCTTCACCGCGAACTGTGCGAACTCGCTGACCTGTTCCTTCGACGGCTCCGCCTCAAGACCCTCCATCGCGTCGTACGCGTGGGACTTCGGGGACGGCCAGACGGGTACCGGCGCCAAGCCGTCGCACACGTACAGCACCGCCGGAACCTACACCGTGAAGCTGACGGTGACTGACGATGCTGGGAAGACGGGTTCCACAACGAAGCAGGTGCAGGCGGGTGCGCCACCGGCCGGGCAGCCGCCGAAGGCGTCGTTCACGGTGCAGTGCCAGTGGGCGGCGTGCAGCTTCAACGGTTCGGGTTCGACTGACCCGGACAACGACATCGCGTCGTACGCGTGGAACTTCGGTGACGGCAAGACCGGGACCGGTGTGACCGCATCCAACACCTACGCCAACACCCAGAAGACCTACACCGCCGAACTGAAGGTCACCGATCGGAGCGGCAACACGAGTACCGCGACCAAGCAGATCCAGTGCTGGGCAGTAGGTGCTCAGGGCTTCTGTTTCAGCCAGTAATGCGGCCGAGCTCGGAGCGGGAGACCGCTCCGAGTTTCCGCAGCACCTTCGCGACATGTTGCTCGACGGTCCGTGGCGACAGGAACAGCACCTCGGCGATCTCGCGGTTGGTCAGGCCCTGCGACACGAGCCGGGCGACATCCTGCTCCCGCGGTGACAGCTCCAGCCCGTAGCCCCGGCGACCTCGCCGCGACGGGGCGGGCGTCCCGCGGGAGCGCAGGTCGTGCCGGCAGCGGGCGGCATCGCGAGTCGCACCCAGTACGTCGTACCAGTCGGCCAGCGCGGGCAGATCGCGTGTCTCGGCCCGCTCGGAGGCTTGCGCGGCGAAGTAGACCGCATCCAAAGCCCGGTACGCTGCCTCTGCCGATCGGAACTGCTCCGGGTCCGCGGTGATCTCGCCGCGGCAGGACCACAGCGCCGCCTGAGCGAGTGGGGCGTCCCGATCGGCGATCCCGGCCGCGAACTCATCGGTCAATGCGGCGGCCTCGGCGACCCGACCGGTCGCCAGCAGCGTGCTCACGGCAACCGGCGCGAGGTCGGCGGCCCAGACCCACACACCCTTGCGCCGGACCAGTTGCAGACCACGCTCGACGATGGCCGTGGCGGCGGTGAGATCGTCCTGCGCCAGCCACATCCGGGCCAGTCCGGCGTAGCCACCGATCGCGATCGGCGTGATCGCGTCCTGTGGACTGTGCACGCCGGTGCGGCCGAGGTGCTCGGCTGCGGCCGGCCATTCGCCGCGGGTGATCGCGAGGAGGCCGAGAACCAGCGAGAGTTCGCTTGCTACCGGCAACAAGTCGCGGTACTCGCCGAGCAGCCGGGTGGCGCGTTCGGTGAGGCCGGACCAGTTGCCGGTGTACCAGTCGAGGCGGACCTCGGTGGAGCGGGCGGTGCTCACCACGAAGGGGCTGCCGGCTTCTGCGGCCAGCCGGATCCCGCTGGCGAGGAACTCGCGGGCCTGGTCGAACCGGCCGATCGTCGTACAGGAGTCGGCCAGGTTGCAGCGGGTACGGGCGAGCTGGCGGCGTTCGGCCTGGGACTCGACGGCGGTCGGGAGGGCGGTCAGGTCGGACAGGACGGCCGGGTCGCCGATGGACAGCCGGGACCCGAGCAGGTTGGCGAGCAGGGAGAACCGGATCTCGAGTTGGTCGCAACTGACCAGGTACTCGTCGACTCGTTCGAGCCACGGGAGATGCTCGGCCAACGGGGTGTCGCCGATGAACGTCGTACCGAGCAGGGCAGCGCCGCGGGCGGCGAGGTCGGGGCGCTCGGCGAGCTCGTCGACGGCCTGGCCGATGGTCAGGCGGGCTTCGGCGATCCGTCCGCTCTCGCGAACCAGCAGCCGGCCGAGCAGGAGCCGGACCTCGCCGCGGGCCGCGGTGGACAGCCGCTGGTCGCTCAGCACCCGGTCCAAGGTCGCGACCGGGTCGTGCTGGTCGAGGCCGGCGTACGCGACCGACCCGAGCTTGGTGGCCAGGCGGTCGACCTCGCTGGTCGGCAGGTCGGGCTCGGCGAGGAGCCGCTGCAGGAGACCGGTGGCGACGGCCGGGTCGCCGACTTCGGTGGCTCGGTCGGCCGCCTCTTCGCCGTACCGGAGCCAGTCGGTACGGCGCCCGGCCCGGCGGCTGTGTTCGGCGAGCTGCACGAGTGGGGGTGGCTCGGTGCCGCGCAACGCGTCGATCGCGGCGAGGTGCAGTTGGCGGCGGGCGGGTCCTTCGAGGGAGTCGTAGACCGCCTGCTGGGCGAGCACGTGGCGGAACCCGTACCGGTTCGGGTGGGTCTCGTGCAGGACGCCGGCCCGGGCGAGCTGGATCAGCGCGAGCTCGGCATGTTCGGGGTCGATACCGGCCACGACCGACAGCTGCTCGACGCCTGCCGGTACGCCGAGGACAGCGGCCGCGTGGACGATTCGGTGCGCGAGGTCGGGGAGCCCGGCGAGACGGTCGGCGAACGCGTCGCGGAGCAGGACCGGTACCTCGACCTCGTCAGGCAGCCGGGCGGCCGTGCCGTGCAGGGAGCGCAACAGCTCCTCGACCACGAACGGGATCCCCGCGGTCCGCTCGTGCAGCCGGTCGGCGAACTCCTCGCTCACCGGCTCGTGCTCCAGGATGGCGGCCGCCAGGACCCGGACCGCGTCGACATCGAGGGGGCGGAGCTGCAGGAGGATCCCGGCCACGTGGTCGGGCGGCCGGTACGCCGTACCGAGGGGAAGGTGGCCGGCCAGGTCCTCGCGGCGGTAGGTGATGACGACCGACAGGTTCGGGGGCGGGTCGGCCATCAGGAAGCGGAGCAGTTGCCGGGTGCCGTCGTCGGCCCACTGCAGGTCCTCGACGACCAGGACCGCCGGGCCGATCGCGGCTAGCACCTCGCGGGTCGCGCGCAGGGTTCGGTGCCGCTCGGCGTGCGGGTCGCCGATCGGCTCGGGCTGTGGTGGCAGCAGCTCTGCCAGCTCAGGCAGGAGTGGCCGCAAGGCTCCGGCGAGCGGGCTGAGCGCGGATAGGCGGGTCAGGGTGGGGGCCGGGCGCACGTCAGCCGGGGCCGATCTGGCGGCCGGGACGCGCGGAGCCAGGGACCGCAGTGCTTCGATCACCGCGCCGTACGGGAACGGTTCGCGCAGCGGCTGGCAGTGCCCGACGAGGACCGTGAGTCTGGCGACGTCGGGGTGGGCGAGCAGTTCGTCGACCAGCCGGGTCTTCCCGATGCCGGCCTCGCCCTCGATCATCACCACGGTCGACCGCCGCGGCACGGTCGAGACCAGCACCTCGAGCTCTTCGCTCCGGCCCACCAGAACAGGTGAGCTCGTGCGGAGCAGGAACGAGCGCGGCATGGTCACTTCCTCGGGGGCGGCGAAGTCGTGTACATCGTTGAGGGGACCCTAGTTCGTCACCGACCGTCCTGGAAGAACCTCAGCCCGTGAGCTTTCGAGGAGCCGGTGTGGCCTTGAGCAACAGGTCGGCGATCAGGGCGTGCCCGGCCGCGTTCGGGTGGTCGCCGTCGGGGGCCAGCAGGCCGGTGATGTCGGGTGCGGTCTCGAACGGCGTGAACACGTCGACGTACGTCGCGTGGGCAGCCTGAGCGGCACTCGCGATCACCTGGTTGGTGGCTTGGGTCAGGGCCTGGGTCGCGTTCTGTCCCTGGAGCGGGTAGGACTCGCGGGCGACCTGGCCGTCCTTGAAGACATTCCAGTAGCCCGTCACCAGGATCTCGGGAGTCCGGTGGGTGTCGAGTTCGATGATGCGGTCGAGGATTCGGCGCAGATTGCGCGTCAGCCCGGCCATTTCCGCGCTGACGCACTCCGTGGTGCAGCGTCCGGCGGTGACGTCGTCCTCGTGCCCGGCGAAGTCGTTGGCGCCGATCGTGAGCAGGACGTAGTCGGCGTCGGTGGCGGCCCGGGCCATCTGCGAGCTGGAGCGGTCGAGCTCCTCGAGGAGACCTTCGGAGTCGAGCCCGCCGACCCCGAAGTTGTGGACGGTCACGCCCGTGCCGGTGCGCTGCGCCAGCAGGTCGCCGTACTCGGCGGGGAAGGCGTCGCAGTAGCAGTGGTAGCCGGACGTGACCGAGTCACCGAGCGCGAGCACGCTCAGGTTGCCGGTGGGTACGTCGAGAGTGGCAGGCCGTGCGTCCGCCGCGACGGTCAGCGTGACCAACGCGAACGTGACGGCGAGGATGAGGAGTCTGCGCGTCACGCCGACCTGTGGTGGGGTGGGTTGAGCTGGCCGACCAGCCAGGGGAAGGACCGGGCGAACGCCGGACCGGCGAACTGCCAGACGTGCGAGCCGGGGGAGACCTGGACCGTCGACGGGATACCGACCTTGGCTGCGGCCCGGGACAGCTGGTGGGCCTCGCGCTGGTGGGTCTTCTCGGCTGTGCTGGTCAGGAACATGCCGCTGACGCCGGTGTACTTGCCGTGGGCATGCATCACCTTCAGCGGCTCATTGGCCTGTTCCGACGCCACCGAGCCACCGTACAACTGGATCAAAGTGTCGTGGTCGTCGCCGCTGTTCGGCTCCAGGTCGCCGGAGATGTCGACGAAGTGGGTGAAGGTGCCGGGGTGCTCGACGACCAGGTCGATCGCGCAGGTCCCGCCCATCGAGAACCCGGCGACCGCCCATTGGGCCGGATTCCGGGAGGCTCCGAACGTCTTCTCGACGTACTGCGGAATGTCGCGGGCCAGGTGCGTCGCGGCGTTCCCGCGCGGGCCGTCGACGCACTCGGTGTCGTTGTCGAACGAGGCCGTCGCATCCACGAACACCAGTATGGGCGCATAGCCGTGGTGTTGGTGGGCATATGCGTTGGCCGTGTCGACCGCGTTCCCGAGCCGCACCCAGTCCGCGGGCGCGCCGCGCTCACCGCCGATCACCTCCACCACGGGCAACGCCGGATGGTGCTTCGCGCTGCGGAACCAGACCGGCGGCAGGTAGACCAGCTCCGGGCGGTGCGTGAACCCGCTGTACGTCGCCGGGATGTCGACCGACACGAGTTTGCCGGCCCGCGGGAGGCTCCGCCCACCCGAGTCCTGGGCGAGCCCGGTCATCGACACCTGCCCGGGCAGCGGCGCGTTGGTCCAGTCGCTCACCGCGGAGTCGATCGTCGGGTAGTACCCGACGAACTGGTTGACCTGGTTCGCACACACGAGGGCCGCGACCGCCATCGCCAGTACGGCGGTTCCGCGCCGCAGCCAGCCTGCAGACTTCCAGCCGGCGACCAGTACGACGAGCGCAGCCAGACCGACCCCGAACCACACCCACACGCCCAGCGGCAGCGGATCCGTGATCCCGACCAACTGCGCTCCCGGGTACGACGCCAGCAGGGCCCCGACGACCGACAACACTGCGATGAGCGGAACCAGCCGCCACCGCCAGCGCCGATCGCGCCACCCGACCGCGATCAGCAACAATCCGCCCGCCAGCACCTCCAGCGCGGCCGGAAACCAACCCCCGAGCAGCGAAATCTCTGCCAGTCCCATCGCAGCCTCCCGTTCAACGGTCCACCCGGGTGACGCCGAGCCCGTCCCGCTGGTTGGCACGAGCGGTGTCTCGCCCGTCACACCGCTACCGTCAGGGCATGCCCGCAGAGTTGCTCGACCACCTCGTCCTCGGCACCGCCGATCTCCTCGGCACCGTACGGCGGTTCGCCGACGCGACCGGAGTCGATCCGGTGGAAGGTGGCCGGCACGAGCGGTGGGGTACCCGGAACTTCCTGGTCGGCCTGGGCGGTACGGCGTACCTGGAATTGCTCGGGCCGGACGTGGACGCGACCCGGGAACCGGCGTTCGACTTCGGCGCGGAGCGGTTCCTCACCTGGGCAATCCACCCGGCCGACATCGACGCCGTACTCGCGACCGCACGAGCGGCCGGAACTGACCTCGGAACGATCGGACCGCTGTCCCGCAAGACCCCGAACGGCGAGCTACTCAGCTGGCGAGTCAGCACACCCCCGGAGTACCTGTACGACGGCCTGGTCCCGTTCCTGATCGATTGGGGCACGACGCCGCACCCGACCACGACCTTGCCGACCGTCGACCTGGTGAGCCTGCACGCGACCCACCCACAGGCCGACGAGCTGCGAGCAGTCCTCCAACTGCTGTCGACGAGCCTCGACCTCAGCACCGGACCCGCCGCGCTGACCGCGACCTTCCGCGGCCCGCGCGGCGAGTACACCGTCAGTTAGTTCGGCCAGCTTGTCGGTGCGCGGCCGAGGCGGATTCGTTGGGGGTGGTCGCCGACCGGGACGGAGACCTGCTTCTGGCCGGTGGCGAAGCTGATCGCGGTGATCTGGTCGGTGCCGCTCTCGGAGATCACGCAGCTTTGACCGTCGGCGCTGATCGTTGCCCAGTACGGTTTGCTCGCCGTGACCAGCGGGCCGTGCGTCAGCGTGCTGCGGTCGACCACGGTCGCGTAGTCGTCCATGGTGCCGGCGACACAGAGCTTGGTGCCGGCCGGGTTCATCGCGAGGCCGTGGTGACGGGAGTCGTTCACCCAGGTGGTGCGGTCCTCGTTCGTGTTCGGGTTCTTCGGCAGTTCGACCTGGCGGGTGATGGCGTCGGAGGCGACGTCGTACTCGAGGAGGCCGTTGAAGAACGACACCTGGAAGTAGAGCTTCGACTCGTTCGGGGTGAACGCGACCGGCCGGACCGCGTCGGACAGGTCGCTGCGGCCGAAGGCGTCGAGCCACGGGCGCATGTCGATCACCTTGACCACCTGGTACGTCGTCGCGTCGGCGACCGTGATCCTGCGGTCGCCCTTGGTCCAGTCCCAGCCGGGGCTGTCCAGATCGGTGAAGACTTCACCGATCGCGGAGTTCCAGATCTTGCCGTCCGCGGTGAACACGTTCTCGTGCGGTTTGTCGCCGGTCGGGAACGAGCCCAGTTGCACGCCGGTCGCGGCGTCCAGGACGTGCACGGTGTTCGACGTCGAGGCGGAGACCGCGACCCGCCGGCCGTCCGGTGACAGCGCCATGTGGTCGGCGCGGAAGCCGGACACGGGGAACCGCCACTTCACCTGCCCGGTCGCGATGTCGATCGACACGACGTCGGCGAAACTCGGCCGGGACGCGACGATCGCCGTACCGTCGGGGCTGCTGTAGAGGTCGTCGACCAGCTGGTCGTGGCCTTCACCGGGTCCGTTGCGGATACCGAGGAAGAAGCCGAGCTTGATCGGGTTCAGGTAGATCTCGGCGAGCCGCTCGGCCTTGTCCGGCACCATGTTGACCCGGCCGATCTTGGCGAAGGTCCCGGACGGCTGCAGGACGTCCGCCGTCCCTTCCCAGTTGTTCCCAACGAACATCACCGGGCGCAAGGCCGCGGTGTCCGCGGCGGCAGCAGTGGTCAGACTGCCGGCAGCCAGACCGGCCAGGGCCAGCGCGATCACCGGCCGGCGCCGGAACGGGGCCCGCGGCCGGGCATGGCGAGCAGAACGGATCCTGAGCATGGGGCGACTCCCAGGGGCGGTGGGGACGGTAGGTGAGCAGGAGATTACCGTGAGGTATCTTCACTTTCCAGTGTGAGATGCCCGTGAGACGTTCCTGAAGTGCCGACCCGCTGGGCTGGACCCATGAGAAGAGCGCTGATGGTGGTACTCGGCATGGTCTTGACGACGGTGGGCCTCACCGCACCGGCGCACGCGGACGCACCGCCGCACCAGGAGGTGTACTGGCAGTACTTCGAGCCCAACGGCCAGAAGTATCAGACCGTCCGCGTCGACTGCCCGGCCGGAATGATCGCTACCACCGCCGGGGCGGACGGCGAAGGTTACCCGTCAGTGTCCGGCAGCCGGTCGGTGGACCACGGGCGCGGGTGGGAACTGATCCTCTCGCAGATCTGGCCGAACCGGTTCTCAGTACAGGTCGTGTGCTGGAGTGGGCTGAGCAACCTCACCACCCTGACCACATGGGCCGACGTGAAGGCCGGCGCAGTCGGTGCGACGTACAACGTCTGCCCAGGCGGTGCCCAGCGGTTCCTTGGCGGTGGTGCCTACACGACGGATCCGGCGATGACCCCGAAGAACTTCGTGTCGTATTCCAACTCTGGCTGGCAGGCCAGCTTCCGCAACACGACTGCGGCCACCCAGCGGATCTTTGTCCAGGTGCTCTGTGCGGACGGTCTGACCGGTCTCCGATGGCAGTCCACCCGCGGCGAGCACATAACCGACGACAGCATCGCGATCCTGAGATGCCCGGACGGAACGGAGGTCGTCAGCGCGGGCGCGCTGGGCCCGCAGGTAGATTTCGTGTATACGCACGGACGGGATGAGCGCGGTTCGTCGTACTCGGTGATCGGCGCCGAGATGGAGGGTGACGACACGTTCTTCCAGGCTCGGGTCCTGTGTGCGTTCTGAGTTTCAGTTGGACGGGAAGATCAGCTGGGCTGCGTCGCGGTGGCTGACTTGACAGGTGATGTCGGCTGCGGTTTGGACTGTGCATGTGAGCAGGCCCGCCGAGGCCGCGGCGATGAAGGTGCTGTCCGATAGCCAGTGCCCGAACATTCGGGGTTGCGGGCCGGTGATGCGGAGGCGTTGCCCGGTCGCGTCGTACAGGTGTGGTGCATTGCCGTTCGGCGCGACGGACAGGTAGGAACCGTTGGGGGAGATGCGTACGGCGGCCTGCCAGGCCGAGTCCTTGAACGCCTCGAGGTGGTAGGGGGTCCCCGGGGAGGCGCCGCCGCTGCGCAGGAAGAGTGACCTGTCTGCGCTCTCCAGGAAGCCAGGGGACAGGTACACGTAGCGATCGGCGGCGGCGGCGACCGACTGGACGGGGACGCCGGACAACCGGATCACGGTGCTCTTCGAGGTGTGCAGGTCGACTCGGAGGACGCCGTTGGTCGCGTCGAAGTATGCGTAGCGATCGTCGAGGCCGACGAGTGAGCGCCGCGTTGTGGGCGTCAGCGGCTCGGAGTCTCCGCTGGGTTGCGGCGTGCTGTGCACGATCTGGTTCGTGCGGAGGTTGATGACGACGGTGCGGGTTCCGCCCGGGACCTCCTCGGTCCAGCCGGCGAAGTCGCCGGCGGCGAACAGCTCCGTGCCTGGCTCGACTGCGGCGACTGTGCGGCTGCTCCGGCCGTCGGTGAGGTGCAAGGTCGGGCTGTTGAGTCCGAGGTAGAGGAAGCCGAGGTTGGTGCGCGCCAAGCGGTCGAGGTCCTTCAGGCCGGTGTCGATCGTCGTGTCGCCGAAGTGGATGACACCGCCGACCGCGTACGTCGGACGTCGTTCCTCGAACGGCAGACCGGCGACCGGTGCCTGGTCACCGGTGGCGCGGACGGCGACCAGGCCTGCGGCAACCACGGCTGCGGCGAGGAACGCCGTACCGATTGCTGCGCCGAGGCGGCGCCGGCGGATCCGGCGGTCACCGGTTGCCATCAGGGCGTCGAGGTCGAGCGGCGGCGGCTCGGATGCCGCGGCCTGGGCGGTGAGGGTGTCCTTGAGTAGATCGGTCACGGCCGGGCTCCTGTCAGGTCCAGGGGAAAGACGTCGTCGCCGAGGCGGTCGCGGAGTTTGCGGAGCGCGACCGAGACCTGGCTCTTCACGGTGCCGATCGAGCAGCCGAGGACCTCGGCGGTCTGGGCCTCGGTCAGGTCCTCGTAGTAACGCAGGACGAGGGCGGCGCGTTGCCGGGGCGGCAGCTGGAGGAGCTCGTGCCACAGCCACAGCCGGGTACCGGTGTCGTCCGAGGGGCTGACTCCGTCGGGTACGTCGTCGTGCGGCCGCTCGTGGTACGACTTGCGGCGCCACCAGTCGATCGCGGTGTTGGTGATCACCTTGCGGGTGTAGGCCTCGGCGGCCAGAGGGTCGCGCAGCCGGCGCCAGGCGATGTACGTCTTGAGCAGGGCTTCCTGGACCAGGTCGTCGGCCAGGCCGCGGTCACCGGCGAGCAGGTACGCGTACCGGTACAGGGCCCCGTGCCGCCCGCGGGCGAACTCGGCGAACTCCTCGCCCATCGGGGCTCCTCTTCTCCTCGGTGGCTTCGTTGTCGCTCACCCAGACGTGTTCACCCTCCCAAAGGGTTGGATCAGGGTGGAAGCAGTCGCTGCGCGTCGCTGGAGAGTTACCGAGTGTCGCAGACCAGTTGTGAACTGGTCCCGTTCGACAATGTCGAACGGCGGGCGTTGTGGTGGCCGCCGATGGCTCCTAGATTCCAGCCAGCCGTGGTCGTCACGGTGGTCTTTGTCAGAGGAAGGGAGGCCAGCCGGTATGGCTACGACCGAAGCGGTCAAAGCGAAAACCCTTCTGGGGGAGTGTTCTGCCGAGCTCGCGGGCACGTTCATCCTGATCCTGTTCGGCTGCGGTGTGGTGGCGCAGGTGGTGGCCGGCGGGATCGGTGACCACGACTCGATCGCATGGGCGTGGGGACTCGGTGTGACACTGGGTATCTACGTGGCGGGCCGGATGACCGGTGCGCACCTGAACCCGGCGGTGACGATCGCCCTGGCGACGTTCCGCGGGTTCAGCTGGAAGAAGGTGCTGCCGTACTCGGTGGCACAGTTCCTCGGAGCGTTCCTGGCGGCGCTGGTAGTTCGGTGGAACTACACCGAGGCACTCAACAAGGTCGACCCGGGCCTGACCATCAAGACGCAGGGCGTGTTCTCGACGCTCCCGGGCAACGGCAGCATGGATCTCGGCGTCGACATGTGGGGCGGCTTCCGCGACCAGATCATCGGTACGGCGATCCTGATGTTCGTGATCCTGGCGATCACCGACCTGCGCAACACGGCCCCCGCGGCCAACCTCGCACCGTTCGTCGTGGGCCTCCTGGTGGTGGCCATCGGGATGGCGTGGGGTACGAACGCCGGCTACGCGATCAACCCGGCCCGTGACTTCGGCCCGCGGTTGGCGTCGTTCTTCACCGGGTACGGGGGAGCGTTCAAGGATCAGTTCGGGGACGTCTATTTCTGGGTGCCGATCGTGGCACCGATCATCGGCGCCCTGGTCGGCGCGTTCCTCTACGACCTGCTGGTCGGGCGCAACCTGCCGATCGCGGACGAGGACGAAGAGCCGGGCCGCATTCCTGACGAGAAGACCGTATGACCCACGTGCGTGAGGAAGGGACTTTTCATGGCTGACTTCGTCGGTGCCGTCGATCAGGGCACCACGAGCACCCGCTTCATGATCTTCGACCACTCCGGTAACGAGGTGGGCAAGCACCAGCTGGAGCACGAGCAGATCCTGCCGCAGGCCGGCTGGGTCGAGCACAACCCGACCGAGATCTGGGAGCGGACCAGCTCGGTCATCCAGACCGCGCTGAACGCCAACGGTCTGCATGCCAGCGACCTGGCGGCGCTCGGCATCACCAACCAGCGCGAGACGGCCGTGGTCTGGAACCGCAAGACCGGCCGCCCGTACTACAACGCGATCGTCTGGCAGGACACCCGGACCGACCGGATCGCCTCCGCTCTCGAGCGCGACGGCAAGGGTGACGTGATCCGGCAGAAGGCCGGGCTGCCGCCGGCGACGTACTTCTCGGCCGGCAAGGTGCAGTGGATCCTGGAGAACGTCGACGGTGTCCGCGCCGCCGCCGAGGCCGGGGACGCCGTCTTCGGCAACACCGACACCTGGCTGCTGTGGAACCTCACCGGCGGTGTCAACGGTGGCGTGCACATCACCGATGTCACCAACGCCAGCCGGACCATGCTGATGAACCTCGAGACCCTCGACTGGGACGACGAGCTGATCAGCTTCTTCAACATCCCGCGGCAGATGCTGCCCGAGATCCGGCCGTCGTCGGACCCGAACAAGTACGGCGAGACCCTGGCGAACGGCCCGCTCGGTGGCGTGGTCGCGTTGACGGGTGACCTCGGTGACCAGCAGGCCGCGACCGTCGGCCAGGTCTGCTTCAACCCGGGCGAGGCCAAGAACACCTACGGCACCGGTAACTTCATGCTGCTGAACACCGGCACCGAGCTGGTCCGGTCGAAGGCCGGTCTGCTCAGCACGATGTGCTACAAGTTCGGCGACGAGGCACCGGTGTACGCGCTGGAGGGTTCCATCGCGGTGACCGGGTCGGCGGTGCAGTGGCTGCGTGACCAGCTCGGCATCATCTCCGGTGCGAGCGAGACCGAGACGCTGGCCCGGCAGGTCGCCGACAACGGCGGCGTGTACTTCGTCCCGGCCTTCTCCGGCCTGTTCGCGCCGTACTGGCGATCCGATGCCCGCGGCGCGATCGTCGGGCTGTCGCGGTTCAACACCAACGCTCACCTGGCGCGCGCAACACTGGAAGCGATCTGCTACCAGAGCAAGGACGTGGCGGACGCGATGGAGAAGGACTCCGGTGTGCGGCTGGACGTGCTGAAGGTCGACGGCGGTGTCACGGCCAACGAACTGTGTATGCAGATGCAGGCCGACATCCTCGGCGTACCGGTGAGCAAGCCGGTCGTCGCGGAGACCACGGCCCTGGGTGCGGCCTATGCGGCCGGCCTGGCGGTCGGGTTCTGGAAGAACAAGGAAGAGCTCGTCCAGAACTGGAACGAGGACAAGCGGTGGGAACCGCAGTGGGACGACGAGCAGCGCGCGAAGGGGTACGCCGGCTGGCAGAAGGCCGTGTCGCGCACGCTCGACTGGGTTGACGTCGACTAACAGGCAGTACTGGTAACTCGGAAGCAGAAGGAGCAGCACAGTGGCGGTAGTAGCTCTGTCACCGCAAGCAAGGGCCGACGCGATCGACGCGATGGCCGACGGACGAGAGCTGGACGTCCTGGTGGTCGGTGGCGGGGTGGTCGGCACCGGCGCGGCACTCGATGCCGCGACCCGGGGCCTGACCACCGGACTGCTGGAGGCACGCGACTTCGCGAGTGGCACCTCCAGCCGCTCCAGCAAGCTGATCCACGGCGGTCTGCGCTACCTGGAGATGCTCGACTTCCGACTGGTGCACGAGGCGTTGCAGGAGCGCGGCCTGCTCCTGCAACGCCTGGCACCGCACCTGGTCAAGCCGGTGCCGTTCCTCTACCCGCTCCAGCACCGCTGGTGGGAGCGGTTCTACGCCGGCGCCGGCGTCGCCCTGTACGACGGCATGGCGGTCAGCTCCGGTCTCGGAGCCGGACTGCCGATCCACAAACACCTGACCCGGCGCGGCGCGATGCGACTCGTGCCGTCGCTGAAGAAGTCGGCCCTGGTCGGTGCACTCATGTACTACGACGCCCAGGTCGACGACGCCCGGCACACGATGGAGCTCGCGCGGACGGCGGCGTCGTACGGCGCTCAGGTCGCGAACCGGGTCAAGGTCACCGGTTTCCTGCGCCAAGGTGAGCGAGTCACCGGTGTGCAGGCGAAGGACCTGGAGAGCGGTCGTGAGTTCGAGGTCCGCGCCAAGCAGGTCGTGAACGCGACGGGTGTCTGGACCGACGACACCCAAGCGATGGTGGGGGAGCGCGGGCAGTACCACGTGCGCGCCTCGAAGGGCATCCACCTGGTCGTGCCGAAGGACCGCATCCAGTCCAGCACCGGCATGATCCTGCGCACCGAGAAGTCGGTGCTGTTCATCATCCCGTGGGGCCGACACTGGCTGATCGGCACCACGGACACGGACTGGAATCTGGACAAGGCGCACCCGGCCGCGACCAGCAAGGACATCGAGTACCTGCTCGACCACGTGAACGCCGTACTGAACACGCCGCTCACCCGCGAGGACGTCGAGGGCGTGTACGCCGGACTGCGGCCGCTGCTGGCCGGGGAGTCGGAGAGCACGTCGAAGCTGTCCCGCGAACACGTGGTCGCACACGCGGCTCCCGGCCTGGTGGTTGTTGCCGGTGGCAAGTACACGACGTACCGGGTGATGGCCAAGGACGCGATCGACGCGGCCGCCGCTGCTCTGGACGGGCGAGTGCCGAAGTCGGTCACCAAGACCACACCGCTGGTCGGCGCCGACGGCTACCAGGCGCTGTGGAACCAGCGGCACCTGATCGCGCAACGCTCCGGCCTGCACGTCGCCCGGATCGAGCACCTGCTCAACCGGTACGGCGCTCTGATCGACGAGGTGCTCGCGCTCGTCGAGGAGAACCCGTCGCTCGGCGAGCAGCTCCCCGGCACGCAGGACTACCTGCAGGCCGAGATCGTCTACGGAGCGAAGGCCGAAGGCGCCCGCCACCTGGACGACGTACTGGCCCGCCGGACCCGGATCTCGATCGAGGCCTGGGACCGAGGCGTCGGCGCAGCCGAGGCCGCGGCCCGCCTGATGGCGCCGATCCTCGGTTGGGACGAGAAGGCGATCGAGCGCGAGGTCTCGTTCTACGTGCAGCGGGTCGAGTCCGAGCGCGCGTCACAGGACCAGCCCGACGACGAGTCCGCCGACAAGGTCCGCCTCGAGGCACCCGACATCGTCTCGCCGGCCTAGGTCTTCGGTCACAGTCTGGCGACAGGTGGGTCGCGGGCGGCCGTCACATCTCGAGGGCGTGAACAGGAACTGGTGGGCCTCAACAAGGCATTACCTGTCTACGCCCGCCGCGCGGTGTCCACACCCACCCTGACCCCCACGACGTTGAGGGACGCTCGACTTTTTTCACGAGTTAGAGTAAGCGTCATGGAGCTGACTGAGCGGCTGGAGCGGGCTGAAGGCGAGATGATGTGGGCGCTCACGCAGACCCCGCCCGGGGTGGTGGAGGCGCTCGGTATCAGCGGGCACCGGATCGGCAAGGGCATCGTCGTGGTGGTGAGCAACGACTCGATCGACTACTGGTCGAGAGCCTCCGGATTCGGCTTCGACCGGCCGATCGACAGTGCTCTGATCGGCGAGATCCTGGAGGTCGCCCGCGCCGCCGGCGGCCGGGTGCTGAACTTCCACCTCGCCCCCGAGGTCCTCCCGGCTGATTGGGCCGAGATCTGTGCCGAGTACGGGATCGTTGCCGGGGGCACCTGGGTCAAGGCGGTCCGCGAAGCCGGCCCGGTCGCCCCGGTCCAGACCGACCTGCGGATCGGCGTCATCGACCCCGAAGAGGCTGCCGTGTGGGCCGCCACCCAGATCGAGATCTTCGAGATGCCGGCCGACCAGACCGACCTGCTGGCCGCATTCGCCGGCGTCCCGGGCTGCACGGCGTACGGGGCCTGGGACGGCGACAAACTGGTCGCGACCGGCGCGCTGGTCGTCACCGGTGAGATCGGCGAGTGCGTCAGCGGTACGACGTTGCCGGCCTACCGCGGCCGTGGAGCGCAGTCGGCGATCCTGGCCCGCCGGGCCGAAGATGCCTTCGCGGCCGGCTGCCGCTGGGTCACCTCCGAGACCGGCAAGCCCGGACCGGGCGAGCACAACTCGTCACTGGCCAACATGGAGCGCGTCGGCTTCAAGGTCGCCTACGACCGCCCCATCTACCGCTGGAAGGCTCAGCCCACCGTCACGGTGTAGTGCGCGCCGTCGTCGGTGAACTCGTAGGTCCCGGCGCCGCCGATCCGCTTCGCACCCAGGTTGTCGTCGTCGTCCGGGAAATCGCCTTCCATCACCGTCAGCACCTTGCCCTGCTCGATCGGGATATCGGAAATATCCTTGTCGTCGCCGTTGGTGAACTGAACCTCATTCATGATCACGGTGCCGTCGACGGTCAGATAAATGTCGTCGGCGCCGGTGTTGTCCTCCTGCTGGTGACACTTGATCCGGGTGATCTTGAGCGCCTGCGTCCCGTCCGCCGACGCCTGCGCGATCACCGGCGCGAGCCCCATCGACGAAACCCCGAGCGTGGCGACCGCCAGAACCCTCACTATCGAAGACATTTCGTTTCCTCCCGAGTCGGTTGCTTGTGCCCGGGACATTAGGCGCGCTCTGTATCAAGCGTTTGAATGTCGCATCACGATCGCCGCTCTTCGATCACCCTGGAAAGGGTTGCGAAATCACTGCTCAGGGCGGATCCAGTTGAAGGTGCGCTGCACGGCGGCTTGCCAGTTGGCGTATTCGGTGGCGCGGCGGGTGGGGTCCATGTTCGGGAGCCATTGGCCGGCGCGGTGCCAGTTGGAGCGGAGGCCTTCGAGGTCGGGCCAGTAGCCGACAGCCAGGCCGGCGGCGTAGGCGGCGCCGAGGGAGACGGTTTCGGTGACCATCGGCCGGACGACGCGTACGTCGAGCAGATCAGCGAGGAACTGCATGAGCAGATTGTTCGCGGTCATGCCGCCGTCGACCTTGAGCGCGGTGAGCGCGATTCCGGAGTCGGCGTTCATCGCGTCGACGACCTCGAGGGTCTGGAAGCCGGTCGCCTCCAGGACCGCGCGGGCAAGGTGGCCCTTGGTGATGTAGCCGGTCAGGCCGGCGATGACGCCGCGCGCCTCGCTGCGCCAGTGCGGTGCGAACAGACCGGAGAAGGCCGGGACGATGTAGGCGCCACCGTTGTCGTCGACCGTCCGGGCCAGCGTCTCGATCTCGGCCGCGGTGTGGATCAGGCCGAGGCCGTCACGGAACCACTGCACGAGCGAGCCGGTGACCGCCATCGAGCCTTCGAGCGCGTACGACGCTGGCTCGTCCCCGATCTGGTAGGCGACCGTTGTGAGCATGCCGTGCTTGGACCGGACGATCTCCTGGCCGGTGTGCAGCAGCAGGAAGGAGCCGGTGCCGTAGGTGCACTTCGCCTCGCCGGCACTGAAACAGGTCTGCCCGAACAGCGCTGCCTGCTGGTCGCCGAGGGCCGCGCCGATCCGGACCCCGGGCAGTACCTCGGTCGCGGTCGCGAAGACTCCCGACGACGGCCGGATCTCCGGCAGTACGGCGCGCGGCACGTCGAAGGCCGCGAGCAGCTCGTCGTCCCATTCCAGGCTGGCGATGTTCATCAGCATGGTCCGGCTCGCGTTCGTCACGTCGGTGACGTGCAGCCCGCCGTTCGCGCCGCCGGTGAAGTTCCAGATCAGCCAGGTCTCCATGGTGCCGAACAGCACCTCGCCGCGTTCCGCACGAGCGCGCAGCCCGGGAGTGTGGTCGAGCATCCATTTCAGCCGCGGTGCCGAGAAGTAGGTGTTCAGCGGCAGACCACACAGATCCGCGAACCGGTCCAGGCCCTCGTCACCGGCGAGCTCGGCCACCAGCCGGTCGGTCCGGGTGTCCTGCCAGACGACGGCGTTGCCGATCGGACGGCCGGTGGCGCGGTCCCAGAGCAGGCTGGTCTCGCGCTGATTGGTGATGCCGATGGCAACGATCTGGCTCGGCGCCGCGCCGATCTGACGGAGTGCGGCCGGTACGACGCGGGTCACGTTCCGCCAGATCTCGGCGGCATCGTGCTCGACCCAGCCCGGTTTGGGGAAGAGCTGCCGGTGTTCGCGCTGCGCCACCGACACGAGTCGCCCGCGCCGGTCGAACAGGATGCAGCGGGTCGAGTTCGTGCCCTGGTCGACGGCGGCGACGTACTGCTCAGCCATTCAGGAGTCACCCCGCAGGTCGCGTGCGATGGCCTCGGCGGTGGCGCGGACCATGGTGACGAGGTCCGTGCGGTGCCGCAGGCGGCTGTCGCAGATCCGCTCGATCCGGCCGATCAGACCGACCGCGCCGACGACCAGCCCGCCGAGCCCACGGATCGGGGCCGCGATGCCGGCGGTCTCGATGGTGTGTTCCTCGAACTCGCCCGCCCAGCCGCGGCCGCGAACCGTGGCCAGTTCCTCGGCCAGCCGCGCCGGGTCGGTGATGGTTCGGGTGGTGAAGGCTTCGAGGCGCTTCGGCCGGGCCGCACCGCTCGCGTCATAGGCGAGCACGGCCTTGCCCAACGCGGTCGCGTGCGGCGGCAACGTCGTACCGACGTCGAGGTCCTGGTCGCTGTCATCGGGGCGGAAGACGTGGTGCACGATGACGACCTTGCTGTCGACGAGCCGGCCGACGCGAACCACTTCGCCGCTGCGCGCCGCCAGTGAATCGGCCCAGTTGATCGCGCGGCTGCGCAACTCGTTCGGGTCGAGGTAGCTCTCACCGAGCCGGCCGAACGCGTCGCTCAGGTGATAGTGCGCGCCGCTGCGGTCCTGCTCGACGAAACCGACTTGATGCAGTGTCCGGAGGATGCCGTGCACGGTCGTCTTGGCCAGGCCGAGCGCGTTGCCGACATCCGCGACCCCGAGCCCGTTGGGAGCAGCCGCGAGTAGCCGCAGCACGGCCGCAGCCCGCTCGATCGACTGCACGCTCCCCGGCACCCCCGCAGGCTACCGGTCAAAGCAGCGTCTGGCTCTACTCCGTGGCGATGGCCTGCAGAACGTTCAAACGCGCTGCACGCCGTGACGGCCAGACCGCAGCGAGTACGCCGATCACTCCGGACACGAGAACGGCGCCGACCAGCTGGAGCACCGGGATGTCGAGCTCGCTGAGGCCGTCGTCGACGAGCACGTTCTGCATCGCGGCCGCGGTCAGCACACCGACCGCGAGACCGAGCAGCGCGCCGAGCAGTGTGACCGCGATCGACTCGACCCGCAGCATCCGGCGCAGCTGCGGACGGTCCATCCCGATCGCCCGCAGCAGACCGATCTCCCGGGTGCGTTCGACGACGCCGAGGGCGAGGGTGTTCACGATGCCGAGGATCGCGATCAGGATCGCCAGGGCCAGCAGCATCCCGATCACCGTGGTCACGGCATCCACCGGTCCGCGGGCCTGAGCGGCGTACGCCTGCTGGTCGCGGACCTGGATCGACGGGTAGTCCTTCAGGCCCTCCAGGATCGCCGTACTGGCCTGGGCAATACCGGTGCCTTCGGCAACATCGACGTACAGCAGCGAGTCGGCCGGGGCGCCGCCGAGCTTCTCGTACGTCGCCAGCGAGATCACGACCGCGTTGAGCTGACGGTTCGGGGCCAGGATGCCGGCCACGGTCAGGCGGTGTTTGCCGGTGGTGGTGGTCAGGGTGATGGTCTGGCCGGGGGAGACGTGGAGGGACTTGGCCATCGTGCGCGGTACGACGGCTTGGCCGGTCGCGAGGCCGTCGAGCGAACCGGAATCGAGGGCGACCGTGATCGGGCCGTCGAGCGTTCCGTCGCCGACACCGGTGACCTTGACCGGGAGATCGCCGGCCTTGCCGTCCTGCTGCCGGACCTGATGGACACCCGCGATCCCGCCGACCTGGCGGATCCGGTCGGCGACCTGCGGACCGAAGGTGTCCGGGTCGGACGAACTCACGACCAGGTCGGAGGTACCGATCGCGGCCGCGACATTCGCGTCGATCGACGCCTTGGCCGAGGCGCCGATCACCACCAGCCCGCTGATCAGTGCGACCGAGATCATCAGCGCCGACGCGGTGGCCGACGTACGGCGCGGGTTGCGCTCGGCGTTGCGGCGGCCGAGCGTGACCGGGGCCTTGTGACCGAACGGCGCCATCAGCCCGCGGACGACGTACCGGCTGACCAGGGGACTGGTCATGACGATGCCGAGCAGCGCCATCGCCGACGAGAGTCCGATCAGGAACGCGCCTGGCATGCCACCGGCATAGTCGCCGATCAGGTAGAGCACCAGCGCCATCAGCAGGAGGAACGCACCGGCCAGCAACCGGACCAGCAAGGAGCGTTCGGGGATCGTCGCGCCGTCGCGCAGGGCGGTCATCGGAGGCAGGCGGCCGGCGCGGCGGGCGGCTGGGTAGGCGGCGCCGACGGTGAGCAGGACGCCGAGCACGTAGCAGGCGATGATCGTGGCCGGCGTGATCTGCAGACCGGCGCTCGGGATCGCCGCGCCGAGCCCTTCGTAGGCGAAGGTGATTCCGGCCGCGACCGCGATACCGAGCAGCAGGCCGAGGGTCGAACCGATCAGCCCGATCACGACCGCTTCAGCGAGGACCGTGCCGGTGACCTGGCCGCGCGACGCGCCGATCGCACGCAGCATCGCGAGCTCGCGGGACCGTTGCGCGACCTGCATCGCGAAGGTGTTGACGATCAGGAACGCACCGACGAACAGCGCGAGCCCGGCGAACATCAGCAAGATCGAACTGAATCCGCCGAACGTCGTGTCGAGCGCGGTCTCACCATCGGCCTCGACCTGCGCCGCCGTGCGGACCTTGAACGTCTCACCGACCGTCTTGGCGATCGCCGCACGGACTTGTTCGGTATCCGCGCCCGGCTTCAGCGCGACGGCGATCGACGTCCAGCCCGGCTTGCCGAGCAGCACGAGCTGAGCGGTCGCGGGGTCGAACGTGACCAGCGGTGCGCCCGCGGCCGGACCAGCCTGGGCAGGTGTCGTGATCGCGGTCAGGGTGGCCGTCACGGGCCGGGTCGCGGTGACGATGCGCACCTGATCGCCGAGGCCGTAACCAGCCTTCGACGCGGTCGACTCGTCCAGCCCGAGCTCCGCCGTACCCCAAGGTTGTTTGCCGTCGAGCAGCCGGAACGGCGAGGTCCGTACGGCGTGCGGCCAGCCGGCGCCGTACGTCGGGAGACCGTAGGTGTCGATCGGGGTGCCGTCGGGTTTGCGGATCTGCACGTCGCTGACCAGCAGTTGCGCGTCGGCGTCGGCCACCCCGGGAACGGCGGCGACCTGGCCGACGACCGCAGCCGCGAGCGTCGCGGGTGGGCCGGTGCGCGCCTCGACCGGATCGACCGGCGTGATCGTGATGTCCGCCGTACTGCCGGCGTACTGCTTCTTCAGAGCGGTCGAGAGGGTGTCGGTGAAGACCATCGCGCCACCGACGAACGCGATCCCGAGCACGACCGCGACCGTGCAGAGCACGAACCGCAGCCGGTGCGCCAGAACCGAGCGCAGGCCGATCCTCAGCATCAGCCGGCCACGGCCGGATCGAGACTCTTCATCGTGTCGAGGACGGTCTCGGCGGTCGGGTCGAGCAGCTCCGAACGCAGCCGGCCGTCGGCCAGGAACAGAACCCGGTCCGCGTACGACGCCGCGGTCGGATCGTGGGTGACCATCACCACGGTCTGCCCGAACTCACGCACCGACCGGTGCAGGAAGCCGAGCACATCGGCCGACGACTGCGAGTCGAGGTTGCCGGTCGGCTCGTCGGCGAAGACCACCTCGGGCCGCGACGCCAGCGCACGGGCACACGCGACCCGCTGCTGCTGGCCGCCGGACAGCTCGGACGGCTTGTGCTTGAGGCGGTCGGTCAGCCCGATCGTGTCGATGACCGTCCGCAGCCACTCCCGGTCCGGCGTGCGGCCGGCCAGGTCGAGCGGGAGCGTGATGTTCTCGTACGCCGTCAGGGTCGGCACCAGGTTGAACGCCTGGAACACGAAACCGATCCGGTCCCGGCGCAGATGCGTCAACTGCTTCTCGGGCAACCGGCTCAGCTCGACATCACCGACCCACACCTGACCGGCCGTCGGCTGGTCCAGACCGGCCAGGCAGTGCAGCAGCGTCGACTTGCCCGACCCCGACGGCCCCATGATCGCGGTGAACCGGCCCTTGCCGAAGTCCGCGGTGAGCTCGACCAACGCATCGACCTGGGTCTGGCCCACGCCGTACCGCTTGGTCACGCCGATCGCCCGGACCGCAGGTGTCTGTTCCACGCTCATGCGACGAACGGTATCGAGTGAGGGTTCCTCGTCAGCCGTCGACGCTGATGAGGTCTACACCGGCGGACTCGACGACGACTTCTTCGACTGATCGCTGCGGTAGCGGAGGAGGTGTGCCACCCCAGGACGGGCAGAGGGGTTTGTAGTCGCACCAGTCGCAGAGGGGGCCTGGGCTGGGGCGCCAGTCACCGGACTCCAGGGCGCGGCTGATCGCGGTCCAGAGCGCGCTGACCTTCCGCTCGCAGGCGCGCAGATCGGCCTCGTCGGGGATGTAGCGGACGATCTCACCGTTGCCCAGGTAGACCAGCTGCAACATCGCCGGCACGACGCCGCGCAACCGCCACAGCACGAGGGCGTAGAACTTCATCTGGAACAAGGCCTTGGCCTCGAAGAACTCCGACGGCGACCGGCCGGTCTTGTAGTCGACCACCCGGATCTCGCCGGTCGGCGCGACATCGAGACGGTCGACGTAACCTCGCAGCACCAGGCCCGACTCGAGCTCGGTCTCGACGTAGAGCTCGCGCTCGGCGGGCTCCAACGCGTTCGGGTCCTCGAGAGTGAAGTACTTGCCGAGCAGTTTGTGCGCCTCGGCCAGCCAGCTCGCCAGCTCCTCGCCGCTGGCGTCCTCGGCGAACAGCCCGGCCACCTCCGGCTCGGCGGCCAGCACCTGCTGCCACTGCGGCTCAAGCATCTCGGCCGCCTGCTCCAGCGTCCGCTGACCGCGGGGGAGATCGAACAGGCGCTCCAGCACACCGTGCACGACCGTGCCCCGGACCGCCGCGGACGACGGCTTTTCCGGCAGCCGGTCGACGACGCGGAACCGGTACTTCAGCGGGCAGCTCATGAAATCGGCCGCCCGGGACGGCGACAGCGCTCCACGCGGATGCCCGTTGACTGGTACCTCGGCCGCAACACTCATACCGGAACCCTAGGCGCTCCCGCCGACACTTTCGGACAGAAGGGCGGAAAGGCTCCCAGGGAATTCCCAGCGGACTTTCGGCCAACTATCGGTTCGGCTTGCCAAGCTCTGAGTATGAAGCCACCACGTGAGCACGATCTCGGCCTCGAATACGACCTCGGCACCCTGCGCCGGCGGAAGGTGCTGAGCCTGTTCGCCGGTGCCGGGTTGGTCGCTCTCGCGGGCTGTTCACCCGACTCGTCGACCACCTCTTCGCCGTCGGCCACGCCATCAGCCACGGGATCGACGTCCACCACTCCGTCCACATCGACGGCCGGTGTCGACGAGATCCCGGGCGAGACCGCCGGCCCTTACCCAGGTGACGGCTCCAACGGGCCGAACGTGCTCACCGAGTCCGGCATCGTCCGCAGCGACATCACCAAGTCGTTCGGGTCGGCCTCCGGCACGGCGACCGGCGTACCGCTGACTGTCGAGCTGACCATCCTCGACGCCGACAAGGACACCCCGCTGACCGGTGCGGCCGTCTACGTCTGGCACTGCGACGCGCAAGGCCGCTACTCGCTCTACTCCGACGGAGTCACCAACGAGAACTACCTGCGCGGTGTCCAAGCCACCGACGCCGACGGCAAGGTGACCTTCACGACCATCTTCCCCGCGGCGTACCCGGGCCGCTGGCCACACATCCACTTCGAGGTCTACGCCAGCCTGTCCGACGCGACCGCCGCCGGGAAGATCAGTGCGACCTCGCAGCTCGCCTTCCCCGAGAACGTCTGCCACGCCGTCTACGGCACCGAGGGGTACGACGGGAGCGCGGAGAACATGCGCCGTACGTCGCTTGCCGACGACAACGTGTTCGGCGACGACGACGGCGTACACCAGCTCGCGACGGTCGCCGGAGACGCGGTCCAGGGGTACACGGCGAAACTCGATGTCGGCGTTTGAGCCGGGTTGGTAGCAGCTTGTTACCGCTGGACCAGTAGCGTTGGAGCGATGGCTGAGTCGCGTGATCCCCAGAGCCCCGCCCAGCCGGCCGGCCCACCGCCGCCCGGTACCTGGGTTCTCGGTCGTGTCCGTGGGATCCGGCTGACCATGCGGTTCACCTGGCTGCCGGTGGCGATGCTGCTGGCGTTCGGGTTCTCCGCGGTGATCGGGCAGCAGTTCCCGCAGATCGGCGCCTGGCGCTACGTCGCGTCGTTCGCCTTCGTGGTCGCGTTCACGCTGTCGATCCTGATCCACGAGCTGGCGCACGCACTGATGGCTCTGAGGTTCGGGATCGGCGTGTCGGAGATCAACCTCGGTTTCTTCGCCGCGGGTACGCATATCGAGGGCGAGCGGAAGACGCCGTTCGAGGAGTTCGCGGTGTCGGTGGTCGGGCCGATCGCCTCGCTGGTGGTCGGCGGTCTGGCGTACGTCGGCTCGCGCGCGGTCGACGATGGTGTCGCGTACATCGCCTTGTGGCAGCTGGCGGTCGCGAACCTGATCGTCGGTGTCACCAACCTGCTGCCCGGCCTCCCGCTGGACGGCGGTTGGGTGGCGCGGGCGCTGGTCTGGAAGATCACCGGCAACATGCACACCGGCACCATCGTGGCCGCCTGGGGCGGCCGGATCCTGGCGATCCTCGTACTGGCCGCGCCGGTCCTGCTGGAGGAGATCTTCGGCCGGCAGCCGACGCTGATCGACTTCCTGATCGCCCTCGCGGTCGGGTTCTTCCTGTGGATGGGCTCCACCGCCCAGCTGATGCAGGCCCGGCTGCGCCAGAAGCTGCCGACCCTTCAGGTGCGCACGATGGCCCGCCGCGCGATCGCGGTGCACACCGGTACGCCGATCTCCGAAGCGGTCCGGATGGCCGGCGACGCACACGCCGGTGCGGTCGTGGTGATCGACGGCGACGGCAAGCCGCACGCGCTGGTCTCGGAGAGCGCAGTCGCCGCAGTCGCGCCGAACCAGCGGCCGTGGACCACGGTGAGCGAGGTTTCCACCCGGATCGGCGCGGGCCACATCATCGGTGTGAACGACACCGGCGAGGAGATCCTGAAGACGATCCGCGAGCACCCCGCCTCGGAGTACCTGGTCCTCGACGCGGCCGGCAGCGTCTACGGCGTACTGGCGACCGCCGATATCGAACAGGCCTTCCGCGGGCGCTGACCACCTCGGTTACGGCGCGAGGGTCACCGAAAGTTAAGGTGAGCGCCTTATGGCTGACTTGCGCGACTTTCCCGACCAGGCGTACTCCGGGGTCCATCACGGCCCGCTGCAGGCGGGGGAGTGGATCACCCTGCAGGACTCCAAGGGCCGCCGGCACTCGGTGTTCCTGGAGCGTGGAAAGGTTTTCCACACCACCAAGGGCGGTATCGAGCACGACGAGCTGATCGACGGCCCGGACGCCGTCGTGATCCGCTCCAAGGGTGGCGTCGAGTACCTCGCGCTGCGGCCGCTGATGGCCGACTACTCGGTCTCGATGCCGCGTGGTGCCGCGGTGATCTACCCGAAGGACACCGCGCAGATCGTCACGATGGCCGACATCTTCCCGGGCGCGAAGGTGGTCGAGGCCGGCGCCGGTTCCGGTGCCCTGACCACCGCGCTGTTGCGTGCCGTCGGCATCCACGGCCAGGTCATCTCGTTCGAGCGCCGTGAGGATTTCGCCGAGGTCGCGCGGAAGAACGTGGCCGGTTTCTTCGGCGGCGAGCACCCGGCCTGGCGGCTCGAGGTCGGTGACCTGGTCGAGAACCTGAACGAGCAGGACGTCGACCGGATCATCCTGGACATGCTGGCCCCCTGGGAGTGCGTGGACGCCGCTGCAGGGGCCCTGAGCCCCGGTGGGGTGTTCTGCGCGTACGTCGCCACCACGACCCAGCTGAGCCGGGTTGTGGAGACGCTGCGGGCACACGGCGAATTCACTGAGCCGCGCGCGTGGGAGTCACTCGTGCGAGACTGGCACGTGGAGGGACTGGCGGTTCGTCCGGGACACCGGATGCAAGGTCACACCGCCTTTCTGGTCACCGCCCGACGGATGGCGCACGGGGTTCAGGCACCCCGGAAGAAGCGCCGGCCGGCACCGGGCGCGTACGGCGACGACTACCAAGGCCCCCGTCGGGGTGACGGTTCCGGAGATGTGCCGGAAACAACAGGTTCATCCGCAACCGACACGTGATGGGATTCAGCTTGCCCGGCGAGGTTTTCTGGGTAAGGTCCATAGGGTCGAGCCCCACATGGTGAGGTGATGATCGTGGCTGGAGACGAGAGTCCTACCGCGGCAGAGCTGCGTAACCAGGTCCGGTACCTGGAGGCCGAGGTCGCAGCGTTGCGGCGTCGGTTGTTGGAGCACCCGGCTGACAGCCGGTCGCTCGAAAGCAGGCTGTCCGAAACACAGGCCTCCTTGGCGAGTGTCACCGCTCAGAACGAGCGGCTGGCCGACACGCTGCGGGAGGCGCGAGAGAAGATCATCGCCCTGAAGGAGGAGGTCGACCGGCTGGCGCAACCGCCGTCCGGATTCGGCACCTTCCTCGGCCGCAACGACGACGACACGCTGGACGTGTTCACCGGGGGCCGCAAGCTCCGGGTGGCGGCCAGCCCGTCGATCGACCTGGACGCGCTGAAGCTCGGCCAGGAACTGATGCTGAACGAGGCGCTGAACGTGGTCGAGGCCTGCGACTTCGAGGTCGTGGGCGACGTGGTGATGCTGAAGGAACTGCTGGCCGACGGCGAGCGGGCACTGGTGATCGCGCAGGCCGACGAGGAACGGGTCGTCCGGCTCGCCTCGCCGCTGCTCGACATCGCGCTGCGCACCGGCGACTCGCTGCTGCTGGAGCCCCGCTCCGGCTATGTGTACGAGAAGATCCCGAAGTCCGAGGTCGAGGAGCTGGTCCTCGAAGAGGTCCCGGACATCGACTACACCCAGATCGGTGGCCTGGCCGGCCAGATCGAGGCGATCCGGGACGCGGTCGAGCTGCCCTACCTGCACAAGGACCTGTTCCTCGAGCACGAGCTCAAGCCGCCGAAGGGCGTGCTGCTCTACGGCCCACCCGGCTGCGGCAAGACGCTGATCGCGAAAGCGGTGGCGAACTCGCTGGCCAAGAAGGTCGCCGAGCGGACCGGGGTGGCCGAGCAGAAGTCGTTCTTCCTGAACATCAAGGGTCCCGAGCTGCTGAACAAGTACGTCGGTGAGACCGAGCGGCACATCCGCCTGGTCTTCCAGCGGGCCCGGGAGAAGGCATCCGAGGGGATGCCGGTGATCGTGTTCTTCGACGAGATGGACTCGCTGTTCCGCACCCGCGGATCCGGTGTCTCCTCCGACGTCGAGAACACCATCGTCCCGCAGCTGCTCAGTGAGATCGACGGTGTCGAGGGCCTGGAGAACGTCCTGGTCATCGGTGCCTCGAACCGCGAGGACATGATCGACCCGGCGATCCTGCGGCCGGGCCGGCTGGACGTGAAGATCAAGATCGAGCGCCCCGACGCCGAGGCGGCCCGGGACATCTTCTCGAAGTACCTGACCACCACGCTGCCGCTGCACGCCGACGACCTCAGTGAGTTCGGCGGCGACCGGGCCTCGTGTGTGAACGGGATGATCCAGCGCACCGTCGAGCGGATGTACACCGAGGCCGACGAGAACCGGTTCCTCGAAGTGACGTACGCCAACGGTGACAAGGAGGTCCTGTACTTCAAGGACTTCAACTCCGGCGCGATGATCCAGAACATCGTCGACCGGGCCAAGAAGATGGCGATCAAGGCCTACCTGGACGAGAACCAGAAGGGCCTGCGGGTGCAGCACCTGCTGCAGGCGTGTGTCGACGAGTTCAAGGAGAACGAAGACCTCCCGAACACGACCAACCCCGACGACTGGGCCCGCATCTCCGGCAAGAAGGGCGAGCGGATCGTCTACATCCGCACACTCATCTCCGGCAAGCAGGGCACCGAGCCCGGCCGTTCGATCGACACCGCAACGAACACCGGCCAGTACCTGTAAGTACGACGTACGAAGGCGATGGGCGACGTGTGTCCGCGAACCGCGCGGACCATGTCGCCTTCGTCGTGTTGTGCGGCGAGCGGGGGCTTCGCCACCCGCACCCCCTTGGTGCCGGGCGGACGTCGGCGCGCTAGGGGCCGCTCGGGGCTTTCCCCGATACCTTCAGGCGCAGGGCGGTCATACCGTGAGTGGTATGGCGACGGAGGATGTGCGTAAGGACCTGCGGGCTGCGGTGGCCGCTCGGCAGGAGCTGGGGCCGGAGTACGAAGCAGAGATCATCGAAGGCTTCCTGGAGCGGCTCGACGCCCAGCGCCGCGCGACCGCGCTCCCTGAACCGGTCCAGCCGCCGGCCTACCCGAGCCGTGAGAAGGACCCGGGTGGCCTGGCCCTGGCGATCGTCTCGATCGTCGCGGCGATCCCGATCACCGCGATCGCCGCCGACATGATCGGCCCGTTCGGCGTCGTGGTCAGCTGGGCAGGCCTGGTCGGTATCAACCTCGCCCGCTCGGTGAGCCGCCGCCGGTTATGAAGGGTTGACCGGTACGGCGTTCCCGGCGGCGTCGAAGGCGCGAATCTGCGCCTTCAGCCCGGCCGGTGACTTGCCGCCGTACTTCGCCCTGGTGTCGGTGTAGGCGAACCCGTCGGCCACGACGCCCTTCGTCCAGGGCCCGGCACCGCCCTGCCAGACGTAGCGGCTCTCGACCCGTGCGATCTCGGGCACCGCCCGATAGATCCGCCAGAACTGAGTAGCGCCCGTCACCGGAGTTTCGAACGCGCCGGTGGTGAGGATCGCCAGGCCCTGGGCAGCTGTCGGGCGGCGGTCCCAGTCGCTGTCCGGGATCGGGTTGTTGAGCGAGTAGGGCACGCAGACGGCCATCCGTTGGTGGTAGCCGTCGTTGGGCTCGCCATCGGCCGGGCGCCGCACCAGCAGGATGGAAGTCCGGCTGCCCGCGGTGCTGTCCAGGACGTATCGCGCCCAGACGACCTCGGTCGTGCCTTTCTCGATCAGGCACGCTGTCGACGCGATCGACGCGGCCGTGGGATAGGGACCGAGGTCGACTTCGGTCGGTACGACGAAGTCGCGAAGCGGTAGCGGAGTTGGCGGCTGGATACTGCGCGTCGGGCTGGAGCCGGCAGGGGGAGCGGCGGGTCCGGTCATCCCGCCGATCGCGACGGCACCGGCGGTGACAGCTGCCACGGCCGCCACGGCGATCGCGGGTACCCAGCGGCCGGCCGCCGTACGACGGGCCGGCCGGGCCTTGGCCATCACCTGCCGGCGCAGGCGGGAGTGCTGCTGCGGTGACAGCGGGGGCACGCGCGGAGGGTCGGTTCGAACAGTCATGACATGTCCTCCAGGAAGCTGTCCCGGCTCATCAGCTCGGGGAAGCGCCGGCGAGTGCGGTGAAGTCGCGCTTTGACAGTGCCGATCGGCACCCCGAGCGCGTCGGCGGCCTCGGCCTGGGTGAGGCCGGCCCAGACGACCAGCTCAAGCGTGTCGCGCTCGTGGCGGGGGAGCTTGTCGACTGCTCGGCGCACCTGCGACATCCGGCGTTCGTCGTCGAGCCGCTGGATGACGTTCCCGGCATGGTCGCCTGCGTGCGTGGGGTCGGGGAGCCGGTCCAGGAGGTTGCGGAAGCGAGCCGCCGTACGGGCCAGCGTGCGGCATTCGTTCGAGGCGACCACCAGCAGCCAGCCCCGAGCGCTGGAGCTCGTCAACGGGCCGGGCGGAGTGCGCTGGAAACGTCGCCACGTGTTGAGGAACGTGGCCTGGACGACGTCCTCGGCGGTCGCCCAGGACGCTGTTCGACGGAACGCGAACGCATGCACCGCGTCCGCATGCCGGTCGAACAGTTCGCCGAGCGCCTCCTGGTCACCGTCGCACAGGCGGCTCCACAACTCGTGATCCGAGGCCGGTGACGCCATCACGGGCTCCGTCTCGTCGGTCAGGATGATCTTCACACCTGTCTGTGACCGGTGCCCCTGCCGATGGTTGCATCAGAGCCGGGCCAGCACCCCGGCGAGACCTTCGTCCCGGTTGATCTTCATCGGAACGACCTCACCAGTGGGCCGATCAGGGCGGCGGTGTCCGGCATCACCGGCCACGAGGGGTCGTCCAGCTTCGCGATCAGCTCGGCCGGGGACATCCAGGCGCCCCACGCGACCTCCGATGGCTGGTGCTGGATCGGGCCGTCCCAGACGCAGCTGTAGAGATAGGCGTGGTACGTCGTGTTGTCATCCGCGTAATCACCTTCCGGCAGCTTCACCAGCTCGACGCCGCTGATCCCGAGTTCCTCGGCCAGTTCGCGCACCACTGCGTCGTACGGGTCCTCACCGGCCGCCACGACGCCGCCGGCCATGAAGTCGTAGTACGACGGGTAGACGTCCTTGGTGGCGGTCCGGCGGTGTACGTAGATGTCGCCGGCCGGATTCCGGACGAGTACGCCGGTTGCGGCGTGGCGCAGGTTGTCGCGGCGCATCACGGAGCGGGGCTGGGCGCCGATGACCGCGTTGCCGGCGCTGAGAATCGCCACCATTTCGTCCACTCGGGCAGTCTCACACGGCGCCCGGGGACCAAGCACCCCGATTTGCGGGCGCAACCGCGTAGGCTCGGAGGCATGAGTGTGCGGCGCATTATGGGGACCGAGACCGAGTTCGGCATCTCGGTGCCCGGCCAGCCCGGGGCCAACCCGATGCTGACCTCGAGCCAGGTGGTGAACGGCTACGCCCAGACGCAGCCACTGGCGCGCAAGACCCGGTGGGACTTCGACGAGGAGCACCCACTGCGGGACGCGCGCGGCTTCGACCTGAGCCGGGAGGTGGCCGACTCCAGCCAGCTCACCGACGAGGAGACCGGCCTGGCCAACGTGATCCTCACCAACGGCGCCCGGCTGTACGTCGACCACGCACACCCCGAGTACTCGGCGCCCGAGTGCACCAACCCGCGGGACGTGGTGGTCTGGGACAAGGCCGGTGAGCTCGTCATCATGGAGGGCGCGCGGCAGGCCCGGCAGATCCCCGGTGCCCCGCAGCTGAACCTCTACAAGAACAACACCGACAACAAGGGCGCGTCGTACGGGTCGCACGAGAACTACCTGATGCGCCGGTCGACGCCGTTCGCCGCGATCGTGCGGCACCTGACACCGTTCTTCGTCAGCCGCCAGGTCGTCACCGGCGCCGGCCGGGTCGGGATCGGTCAGGACGGCGGCACGAACGGGTTCCAGATCAGCCAGCGGGCCGACTACTTCGAGGTCGAGGTGGGCCTGGAGACGACGCTCAAGCGGCCGATCATCAACACCCGCGACGAGCCGCACGCGAATCCGGACCGCTACCGGCGGCTGCACGTGATCATCGGCGACGCGAACCTGTCCGAGATCTCGACGTACCTGAAGGTCGGGACGACGTCGCTGGTGCTGGCGATGATCGAGGACGGCTGGCTGACCGACGACCTCGGGGTCGACCGCCCGGTCACCGCGCTGCACGAGGTCAGCCACGACCCGACCTGCACGCACCTGATGACGCTCAAGGACGGTCGCAAGCTGACCGCGATCCAGCTGCAGACGGAGTACCTGGAGCAGGCCCGCAAGTACGTCGAGGACAAGTACGGCGACGACGCGGACCGGCAGACCAAGGACGTGCTGCACCGCTGGGAGCAGGTCCTCGACCAGCTCGCCATCGACCCGATGAAGCTGTCCGACCAGCTCGACTGGGTGGCGAAGTACAAACTGCTGCAGTCCTATCGCGACCGCGACGGCCTGCAGTGGGACGACCCGAAGCTGCACCTGGTCGACCTGCAGTACGCCGACCTTCGTCCGGACAAGGGCCTGTACCACAAACTCGTGAAGTCCGGCCGGATGCAGCGGATCGTGTCCGACGAGGAGATCCGGATGGCGGTCTCGCACCCGCCGACCGACACCCGCGCCTACTTCCGCGGCCGCTGTATGCAGCAGTACGCACCGCAGGTCGCGGCCGCCTCCTGGGACTCGGTGATCTTCGATCTGCCGGGCAAGGAGTCGCTCCAGCGGATCCCGACCCTGGACCCGCTGCGCGGCACGAAGGCCCATGTCGGTGCCCTTCTGGACCAGTGCGACACCGCAAGTGACCTGGTTCGCACCATTACTGGGGGTGCCGCCGGGTAGGGTCGCTCTTAGAAGCACGGAGAAGCGGTTGGGCGTCTTCTCCACTGCGGTTCTAGGAGGTGTGTGCGATGGCGAAGGACGGCGGGCAGCAGCACAAGCAGCCGAAGCGTTCGACGACCGAGGAAGAGGTCGAGCAGTCGGCCACGTCGGAAGATGTGGCCGAGCGCAAGGAACGGCTCGACGAGGACGTCGACTCGATCCTCGACGAGATCGACGAGGTGCTCGAGGAGAACGCCGAGGAGTTCGTCCGCGGGTTCGTCCAAAAGGGTGGGGAGTGAACCGCTCGATGACATTTGATGCCTCCGGCCGGTTGCCGGAAGCCTTCCTGACCCCAGGTGGCTCGTCGTTCATGGACTTCCTGGCCGGGCACGCGCCCGACCTGCTGCCCGGACGGCGCAGCCTGGGGCAGGCCGACTTCTCCGACCAGGTCCCGCACGGTACGACGATCGTCGCGGCCACCTTCGCGGGTGGCGTGCTGATGGCCGGCGACCGGCGGGCCACGATGGGCAACATCATCGCGTCGCGGGACATCGAGAAGGTGTTCCCGGCCGATGAGTACTCGGCGGTCGCGTTCGCGGGATCGGCCGGGTTCGGGATCGAGATGGTCCGGCTGTTCCAGGTCGAGCTCGAGCACTACGAGAAGCTCGAGGGCACCGTGCTCAGCCTGGACGGCAAGTCCAACCGGCTGAGCGCGCTGATCCGGGGCAACCTGGCGATGGCGATGCAGGGCCTGGCCGTGGTGCCGCTGTTCGCGGGCTACGACCACGACCGCAAGGGCGGGCGGATCTTCTCCTACGACGCCACCGGCGGCCGGTACGAGGAGACCCACTTCCACAGTGTCGGCTCGGGCTCGCTGTTCGCCCGGGGCTCGCTGAAGAAGCTGTACCGCGAGGACCTGTCCGCGACCGACTGCGCGACGGTGGCGATCCAGTCGCTGATCGACGCCGCCGACGACGACTCGGCGACCGGCGGCCCGGACATGCTGCGGCGGATCTTCCCGGTGGTCGGTGTGGTCACCGCGGACGGCTACCAGCGGTTGCCCGAGGACGAGGTCGCCACCCTGGTCGACGCGGCCTGGGCGCAGCGCCACGAGCGCCCCGACGGCCCCGCCACGGCGTCCCTGACCTGAGGGGGTGTTGTGGAGCTCCAGCCCTACTGCGGGGCACCCGGCACGGCATCTCGCCGCACGGGTGCAAAGGGCACGATGCTCCGCATCGAACCCTTCGCCCCCGCACGCCGAGCCACCGCACCGGGCACCTCCTCGCTACGGCCTGAAGCTCCACAACACCCCCTGATCCCCATCGACGATAGAGGACGACACCTTCGATGAGCACGCCGTTCTACGTCTCACCCGAACAGCTGATGCGCGACCGGGCGGACTTCGCCCGGAAGGGCATCGCCAAGGGCCGCAGCGCGATCGCGCTGCAGTATGCCGACGGCATCCTGTTCGTCGCCGAGAACCGCTCACCCGCACTGCACAAGGTCGCCGAGATCTACGACCGGATGGCGTTCGCCGCGGTCGGCCGCTACAACGAGTTCGAGAACCTGCGGA
Organism: Kribbella sp. NPDC056345; assembly: GCF_042262745.1. Classification (NCBI taxonomy): domain Bacteria; kingdom Bacillati; phylum Actinomycetota; class Actinomycetes; order Propionibacteriales; family Kribbellaceae; genus Kribbella; species Kribbella sp. NPDC056345. The sequence continues at coordinate 24,330 of NZ_JBHJQQ010000003.1, read as the reverse complement.
TCGCCGGCGTCCGGCTGGCGGACATGCGCGGGTACTCCTACGACCGGCGCGACGTCACCGGCAGGGCCCTGGCCAACGCGTACGCGCAGACCCTCGGCGCGATCTTCTCCTCCGGCGGTGAGAAGCCGCTCGAGGTGGAGATCCTGGTCGCCGAGATCGGTGCTGCCCCGTCCGACGACCAGATCTACCGGCTCACCTACGACGGCTCGATCGCCGACGTCCGGGGGTACGCGGTGATGGGCGGCCAGGCCGAGCAGGTCGCGGAGTACGTCGGCGAGCACTACCAGGAGGGGATCTCGCTGGCCGGGGCCCTCCGGCTCGCCGTCGACGCCCTCGGCCACGACAGCAACGAGCCCCGCGAGCTGACCTCCGACCAGCTGGAGGTCGCCGTACTGGACCGGACCCGGACCCAGGTCCGGAAGTTCAAGCGGATCTCCGAGGAGACGCTGGCCCGGATCCTGTCGGAGTCGCACCCGGCCGCCGACATCGAGGCGGCCGTCGAGGCCGACGAACCGGCGAAGCCCCCGGCTGCCGGGACGGACACCTCGTCGGCAGCGCCGTCGTCGGCCGACGACGAGGCGCCGATCGCTCCGCCGGAGGAGCCCGACGACAGTCGTCCCCTGTGACGGACCGAATCATCGACGCAGCCGCCACCTCCTCCGATGTGGCGGCTGCGTCGTCTCGGGCCGCCGACCCGGAGCCCTGGGAGTTGCTGGGGGAGAAGGTCGCCTACCAGCGGTTCCTCACAGTGAAGGTCCGCCAGTACCGGATGCCGAACGGGCACGAGGTCGAATGGGACGTCACCGGACCCGAGTCCGCCGACGGAATCGCCCGCGGAGTCACAGTCCTGCCGCTGACCCCGGACGGGCGGATCGTCACGATCCGGATGTTCCGCCCCGGCCCGGACACCGTGGTCACCAACCTCCCGGGCGGCCTCATCGAGCCCGGCGAGGATCCGGCAGCCGGCGGAGCCCGCGAGCTGGAAGAGGAAACCGGCTACACCTGCGACAGCATCGAGATCGTCGGCTGGCTCTGGGCCGGCACCTCGTCGATGTTCCGCAAGTACGTCGCGATCGCCCGCGGCTGCCGTCCAGACGGCAAGCAGGACCTGGACGAGGCCGAGGACTGCGTCCCCGTCGAGCTGACGGTCGACGAGTTCCGCGCCGAGCTCCGCACCCCCGGTGGGATGACCGGCACCGACGCCGCCTACCTGGCCCTGGACCACGCGGGCCTGCTCTAGCCCTCGCCCCGGCCAGTTCGTGGGGGCGTAGACACCTCGCCGTGGGTTTGAACAGGTTATGACTTGTTCGAGCCCACCATTTCCTGTTCACACCCGTTCTTCCTGTCCCCGATTGGTCTACTATCACGGCCGCGTGACTCGCGCTGCTCGGCCCGGAGCGCCTTCGGCCACGGTCGAAACGGTCGTGAAGACGGCTCGTGTGGCCGAGGATCGTCGCTATGCCAATCAAGCGTTTCTTTGGTCTGGGGATCGCGATCCTGGTGACTGCCGGAGTCGCCGTCGGAGTCCAGCTCAGGTCCCGCGACACGAGCTCGGCGGCAGCGCCGGCACCTGTCAGCACCGAGCAGAAGGCTCTGCTGCACCAGGCTGAAGAACGTCTCATCAGCAAGTGCATGACGGCGGCCGGTTTCCGGTACGACGAGCAGGCGCTGCCGGCCGTTTCCATCGATCGCAGGTTCCCGTTCCTGATCGACGACATCGCCTGGGCCCGGACCAACGGTTACGACCGGCCGGCCCAGAAGCGACCGGATCCGTACCTGGACTCACTGTCCGACGAACGGCACGCACAGTACGCCCGGACACTGCTGGGCCAGGGCAAGCAACTGTCCGTCGAGCTGCCCAGTGGTCCGCGTCTGTCCGCCAGCGACCGAGGCTGCATCGCGGAGGCCCGGCGTGAGCTTTACGGCGACCTGCCGCGCTGGTTCGTCGTACGGCGAACGTCCGACAAGCTGATCTTCGCCGTCTATGCCGATGTCCGCGACGATGCCCGCTTCAGCACAGCGATGAAGCAGTGGAGCGACTGCATGCGGGACCGCGGCTATCCCGTCGACAACCCCGGGCAACTCCGCGGCCTTGCGAAGGATCGCGGGACCGGGCGCGACACCGCCGTCGCCGAGGCGACCTGCGCCACGACCACCCCCGCGGGCCGGGCGCTGCGCGAACTCGAGGCCGAACACCTCGCCAAGATCACCGCCGAACATCGGCGGGAGCTCCAGGATCTCGACGCCCTGGAGCGGTCCGCACTGCCCCGGGCCGTTGCGGTCCTGGGGAAGCGATAGTCACCCCTCACAGAGATAGGAATCATGATGGTGAGACTCACCGCCGCGAAGACGGCAGCCTTCACCACCCTCGCCGTACTCGGCATCCTGGTCCCGACGACCTCGGCCCAGGCCGCGACGACCGATCTGGGCGACTGCCCGCGGAGCCACTTCTGCGCCTGGGCGGACGACAACTACAAGGGCACCCTGGCCAGCTGGGAGGGCGACGACAGCTGGTGGGGTGACAACAACATGCACGACGACGCCGAGTCGATGTTCAACAACGGCACCCCGGCGAGTGAGGACGTCGTCGCGATCTACTACGACGTCAATCACGGCGGGTTCGCCTTCTGCATGGACCGCGGCGAGACGATCGACGTCAACATGGACGACAACGACTACGACTCGCACGTGTGGACCAGCGGCTGCTGATCAGCTGAGGTGAAGGAGCCCTGCTCTCCTCCGGGGGAGCAGGGCTTCTGCCTGCCGGCAGGTAAACTCGTCCCCGGACCGCGACTGGCGTTGAGGTGGGGTACCACCGGGGAGCGGTCTGCCGGACGATCCGGCCGCCGGGCAGGTTCCGGCCTTGTCGCGCGCCTGGGCACTCGAATCGATGCCCGGAGGAGTGTGCGCATGACCGCCGAACTGATGATCGGGACCGATCTCGCTGCCGAGATGGTGACGAACGCCGCCGCCCGCGCCGAGAAGCTGCGCGAATCCACCGGCGTGCAGCCGTGTCTGGCGACTGTGCTGGTCGGTGACGATCCCGCGTCCGCGACGTACGTGCGGATGAAGCAGAACCGCAGCAAGAAGGCCGGGATCGGCTCGCGCAGCGTCGTACTGCCGGCCGAGACCACCACCGCCGAGCTGGTCGCCGAGCTGACCAAGCTGTCGGACGACCCCGAGGTGCACGGGATCCTGCTGCAGCACCCGGTTCCGGGGCACATCGACGAGCGTGCTGCGTTCGAGGCGATCGATCCGGCCAAGGACGTCGACGGGGTGACCATGCACGCGTTCGCGGCGATGGCGTTCGGTGAGCCCGGGTTCCGGTCCTGTACGCCGGGTGGGATCCTGCGGCTGCTCGAGGCGTACGACGTACCGATTGCCGGAGCGCACGCGGTCGTGATCGGCCGCAGCCCGATCCTCGGCAAGCCGGCCGGGATGTTGCTGCTGGCATCGGATGCGACCGTGACCTACACCCACTCGCGGACCGTCGGCCTGCCCGAGATCGTCCGGACGGCGGACATCGTGGTTGCCGCGGTCGGCAAGGCGAACTTCGTCCGCGGCGACTGGCTGAAGCCGGGCGCGGTCGTGATCGATGCCGGATACAACGAAGGCAACGTGGGCGACGTCCACTTCGAGGAGGCGAGCGCGGTGGCGCGCCTGATCACTCCGGTGCCGGGCGGGGTCGGGCCGATGACCATCGCGCTGCTGCTGGAGCAGACGGTCGACGCCGCTGCAGCGCAATCCGAGACGGCTGTCCAGTCCGTGGCCGGTCTGGCCTAGGCTGTCTACGTTGTGAAGTAAGTTCGATGAGGAGGCGTGACGTGGCGGTGCGGGCGATCCGGGGAGCCACCCAGCTGGACGTGGACGAGCGCGAGCATCTGCTCGAGCGGTCCGCGGAGCTGGTGAAGGCGGTCCTGGAGGCGAACGATCTGGACAGTGCCGATCTGATCAGCATCCTGTTCACCGTCACGCCGGACCTGCACGCCGAGTTCCCGGCCGTGGCCGGCCGGCAGATCGGGCTGACCGACGTACCGCTGATGTGCATGCAGGAGATCGACGTACCGCACGCGCTACCGCGGGTGGTCCGGATGATGGTGCACACCGAGACCGAGCGTTCCCGCGACAAGATCCAGCACGTCTACCTGCACGGTGCGTCGGCGCTCCGTCCCGACCTGACAGGCGCCCAGTGACCGAATTGCGCGGCCCGGTCCGCATCGTCGGTGCGGGCCTCATCGGTACGTCGATCGGTCTCGCCCTCGCGCGGTTGGGGGTGGTCGTTGAGCTGGTCGACGCGAACCCGGACAACGCGTTGATGGCCGAGCGCATCGGCGCGGGATCACGGCTCGTGCAGATCGAGCCGCAGTTGGTGGTGGTCGCCGTACCGCCGGATCACGTCGGAGCGGTGATCGCCGAGCAGCTCGCCCAGACCGACGCGGTCGTCACCGACGCGGCGAGCGTGAAGTCCAAGCCGCTGACGGATGCTCGGCTCCTGTCCACCGACCTGACCCGGTACGTCGGCAGTCACCCGATGGCAGGTTCGGAGCGCAACGGCCCGTTGGCCGCGCGCGCGGATCTGTTCGACGGGGCTACCTGGGCGATCACGCCGCACTCGTCCAGCTCACCTGAAGCGGTTGAGCTTGTTCGTTGCCTGGCCGAGGCTTGTGGCGCGCGGACGGTCGAGCTGTCCGTCGAGGACCACGACCTTGCGGTTGCGCGGGTCTCACACCTGCCGCAACTGATGTCGTCCCTGGCCGCCGGCACTCTCGTCGACGCCCCGAACTCACACCTGCAACTGTCCGGCCAAGGCGTCCGCGACGTCACCCGGATCGCCGCCGGCGACCCCGGCCTGTGGACCCAGATCGTCTCCGCCAACTCCGCCGCCCTGACCGGCCTGCTCGAACAGATCCGCGACGAACTCGACCGCGTCCTGGTTGCCCTAGGCAAAGAAGAAGCCGGCGACGAACTCACCTCGGTGCTAGCCCGTGGCGTCTCGGGCGCCATCCGCGTCCCCGGCAAACACGGCACCCCGCACATCGAACTGGTCAGCGTCCTGGTCACCATCCCCGACCGCCCCGGCCAGCTCGCCCGCCTCTTCAACGACGCCGCCGCCTCCGGCGCCAACGTCGAAGACCTCCGCATCGACCACAGCCCCGGCCGCCCCGTCGGCGAGGTCGAACTCCTCGTCAAACCCGGCTCCGACGACCAACTAGTCGCCACCCTCACCGCCCGAGGCTGGGTCGTCCACCGCTAGCCACCCCGCCCCTGCTGGAACCTCGCAGTCGCTCCGCGTGATTCACCGCAGAGCCCGGCTCTCCCTATACCGCTCGCCGACCTAGGAGCCGGTGACTGCGCGCGCGGTCCCGAGCTCCGGCTCCGGCGCTCCGATCGCGTGCGAGATCGAGGGCTGGGCGACGTACGGGGCCGAGCGGCCGTTCCTGCAGGTTTCACATATGCACGACCGTGGTCGAGGGATGTCCCTGGCGACGGATATTCTCGGGTCATGATCATCGCTGTGGACGGGCCGAGCGGGTCCGGTAAGTCGAGTACCGCTCGGGGCGTGGCCGACCGGCTGGGGCTGCGGTTCCTGGACACCGGAGCGACGTACCGGGCGGTGACGTGGTCCGCGATCGAGCACGGGCTGGACCTGGACGACACCGCCGCGGTCGCGCAGCGGGCGCGCGAGCTGCGGCTCGAGCTCAGCACCGACCCGCTGAACCAGTTCGTGATCGCCGACGGGAGCGACATCACCGCGGCGATCCGGGAGCCGCGGATCAGTGAGCGGGTCAGCAAGATCGCGACCAATCTGGACGTCCGCAAGGAGCTGATCCGGCGGCAGCGCGAGATCATCGACGCCGCCCAGCCCAGCGGCGGGATCGTGGTCGAGGGCCGCGACATCGCGACCGTGGTCGCCACCGACGCCGAGCTGAAGGTGCTGCTGACCGCGGATCAGGAGGCCCGGCTGGCCCGGCGCGGCGCCGAGCTGGCCGTCGGTTCGGTCACCGCGGAGCAGTTGCGCGACCAGATCGTCCGCCGGGACGCGGACGACTCGACCGTGGCGGAGTTCCAGGTCGCGTCCGACGGCGCAGTCACCATCGACTCCACCGATCTTTCCCTGGAGGAGGTCATCGACGTGATCAGCAGACTCGCCAAGGAGGCCTCTACGGAGTGACAGCCGAAATCACGAGGCAGCGAGACCTACCGCTCACCGACGATCTGCCCCGGCTGCCGTATCGGCTGGCTGTGCCGGTGCGGGCGGTGGCGAGCCGGTACTTCGCGCGTAAGTACGACCTGCGGGTGCATCACGAGGAGCTGTTCCCGCGGACCGGGCCGGTGCTGATGACGCCGAACCATCTGAGCCTGCTCGACGGGCCGTTACTGGGTGCGACCGCGCCCCGGATGCTGCACCAGCTCGGCAAGATCGAGGCGTTCGGCGGCCTGCAGGGGCTGTTCCTGCGCCGGATCGGCCAGATTCCGATCGACCGTACGTCGTACGACCCGCTCGCGATCCGGCAGTCGATCAAGGTCCTGCGGGACGGGCGGGTGCTGAACATCTACCCGGAAGGGACCCGCGGGACGGGGGATTTCAGCCGGATCCGGCTCGGTACGGCGTACCTGGCGATGGTCACCGGGGCTCCGATCCTGCCGGTGGCCCTGCTCGGGACGAGGCTGCCGGGGGGCGATATCGAGGGTTTTCCGCCCGCTGGGAGCCGCGTGGACGTGGTGTACGGCGAACCGTTCCCGATCGACCGCGTATCCTTTCCTAGGCGGCACTCCGACGTACGGGCGGTTGCCGACCAGATCGGCGACATGCTGCGTGCCCATATCAAGGCCGCCGTCGCAGCCACCGGTCACCCGCTCCCGGGTGCGCCAGACAAGAAGGACCCTGATGACTGACCTGCCCACGGGCTACGACTTCGCCGAGCCGACGCACGACGCGGAGGACTCCGGTCCGCTGCCCGTGCTCGCCATCGTCGGCCGGCCGAATGTGGGCAAGTCCACGCTCGTCAACCGCATCATCGGCCGCCGCGAGGCCGTCGTCGAGGACACCCCGGGGGTCACCCGGGACCGCGTCTCGTACGACGCCGACTGGGCCGGCCGAAGCTTCACCGTCGTCGACACCGGCGGCTGGGACCCGGACGCGGTCGGGATGGCCGCGCTGGTGGCCGCCCAGGCCGAGGTCGCGATCAACGCGGCCGACGCGGTGCTGTTCGTGGTCGACGCGACCGTCGGCATCACCGACGCCGACGAGGCCGTCGTCCGGGTGCTGCGCAAGTCCGGTAAGCCGGTCGTGCTCGCGGCCAACAAGGTCGACGACCAGCGGGTCGAGTCCGAGGCGATGAACCTGTGGGGTCTCGGCATCGGTGAGCCGTTCCCGATCTCGGCCATGCACGGCCGGGGGACCGGTGACATGCTCGACGCCGTTCTGGCCGCACTGCCCGAGGCACCGCCGGAGCGCGATGCCGCGGCCGGTGGCCCGCGCCGGATCGCGATCGTCGGCAAGCCGAACGTCGGCAAGTCCTCGCTGCTGAACAAGGTCGCCAAGGAGGACCGAGTCGTCGTCAGCGACGTCGCCGGGACGACGGTCGACCCGGTCGACGAGCTGATCACGCTCGTCGGCAAGGAGTGGCGGTTCATCGACACCGCCGGTATCCGGCGCAAGGTCAAGAACGTCCAGGGCCACGAGTACTACGCCTCCCTGCGGACCAACGCCGCGATCGAGCGGGCCGAGGTCGTGGTCGTGGTGGTCGACGCGTCCGAGCCGATGACCGAGCAGGACATCCGGATCATGAACTCGGTCGAGGAGGCCGGCAAGGCCCTCGTCATCGCCTACAACAAGTGGGACCTGGTCGACGAGGACCGGCGGTACTACCTGGAGAAGGAGATCGACCGGGACCTGGTTCAGTTCCGCTGGGCGCCGCGGGTGAACATCAGCGCGCTGACCGGGCGGCACATGGAGAAGCTGGTCCCGGCGATCGAGGCTGCGCTCGAGGGCTGGCAGACGCGCGTCCCGACCGGTCAGCTGAACGCGTTCCTCGGCCGGCTGGTGGCGGCCCACCCGCACCCCGTGCGGTCCGGCAAGCAGCCGAAGATCCTGTTCGGCACGCAGGCGACCACGATGCCTCCGACCTTCGCGATCTTCACCTCCGGCGCGATCGAGCCGTCGTACCAGCGGTTCATCGAGCGCCGGCTGCGCGAGGACTTCGGCTTCGTCGGCAGCCCGGTGCACGTCCAGATCCGGCCCCGGAAGAAGCAGAAGCGCTAAGACCGTTTTGCTGGAGACCATTTGATGGGTCTCGAACAGATAGCGAGCGGGTAGGGCCTCCGGCAGGCTGCGTGTCCTCGACACGCTCCTCGGAGGCCGCCCGTGCTCAGCCCTTTCAAACGCGGACAGCTCGCGCTCGCTCTTGCCCTGGTGGCTGCGCCACTTGCCGCTGTCCCGGCGACTTCGGCGGCTGCCGAACCTGTTGGGGTCGTCCGGGCCTACGAGGTCGAACCGGTCGGCGGTGTGCCATCCGGCTGTACGACGCCCGCCGGAAAGGGAGCCGCGGTCGTCAGCGGAGAACGCGGCGTTCACGAGAGTCAGCGTTCTCTGCTCGTGAACGACGTTTCTGGAGCGTCGCACACCGTGGTCGTGTGCCCGCTCGATCCCGCGCCGAGTACGGCGCTCTCGTTCTCCGTGTACCCGGCGACTCTCCAGAACGGGTTTCTGGTGAGCCTGAACGGCCGCTGGCAAGGCGGTGCGGCCGGGACGATCTATCACCTGAACGTGCTGCCGAGCGGCTCGATCCAGTGGTACGACGGCACCCGCTGGACGCCGTTCGCCGCGGCCGGGACGGTGCCGATAGGGGCCTGGAGCAACGTTCGGATCGAGGCCGGATCCCAGTCGGCACAGGTGTTCGTGGGCGGGCAGTCGGTTGGTGCTGCGTCCCGCGCCGGGTCGGCGGGTGTCCTCGAGCTGAGTAGCTACCAGTTCGGGAGCAACGGGACGGTGCCGGAGGGGGACCGGGTCTTCTTCGACGACGTGCAGACGACGGCGGGCCGCGGATTCGAGTCCGAAGCGGTGGGCGCCGTACCGGCTGGGTGTTTCACGCCGGCGGGTAAGGCGGCCGCGGTCGTGAGCGATCTCCGCGCGTTCAGCGGAGAGCGCTCTCTCCAGATCAACGACCGGGCCACGACTCTCCAGAACGTGATCTCGTGCCCCTCCGTTCCCCAGCGCGGCATCGATCTCAAGATCGCGGCCTACCCCGCGGCGCTCGAGAACGGGTTTCTCGTGTCCCTGCGCGGTCACTTCGAGGGTCAGGCGGGGGAGCAGGTGGTGTTCCATCTCGCGATCCAGTCGGATGGCAGCCTGCGCTGGTACGACGGCGCTGCCTGGACGACCGTGAGCCCACCAGGCGCTGTACGGGTCGGGGCTTGGAACCAGCTGGGCGTCCGGGTGGCGTCCGACCAGGAAGAGGTCCAGCTCACCGTGAACGGCGTCCGGCAGCTGGCCGGGGGACCGTGGGGGATGCGGCGGGTCACCGACATCACCGGCTTCGACCTGTCCAGCAACGGCACCGCACCAGCGGGGGACGAGGTGTTCTTCGACGACATCTCCGGGCTGACCGCTCCCGCCGCACAGCCGCCGGCAGCGATCTCTGTCGGTCAGCCCGTGACGATCGAGCAGGCGAACGGTTCGCTGCTGCAGATGCCGCACGCGTCGGCGAACACCGGCTCCGAGGCCCTCGTCACGTACGCCGCCCACGCCGACGCAACCAACAGCACCGGCACCCGCTTCGCCACATCGGCCGACCAGGGCACCAGTTGGCGACGTGAGGATGCGCGCAACCCGTTCCCGAACGAGCAGTCGTACAACCTCTCGACGCTGCGGAACGGCGACGTACTCGCGCTCTCGTACCACACCTTCATGCGCGCCGGGAATCGCAGTGCCGACGTGGAAACCAAGATCTCGCACGACGGCGGCAAGACCTGGGGTCCGGTGCGGGTCGGTGCGATGACGACACCGCAGACCATGAAGCCGATCAGCTCAACCACCAGCCGGCCCGGCCGCACAATGGGCGGCTTCGTCCTCGTGCACAGCGTGATCGAGGATCCGGACGGCACCATGTACCTCTCGGCGTACGGCTACTACGACGGCGACACCCGCTACCGCCAGCTGATCCTGCGCTCCACCGACAGCGGCCTGAACTGGTCGACCCAGGGAACCGTCGCCTACAACGGAACCCAGCCCGGCGAAGGCTTCTGCGAAGCCGGCATCCAGCGCGTCGCCGACGGCTCCCTGCTCGCCGTCATGCGCACCGGCTGGTACCTGAACATGTACGTCGCCCGCTCCACCGACAACGGCCGCACCTGGACCACCCCCACCGTCCTCAAGTCCTCGAACGGCGTCCCCACCATCGGCGTCTACCCGAGCCTGGTCCTGATGCCCGACAACCGCCTGGTCCTCTACTACGGCCGCCCCGGCCAGTCCGTCATGATCTCCGACGACGGCAGCGGCCACACCTGGTCCCCACCCACCTACATCGACTACCGCAACAGCGCCAACGGCAGCCTCGTCCCCACCGCCCCCAACACCCTCCTGGCCTTCGGCGACCGAGGCGCCAACTGGTCCGTCAACAAACCCCCAACCGCCGCCATCTGGTCCCGAACCATCACCCTCCCACCCCGTTCATAACCACCCCGAAAGATGATGTAAGGTTTCCCTGTCCGGTTCTACGGAGCCGGGCGGCGGGCTGTGGCGTAGTTTGGTAACGCGTCTGGCTGGGGGCCAGAAGAGCGCAGGTTCAAATCCTGTCAGCCCGACCCCAGGAGGGGCACCGATTTTGTCGGTGCTCCTCTTTAGTTTTGGCCCCATGAACACTCTGGGGGATCGACGCAACTGGACCGACGACGCCCTGCGTTCGGCCATGAAGAACAACCACTCCTGGCGCGGCGTTGCGCGTGCGCTGGGCCTGAAGGGCACCTCAGCAGGCGTGATTAGGACCCTGAAGCGGCACGCCGACCGACTCGGACTGGACTCGGCTCATTTCACCGGACAACGGCCGTGGTCCGATCACCAGGTGCGCGAAGCGGTGCCTTCGGCAACCTGCTGGGCCGACGTGCTCAAGGCGCTGAATGTCATTGACAACGGTGCGAGTCGGGCGCGTATCAAGGGACACGCGGTGCGATTGGGCCTGGACTTCACGCACTTCACGGGGCCACGAGAACCAGTTGCTGACGCGGACCTGTTCAATGAGCCAGCTCAGCTGGAAGCCCTGCGGTATGCAGCGTCATCGGTCGCAATGGCCTGGTTCACGTTGCGCGGCTGCGCAGTCGCGTTGCCGGTCGAGCCTCAGGAGTACGACCTACTGGTCACAACGTCCAAAGGTGTCCAGCGAGTGCAGGTGAAGACGTGCGCCGCGCGCAACAGCAAAGGGTATTGGGGTGTCGGCATCGGCCGTCGCCCGTACACGCTCGACAAGACCGCAGCCAAGATGCCGTACGACCCCGACACCATCGACCTGTTCTTCATCCTGCTGGGCGACGGCAGCATCTACGTCATCCCCAGCACGGTGCTCGCCGGCCGAGTCGGAATCTCGGCCGAGAGCTACGCGCCGTACCGGGTGGGGGATGCGTCGAGCTTGTTGCGGTGAGGGGTCAGCTGGCGCAGATGACAGAGGCGGAACGCGCGGCTGCCAGCGGCACGCCGGCCAAGACCGTGAAGCGCGAGTAGGTGGGGTCCTCGTGATCGGGGCGTCCGGCGCGGGTCGCTTGGAGGCCGGGCCCGGAGCCGCCGCCGCTGATCGGGATGGTTCCGTCCTGCGGGCAGTTGACGCTGATGTCCATGCCCAGCGAGGTGGGTTCGGACGACGTCCGGACACTGCGGTTGACGGCACCGTTGGCGCAGATGGCGTGGGTGTTGACCGTGCGGGTGACCGGGTCGTTGTTGAGGTAGCTCGCGATCCAGCCGCTGCGGCCCCCACCCGTGTTGTTGAACACGCTGGTCTGCTTGAGGACGACATTCAGGTCCGAGGCCGAGACGCCGCCGCCGACCACCTCGCCGGTGCTGCAGAAGGCGATGCGGAAGCTCGTCGTACCGGCTGAGACGGGGGCGTTCTCGGTCTGGATGTTGTAGTCGGTCAGGCCCGGGAGGCAGATGGCTCCTACATAGAACGACGTGGCGTATTCACCCGTCCGGACTGCTCCACGCCAGCTGTTCCCGTCGCTCATCGGGTAGCTCGAATGCAGCTGCCAGGTCCCGCCGTTCACCCAGCCGCCCGTCACCTTCGTGCCGCCCGGGCAGACCGCCGACTGCGCCGCGTACTGGTTGGGCCCCAACTCGACCAGTCCGGACGTGACGTAGATGATCCGCTCGGCGCCGGCCGGTACGGCGGCGATCGCCGTACCGGCTGTCAGCAGGAGCGCGGCCAGCAGGGTCAGTACTCCACGAACGACGCGCATGAGGTGCTCCTCCGGAAGGCAGTGAGATCCCGACCGTAGGAGCGCTGCCTTTCACCCTCGTCTCACGCGCGTCTCGCCGGGTCAGTGGACGTCGACCAGTTCCTTCTGTTCGGGCTTGGTTTCGACGCGCAGCGACTCGCCTTCGATGTCGACGTTGGGGGTGATGCGGTCGAGCCACTTCGGGAACCACCAGGCAGCCTTGCCGAGGAGGCTGAGGACGGCTGGTACGAGGGTCATGCGGACGACGAAGGCGTCGATCAGGACGCCGATGGTGAGGCCGAAGCCGATGGCTTTGATGATCGGGTCGTGGACGAGGATGAAGCCGGCGAAGACCGAGGCCATGATCAGGGCGGCGGCGGTGACGACGCGGGCGCCGTGGCCGAGGCCTTCGACGGTGGCCGGGGTCGGGGCCTTGCCGTGCACGAACTCCTCGCGGACGCGGGAGACGATGAAGACCTCGTAGTCCATCGCGAGGCCGAACAGGATGCCCATCATGATGATCGGCAGGAAGCTCACCATCGGGCCCGGGTTGTCGATCCCGAACAGGCTCGCGAGGTGACCCTGCTGGAAGACCGCGACGGTGATGCCGAAGGTCGCGCCGATGGTGAGGACGAAGCCGAGGGTCGCCTTGAGCGGGACCAGGATCGAGCGGAAGGCGAGCAGCAGGAGCAGGAACGACAAGCCGACGATCAGGAGGAGATAGATCGGCAGTGCGTCGGCCAGCTTCTGCGACACGTCGACTCCGACGGCCGTGTTACCGGTCACCGAGATCGTTGCGCCGTTGGTGGCGAGCGGCTGCACCGTGGCGCGGACGTTCTTCACCAGGTCGCTGGTCGCCTCGGTGGCGGGGCCGCTCTTCGGGATGATCTGCAGCAACTGCGTCGTACCGTCCGGGCTGGCCGCTGCGGGCTGAGCCGCGATCACATCGGGCAGGCTCGGGACCTTCGCCAGCACCTGCTGGACCAACGCGCCGGACTGCTTCGGGTCGTTGCTCTTCACCACGACGATCAGTGGCCCGTTGGCGCCAGGCCCGAAGGCCTCGGCGGTCAGGTCGTACGCGACGCGCTGGTGACTGCCGGCCGCGGCGGAAGCGCCGTCGGGTAGTGCGAGCCGCATGTCCTTGGCCGGGATCGCGAGCAGGCCGAGCCCGATGATGCCGAGAGCAACGATCGGAACACGGAAGCGCGTGACGAACCGGGCCCACCGGAAGCCGAAGCCCTCGGTCGGAGTGTCTGCGGCCGGTGCCTTGCGGAGCTTCCGCGGCAGGATGCGGTTGCCGATGAAGCCGAGCATGGCCGGCAGCAGCGTCAGGGCGACCAGTACGGCGGTCAGCACGGTCGCGGCAGCCGCGATTCCCATCGCGGTCAGGAACGGTACGCCGACCACCGACAACCCGGCCAGTGCGATCACCACGGTCGCCCCGGCGAACAGTACGGCGGAACCGGCGGTCGCGGTCGCCCGCGCCACGGACTCCTCGGGATCCATTCCCTCGGCCAGCTGGCTGCGGTGCCGTGAGCTGATGAACAGGGCGTAGTCGATACCGACCGCGAGCCCGAGCATCAGCGCCAGGATCGGGCCGGTCGACGAGACGTCGGCGAACGCGGTGACGATGAACAGGCCGGCCATCCCGGCCAGTACGCCGAGCAGTGCGGTCAGCAAGGTCATTCCAGCCGCGACCAGCGAGCCGAAGGTGATGACGAGCACGAGCGCGGCGACGACGACACCGATGATCTCGGTCGCGCCGATCTCCGGGACACTGCCGACCACCTGGCCACCCGGGACGACCTGCAGGTCACCCGTGCTGAGTCCGGACAGGCCGTCGTACCCCTCGGTGCTTGCCTTCGACAGCTCGTCGGCCGGCTTGGCGAACTGGACGCTGATCAGGCCGGTCCGTCCGTCCGGGCTGATCGCCTTGCTGGTGAACGGGTCGATCGCGGCGATCACCTCGGGGACCTGCGTGGCCTTGGCGACGGTCGCGTCGACCGCGGCCTTCACGTTCGGGTCGGTCAGCTTCTTGCCGTCCGGCGCCTTGACCACGACGGTCGCCGACGCGCCACTCGCGGCCGGCAGGTCGGTCTTGAGGGCGTCCAGCGCGCGCTGCGACTCGGTCCCCGGGATCGAGAACGTGTTCGTCGTCGTGCCGCCGAGGGCCAGTGCGCCGACGCCGAGCGCGACGATGAACACCGCCCAGATCGCGGCGACCAGGCGCCTGCGCTGGTAGGAGAACCGGCCGAGCCGGTACAGGAGATTGGCCATCGGAAGGCATCCGTTTCTGACGTGCGGGCAGAAGCCGGCCGCCCGTCGTACCTCGGCGGGCCGGTGAATCGGGTGGAGCGGTTCAGTTGGGTCTGAGCACGCGGCGCAGGGCGATGTCGCAGAGGCGGCGCATCTCCTCGTCGGTCCGCTCACCGGGGCGCCGGCACTCGCCGAGCAGCCCGTTGATGGCGAAGCTGGCCAGGTTCAGTTCCAGCGGGTCGTCGGATCCGGCCAGGAACTCCGTCATCCGGAGACCGTCGGCCACGAGTTGCGCGAACTCCGGCATCTCGTGGATGACCGGGATCAGCTCCTGCAGTACGTCGATGACTCCGCGGTAGTGGACGGAGAGTTCGGTGAACCGGCCGATCGTGTACTCCTGCGCTTCGTCCCGGTCCAGCTCGGCGGCGGCAGCGACGAGCTCCGCCAGATCGGCCTTCGCCGGCTCCAGAACGGCCGCCAGCACCGCCGGCTTGCCGTTGAAGTGGTAGAGGACGGTCGCCTTCGAACACCCCGCCGCCGTCGCAATGTCCTGCAACGAGACCGCGCTGTACCCCCGCCCTTGGAACAGCCGCATCGCCTGCCGCACGATCTCGTGCCGGGTGCGCTCACGGGCCGGAGTGGTGGTCATACCCGCATCTTCCCTGACCGATCGGCCAGTTTTCAACCGATCGGTCAGGATTGTGCCCCGCATCACGCGAATCGGCGCAGAATCTCCGCGCACGAGACACTCGTCCGGTGATCGTGATGCAGCCCGTCCTCGAACTCACGAGTTCCGACGGCTTCGACCTCTGGCCGGTCGCGGCGACCGCGCCGTACGGCTGGTTCGCGCTCAGTGGCAACCTCACACCCGCCGAGGTCGGTACGGCGGTCTGGTGCATCGCGGACTACAGCGACGACCCCGAGGACACCGCTCGGCCAGCTGACCCTCTCGACGGATTCCTGCACGGGCTGCTCACGGTGGACCTGCCGATCGTGGCCGGCGGTCTGCGGGTCGTCGACGAGTCCACCGGTACGACGTTCGTGCCCGGCTGCTGCGACGGGCTGGAGGACTGGCGCGAGTGGCGGCAGCTGCTCAGCCCCGGCGGCCTGATCGCCTACGGTCACCCACCCGTGTCGCCGCTGGCCGAGCGGATCGGCGACACGATCCTGCTCACGGCCGACACCGAGCAGGCCGACAGCCCCACGCTCGAACTGACCGACGCGGACCTGGCCCGCATGCTCGCCGAAGTCGAAGGTGACCTGACCGACTTCCTCGCGCTCGTGGTCGCGTGGGCCCCTCAGCACCTACCCGGCCGAGAGGCGGCGGTCACCGCCGCCATCGCCCAGGCGCTCGACCTGCCGCCGCCATACTGGGGGCATGCCCCAGATCACCGTTGAGTACTCGGATTCCCTTGTCGACGCATTCGACCGCCGAGGCTTCGCCCTCGCGCTCCACCCCGCCGCAGCCGACCTGATCGGTAGCTCCGTCCCAGGCTTCAAGACCCGCTTCGTCCGGCTGGACGACGCGGTCATCGGCACAGGCGACCCCGCGGAAGCGATGATTCACATCACCATCGCCGTCCTCCCCGGCCGCGACGCCGCCCTCAAGGACCGCCTCGGCGACCTGACCCTGACCACCCTCACCGACCACCTGAAGCCCACCCCCGACCTCAACACCCAACTAACCGTCGAAATCCGCGACCTCGCGACCTACCACAAACGCCCCGACTGAGCCGCCGACAGTCAGAATTCCTCGTCCTCGACGACACCCACGTGCGGGGAGAGGAACGAGTCCGCCTCGGAACTCACCGAGCCGCGCTTCATGACCCAAGCGACCCAGCGGTTGGACTCCTCACCCGCGGCTTCGTCGTCGTAGACGTACAGCACGCCGTACGAGCCGGGTGCCAGTCGGGCGATCCGCCCGAACCCCTCGATCACGGCGCGTTGCCGGTGATTGCGGAGCCCTGCGAGCCAGACGTGGGCCGAGCCGTTCGAGATCCGGAGATCAGCGGTTTGCCAGTCGTTCCGTAGTACTGCGAGCTCGGCCAGCACCGCGTCGTACGCGTCCCGGCTCAGGTCGTCGGCTGGGCCGCCGTCGACTTCGCCGGCGGCCCGCACGGTGGCCCAGCCGTGGTACTCGAACACCTACCGCCTACCAGCCGCGTTCGCGCCACTCGGCGACGTGGGGGCGTTCGGTGCCGAGGGTGGTGTCGGCGCCGTGGCCGGGGTAGACCCAGGTTTCGTCGGGGAGGGTCTGGAAGAGTTTGGTGTCTACGTCGTTGAGGAGGGACTCGAAGCGTTTCGGGTCCTTCTCGGTGTTGCCGACGCCGCCGGGGAAGAGGCAGTCGCCGGTGAAGACGTGGGGGGCGCCGTCGGGGTCGTCGTAGACGAGGGCGATCGAGCCGGGGGTGTGGCCGACCAGGTGGACGACGCGCAGGTGGCAGTCGCCGACGGAGATCTGGTCGCCCTCGTCGGCGAGCTGGTCGGTCGGTACGTCGATGCCTTCGGCGTCGAAGCGGCCGGCGACGGTCGTGGCGCCGGTGCGGGCGACGACCTCGGCCAGGGCCTGCCAGTGGTCGCCGTGGCGGTGGGTGGTGACGATCCGGGCCAGGCCGCCGTCGCCGATCAGGGTCAGAAGCGTGCTCGCGTCGTTCGCGGCGTCGATCAGGACCTGCTCGTCGGTCTGCCGGCAGCGCAGCAGGTAGGCGTTGTTGTTCATCGGGCCGACCGCGACCTTGGTGATCATCAGCTTGGCCAGCTCGTGGGTCTGTGCGGGCCCGCCGACCTCGACGTTTCCGTGGTACTCCGGCATGCGCCATCTCCCTGGATTCTCGGTACGGACCTCGATCCTCGCACCTGCGCCGATTTGCGCGGAAGGCAGGTTTCGATCGAATATACTTTCGAACACGGTCGCCCCGCTCAGCGCCCGGAAAGACCTTGAGATCTGCTGCCGGAAGTTTTTGTCGGTGGGCCTCGTTAGCATCACGGGGCATGCCCCGGTCAACCCCCGAGAACGTCTGAGAGTGAGCTTGTGTCTGACCGTCTGATCGTGCGCGGAGCACGTGAGCACAACCTGAAGGACGTCTCGGTCGACCTGCCCCGGGACGCGATGATCGTGTTCACCGGGCTGTCCGGTTCCGGGAAGTCGAGCCTGGCCTTCGACACGATCTTCGCCGAGGGCCAGCGGCGTTACGTCGAGTCGCTGTCGGCGTATGCGCGGCAGTTCCTCGGCCAGATGGACAAACCCGACGTCGACTTCATCGAGGGGCTGTCGCCGGCCGTCTCGATCGACCAGAAGTCGACCTCGCGCAACCCGCGCTCGACGGTCGGCACGATCACCGAGGTCTACGACTACCTGCGGCTGCTGTTCGCCCGCGCCGGCCGGCCGCACTGCCCCGAGTGCGGCGAGGCGATCGCGCGGCAGACCCCGCAGCAGATCGTCGACCGCGTGCTCGAGCTGCCCGAGGGGACGCGTTTCCAGGTGCTGGCCCCGGTCGTCCGCGGCCGCAAGGGGGAGTATGTGGATCTCTTCCGCCAGCTCAGTGGCCAGGGGTTCGCTCGGGCCCGGGTGGACGGCGAGATCATCCAGCTGACCGAGCCGCCGAAGCTCGACAAGCAGAAGAAGCACACCATCGAGGTCGTGGTCGACCGGCTCGCGGTGAAGAGCTCGGCCAAGCAGCGGCTGACCGACTCGGTCGAGACGGCGCTGAATCTGGCCAGCGGTCTGCTCCTGCTCGACTTCGTCGACCTGCCGGAGAAGGACCCGGGCCGCGAGCGCCGGTTCTCCGAGAAGCTCGCCTGCCCGAACGACCACCCCCTCGCGATCGACGAGCTGGAGCCGCGGTCGTTCTCGTTCAACTCGCCGTACGGCGCCTGCCCGGTCTGCACCGGTCTCGGCACCCGGATGGAGGTGGACCCGGAGCTCCTGGTCCCCGACCCGGAGAAGTCCCTCGACGAGGGCGCCATCCAGCCGTGGTCCGGGGCGAACGTCTCGCAGTACTTCGAGCGTCTGCTCGCCGCGCTGGCCAAGGACCTGAAGATCAAGACCACGACACCGTTCGCCGAGCTGCCGGCCAAGGCGAAGAAGTCGCTGCTCACCGGGCACGACAAGCAGGTGCATGTCTCCTACCAGAACCGCTACGGCCGCGAGCGGTCCTACTACACGACCTTCGAAGGTGTCATCCCGTACGTCGAGCGCCGGCACGCCGAGGCGTCCAGTGACACCGGCCGGGAGCGCTTCGAGGAGTACATGCGTGAGGTGCCGTGCCTGGCCTGCAACGGCGCCCGGCTGAAGCCGATCTCGCTCGCGGTCACCCTCGGCGGGAAGAACATCGCCGAGATCAGCGCGATGTCGATCGACGAGGTGCACGACTTCCTGCGCGGCATGGAGCTGTCACCGCGCGAGAAGCAGATCGCCGAGCGGGTGGTGAAGGAGATCGGCGAGCGGCTGCGGTTCCTGCTCGACGTCGGTCTGGACTATCTGGCGCTGAGCCGGCCGGCCGGCTCGCTGTCCGGTGGTGAGGCCCAGCGGATCCGGCTCGCGACCCAGATCGGGTCCGGTCTGGTCGGTGTGCTGTATGTCCTCGACGAGCCGTCGATCGGTCTGCACCAGCGTGACAACCGGCGGCTGATCGACACCCTGGTCCGGTTGAAGGACCTGGGCAACACGCTGATCGTCGTCGAGCACGACGAGGACACCATCGACCACGCCGACTGGGTGGTCGACATCGGCCCGGGCGCGGGGGAGCACGGCGGCCAGGTCGTCGTCTCCGGCACGGTCGAGGACCTGCGCAACCACCCGGACTCCATCACCGGCGCCTACATCTCGGGCCGTCGCGAGATCCCGATCCCGGCGGTCCGCCGGCCACTCACCGAAGGCCGCGAGCTGACGGTGTACGGCGCCCGCCAGAACAACCTGCAGGACATCGACGTGACCATCCCGCTCGGGGTGTTCGTCGCGGTCACCGGGGTGTCGGGCTCGGGGAAGTCGACGCTGGTGAACGACATCCTCTACACGTCCCTGGCGCGGCAGATCTACGGCGCCCGCGCGGTGCCCGGCCGGCACACCAAGATCTCCGGCATGGATCAGGTCGACAAGGTCATCCACGTCGACCAGTCACCGATCGGGCGGACCCCCCGGTCGAATCCGGCGACGTACACGGGAGTCTGGGACCACGTCCGCAAGCTGTTCGCGGAGACGCCCGAGGCCAAGGTCCGCGGGTATCTGCAGGGCCGGTTCTCGTTCAACGTCAAGGGCGGCCGCTGTGAGGCCTGCTCCGGTGACGGCACGCTGAAGATCGAGATGAACTTCCTGCCGGACGTCTACGTTCCGTGCGAGGTCTGCCACGGCGCGCGGTACAACCGCGAGACGCTCGAGGTGCACTACAAGGGCAAGACGGTCGCCGACGTGCTGGACATGCCGATCGAGGAAGCGGCGGAGTTCTTCGCCGCGATCCCGGCGATCTCGCGGCACCTGACCACGCTGGTCGAGGTCGGTCTCGGGTACGTCCGGCTCGGGCAGCCGGCCCCGACGCTGTCCGGTGGTGAGGCGCAGCGCGTGAAGCTGGCCTCCGAGCTGCAGCGACGGTCGACCGGCCGCACGGTCTACGTGCTGGACGAGCCGACCACGGGTCTGCACTTCGAGGACATCCGCAAGCTGCTCGGGGTGCTCGGCGGGCTCGTCGACAAGGGCAACTCGGTGCTGGTGATCGAGCACAACCTCGACGTGATCAAGACCGCCGACTGGATCATCGACCTCGGCCCGGACGGCGGTCGCCGTGGCGGCACGCTGGTCGGCGAGGGCACCCCGGAGGACATCGCGGCGAACCCCGCGTCGTACACCGGTGAGTTCCTCCGCGAGATCCTCGCCGGTCGCGCCGCGAAGCCGAGCGCCAAGGTGCTGGCGGCCGAGGCCAAGGCGCTCCCCGGCAAGAAGACCGCCGCGAAGAAGGCCCCGGCCAAGGCGGCCACATCAAAGGTTGCCGGCACGAAGACCGCACCGGCCAAGAAGGCGACCGCGACCAAGGCGACCGCGAGCAAGACGGTGGCAACCAGGACGGCTGCGACCAAGACAGCTGCCGCGAAGACCGCAACCAAGGTCACCGCAACCAAGGCCGCCGCGAAGAAGGCGCCGGCCCGGAAGCGAGCAGCCGGCTGACACGGCTGACCCGCCCGACCTGACCCGGTACGACGGTCGTCGTACCGGCTCGGGCGTGGCTGCCGACGGCGGGTGCGCCGCCTCCTGCATCGCGGTCCGGGGAGGGCGCTGGTGCTTGTTGCAGGCAACCAGTTTCGCGCGGGCCGGGCAGGCGCACCTTTCCATCTCGGCGGAAAGGTGCGGACGAGTGCCCGGCGGTGCCGAAGTGACCCGTAGGTCCGACTAAGGTTGCGGTCGCGGCGGAACACCATAACCTCGGAGGAGAGACCGTGACGGGACAGCGCTGGAGTATGGGCCAGGACACCCTGAGTCAGTTGGCGAAGAAGACCGGGACTGGGACCCAGGACCTCGGTGGCCTGGTGAAGCAGCTGGTCGCTGCCGCGCAGCCGCTGGAGGGCAAGATGAGCGGCGCCGGTAAGCAGATGTTCGACGGGTTCAAGGCGCAGGTCGACGGCATCGCGGGCGACCTGAACGCCGGGCTCGCCGCGATCAACCAGGGCCAGTCCGGAATGGACGCCGCGTTCCGCGGTGGTGACAGCGAGATGGCCGACCAGGCGAAGAAGGCCCAGGGTTCGGCCGACTTCAATGCCGCCAAGTTCGGCAAGCGCTGAGAGAGGAACTGACATGGCAAACCGCAACGCCTACGACACCGCCGCCTCCGGCGAGGTGCAGACGACGATCAACAACCTCGCCGGTCAGATCTCCGGCCTGATCGCCACCCACAAGCAGAACGTGACGGCCGCGCTGGCCGACGCGTCCGCCAGTGGCGTGACCGACAACTACCGTGCTGTCGAGGACCGCTTCAACAAGGCGGCCGAGCAGACCCTGGCGATCATCAAGACGCTCAAGGACACGATGGCGCAGAACGACGCGACCGCCGCCGCGACCCTGAAGAAGGCGGCGTCCGCGGTCGACGGCATCGGCGGCTGACCGAGCGCACAAGCTATCCCCGGCTCTGGACACTTCGGCCTTGAGGTGTCCAGGCCTGTTGTCGGCCGGGCGCGCCCCGGCAGACCTGAGGAGTGACTGAGTGGACTGGGATATCAATGTCGAGGCCGTGAGCAAGGTCCTCCAAGACACCAGTACCGCGGCGACACCGTTCGACGCACTGGCCAAGGACTACGGCACCAAGCTGCAGACCGTCGCGGACGGCCTGAACTACAGCTCCTTCACGGTCGTCGCGGCAGCGCTCGGCGAGTACGCGACGCACTGGTCGCCGACGCTGGAGGCCGCGGCGAAGCAGATCGGTGCGTCACTGACCGGCGCCCAGAACGCGGTCAAGGCGTACATGGAGGGCCAGAACGAGATGGCCCTGAACGCGCAGCGCGCAGCCGGGCGCGGCGAGATTCCGCAGGTTCCCGGTGTGAACAGAGGGGCGAACAGAGCCGTATGAGCGAACAAGAATCCGCGCTGGCGCCGGACGACGTGGCCCAGGCGGGCCGGGTGCGGCTGGCCGAGTGGCTGACCGCCGAAGCCGGCGGGAACCCCGAGCTCGCGACGTCCGTCGAAGAGCTGGCGGAGTGGCCGGCGTACCAGGCCGAGGAGTTCCTGGTCTTCGTGCCGCCTGGTTTCGCCAACCGGATGTTCCTGCTGGGCGAACGCGGCATCACGTCGTTCGCGCCGAGCGAGCAGACGCTGGCCGAGGTCATGGCCGCGGCCCGCACGCAGTCCTGACGCTGCCCCGCACCGAACGCCGTACCTGAACTTGATCGTCGACCCCCGTGTGACCGAGGACTGAGCTGACATGATCCAACCCGAAGGTATCCCGATCGCGGAACTGGACAAGGTGGTTTCTGCCCTCGACCGCAATGTGTTCGGGCTCGGTCCGCTCGGGCAGGGGTTCACGGACGTCGGCAACAACGTCCACAACACGTTCCAGCGGCTGAACGACCACTACCACGCGCCGGAGCGCGAGGTGCTGGTCAACTCGACGCGGAAGGTTCAGAAGAACCTGACCGACTTCGGGCCCAGCCTGCCGAAGATGTCGAAGCATCTGGAGAACCTCGCCAACGAGGTCCGGGGCCGGCTCGGCACGCTGAAGAACATCCGCGAAGAGGCCCACACCTGGCACCGCCGCAAGAACGGCAACCCGGAGTGGCAGAACGACCAGGACATGATCGACGACAACAACCGGATGGTTGCTGACGTCACCCGGATCGTGAACGAGGAACTGCCGAACCTCTGCTTCACCGCGGCCAACGAGATCGTCAAGCTGCACGGTGGCAAGCCCTGGGACCCGAAGACGGGTGTCAAGGAGGGCGAGAAGGCGCCGGAGCCGAAGAAGCAGGAAGGTGACCCGCCACCGCCGGCCTGGGGTACGCCGGAGGAGCGCGATCGCCCGCTCTGGCAGGACATCGTGATGGCGCCGGTCGACTTCGTCGTCGGTGTCGCGACGGTGGTCGGCGAGACCATCGAGGGCATCCTCACCCTGATCCCGGTGCTGCCGCTGCTCGGCATGATTCCCGGGCTCAAGGACTGGGCCAAGGAGAACCTGGGCTACGACATCCCGACCTGGGACGACGCCGGGGCCGCCTGGGTGGGGCTCGGCACGATGGTCGGGCAGATAGTCACAGCGCCGTACCAGCTCGCCTGGTGGGGCTTCGACAAGCTCACCGGCCAGGACACCCGGCCCGACTGGGTCAAGGAGTGGGGCGAGACCGGCCTCACCATGGGTGAGGGCATGCTCAAGGGCTTCGTGGCCTGGGACGAGTGGGCGAAGAACCCGGCGAAGGCGTTCGGGATGGCGCTCACCAACGTGGTCGCGACCGTGGCCAGTGGTGGTACGGCGGGCGCGGTGAAGACCGCGGCGATGGCCGGCAAGTTCGGTGCCGCGAGTATGGCGGTGACGAAGGTCGCCGGGATGGCGGAGAAGCTGCAGGTCGGCCGGATGGCGCTGCACGACGGCGCGCTCGGCCTGGTCAACAAGATCCCGAAGGTCGCCGACGTCACCGGCGGGCTTGCGAAGATCCCGATCGTCGGCGACACCTTCAAGATGCAGGGCGTGCCGAAGGTCGACGTCCCGTCGGTCGACACCCCGAACGTGGGCAACGCCTCGACGCACGCCCCGGTGAACACCCCGAACGTCTCGGTCGACAGCCCATCGGTGAACACACCGTCGGTGAACACCCCATCCGTGGACACACCGTCGGTGAACACGCCGAACGTGGACAGCCCGTCCGCGCCGGCGACGCACGCCGACACAGGCACCAACACGCCCCAGGCACCCGCGGCTCACTCGGGCACCCCCGGTACGACGAACGCGCCGGGCTCGACGAATACGCCGGGTACGACGAACGCGCCGGGGTCGACGAGTACGCCGGGTTCTACGAACACGCCGGGCTCTACGAACACGCCGGGCTCGACGAACACGCCGGGCTCTACGAACACGCCGGGCTCTACGAACACGCCGGGCTCTACGAACACGCCGAGCTCTACGAACACGCCGAGCTCTACGAACACGCCGAGCTCTACGAACACGCCGAGCTCTACGAACA
>NZ_JBHJQQ010000002.1:1039315-1147854 GCF_042262745.1 Kribbella sp. NPDC056345 | reverse complement strand
GACCTTCCGGGGCCGCGACGAGGTGCACGCGTTCCTGCGCGACGCCGGCGCCGAGTTCGAGTACACCACCGAGCAGATCGGCGCCCGCCGCGTCGACGACGACCACTGGGTGGTGACCCTGCGCCTCGAGGGCACATTCCCGGGCGGCGTCGCCGACCTGGACTACCGCTTCACCCTCCGCGGCAACCTCGTGGCCGAGCTCGTCATCGCCAACCACGAGGCCTGAGTCCGACCGCACACCACCGAACCGTCAGCAGGAAGAGGAAGAATGTCCAGCAAAGAACGTGACCGCCTCGACGGCCGCCACGCGCTCGTTACGGGCGGGTCGAAGGGTTCGGGCAAGGCCGTCGTCACCCGCCTGCGGGAGATGGGCGCCGAGGTGTGGACGACGGCCCGGACGATGCCCGACGGGTACGACCGCCCCGACCGGTTCATCGAGGCGGACACGTCGACCGTCGATGGCGCGCAGCTCGTGGCGGACCGCATCGCCGAGTCCGTCGGCGCGCTCGACGTCCTCGTGCACGTCGTCGGGGGCGCCTCGACGCCGTCGGGTGGGTTCGCGGTCATCACCGAAGAGCAGTGGCTGACCGAACTGAACCTGAACTTCTTGGGTGCGGTGCGGCTCGACCGCGCCCTCCTGCCGGCGATGGCCGGGACCGGGTCGGGTGTGGTGCTGCACTTCACCTCGATCCAGCGGGAACTACCGCAGTACGACGCGTCGCTGGCGTACGCGGCAGCCAAGGCGGCGCTGCGCACGTACAGCAAGGGCCTCGCCAACGAGCTCGCACCGCGCGGCGTGCGGGTCAACGCGATCAGCCCCGGCGGCATCGAGACCGAGGCCTACGAGCGGTTCGTGGACCGGATCGCCGCGGGCAACGGGCTCACCCGCGAGGCCGCCAAGCAAACGATCTACGACTCCCTCGGCGGGGTTCCCCTGGGGCGGTTCGCCCAGCCCGAGGAGATCGCCGACCTGGTCGGGTTCCTGGTGTCGGACCGCGCCTCGGCCATCGTGGGCGCCGAGTACGTCATCGACGGCGGCACGGTCCCGACCGTCTGAGCCAATGGCCCGTCCGAGACCACCCTCAGAAACACCCGATGAGTCACGACGACGAGGAACCCCATGACCACTCACGTCACCGCACCGTCCCCCGTCGGCTCGGCCGAGACATTCCGGGACGAGTCCGTCGCCTTCGCGAGCCGCCTGTGGCAGCCCGGGGGCCGCGGTGAGTTGCACGTCTGGCCCGGCGGTTACCACGGGTTCGACGTCGTGGCACCGTCCGCTGCGATCTCCAGGGACGCGATCGCTGCCCGCACGGCGTGGCTGCGCCGCCAGCTGGGCAGGTGAATCGGCGGTACAGACTTCGTGAGGCCTCCAAGCCGCATTCCCTGCAGACACCGTCCCCTGGCGGCAAGCGATGAAAGAGCGCGCGAACACTGTGGGCGTGGCGCCGCCGAGAGCCGCTGTCGCAGGAGCGAACGTCAGGACGAGCCGAGATCCACTAGGGCCAGGGCGCGCGCCGTACTTTCGGCTCCTGCGATCGCGATGTCGTCTGCGATCGTCCCGTTGCCGAACACGCCCTCGCGGAGGAACACCGCGTAGCCGTGTGACGACGCTGCAACAGCATGAACAAGCGCCAGGGCCTGCTGCCGGTCGGATCGCAGACGTGAGGCAGGCGCGATGAGCAGCTCACTGAGGCGCGCACCCGCACGATCGAGCTCCGGAAAGGCCGCCTTGTCGATGCCGGCCGCGAACACGAGCTCGAACAGAGCAGGCTCCTCGATCGCGAACTGCACATAGGCCCGAGCGAACGCCACCAGTTGCTCGAGCGGTGAGATCTCGCCGGCCAGCGCGACAGCGAACCGACGCGCCTGCTCGTCGTAGCTGCGCATCGCCAACTGCGCCAGTAAGGCCTCCTTATTGGCGTAATGCTTGAAAGGAGCCGCGACGCTGACTCCCGCCTTCCGGCTCGCATTCGCCAGGGTGAAGCCGGCCAACCCGCTCGTACGGATCAGCTCTAACGCTGCGTCCTCCAGGGCTCGTCGAAGATCACCATGATGCTGCCCCGACGCTCGGCGTGCCTCGACCATGCCAGGAGGTTATCGCTATTCACCAAGTGAGGTACAGTCGTGGTGAATAGCGTTTACCTTGGAGGAACAACTATGACCTTGACGTTCGATCATGTCGGGCTGTCGGTTGCCGATCTCGACGCGCAGAGGCAGTTCTACGCAGTGGCTCTCGGTCTCACCGAAGCCGAGGAAGAGTTCTCCTTGCCCGAGGCCGGCATCCGGACGGTGATCCTCCGCAGTCCCGACGGTCTGAAGATCGAACTGGTTGAACGCGCCGGCTCCGCGACGCAGGAATATGCCGACGCGTTCGACGGTGCGGGAACCCAGGGCTACTTCCACTGGGCTGTCTATGTCGACCGACTGGACGAGATCTACGCGAAGATGCTCTCCGCCGGAGCGGCTGAGGTCTCTGCTCCCGCTCCCGCCGTCCGCGCAGGCGCACGATTCGCCTACGCGAAAGACCCCGAAGGCAACCTGCTGGAACTGATCGAGCCATCCAGCTCGCGCCCCCCAGTGCAACTTGAGTAACCCCGGCCAGGTCCGTGTGCTGTCGTGGACAAGTCCTTCAGGACTGAGCGCGGCATCGACCATTCGGCCGAATGGTCAGGAAGTCTGGACACGCACGACCAGCTTGCGTAGTCCGCGCAGCGTGTTGTTCACCTCCCACTCCACTTCCACCGAAGCGAGTCCGGTCACCCTGTCCAGCAGCGCGTCCAGCACTGCGGTCATCTCGAGGCGGGCGAGATTCATCCCGGCGCAGGCGTGCTCACCGCGGCCGAAAGCGAGGTGATCGCTGGGGCGGCGGGCGACGTCGAACCGGTCGGGCTCAGGGTATTTGCGCTCGTCCCGGTTGGCAGACCCGTAGAGCAGGACCACTCGGGAACCGGCGGGCACGATGTGTCCTTCGATCGTCACGTCTGTCGTGGACAATCGGCTGAACCGCTGGATCGGTGACTCCAGCCGCAGGACCTCGTTGATGGCGTGTGGCACGAGGGTCCGATCGTTGCGCAGCAGCTTCCATTGGTCCGGGTTCGCCGCCAAGAGGTGGATCATGCTGGAGATCGCGTGGATGGTCGTGTCGAGGCTGGGCGCGATGTAGTCGATGATCAGTCCCGGGACTGCATCCGCGGGCAGTTCGCCGTCCTGACCGCCTGGTACAGCCGGGCAGCCCAGCCGCGCTGTCAGCGGACGTACTTCGCCGGCTTCGTGGCGAGGTTGAGCAAGTACTCCAGCGGTCCGCGCCGGAAGAAGCGGGACCAGATCGCGGCGAACACGGTCGCCCCGAGGATGAACAGGAGTAGCGGTACCCACGAGTGCTGGACGCCGTTCCCGCCGCCTGCGGGTACGGACAGCGCCGACTGTGCCACGAAGTGGCCTACGTAGGCCGTCAGCGACATGGTGCCCACGGCGATGACCGGCTTCGCCAGGCGGCGCAGTCGCGGCAGCCGATCCATCGCCACGGTCGCACAGACGATCACCGTGATGGCGACACCCAGGCTGCCGATGATGTCGAACGTCGTGCCACTGTGCGGCCCGGCCAGCAACAACTCCCCGGCCGTCCGCTGGGGCTCGAACGATCCAATGTCCATCGGCGCCGCTCCGGAACTGAAGGACGACGACCCCGCTTCCGCGGTGCTCTTCAATGCATTCCTGCCGCCCACGACCAAGGATGTGCCGTACCCGACCACGATGAGTGCGGGCCCGAGAAGTGCCAGGCCTCGCTGCACGGCACGGGCGGCCAGATCGAGGCGGCCAAGCGCCATACCGGCGATGACGAACGGCATCCAGGTGATGGTCGGGTAGAAGCCGGTGAGCAACAGGTCCAGCACGCCGACGGTACTGATCCGCTCGAGTGGGTCGTAGGTGTTGATGATCTGCTGGACCGGCTCGGTCAGCAACCATCGCAGGACGAACGCGAGTTGCGGCGTGACCATTGCAAGGACCACCGCGATGATCGCGAGCGTCCGGGCTCGCAGCCGCACCAGCGGCAGCGCCAGCAGGAAGTAGACGCCGTAGAAGGCGAGAATCACGACATCCCCGTAGGCCATCGCCATCGCGCTGCCCAGTACCACCAGAATCAGGGCACGGATCGCGATCCGTGCCTTCGCCTGCCGTCCTGCCAGGCCGGCCTTCGGTTCCCGGCGGCCGGCGATCAGCATCAGGGAGAACCCGGCGAGCGTGGCGAACAGGATCGAGGAGCGGCCATCCGCCAGGTACCGAACCCAGTGGCCGACGCCGTGGGTGGCGGACAACGGTGGGCCGATGTGCACGGTGTACATGCCGAACACCGCCAGTGCACGGGCCAGGTCCACACCGACCAGCCGTGCGGTCGAGGGATCCGGCGGTGGAACAGCGGAGGTCTCCGGCCGGGCTGTCGTGTCCTGTGACGACTGCGTTTCTGTCATACGACCAACCTCGCGTGCGGTCGAGTGGCGAGCCATCCGGCGGCGTGCGGTACCGGCCCCGCCGGTCGGCCGGAATCGCCCCGCCGGTCGGGGGACGAAAGGCATCGAATACGTTGCCTTCGGCCTCAATACCCTCCCGCTGTTGTGCTGGGGGCTGCTGGTTCGCTGCGAACCAGGCAGCGACAGGGAAGCGCGGGTCGCGGGAGTGTTCTCCCAACCGGTTACGATCTCGTGACCGTCCTCGTCGGGCGGCCGGACACGGACAAGTACGCTTCCGCCGCGGAGGGATCGACACATGGTGATGGGGAATCAGGACATCGACGCCTGGGACGCGGAGATGCACCGTTCCGGCCGAGTGGTCTTCGCGGTCCGGCGCGCGCTGGCCTTCGGCGGGCTGATTGTCGTGCTGACGATGGCCGGCATCCCGATCGTCTCCGTCGTCCGGGACCTCGATACCCGCGATACCTGGTTCACGATCCGGGTGGCCCTACTCGCCGTACTCGCCGCCGTCTGTTTCGCGCTCGCCGTTCTGTTCCTCTTCGGCCATCCGCGAGTGACCGTGAACGCCGCCGGCATCCGCTTCGCCTGGTGGCGGCAGATCCCGTGGTCCGAGTTCGAGGGCACCACTCTCGTGACACCCACCAGCAGCCTCGCTGCCCCCTACCTGACCATCACCTCGGCCCGCGGCACCAAACTCCACATTCCCCAGAACAACGTCGAAGACCTCCGCGCTTTCGCCGCTTGGCTCACCAAACTGCACACCCAGCACCAGCTGAAGACCAGCAGCTGAGCGACTGAGGTCGACCATCGGGGCAGGCCGCGGCTAGAACTTGCTGCGGGATGTCGGCGTCGGGGCGAAGGCCGGGCTGGGCCCGAGCAACTCGGCGGTCTTCTCCAGTGACAGGAGGTCGCCGCTATCACCCGAGCCGATGATGACGCCGCCCTCGTCGAGCTTGACCACCTGCTGCTCCAAACTACCCGGCAATGCCTGCGCTCTGCCCTCGGAGAGGTAGTTCGGGTACCCGACGTCCGGCTGCGCAGCAGGTTGCAGCCCGGCCAGAGCGTCCCTGAGGGATCGTGAGGTCACATTGCCCCAGTCGGGATCCCAAGCCGTGACGACCCGGCGCAGGATCGGGTCCGCGAGCGTCTCGGGCCCGACCCACCGCACCACGAACGAGTTGTGCGCGTTCGGGGATTCGGAGTATCGCCCCACGCCCATGCTGATCCGGAACTTGCGGACCCGCTGCCCACTCCCGTCGTACGCCTGATTGATCCCGAGATGCGGAGCATCGGTGTTCGCCCGGAACGCGTCGGCAATCACTCGCCGGGCATTTTCCGGCTCGGCGAGCGACTGCCCCGCAGACTCGGGAGACGACCACCGAACACTCTCCCCGACCACTTCGTCCAGCCCGGCGAGAAACGCGAGCAACCTGTCGGCGACCCGATCCGGCGTCTCCTGCCGCGGCCCCCAGAATCCCCGTGCGATGAGCGGCTCGTCCACAGGATCAACCTATCGGAGCCGGCGGTTACTCCTTGGCGGCGGCTGCGAGGCTGTGGAGGTAACCGGGGAGCGTCAGCGAAGGATCGGCGGCCCGCAGCTTCAAGTATTCTTCGAACTTCATTTGCTCGCGGAGCGAGTGGCCTGCCCGGACCGCATCGATCTGACGGTCCTCGTTCTTCTTGATGGCTTCGGCCAGGGCGAACAGTTCGTCCACGCGATCACCCGGGATGAAGAGCACACCGTCCTCATCACCCAGTACAACGTCCTCGCGGGTTACTTGCCACTCTCCGACAGTTGCCGTCGAGAACGCATCGGCGGGGGCAGGGCCGTGGCGCCATGGGTACGTCGGTACTTCGCCAAGACTGAAGACCGGCAGCCCGACCTTCCTCAGGCCGGCCGTGTCACGATGCACGCCCCAGATGACAGCACCTGACACCTGGGCAAACGCGGCCTCGATCGCGAGCAGGTCACCAAAGCAGCCTTCGTCGCGACGGCCGCCATTGTCGATGACGATCACGTCGCCTGGATTCGCCGAACTGATCGCCTCGAAGACGACGTCCAAGCTGCCCGAGTGCTGAACCGGGAGCACCCGGCCGGCAACGCGCTCACCGACGGCTGCTTTCAGCGATACCGCCCGGACAGGCACTCCCAATCGCTGGCAGGCATCCGCCACATTCGCCGTACTGAAGTCCTTGAACCTTTCCAGCATCTCCGGCCCCTTTCGGTGAAATCAACGATTCGTGTTGATAGACAACGCGGAGCCGGTTCCTGTGACACCGTCACTAAAGGGTGCTAGTAGTGGATGCGGGCCCGTACGGCGCGGTGGTCGGAGTAGTTGGCGGGGTTGTCGGAGCCGGTGTAGAAGGCGTCGGCCTGGCCGGCTTCTTCGAAGGTGACGGTGTGTACGGCGGTCGTCGCGGGCAGGCCGTTGGGCTTCTTCGCCCAGAGGTAGTCGATGCGGTTGCTGCCGCCGATCGTCCAGTTGTTGCCGAGGCACTCCCCGCGCGGAGCAGTCACCTTGCCGCAGTGGTCGTACATGACGTCGCGGAATCCGACGCTGCCGCCGAGGTCGCCGTTCGTCTGCTGGTACCAGGCCTTCCAGTCACCCGGATTGCCGGCGGTGATGTTCGCGTCCCCGCCCCAGATCATCAGGTCGCCGCCCCAGCCGGCGACCTTCTCGGACGCCTCGCGGGCGTTCTCGGCGGCACACGGGTGGCCGCCGCTGTTGTTGGTCGGCCAGTGCGTCGACGCGACGGTGATGTCCTTGTCGGCCAGGGTGTCGTGGAGCTTGAGCCGCAACGCCTCCGCCCGGCTCTGGCCGGTGTTCACACACCCGTCGGCGCCGTCCCGGTCGGCGAACCAGGTGTCCGCCTGCAGCACGTTGAACCGGTCGGTGTCGAAGATGATCGCCGTGGTCTGCTGCTTCTTCTCGCCGTCGCACCGGGCCGGCTGTTCCGGCGGCTCGGGGTTCGCGATCCGGCCGGTGTACTTGCGATTCAGCTTGGCCTCCATCGTGCTGACCAGCAGGGTCAGCTCCGCGCGGTTGCTGATCTGCTGCACCAGGAAGATGTCCGGGGCGGGATCGGTGCGCTTCATCGCGAAGACGAGGTCGTGCCAGTCCCCCGGACAGTTGGCGTCGATCGTCTTCAGGTTCTCCACATTGTTCGCGTAGACCTGCACATAGTCGCGCCGCGGCGCCTCGGCAGCGGTCGACACTCCCGCCGCGGAGAGCAGCACACCGACAGACAGCGCGCTGGCGGCCAGCGCGGTGGCGGTCAGACTCCGACGGGAGCGGGACAGGCGGAGCGGAACAGGCATGACGTTCTCCTCGGGGCGGTGTCACGGCCCGGTCCGAGCGGACCGGCCGAGTCTGCCCGAAGGCTAACGCCCACAGGGAGTCAGCAGAAGACGCTGCACCGTCGGACGAGCAGGGGACAGAGGGACTAATATTCGGCCGGTGGGCGCCCCTGGGGAGCCGCCGGGGCCTGGCGGTGTGCGAACGCTCGACGAGCTCAGCTCGCGGTTGCGCTCGTTGCAGACGTGGTCCGGTCTGTCGTACCGGGAACTCCATCGTCGCGTAGTGCTGTCCAGGCAGGCACGCGGTGTCGCGGAGCTGCCTGCGTTCAACACCGTCTACCGCTGCCTGGCGCCCGGACGTCGTCGGCTCGACGCCGAACTGGTCGTCGACATCGCTCGTGCCCTGCTGGCCGACGAGTCGCGGGCGGCTGACGAGGCGAGGGTCGCGGAATGGCGCCAGGCCTACCAGGTGGTGGCGGGCCTGGCGGCCGAAGCCGCCGTGGTCCGGATCGAGGACTCGGTCGAGCCAGAGACCGACGGCCTCTTCGTCGGCCGATCCGAGACCCTCGACGCCGCGCTGACCGCACTCGATGACCGAACCGCCGGCCGGCGGATGCTGTTGATCGAGGGGATGCCTGGCGTCGGTAAGACGACGCTGGCTCGCCGGCTGGTTCGTCGTTTACCGGCCGCCGAGCTGCAGTTGGGTGTGAACCTCCGTGGATACGACCCGGATCGCCCGCCGGCCGATCCGGCCGCCGTCCTGGAAGGGTTCCTGCGTCGGCTCGGCGTGCCGGGAAGCCGGATCCACGGCCTCGACCTGGCGGCACGATCGGCGCTGTTCCGCGAACTGACCGGCGATCGCAAGGTCGTCGTACTGCTCGACAACGCGGCGTCCGACGACCAGCTCGAACCGCTGCTCGCGGACGGGCCCGGGTGCGTCACGGTGGTGACGAGTCGCCGCAGGCTGACCGGAGCCCAGCGGATCTGCCTGGAGGTCTTCGACCCCGAGGAGTCGCTGGCCTACCTCCGACAGGCGGCTGGTGCGGTCGTGGACGACGACCGCACCTCGGCGATCCGCATCGCCGAACTGGTAGGCCACCTGCCGCTCGCACTGGCCGTGCTCGCCGGACGGATCAAGTCGCAGCCCGGTTGGACACTCGCAGACCATCTGGAGCGCCTCCTCGAACACCGGGCCAGACTGCGACTCGACAGCGGGGTCGCAGCCTCGCTGGATCTGTCGTACCAGGCACTCCCGATCCCGGCCGCCCGCATGCTCCGTCTGCTGGCGCTGCACCCGGGACGCGACTTCGACGTACACGCCGGTGCTGCACTCGCAGAAGTCCCGCTGAGCGAAGCGGTCGAGCTCATGACCCTTCTGGTCCAGATGCACCTGCTCGACAACAGCACCGCGGACAGGTACGAGCTGCACGATCTCGTCCGGGTACTCGCCACCGACCAAGCCCACGACGAAGATCCACCATCAGTACGGCGTACTGCGCTCGACGGGTTGTACGCGTACTACCAGCGCACGGCCGCGTCGGCCGCAGTCGCCTATGCGCCGCACGACCGGGAACGCATCGAGCTCACCCAGCAGGCGGGCCGGTCACCAAGACACTTCTGCGATCGAGACGAAGGCCGCGGCTGGCTCGATGCCGAGCGCCACAACCTCATCGCTTCGGCCCTCTACGCGGCTGACCACGGCCGGGGTGACTACGCGGTCGCGCTGTCGAGCCTGCTCATCTACTACTTCCAGACGGCGAGCCTCTTCAGCGGCGCGGAGACCCTGCACCTGACCGCGATCCGCTGTGCCACCGACGATCGCGAGCGCGGCCGCGCGTACAACTATCTCGGCACGGTCTACTGGCGACTCGGCCGGTACGCCGACGGCCGGGCGGCGTACCAGGAGGCCCTCGAGTTCGCCCGCCGGGCAGGTAACCGGGTCGGTGAGGCGAGCGGCTTGTCGAACGTTGCCCTCGGCCACTACCGGCTCGGTGACTACCTGGCGGCCCTGGACTGTCAGCGGCAGGCCCAGGAGCTGTTCGAGGCCGAGAGCAACCTGAACGGCGCCACCACCGCGCTGGGCGGGCAGGGCTGGGCACTGCTTCGCCTCGATCGCCCCGAGGAAGCACTCGAACGGTTCGAGCTCGGTCTGGAGCTGAGCCGCAAGCTCGGCACCGAGACCTTCGAAGAGTCGTTCGCGCTCGTCAACGTGGCCTCGGCCCACGAGGCGCTCGGTCGGCTGACCGAGGCCGAGGCCGGTTACCGGCACGCCCACAGCCTCGCCCAGCGGATCGGTTTCGCCAACGCAGAGAGCGACAGCCTGAACGGACTAGGCCGGCTGCACCGGGCAGCCGGCCGAGCCGAGCAGGCCATCGAGTTCCACCAGCAGGCGCTGGATCTCGCGGACCGGCTCGGCAGCAGATCGGTCGTCATCGAGGTCCGCAACGACTACGGACATGCACTCAGGGCTGCCGGCCGGACTGCTGAGGCGATCGAGCAGCACAGCATCGCTCTCCAGGACGCCAAGAACATCGACGACCGCTACGAGCAGGAGCGCGCCTCAGCCGCCCTGGCTGCGATCGACGGTTAACAGAGCGAGCCGTACTCCGTCCCGTACCACGGCGACCATGCTGTGTACTTGCGCTTCACGTCGTCCTTGAGTTCGTACAGCCTGAACCGGACGCACTTGCCTTCCTCGTGGTCGAACAAGCAGAGCGCCCAGCCTTCGGCGGCAGGCATGGCCTTGCATTCCACGTTCTTGCCGTAGTTCGTCTGCACATGCACGACCGCCGCCCAGCCGTTGGCCTCGCGATCGATGATCCACTGGTCGTCGCCGACCCACTGGAAGCACGTGGAAGCGTATTCGGAGTTCAGGCACTTCACCTCGCTGTACGGCGGTTCCTCCGCTACAGCCGTCGGTGATGCGGAGGCCGCGGTGGCACCGCCGACCACGAGCAGGGCAGCTCCGGCGAAGGCGCCGAGAGTGCGGGAGAGCAAAGTCATCGAGGGGACCTTTCACTGAACGGGAGTCGGTAGGCAGTCAGGAGTCACGTGTCGAAGCCACATTCGTTGCCGGTGGAAGTGCTGTAGAACAACGACCAGACGGAGATTCGGTTGGTCGAGACGCCCTTGCGCTCCACCAGCCGGAAGCGCACGCACTTCTTCTCCTCGTGGTCGTAGCCGCATTCCCGCCAGCCGTCCGCGGAGGCCGGAGCATCGCACTCGCGGAACTTGCCGTAGTTGGTCTCGACCTCGACGATCGTGGTCCAGCCGTTCGCGTCCAGGTCCCGCACCCATTGGTCGTCGCCCTCCCACTCGTAGCAGGTCTGCCCGAAGTCGGTGGTGAAGTACCGGCAGCCCGACGGCGGGCTGATCGCGGCAGCGGCCGGAGTCGCGGTGACGGCTGCACCGCCGAGCGTGACCAGGGCGAAGGTAACGACGGCAGCGGCGAATCGGAGCATCGACAGTCCTTTCGGCAGGGGTTATGGCCCAAGGATGGCCGCTCCGGGGCGGTCCGATGTCGAATTCGAACGAAGTCGAACGGCCCTGCGTCAGGACCGCGACTGCGCGACGTTCTTGACCATGCAACGCGCGAGCGGGCGCAACTGGGTGAAGGCTGCGAGAACGTGGTCGGCTGCAACGTCATCCGCGGATGATCGGCTGGGTGACCTCGCAGCGGCCGCCACCTTCGAAGTGGCGCCGGTGCTGGTCCTTCCAGGGTTCCGCGTCATCCTGCTCGCACTGACGGCGTACGTGGTGGCGCACAACATCCTCTACACCTACATCACGGACTTCCTCGGGTACGCCGATATGGCCGGCCAAGCCGGCTGGGTCTTGTTCACGTTCGGCATGACCTCGGTGCTGAGTGTGCTGGTGGTCGGTACTCACATCGATCATCACCTGCGCAAACTCGTTGTCGGGAGCACCTTGTTGTTCGCGATCAGCGTGCCGGCGCTGGCTTTGCTCTCCGGCATCCCGGTACTGGTCTACATCGCGGCCGGCGCCTGGGGTTTCGCCTTCGGTAGCTCACCGAGCCTGTTCATCGCCGCCGCAGCAGTGGTCGCCGGGAAGAAGCATGCCTTCCCAAGGAGCGCCTGAGCCATGCCCCCTTTCAGCATTGGCCACCTCCAGACCGTCAACCGTCAGCGGACCGGGCATTGCCTGTGCGGGCCGATCAGCTATCGCTTCGACGCCGACCCCGAAGCCGTGGTCCTGTGCCACTGCGGAGAATGCCAGCGCCACAGCGGATCGGCGTTCTCGGTCAACGTACTGGTCCCGCGCGCTGCACTGGAGATCACCGGAACCCCCGCCACCTACCAGACCACCGGAACCGAGAACGGACACCTGCGCGACCCACACCCCACCCGCCCACGCTTCGACGACGACACGAAATAGCCCAACCGACTCAACCCCAGATCGCGCACCCGTCCACCCTCAGTCCCCTCGCCTGAGCAGTACTGTGGATGCCGTGCAGAGCGGTGGGTTGGGGGATTTTCTGCGGGCGCAACGGGCCGGTGTGGAGCCGGCGGCCGTCGGGCTGGCTGTCGGTGGTGATCGCCGGGTTGCGGGTCTGCGGCGGGAGGAAGTCGCCGTACTGGCCGTGGTTAGTGCGGATTACTACACCCGTCTCGAGCAGGGGCGTGAACGCAACCCGTCAGCGCAGGTTCTCAACGGGATCGCGCACGCTCTCCGGCTCGACATCGATGCCCGCAACCACCTTTTCCGGCTGGCCGGGCTGACGCCGACGCCTGTGCTCGGGGCTGGCCGCCACAGCGTGCATCCGTCGCTGCTCCAGTTGCTCGACAACTTCCCGGCGGCTGCGGCGTACGTGCTCGACCCGGCGTACGAGATCCTCGCGGCCAACCGGATTGCCGAGGCGCTGCTTGCGCCGTTCGGGATGACCAACATGCTCCGGATGATGTTTCAGCACCCTGAGGCGGCTCGGATCTTCGGGGACTGGACGGCCGTCGCGACCCGTGCTGTGCATGCCGTCCGGCTGAACGCGGGGACCTTCCCCGACGATCCCGGGATCCAGGAGCTGGTGAGTGATCTGCTGGCCACGTCACCGGCGTTCGCGGAGATCTGGAACGACCAGACGGCACGGGGCTTCAGCCGGGCGTACAAGATCTTCTTCCACCCGGTCGTCGGCCGCATCGAGCTGACCTACCAAACCTTCGACGTCCGAGCGGCGCCCGGCCTGCAACTGCTGGTCGGCACCGCCGAACCGGGTAGCCCGAGTGCCGAGGCACTCACCCGGCTGGGGACTTCCTGGGAGCCGCGCACCTAGGAAGTCCCGCCCTTCTGACAGGTGCGCGAGCGCCGGACTCTGGGTCTACGGCAACCAAGCCGTCCGACCCGAGGAGCACACATGCTCAGCTACACCACGTATGTCGCACCGTCGAAGCCCGTCGTCTCCGCGGACCTGCCACCGGGTGAGACCCGCAGAATGTGGTCACCGACGACCGCGACGCTGATCTCCGGGGAGCACGAGGTTGTCCTGGTCGATGCCTTGATGACCCGTGCGGAGGGACACGACCTCGCCGAATGGATCGCTGCCAAAGGCAAGCAACTCACCACGATCTTCATCACCCACGGCCATGGCGACCACTTCTTCGGCGCGGCAGAGGTACTGGCCCGGTTCCCGGGCGCCCGGTTGGTCGCGTCGGCTGCCGTCGTCGACGTCATGCGGCAGCAGCTCAAGCCACGCTGGTACGACGAGTTCTGGCAGCCGCGCTTTCCCGGTCAGCTCACCGAGAAGCCCGTGATCGCCGAGCCGCTCGACGCTCCACTCACCTTGGACGGTGAGGAACTCGCCGTCATCGACCTCGGGCACACCGACACCGACAGCACCACCGCCCTGTACGTCGAGTCGCTCGGCCTGGCCGTCGCCGGCGACGCGGTGTACGACAACATCCACCCCTACCTCGTCGAATCCGGCACCGAGGGAATCGACAACTGGCTGGGCGCACTCGACACCATCTCCGCGCTGAACCCCAGGGTGGTCGTCGCGGGGCACAAACCGTCCGACGGCAACGACAGCCCACAATGGATCGCCGAAACGCGCCGCTACCTGCAAGACTTCGCCGCGATCGCCGCCCGCACCCACACCACGCTGGAGCTCTACAACGCGGTCGTCGACGCCTACCCGGACCGACTCAACCGCGGCGTCCTCTGGAACTCCGCCAGAACCCTCAAGCCACTGAGCTGAGGAACCAGCGGGGCTACTGCGCCGACTGTTTCCTACGGGTGCGCGAGACGCGCAGGTTGTTGATGTTTCCGCAGCTGTGCACGTCATGCCACTGGCCGCTGCGATTTCGGGAGGTGTCGTAGAACGCTGACCGGCAGCCCGGCTCGCGGCACAGCTTGAGCCGGGTCCAGGTCCCGGTCAGCTGTGCCAGCAGGATCTCCGACCAAACCGCTGACACCAGCCAACTGCTGTCCGTGCCCACGGGTTCGATGCCCACTCGTCCTTGCGCGTCGGACAAGAGGTTCGCCCGGACCCGCACCTTGATGTTCACGGGTACGCCCTCGGGACGCTCATCCGCCGGTACGGCGAGCAGACCCGCCACCGTCGATCGCAGATCCAGCAACTCCCGCAGGCCGGTTTCGTCCAGGGCAAGGTCGGGAGCCGCGAGGCCGTGGACCTCGGCCCATTGCCGGGCGGCGTTCCGCAGCCATCGCTGCGCCGAGGACCGGTCGGCCAGGAGATCTTCGCCGTCGCGCACGACCGCGTGCGTGTTGACGAGCTCCTGCACCAGGACCAGACCGGCCGGCGCAGGACGTGCTCTGAATCTCTCGGTCGCCGCCCATGACATAGGTAAACCCTACTTGACTCGGTCAACAGCACTAGCTACCGTCTTACGACATAGGCAACTGCACTTTTGACTATGTCACTCTCAAGGAGATCTGTGATGACCACTGTCAGTGGCGCGACCGTTCTGGTGACCGGCGGGCAACAAGGCCTCGGCCAGGAGATCGTGCGCGAAATGCTCCGGGCCGGAGCCGCGAAGATCTACGTCACCTCGCGGAACCCGGTGCCGCAGGACGACGCGAGGATCGTCCCGGTCAGCTTCGAACTGGCGGATCCGCAGGCCGCCGTCGAGCTTGCCCGCGTCGCCAGTGACGTCGACATTGTCGTGAACAACGCCGGGATCATGACCTTCGGCCCTCTGCTGGAGGACGACCAGGACGAGGTCGATCGCATTTTCGGGATCGTCGCCTTCGGGCCGCTGCGGGTCGCCAAGGCCTTCGCGACGGTGCTGGCAGCCAACGGCGGAGGCGCGCTGATCAACATCCACTCACTCACCGCGTGGATTGCCGGATTCCCCGGATCCGGAACCTACGGCGCCGCGAAGGCGGCACTGATCTCGTTCACCAACACCCTGCGCGCGGAGCTGTCCGCACAAGGCACGCAGGTGCTCGGTGTCCAGCTTGGCCTGACCGACACCAACCTTGTCAGTGGGCTGGACGGGCCGAAGAACAACCCAGCCACCGTGGCCGCCGACATCGTTGCCGCATTGGAGAAGGGCGACCTCGAACTCCTCGCAGACGACCACAGTCGGCACTTCAAGGGCGCTCTTTCCGGCCCGGTCGAAGCACTGGACGTTTCCCGCTGACGGGCG
This sequence comes from Kribbella sp. NPDC056345, assembly GCF_042262745.1. Classification (NCBI taxonomy): domain Bacteria; kingdom Bacillati; phylum Actinomycetota; class Actinomycetes; order Propionibacteriales; family Kribbellaceae; genus Kribbella; species Kribbella sp. NPDC056345. The sequence continues at coordinate 1,132,462 of NZ_JBHJQQ010000002.1, read as the reverse complement.
CGTCAGTGCTTCACGAGGGGTAGCGCGATGCTGGACGGCCGGCCCACGTTGTGGTGGACGGTGTGCGTCACGGGTTCGAGCACCGTTGCCGCTCCGGGGGCCTCTCCAGTCCCAGGGTTGCGGGCGAAACGGGGGAACGCGCCGCCCGAGATCTGCAGCCGGATGCGGTGCCCGGCCTTGAACCGATGCGCCGTGGGGTCGAGCGTGATCTCCACCCTGCGGACTTCGCCAGGTGTCACGTCCGGCTCAGTGCAGCGGACGATCCGGTCCGTGACGTTGATCGAGCGACCGGTGGGGCCGACGTCGCAGATGCGGGCGAAGAGGTCGGCGTTGACGTTGTCGGACGCCAGGTACAACTCGACCGCCGGCCGGCCGTGCACCTCGACTGATTCGGTGAGCGGCGCCGTGGTGAAGGTCAGTACGTCGGCCCGCGCCTCCAGCTTGCGATTGTCCTGAGCTCCGCCGCTGGTTGCCATGATGCGGCCACCGACTGACGGCGTCGGGTCCGCCGGGTCGTACCGGAACTGCGTGGTCGCGGTGTCGTCGGAGGGGGATGCCTGGGTGAGCTGCTGCGTCTCCTGCAGGTACCAGGTGGTCGTTGTAGTGTCTGCCGGCGGCCAGCTCTGGTGCTCCTGCCATTCCTCGGCGCCGCCGACGAACACCTGGATCGGCGTTTCGCGCGTTCTCGCAGCACGCCCCGCGGCGTGCGTGTCGAGCCAGGAGATTGCCTGTGGCATCGAAATCTTGTTGTCGACCGTGAGGTGCGTCCACGGCCCCACGGTCAGCGCGACGTCGACGTCGTGTGCTCGCAAGGATCGGTACTGCGCCAAGGTCTGGTGGAGGAAATAGTCGTGCCACCCGCCGATCAGCAGGGTCGGCACCGTTGTCCGTGTCAACGCTTCGGTGGCGCGGAACGGCTCCCAGTACGGGTCGTGGACATCGGGGTGGTCGATCCATTCGTCGTACCAGGGAGCGCCTTTTCCACCCAGGGTGTCCATCGTGCCGCGCAGCGGCAGCCGTTCCAGTGCGCCCCGCAGCCTGCGCTCGGCCCGCATCATCCTGACCAGACCGGCGACCGAGCCGACGGATTCCTGGTGCGACAGCAGGTCGGACCAGCTGAGCATGTTGAAAAGGTCGAGCGGGCCCTGCTGGTAGGCGGCGTCGGCGAGGTCGTGTACGCCGATCATGACCACCATCGCCTTCAGTTCAGGCGGAGGATCCATCGCCAGCGCCCATTGCGTGAAACCGAGGTAGCTACCACCGGCCGTCGCGAGGCGCCCATCGAACCACTCTTGAGTGCGGAGCCACGTGACGGTGTCCTGGCCGTCATCCGCTTCGCTGACAGCCGGCCGGAACGTACCGCCGGACCCGAAGGTGCCTCGCGTGCTTTGCAGCAGGACGTGGTACCCGCGTTCGGCGTACAACTGAGCTGACAGCAGGGCGTACGGGAATCCTCGGCCGTAAGGGCATCGGACCAGGATGGTCGGCACCGGCTCGCTCGTCACCGGGATGTAGTGATCAGCGAGCAGGGTCACGCCATCGCGCATCCGAACCTCGATCTTCCGCTCGACCCGCACCCGGTTGCGCCTGGCCGGCAGCCGCCACAGCCGTCCGACGGCGGCACCCATCAGGCTCTGAACAGCTCCGAGCGACTTCGCAGTGCCGCCACCCATGGAGTCTCCTTGTTCGTGTTCGGTACTTGGACGCGTGCGCATCAGGGAACGGTGTAGCCGCCGTCGATCGGCAGGGCCACGCCGGTGATGAATCCGGCCTTGTCGGAGCACAGCCAGACCACGGCATCCGCGATCTCGGCGGCTTGGGCGATCCGGCCGACCGGGTGCGCGGCGAGGATCGACTTCATCGGCTCGGTCGCAGGGTCCATGGTGGCGATCATCGGTGTCTCGACCAGCCCCGGGCACAGGGCGTTGACCCGGATCCCCAACGCTGCAACTTCGAGCGCCGAACTCTTGGTCATGCTGATCTCGGCGGCTTTCGTCGCGGTGTAGCCGGAGAAGCCGGCCACCCCGACCAGTCCCGCGCCGGACGACATGTTCACCACTGCCCCGAAGCCTTGGGCCGTCATCTGCTTGAGCTCGTACTTCATCGACAGGAAGACCCCGCGGATGTTGATCGCGATCATCGTGTCCAGCATCGCGGTCGAGTAGTCGGCGGTCAGTTGGTACTCCCCGTCGTACCCGGCGTTGTTCACCGCGATGTCCAGCCGTCCGGTGTCTCCGATCGCGACCTGGATCGCGGCTTCGACGGCGGACTCGTCGGACACGTCCGCGACAACGTGCCGGGCCGCTCCACCGTTGGCCTGCACCAGTCGCACAGTCTCTTCCAGTGTGTCCCGGGTGCGACCGGCGACTGTCACCACCGCACCTTCGGCTGCGAGCGCGAGCGCTGTCGCGCGGCCGATGCCGGAGCCGCCGCCGGTGACGAACGCCGTCCTGCCTGCGAACTGCTGTGCCATCGTGTCTCCTACCGGATCTCGGCGGCGTTCAACCACGGGGACACTGTCGAAGGGCGGCCGTCCACGGTGGCGCCCGCGAACTGCAGGGTCGGTGCCAGCAGGCGGTTGTTGTCGGCCGGGAAGTTGAGCTTCGGCGTCGATACTTCGTCGAGCCGGCTGCGCTGGGCGTCGGTCAGCGTGACGTCCAGGGCGCCGAGGTTGTTCTCGAACTGGTGCATCCGGCGCGCGCCGATCACGATCGAGGTCACCGCGGGCCGGCCGGCCAACCAGGCCAGGGCCACTTGTGCGGAGGTCACGCCCAGCTCGTCGGCGACGGCCTTGACGGCGTCGATGACGACGAAGTCGGTCTCGCTCGGCGCCCGGCCACGCGTCGTGTCGACGTCGGCGGTACTGGTGCTGGAGTACTTCCCGGACAGGAACCCACCGCGCAACGGCGACCACGGCAGCACGCCCATTCCCAGCGACTGCGCCATCGGGATCAGCTCGCCCTCCGAGGTCCGCTCCAGCAGCGAGTACTCCAGTTGCAGCGCGATGATCGGGCTCCACCCGCGCAGGCGTGCGATCGTGGCCGCCTCGGCCGTGGCCCAGGCCGGTACGTCGGAGAACCCGACGTACCGGATCTTGCCTGCGGCAACGAGATCGTCCAGGGCCCGCAGGGTCTCCTCGACCGGCGTGACCGGGTCGAAGTTGTGCAGCCAGTACAGGTCGATGTAGTCGGTCTGCAGGCGCCGCAGCGAGTTCTCCAGCTGTTGCACGATCGCCTTACGGCTGGGTCCGCCGCCATTGGGGTCGTTCTCGTACAGGTTGCCGAAGAACTTGGTCGCGAGCACCAGACGATCGCGCACGCCGGGCCGGCCGGTGAGGAAGTCGCCGATGATCTGTTCGGAGTGGCCGTTGGTGTAGAGGTTGGCGGTGTCGATCGAGTTTCCGCCCCGGTCCAGGTAGGCCGCGAGGATCTCCTTCGACTCCTCCGGGCTGGATCCCCAACCCCAATCGTCGCCGAACGTCATCGTGCCCAGTGTGAACGGACTGACCCGAAGGCCCGACCGGCCGAGCGTGACGTAGGAATCGAGAGACACCGTGGACCTCCGAGGGACTGGATGACAGACGCCGGCGAGACCATCTCGCCCGCAATTCCAGTCAACTCCCGGCCGACGCGATCACGTAGACCGATGCGCCCGAGACCTTGCCCGATCCGCTCACCTTCGCCGGCGTGTAGCTGCGGCGCGGTGGAGCTCAGGCCTGTGCCAGCACGGCCAGCGGGTCGGTGTGCCGGGGAGACCACTCGAGTTCCCGCTGCGCCTTCGCCGGCGTGAACTGCTGGTCCAGTGCGAACGCGTCCGCGATGGGACCCATTGCGGCACGGGCCTGGGCGAGGGTGATCGAAACGGTTTTGCCGTCCAGGCCGGCCGCGTGCGCTACCGCTTCGGCGACCTCCCTGGCGGTCGGGTTCACCCCGCCCACACCAACGTAGACCGCACCGGGCGGGGCAGATAGGGCGGCGACGTACAGGGCGGCGACGTCGTCGACATGCACCAGCGCCCAGTGATTGGTGCCGTCACCGATGTAAGCCACGGCCCCGTTCGCTTTGCCTGGCTGGGTGAAGAACACATCGATCAACCGGTTGTCGCCGCCGTAGAGGAGGCCAGGCTGGACGATGACCGGGTGGCCCCCGTCAGCTGCACGTCCAAGCACAGCGTCCTCTACGGGCTTGCGCCACGCCACCGCGCCCGGTGGGTTCCAAGGCGCAGTCTCGTCCTGCACTCCGTCGGTGTCGCCGTACACCCAGGTGCCGCCAGTGTGCACGTACGGCCCACCACCCACGCCGTCCTGCATCGCAGCGGCCGCGGCGAGATCTTCGGCACCAGTCGTTGCCTGGGCAAGGTGGATCACCGCTTCCGCACGCGCCGCGGCGCCCTTCAGAACGTCCAGATCCGTCAGCTCGCCACGGATCGCGGACGCCCCGGCGGACACCACGGCTTCCTCGGCGCGCTCACTCCTGGCGAGCGCTTCGACGGTGTGCCCCTGTTCGACCAGCTGGGTGATCGTGGCACGGCCGATGTAGCCCGACCCACCGGTCAGGAAAATCCTCATGAAAGCTCCTCTGCTCAGATTTCACCTCGACGATGCGCCGAAACCAGCACCGCCGTCCAAGACCTGTTCGGCGCTCTGTGATGCCGCCACGGAATGACCCGCTGGGCATCACAGAGCCCGAAACAGGTCTTGGACGCGGCGTCCTCGGGTGCGGCACTGTCGTCGGCGAAGGAGATGACTACACGGTGAAACCAGGAATGGATCGAGATGCTGTGCTGTGGTCAGAACCCCAGCACGCCCGCGGCGACCGGCCTGTGCTGGTGATGCTGCACGGCTGGAGCTACGACGAAACCCACCTGTTTCGGCTGCTCGTGCCAGAGCTACCGCGGGAGCTGGTGGTCGCGTCGGTCCGGGCGCGGATCCCGGAAGCGGGCGGCTACGCCTGGTTTCCCAGCAAGGGCAACCCGATCGGCGACCCGCAACCCGCCGTGGCGAACGCGGCGGCCGAAGACGTTCTGGACTGGACGCTGACCATCGACGCGCCGTCGATCGGCCTCCTCGGCTTCTCCCAGGGCGGCGCGATGGTGCATCAGTTGATGCGGTTGGCTCCGGACCGGTTCGCTTACGGCGTGAGCCTTGCGGGTTTCGTCGTACGCGACGACCAACCCGGTGACGCCGCCCTGCTCGCGACCCGGCCGCCGGTCTACTGGGGACGCGGCGAGACCGACTGGGTCATTCCCAGCCCTGCCATCCAGCGCACCGAGCGCTGGCTGGAAACCCATGCGACTGCTGATATCCGTGTCTACCGCGGCCTGGGTCACGATGTCGCCGGTCCGGAGATCGGTGACCTGACCGAGTTCGTCACCGCCAACATCTCACGCCGCGGCCGTTAGGCCTCGTTGCCGGCGGCGAGGGTGGTGGCGATGTCGGCGAAGTCGTGGATGGCCTGCGACTCGCGGGTTGCCATCCAGGCCAGGCAGACCCGGTTCGGGGCGATGTCCTGAACCGGGACGTGTACGACGTCGCTGCGGGTATAGAAGCTGGCGGTGGAAGCGGGGATGATCGAGATCCCGGACCCGGCGGCGACGTGCTCGAGTTTCTCCTCGATACTGCGAATGCGGGGAACCGGCTCGGCCGTGCCGTCGCGTAGCTCCACAGCGATGTCACGCCATTCGGGAACCGCGTCAGGATCCTGCAGAAGGTGCTCGGATGCCAAGTCGGCAATGTCCACCGAGTCCTTGCCCGCGAGAGGGTGGTCCTCGCGCAGCACGACCACCCGCGGTTCTTCGAACAGCGGCCGGACGGTGAGGCCACGCTGGTCGATCGGCAGCCGCACGATGCTGACATCGGCCCGGCCGTCATGCAGTACTTCGATCTGGTCGTCCCAGGTGGTCCGCACCAGCCGCACCTGCAGCTCGGGGTGCCGGTCACCGAAGACGCGCACAAAGGTGGTGACGATGATGCCAGGCATGAACGCGAGCGAGAACGTCGAACTCTCCCGCGCGGCCTCGATCACCCGCCGCTGCAATGCGGCGGCGGCAGCAAGCAGCGGGCGGGCGTCGTCCAGCAACTGACGTCCAGCGGCGGTCAGCTCGGTGCGCCGCCGGTCCCGGCGGAGAACCTGAACGTTCAGCTCGCTTTCGAGCGCGCGGATCTGACGTGACAGCGCGGGCTGAGCAACGTGCAGTCGCTCCGCCGCCCGGCCGAAGTGCAGCTCCTCGGCCACGGCGACGAAGTACCGCAGCTTGCGCAGGTCGACGTCCATGCGTATCCCATCGTGGTCTTGCCTTGCTGGCAAGATACGCGAATCACCACGTCAGAGTCTGCCGGCCGCGGCGGCGGGCGGCGATCAGGCCGGAGCCGAGAAGTACGTGGCCGACCATGATCGGGTAGATCGCCGAGCGCTCGAACAGGCCGATGTTCCACATCCAGCCGGAGAACACGTCGATCATGAAGACCGTGAAGCCGACCAGGCCGGCGATGCCGAGCAAGGCACTGGCGACGGAGCGTCCACGCGTCAGGCCGATACGGGCACCGGCCACACCGACGGCGATGGCCATCAGGTTGCCGGCGATCATCACGCCCTGGGCGCCGAAGGTGTGGAAGGCGATCAGGCCGTTGGCGACGTTCGCATTCGAGCCCTGGAAGAGGCCTACGAGTGAGACTCCGATGCCCGCGATGATGCTGAGGGCAACGATCAGGATCGGGCGAACCCCCTTGCGCAGATCGAAGGTGAGGAAGGCACCGGCGATCAGGAGGACGCCGTACAGGATCCAGCCGACGTCCATCACAGCGCCGAGCGGGGAGTTGCCGACCTGCCCGAAGGCGACCTGGCTCGGACCGGTCAGGCCGAGGTGGCTGACCCAGTTGTAGAGCGGCGAATAGTGCGGGTCCTGCCAGGCCGCCGCGGTGATGAACTCGGCAACCCAGGAGACCAGCGGACCGACGAAGATGAGGAGCCCCCCGGCGCGGGCAGCCGCGCCGGAACGGATGATCGTCGTCATCGCAGTGCCATTCCGGGGACTCGCCGGCGGATGGCTTCCAGCTCAGCCTCGTCGGAGATGCCCTGCCAGTCGTAGCGCGGCGTGTAGGGAGCCTGCAGAGCTTGTACGTCGTCATCCGCGAGCTCGACGTCCAGCGAAGCGACCGCTTCGTCGATCTGCCCGATCGAACCGGCTCCGACCAGCGGCGCGGTGACGACCGGTTGGCGACGCAGCCAGGCCAGCGCGATCTGGGCGCGACTGACGCCATACTTGTCCGCGATCTGCCCGACGGCGTCGATGATCGCGCGGTTGGATGCCTCCTGCTCCGGGGAGTAGAGCATGTCCGCGAAAGCGCCGTCCGTCTCGGACCGCGCGGTCGACCTGGCGTCGTCCCAGCCGCGAGCGAGGCGGCCTCGGGCAAGCGGCGACCAGATGATCGTGCCGACACCTTCGTCCAGGCACAGCGGAATCATCTCCCGCTCCTCCTCACGGGCGAGCAGGTTGTAGTGGTCCTGCATCGATACGAAACGCGCCCAGCCGTTCTGCTTCTGCAGATGCAGGGCCTTCGCGAACTCCCAGGCGTGCATCGACGACGCTCCGACGTACCGCACCTTGCCGATCTTGACGAGATCGCTGAGCGCCTCGAGCGTCTCCTCCCACGGGGTCGCGTGGTCGTTGCGGTGAATCTGGTACAGGTCGATGTAGTCGGTGCCGAGCCGGCGCAGCGAGTGGTCGACCTCGGTCATGATCGCCTTCCGCGACAGGCCGCGGCCGTTCGGACCGGTGCGCATCGGGTGCCGCAGCTTGGTCGCGATCACCACGCTGTCGCGGTCCGCGAAGTCCTTGAGCGCCTGGCCGAGAATCTCCTCGCTGGACCCGTTGGAGTACATGTTCGCGGTGTCGAAGAAGTTGATTCCCGCCTCCAGCGCGTGCCGGATCAGCGGTCGCGCCTCCTCGGGCCCTTTCGACCAGACCGGGTGACCGCGGTCGGGTTCGCCGTACGTCATCGCACCGATGGCGATCGGCGACACGTCCAGGCCGGTGGTGCCGAGTTTGATGTACTGCATGATGCTCCTCTAAACTATGTGGAGAGTTCTCCAGATAGCGTAGTGGAGAGTTCTCCACTTAGCAAGGTGAGGTTTTCATGGTCCGATCAGACGCTCGCGAGAACCGGTCCCGCATCCTCGCGGCAGCCCGCGAGGCCTTCACCGAGGACGGCGCCACGTCGATGAACCAGGTCGCCCAGCGCGCAGGCGTCGGCGCCGGCACCCTGTACCGCAACTTCCCCACCCGGGAGGCGCTCGTGCTCGCCGTCTACCAGGACGAGGTCGAGCGGATCACCGGAGCCGTGTCAGGCCTGCTGGCGGACCGGTCTCCTCTCGAGGCGCTCCGGCTCTGGACGCTCGACCTTGTCGAAGCAATGCGCCGCAAACACGGCCTGGGTGACGCCCTCAGCCCCACCGCACACCAAGCCATCACCGAGCAGACCTACGGGCCGGTCGTTGCCGCCATCACCGACCTCTTCGACGCGGGCAAGAAGGGCGGCAGTATCCGCCCCGACGCCGACGCCGGCGACTTCCTCCAACTCACCGGCGCACTCTGGCGCGCCGCGTCCACCCCCGTCGACCGAGCACCCCACATGCTCGACCTCATCCTCGACGGCCTCCGCGCCACGCCAAGGAGTTGAATTCCTAGCCAGCTTCCGGACCGCCGTTGGCCGGGTACTGGTCGACCCGTGCTTCGTATCCATCGGCCGGCAGGGTGACTTTGTGGGCAGATCTCGTCATGGTCGTTGCTCTGAGCAACCGGCTGACTCGGCCGAGAAGCGTTCCAGCAAGGTCATCGCCTGACGTACCAACGGGAGAGGGCGCAGGTGGTCGGGGTTCTCGGACCAGAATCGAAGGACTACGTCGATGGTGCTCACGGTGGCACCCGCCATCAAGGCCGCGGTGAGACGGGGATCAGAGCCGGGAAGACGTCGTACAAGTTCGTCCGCGACCGTATTGCGAAGCCGGTTGTTGAGCTCGCTGAGGTACGCGCTGATCGAAGGCGTCCGGGCAGCCAGCTCGATGGTCACCCGGACGCGGTCCGGACGGCCTTCCATTTCACGCAGGACTCGCTCGACGAGAGCTCGCAGGAGTTCGGGGACCGCGACGTGAGGCTGCTCGCGCAACCAGGTGCCGATGTCCACGAAACAGTCCTCGAAGAACTCGAGGACGAGCGCTTCCTTGGTCGGGAAATACCGGTAGAGCGTGGTCGGCCCGACTTCCGCGGCCTCGGCGATCTGCTCGACCGTGGTCCGGCTGAACCCGTGCTCGGAGAAGAGCTCGACCGCTGTGTCCGCGATCAGACGGCGGGTCCGTGCCCGCTTCAGCTCACGCAGCCCCATCAGCACCTCCGTCCACAGGTTTACCGCAGGTCAGACCTGGTTCGTTACGCGCCCAACTGCTGGTCTGCCGTCCTGAACGCGGTGGTGCGGGTTGCGATCAGCGCGGTCAGCGGTGCGATCACGCTGAGGGAGAAGACGACCACCAGCTCGATCGACAGCCCGCGTTCGTGCGGATGGAGATGTCCGAGGTGGAAGACGAGGTGGGTGAGTGCGTAGGCCGTGTAGGCGAGCAGCGCGACTCTGGTCAGCAGTAGGTCGAAGGTGATGGCGGCCATGGTCAGCACGATGCCGAGCCCGAGCTTCTCGCCACCGACGTCCTGCATCAGGTGCTCGCTGTACGGCGGCGTCCAGTCCAGCGTGGGCAGGGCGTAGAAGTCGGCCGGGAAGAAGGTCATCCAGCCGGCCAGGATCAGATCACCCACGCCGAACACCACCAGGACGAGGCGCACATAGCCCCTCATGACTTCCCACCGAGACAGTCGGCGAACGTGATTGCCATTTGACGAAGCTAGGAGTGACTCCCCTGACAACCCTAGGAGTTAAATTCCTAGGCTGGCGATGTCACAGCGGCGACGCGACGAGGGTCTACCCAGTGTGCGTAGATCGTTACTGAGAGTTTCGGACCCGCTGCAGACGTTGGCGGCGGTGGAGCCATGAGCGTGCTGATCGTCGGCGCGTCAGCCGCCGGCCTGTCGACCGCGGAAGCCCTGCGCAGGCTGGGCTACCAGGACCCGATCACGATCCTCGGGGCCGAGGACAGCCCGCCGTACGATCGGCCGCCGTTGTCGAAGCAGTACCTGCGCGGCGACTGGGACGCCGACCGCACCAGGCTCCGGCCGGACTCGATGCTGGAAGCGCTGGGCGCGACCTTCATCCTCGGCGACCCGGCGATCTCCCTCGACGTGGATCGCCGACTTGTCCGCAGCGCGGCCGGGCGCGCGCTCACGGCCGACGCGATCGTCATCGCCACCGGCCTCCGCGCTCGCACCCTCCCCCAGCAGGCCGGGCTGGCAGGTGTCCATGTCCTGCGCACCCTCGCCGATGCGACCGCGCTCCGCGCGGCCCTCAGTAACGCTCCGAACGTGGTGGTGGTCGGAGACGGCGTGCTCGGGGTCGAGCTCGCTGCCACTGCCCGCCAGCTGGGGTGCACCGTGACGCTGACGGGGCCGCAAGCGGCTCCGCTGGAGAGTCAGTTCGGGCCAATGGTCGCTGGGCTGGTGGCGCAACTGCGCACGGCCGAGGGTGTCCGTCTGCGGTTGGGTACGGCGGTGCTCGGCCTGACGTCGACGGATGGGCGGGTGAACGGGGTCCGGCTGGCGACCGGCGAACACTTGCCGGCCGAGGTCGTGATCGTTGCCATCGGCGCCGATCCGGCCACGGAGTGGTTGGCCGGCAGCGGGTTGCAGCTCGACAACGGGATCGTGTGCGACTCGCGGTGCCGAGCGGCCGACGGGATCTACGCGGCCGGCGATGTCGCGCGCTGGTACCACGACGGTCAGAAAGCCTTGCTCCGCTTGGAGAACCGGACGAACGCCACCGAGCAGGCCGGCTGCGTGGCGGCGAACATCCTCGGCGAACCGCGTCCCTACACACCGGTTCCGTACTTCTGGTCCGACCAGTACCTCACCAAGATCCAGGTCCACGGAATCCAGGCGGCCGACGCCGAGCTGACCGTCGTCGAAGGCGACCCCGCCGACCACCGGTTCGTCGCCCACTACCGCCGCGACGACCGGATCATCGCCGTACTCGGGTGGAACATGCCCAAACAGATCCGCCTGCACAAGCAGCAGTACCTGACGTAGCGCCCACGACACGAAAGGGAACGCGATGACAACCACCGAATCGGTGCCGGACTACCCGATGACCAGGGCCGCGGGCTGCCCGTTCGACCCACCCCCACAACTCACCCGGCTGCAGCAGGAGGCGCCGCTGGTCAAGGTCGCGGTCTTCGGCAAGCCGGTCTGGATGGTCACCCGGTACGACGATCAGCGGCAGCTGCTCCCCGACCAGCGGATCAGCGCGGATGTGTTCCGGCCGGACTTTCCCGGCACGACCCGGGATCCGCTCCCGGAGAGCGAACGGGGCTCGGTCGGATTCATCGTGATGGACGACCCCGAGCATGCCCGGTTGCGGCGCCTGGTCAGCGCACCGTTCGCGATCAAGCGGGTCGAGGCGATGCGTCCGCGGATCCAGGGCATCGTGGACCGGCTCATCGACCAGCTGCTGGACGGGCCCCGGCCGGTCGATCTGGTGACCGCATTCGCACTGCCGACGGCGTCGCAGGTCATCTGTGAGCTGCTGGGGGTGCCGTACGAAGACCGGGACGCCTTCGACCGGGCCGGCAGTCAGCTGGCCAATGTCGGCCTTCCGATGGAGGACCGGATCCAGGCCCGGATCGGCATCGGAAAGTACCTGGACAAGTTGGTCGGCGACAAACTCGCCGATCCCGGTGACGACCTGTTGTCCGGTGTGGCCGAGCAGGTCCGGGCCGGCCGGCTGACCCGCTGGGACGCCGCCGGAATCGGCGTACTGCTGCTGTCCGCGGGACACGAGACGACCAGCAACATGATTGCCCTCGGCACCTTGGCCCTGCTCGAGCATCCCGGCCAGCTCGAGCTGCTGCGCGACTCCGACGACCCGGCCGTCGTAGCCGGCGCGGTCGAGGAGCTGCTGCGCTACCTGACGATCAACCATCATTCCCGCCGGCGCCAGGTCATCGAGGACTTCGAGTACGGCGGCCGGCTGCTCAAGGCCGGCGACGGCATCCTGTTTCCCAGCGACATCGCCAACCGGGATCCGAGCGTGTTCGCGGAGCCGGACCGACTCGATCTGACCCGGGACGCGAGCCGGCACATCACCTTCGGCGTGGGGCCGCATGCATGCCTTGGGCAACCGTTGGCCCGGGTGGAACTGCAGGTCGTCTTCGGCACGCTCTACCGCCGGATCCCGACGCTGCGGAGCGCAGTGCCGATGGACCACATCGGTTTCAAGCAGGACAGCGCCCTCTACGGCGTTCACTCGCTACCGGTGACCTGGTAGCCAACCTCTGGAAGGACAGCGATGAGCACCGATGATGTGCCCGAATATCCGATGCCCCGGGCGGCCGAATGTCCGTTCGACCCGCCGCCGCTGCTCAAACAACTGCAGGAAGAAGCTCCGCTGACCAGGATCTCGGTCTTCGGCAGACCGGCCTGGATGATCACCCGGTACGCCGGTCAGCGGCTGCTCGCCGATCCCCGGCTCAGCTCCGATGTCTCCCGGCCGAACTTCCAGAGCTCCAGCCCGCAACTACTGCCGCAGGACGACCGGTTCGGGGGCGGGTTCATCACGCTGGACGACCCCGAACATGCCCGGATGCGGCGGATGGTGACGGCACCGTTCACCGTCAAGCGCGTCGAGGCGCTGCGCCCGAAAGTGCAGCGCATCGTCGACCGGCTGATCGACGACCTGCTCGCCGGGCCGAATCCGGCCGACCTGATGTCTGCGCTGGCACTGCCCATCCCCTCCTTGGTGATCTGCGAGTTGCTCGGCGTCCCGTACGAGGACCACGACTTCTTCCAGCAGAACAGCCTGTCCCTGCTCGACACCACGGCCGGCCCGGCCGACCAGCTGAAGGCCCACTCCAACCTCGGCAGCTTCCTCGACGAGCTGATCGGTCAGAAAATCACCAACCCCGGTGAGGACCTCCTGACGGATCTCGCCGAGCAGGTCCGCGCCGGGAACCTCAGCCGCAGCGAGGCGGCCGGGAACGGACTGCTGATGCTGGTCGCCGGCCACGAGACGACCGCGAACATGATTGCCCTCGGCACCCTGGCGCTGCTCGAGCATCCCGACCAGTTCGAGCTGCTGAAGAAGACCGACGACCCGGCCGTCGTCGGTGGCGCCGTCGAGGAGCTCCTGCGCTACCTGAACATCGCCCACATGGGCCGCTGGCGCCAGGTCGTCGAGGACCTCGAGTTCGAAGGTCACACGCTGAAGGCCGGCGACAACGTGGTCTTCGCCAACAACATCGCGAACCGGGATCCCGAGGTGTTCGCGGATCCGGACTCCCTCGACCTGACCCGGGACGCCCGCGGGCACGTCGCGTTCGGCTTCGGCCCGCATGCATGCCTCGGGCAACCACTGGCGCGGATGGAGCTGAAGGTCGTGTACCGCACGCTCTACCACCGGATCCCGACTTTGCGGCTGGCAGTGCCGCTGGCGGAGATCCCGTTCAAGCACGACGCCACCGTGTACGGCGTCGCCTCGCTGCCCGTTACCTGGCAACCCCACCACCACAACGAATCGAGGTCATCGTGAAGATCATCGTCGACCAGGACAAATGCGTCGCTTCCGGGCAATGCGTCAGCAGCGCACCGGACGTCTTCGACCAGCGCGAGGAGGACGGCATCGTCGTACTGCTCAACGACAACCCACCGGCCGAACTGGCCGACGGCGTCCGCCAGGCCGCTGCGCTCTGCCCGGCCCTGGTGATCACCATCGTCGAGTAGGAGTCAAATTCCCGGTCACAAAACTGACCACTTGACCAATCGGGTCAGTATGCTCGAAGCATGGATCAGATGACCTCGAGGCGAGTCCTCGTCGTGGGTATGGGAATCAGTGGAATGGCCACGGCCAAGCGGCTGCGGATGGCGGGCTGGGAGCCGGTCATCGTCGAGCGGGCGTCAGCACGGCGGCTGGGTGGCTACTTCGTGGTGTTGTTCGAGGCGGGCCGGGCGGCCGCGGAACGGTTGGGGATGCTGAAGCATCTGCACGACCGCAAGTCGCTGCAGCCCGGCGTGGACCTCACGCGCAGCGGCAAGCACCGCCCCGGTCTGTCGTACGTCGACATGCCGGGGCAGCCGTGGCTGATGGTGCGCGGCGACGTGGAACAAGCCGCGTTCGCCGAGCTTCCGGCAGACATCGAGGTCCGCTACTCGACGTCGCCGACGGAGATCGTTCAGGACGCGGACGGCGTGGACGTGACCTTGCTGGACGCCCGCACCGGGACATCCAGCACCGAACGATTCGACCTGGTCATCGGCGCCGACGGCATCCGCTCGACGGTGCGCTCCCTGGTGTTCGGTCCGCACGAGAAGTTCCTTCACCCACTGGGTTACATGATCGCCGCCTTCGAGTTTCCCGGTACGCCGGAAGGACTGGAGCCAGGAGTCGGCGCAACCTTCCTGGAGCCGGATCGAGGGATGTGGGTCTACGCCTTCACGGACCGGGACCCCACGATCATGCTGAGCTACCGCACGGACGACGTTGCGGCCGAGCGGTCACGGCCGGCCGTCGAGAGCGTGCGGGCCGCCTTCGGCGCGAACCCGCCGCAAACGCTGGTCGATGTCATGAACACACTCGAGTCCAGTCAGACCGGATTGTTCGACTCGGCAGATCAGGTGCGGATGCCGACGTGGCACAAGGGCCGGGTCCTGCTGCTGGGCGACTCCGCCTGGTGCGTGACCGTCTACGCCGGAATGGGCGTCTCGTCAGCGCTCGCGGGTGCCGACCTGCTCGGCACCATGCTCGAACAGAACCCCGACGACCTGGAGTCGGTCCTGACCGAGTGGGAGCGTGGGATGCGCCCGTACGTCGCCTACTACCAGGAGAGCGGCGTCAAGGACCGTGCCTTCTTCGTCCCGGACAGCAAGCTGCAACTGCTGCTGCGCCGGCTCCTTCCGCTCGCGGGCAGAACGCGCTTCGGCCGGCGTGTGATTGCTAAGCTGCTGAACGCCGAAGACGTCATCAGGTACAAGAACGCGAACATCCTGACTGAGGTTCTGGGTGGTTCACCTCAGCAGCGCAAGGAGTCACAGGTTGACCAACGTGCCCGGCACTCTGCCGCCTAAGGCGGCGCGGCTGCTCGCTGCCGCGGGAGAGCTCCTACTGGCCCGCGGCAGCAAGGGCGTGACGATCGCGGAGGTGGCACGCAAGGGACACACCGGCAAGGGAACGGTCTACCTGTACTGGAAGACCAAGGAAGACCTGCTGCTGGATCTCATCTGCCGCGACTTCCTCGATCTGGCCGGCGAGCTGACCGACCTGCTGGCCGGCGACCATGAGCTCATCCGGCCGTCCCGGTTGTGTCCCACCCTGCTCGACCTGGCCCGGGCGCATCCGTACGTCGACGCCCTACGCAGCAACGACGCCGAGCTGCTCGGCGTGCTGACGACCGACGATCGCTCGGCCACACTGCTGGACGCACTCGGACCGGACGCCCTCGTGCGCCGGATCCTGCCGATCTGGCGCACGCACCTGCTGGCCAGGACGGACTGGACGGTCGCTGACCAGACAATGGCGGTCAACTACCTCTTCTCGGGAGTCATGACCTCGACGAGCGACGCGCCCGTGGAAGAGGTGCGCGAGGCCAACCGCGTGGCGGCGGCCGCTTTCACGGCACTGCTCGGCCCCGAGGAGGCAGGAGCCAAAGAACTACGCGCTGCCGCCGAAGGCGCCCTGGGGGCCTTGGCGGAGCAGCGCGTCACCGTCACGAACCTGCTGTCGCAGCCAGTCCCAGTGTGACGTCGTACAGCTGTCAGACAGCTTTGCCGGTCAGTTCCTTGGCGACCGCGAGACCGTGCTCCTCAGCTGTGGCATGAGCACCGGACTCGGATTCCTTGGACAAGTCGACCAGCTCTTCCATGCCCGGGGTGACCGGGGCGAGGGTGAGCTCGGCAGCCGCGATCCGGAGGTTCATCCCGAACATGTCACCGAAGATGCGCTCCAGGTACGGCGTCGCGTGGTCCCAACCGTGCTTCGGCGTACCGGCCTGGTAGCCGCCACCACGCGCGATGGTGATGATGGCCGGGCGGCCCTGCAGCGGGTTCGATGCGCCGAGCAGTTCGTCGTCGAAGACCAGTAGGTCGACCCAGACCTTCACGTGCTGGGCGATGCCGTAGTTGTACATCGGAACCGCGAGCAGCAACGCGTCCGCGCTCTTGACCTCGTCCGCCAACTCGGCGACCAACGCCTCCGAATCGGCCAAGAGGTCGCGCTCGGCCGCAGTGGCGGGCTCCTCGCCGTACTTCGCCCTGGCCAGTGCCGGCCAAGCAGTGGCCGGTAGCGGGTGTCGGCCGAGATCGCGGCGGACCACCACACCGTCCGGGTGTTCGGCCTTCCAGGCCGCTTCGGCACTGTCGGCGAGCGCCCGGCTGACCGATCCGTTCAGGCGCACGCTGGCGTCGACGCGGAGCAAGGTCGTCATAGTCGTTCTCTCCCTGAGACTGTTTCAAGATCTTCTGTTCCGAAGATCATCTGCAGTCGGAACGTATTCGCCGGGACCGGCAGGCCGGTAGGAGTTCCACACCCAGGCAGATCTCCGGGAATGAGTCATCATGGAGATGGGTTGAAGTTTCCATAATCTGACTCGCAGATTATCTGCTTCCGGAAGGAATTGAAGTGACCGACTACGGGCATGAGCTGCTGGTCGGGGCGTTTCTGACGCCCTCGGCGGGTGACGCGGATCGGGTCGTGGGCCTGGCGGAGATCGCGGACGCGGCGGGCCTGGACGTGGTGACGTTCCAGGATCACCCGTACAACCCGGGGTTCCTGGACACCTGGACCTTGCTGAGCTGGGTCGCCGCCCGGACGCAGCGGATCAAGGTTGCCGGCAACGTGCTCAACCTGCCGCTCCGTCCGCCCGCCGTACTGGCGAAGGCATCGGCCAGCCTGGATCTGCTGTCCCACGGACGATTCGAGCTGGGCATCGGGGCCGGTGGATTCCCGGACGCCGTCCACGGCATGGGCGGCGGCGGGGTGAAGACCCCAGGCGAGCGGCTGGAGGCACTGTCCGAGGCGATCGACATCATGCGCGGTCTGTGGGACGTCGACACCCGTGGGGCTTTCCGCTTCGAGGGAAAGCACTACCAGGTCCCGGGGACGAAGCGCGGGCCACGGCCGGCGCACGACATCTCGGTCTGGCTCGGAGCGTACAAGCCGCGGATCCTCGAGCTGACGGGACGGAAGGGCGACGGCTGGTTGCCGACCCTGGAGTACCTGGAGCCGGGCGCGCACATCACCGGTAACACCGTCATCGACGAGGCCGCAGTTGCGGCCGGTCGCGATCCACGCGACGTCATCCGGATGCTCAACCTGATGCCGCCCGGTCCGGACTCGTTCCTCAAGGGCGGCCCGGAGAGCTGGGCGGAGCAGATTCTGCCACTCGTGCTGGAGCACGGCTTCAGCGCGTTCTTCCTGATCGGCGAGGACCCGCGCGCACTGCAGGTCCTCGGCAACGAGGTCGCCCCGCAACTGCGGGAGCTCGTCGCGAAAGAGCGGAAGGCCGAACCGACTCCGGCCGCACTGGCCGCGCGAGTGCCTGGGATCGACTACGACGCGCTGCCGGTCGAGTTGCGCACGAAGGCAGTCGAGCCGGGAGATCCGGCGTACGACCGCGTGCGGCACACGTTCGCCCGCAAAGGCTCTCCGGGGCTGGTCATCCAGGCCGGAACCGTCGACGAGGTCAGGTCAGCGCTGTCCTACGCGCGCAGCCAGGGCGTCTCGATCTCGGTCCGCAGCGGCGGCCACGGCTTCAGTGGACGCTCGACGAACGACGGCGGGATCGTCATCGATCTCGGCCGGATGAACGCCGTCGAGGTCCTCGACCGGGATCGCCGGCTCGTCCGCGTCGAACCCGGCGCGCGGTGGGGCCAGGTCGCCGCAGCACTCGAGCCGCACGGACTCGTGATCAGCTCCGGCGACTTCGGTGGCGTGGGCGTCGGTGGGCTGGCGACGACTGCAGGGCTGGGGTATCTCGCCCGCAGCTACGGACTGACGATCGATCACATCCGGGCGGTCGAAATCGTCCTGGCCGACGGATCGTTCCACCGGGTCGACGCCGACCACGAGCCCGACCTGTTCTGGGCGGTCCGCGGCGCCGGCGGCAACTTCGGCATCGTCACCGCCTTCGAGATCGAGGCGACCGAACTGCACGACGTCGTCCACGCCACCCTGTACGTCGATGCCTCGGAGACCGCCGCGGTGATGGAGCGCTGGGGCCGGCTGGTGGAGGACGCACCGCGCGAGTTGACCAGCTTCATGGCGCTCTTCCCGGCACGCCGCGGACAGCCGCCGATCGCGCAGATCATTCTGGTGTACGCGGGTGACGATGTGACGTTGGCGCAGGAAGCGCTGGCGCCGTTCCTCTCGGTGGGTCCCGTCCTGGAGCAGGAGGCCGAGGTGACGCCGTACGCGTCGGTGATCCAGCTGCCCGACTACCGGCACGACGGCAACGGCCCGAGGCACAACCGCAGTGGTCTGCTGGATCACCTGACACCGGAGAGCTCCGCGGTGATCGAGAAGATGATCAAGTCGGGCAAGATCCTGATGATGCAGTTCCGCTCGGCGGGCGGCGCGGTCAACGACGTACCGGTCGAGGCGACGGCGTACGCGCACCGCAAGCAGAACTTCTCCGTCGTCAGCGTCACCTTCCCGGACTGGACGTCGTACCAGGACCAGCTGTGGAGCGAGCTCTACCCGCACCTCGACGGCATGTACCTGAGCTTCGAAACCACCACCGACCCGGAGCGCCTCCTCGACGCCTTCCCCGCCCCGACGCTGTGCCGCCTGCGCGCCCTGAAGGCCGAGTACGACCCGGACAGCATCTTCGACAAGAACTTCGACCTCACCAAAGCCGACCTACTGCCGCAGTGACGGCACAGGGAGGCGCTGTGATCAGGCCCAGGGATTGAACGGGATACCGCCGGGCTTGGTGGCGTTGAGAAGCTTGCGGAAGCGGTCGTCCTTGTCGGTGATCTTGATGGTGGCCTTGCCGAAGTCGGCCGGATACATCAGGGCGTAGCGGAGGCCTTGGCTCGGCCAGCCGTCCCAGCCGACCAGCGGCGGGTAGCGCCAGTTGTGGTAGTGGTTCTCCGGCGGTTCGTCACCGTTGTTGGCGATCCGGAAGTAGTGCGTGAAGCCTCCGTCCTTGTGGTACACGACTTTCGGGTGCGTGTTCTCGAAACGAACCTGGGACCGCGGGTAGGTCGCCTGACTGTCGTGCCTGGTGATGGACACGTACTCGGCGCGGTCGGTCGACTGATTGACCCACGAGACGACGTGTTCCCAGTCGTGCCGGTGACCGCCGGCGCCGCTGCCGGTGTTGGCCTGGTCCTTCTCGAAGTAGCTGGCATAGACGATCGCGCACCAGCCGTTGTTGCACTTGGACCGTGAGTACGTCTGGGCGTTGTCGAGATCGGATCGGTCGTGGCAGTTGCCGTTCACCGCTCCGCCGGGTTTGAGACCGGGATTGAGAGTCCCGTCGGCGCCGATCGCGGGTACGGCGTAACACCCGTCGTTGTCGTAGTCGTAGGCGGGCGAGAACGTCTGCTCGTAACCGTTCGCGTTCTGTGGCAGCCGTGGCGGTGGCGCCGCGTACGCCGTCACCGCGGTACCGGCCATCAGGGTCACCACCGCGATGACGATGCCGGCCAATCTCTTCCTCATAGTTACTCCTTCGGCTGGGGGATGGCGTGCCGAAGCGTTGCAGCGGAAATCCGGGCCGGCCAGGGAGCCAAACTCCCTGGCACCCACGCACAGCGTGGTGGCGCCCATTGCCTGCGAGAAGTTCACTCTGCCGTCGATTCTCGTTGTGCTGACGACGCAAGGAACCACATTCCTACTCGGACCACGGCTCCCGCCAATAGCCTCGGATCCGAGGAGGGCAGATGACCAAGGCACCACTCGGAGACCTGCTGCTGGATCTGATCGGCGGCCACATGAAGTCGTCCATCGTGCGGGCGACGGCCCAGCTCGGCATCGTCGACGTGTTCGGCGACGAACCCCGGCCGGCCGCCGAGGTCGCCGGCGAACTCGAACTGCCGGTCGTCAGCGTCCGTCGGCTGCTCCGGGCCCTGACGATGCTCGGGCTGTTCGTCGAACCGGAGGACGACCACTTCGCCGTACTGCCCGAAGCGAAGCTGCTCGGCCGCGACCACCCCGCGTCGTTCCGGACGCTCGCGGAGATGTACACGGATCCGTTGATCACCCGCCCCTGGGAGAAGCTGGCGACCGGGCTCCGGACCGGGCAGCCGACCTTCGAATCCATCTTCGGTCTGCCGTTCTTCGACCGGCTGGCCGCCGAACCGGTGATGTCCGCGTTCTTCAACGCGACGATGAGCGAAGCGACCCACAGTGTCGCGGCGACCGCGCCATCGGCGTACGACTTCGGCCGGTTCGCCGCCGTCCTCGACATCGGTGGCGGCGACGGCACCTTGCTGACCGCGATCCTGGCCGCGAACCCGGGTCTGCGGGGCGCCGTCCTCGACTCGGCCCAGGGCGCCGCTCAGGCACCCACCCAGTACGCCGAAGCCGGCCTGACCGACCGCGCGTCCGTGCTGACCGGCGACTTCTTCGCGGGGATCCCGGAGGGCTACGACCTGCATGTGATCAAGAGCATCCTGCACGACTGGCCGGACGACCGCTGCGAACTGATCCTCAGCCACAGCCGCGCCGCGATCCCGGCTGACGGCCGCCTCCTGGTCGTCGACATGGTCGTCCCCGACCGGGCCGAACACGGTGTCGCCCGCAGCGTCTACCTGAGCGACCTCACCATGCTTGTGAACCTCGGCGGGCGCGAGCGCACCCGCGCCGACTTCGAGGCTCTCTTCCGGCGAGCCGGCTACGAGCTCACCACGACCCACACCCTCCCAGCCGAAACCCAGGGCGTTTGGCTGCTTGAAGCCAGACCCGTTTGAGACGGCGTCACAGATCGTGATGCCGTTCTGTCTTAGCAGATATGAACGCACCTGACACCACGGCGATCGACACGGTCGAGAGCCTGCGCACGCATCTGCAATGGGCCGTCGAACTGGAGCACGCGACGATCCCGCCGTACCTCTATGCCCTGTATTCCCTCGACCCCGCGCGCAATCCGGACGCGGTGGAGCTCGTGAGCAGTGTGTTCGTCGAGGAGATGGTGCACCTGTCACTGGCCGCGAACCTGCTGAACGCGGTGGGCGGTGAGCCGCGGCTGGACACCCCGGAGATGCTGGCTCCCTATCCGCGACTGCTTCCGCATGGGTCGGTGAAGTTGTCACTCCTCCCCTTCGGGCCGGAGGCACTCGAGATGTTCCTCGCTCTGGAGAAGCCCGAGGCGCCGACCGGCCCTCCGGAGAGCGATCACTACGAGACGATCGGCCAGTTCTACGACGCCATCGAGGCCGGGTTCCGCTTCCTGTGCGACAGCCTCGGGCCGGACCAGGTCTTCACCGGCGACCCGGCCCGCCAGGTCACCTTCGGCGCCTTCCACCACACCGACGGCAAACTCGCCGCCGTCACCGACCTCGCGTCGGCGCTCGCCGCGCTCGAAGAGATCGTCGAACAGGGCGAAGGGGCGGCCGGTGGCGCGATCTGGGACGGCGACCACGACATCATGCATCCCGACCGCGACGAGGTCGCCCACTACTACCGGTTCGAGGAACTCCGACTCGGCCGGCGCTACCAGCGCGGCGACACGGCGACCTCCGGCCCGACCGGCGAGCCGGTCACCGTCGACCCGGCGGGTCTCCACCCGCTGTCGACCGGTGCTACCACCGCAGAGATCCGCCAGGCACAGGTTGCCTTCGACAACACCTACTGCACGATCCTCTATCTCCTGCAGGAGGCCTTCACCGGGGACCCGGCGCAGCTCCGCGACGCGGTCCGAACCATGTTCGGTCTCAAGGCCCAGGCCACTGCCCTCTTCCAGTCCGGCGCCGGACCCACCTTCACCTACATCCCTCCCGACGAACGCATCTGAGGTGACTGCCGATGAGTGAACACAACCGCCTTGGGGAATTCATCAAAGCCCGGCGCGATCTGCTGCAGCCGGCCGATGTCGGACTCGCCGGACCGCCGAGTCTGCGCACCACCGGTCTCCGCCGCGAGGACCTGGCGACGCTGGCCGGCATCAGCGCCGACTACCTTTCGCGACTCGAGCAGGGCCGCGAGCGCAACCCCTCGCACCGGGTCATCAAAGCCTTGGCCGAAGTTCTGCACCTGGACGCGGAGGCGACCGAACACCTGCACCGCCTCGCGCATCCGCAGCTGGCCGTCGACGGGTCCGTGTCCGAGGAAGTCAATCCCGACCTCAGCCGGATGCTGGCAGCCTGGCCGGACACCCCGGCCATGATCGTCGGCTCCGGGCTGGACGTGCTGAGTGCCAGCCCACTGGCAGCCGCTCTGTACGCACCTGCCGGACCACGACCGAATCTGCTGCTGTTCACCTTCCTGAATCCCGCCGCCCGGGAGTTCTACGTCGACTGGGAAATCGTCGCCACCAGAGCCGTCGCCGGCCTGCACGCGGTCTCTTCCACTCCGTGTGAAGCGTCGGTCCGGCGGCGCGCACTCGTGAGCAGGCTCTGCGACGAGAGCCCCGACTTCGCGCGGATGTGGGTCAAGCACGAGGTGCGGCAGCCGAAGTACGACGTGGTCCGGCTTCAGCACCCTGCCGTGGGCCGGCTCGATCTGGCCTACCAGACGCTGACGGTGAACGCCGCACCCTGGCAGCTGCTGCACGTCTACCAGGCCGCGCCCGGAAGCCCTGCGGAGGAAGCACTTCGTGAGCTCGCGTCCTAGGAGTTGAGCTCCTACCTCGGACCAGCAGTCGCGCCGTAGGTTGGGGAAGATGAGGCAACTGAACGTGATCGAAGCACCGGTTGTTCAGCCGGAACTCCTGCAACTCATGCATTCCTGGCGGTACCAGCCGGCGGTCATCCTGGATCCGCTGCTCGAAGTCCTGGCCATGAACGTGACCGCCCAGCGGCTGTACGGCCGAGTCGCCCACGAGACCAACCTCGCGCGCTTCGTGTTCGGCAATCCGGCGGCACGTGACTTCCTCCCGGACTGGCCGAAGGTCGCCGGCGAGGTCATCGCCGGACTGCGCGTGGCCGCCGCCAACGACCCCCGGAGCGCACGACTCAGAATCCTGGTCGTCGAGCTGACCGCAGCGAGCGCCGACTTCCGCTCGCTGTGGTCCCGGAGCAAGGACGAGCCCCAGGCGTCCGGAGTGGTGCGTCTACAGCATCCAGAGACCGGAGTGCTGAGTCTCAACTTCCAGGTGTTCGGAGTCGACGACCTCACCGGCCAGCAGCTCGTCGTCTTCCAGCACTGAGGATTCTCAGCCGAAGAAGTCCGTGAGTGCCCGCGCCACTGCTTCCGGCTGTTCGATCGGGAGGAAATGGCCGGTGCCGTCGATCATGGCTACCCGGACGTCGGTACCCACCTGCTGCCAGGTCTGCTGGACGCCCGCGAAGTTCGCCGGCGACGCGAGACCGAGCATCGGCACCGTCACCTTGTCGTAAGCCTTGAAATCCGCGACGTCCTGGTCGAAGGCCTGGAACCAGCCGTTTCCGGCCCGGATGGCCTCGGCATTGTCGTAGGCACGGGCATACGCCAGCCGATCCTGTACGTCGACCTTGCTCCGGTCGACGAGGTGGGTGTCGAAGACATGGTCGACGACGAACCGCATCCGGCCGGCGAGCAGCTGCTCGGGCAGGCCATGGATCTGGTTGAGCGGAAACCACCACAGGTTGGGAGCGCCGTCGTACGGGAGCAGTTTCAGGTCGTACAGGCTGGAGTCCGGGTGACCGACTTCCATGATGGCCAGTTTGCTGATGGCCTCGGGATGATTGACCGCATAGCTGAAGGCGACCATCGAGCCGATGTCGTGCCCGGCGACGTTGGCCGTCGAGTAGCCGAGGTGACGGACAAGCTCGAAGATGTCGCGCGCCATCGTCTTCTTGTCGTACCCGCCGGCCGGCTTGCCCGACAGATTCATCCCCCGCAGATCAACCGCGATCACGCGGTACCGCTCGGCCAGCAGGGGCATCACGTGGCGGAACTCGCGCCACGTCACCGGCCAGCCAGGTAACAGCAGAAGCGGTTCCCCCTGGCCGCCGGCGACGTAGTGCAGCGTGGTCCCGTTCACCTCGGCAAAAGCACTGCTGAAGTCGCCTGCGAGCCCCCAAGCCAGCACAGCGTCATCCAGTACGGATGGACTCTCGCCTACTGCCACACAGATCACATCCACTCCGTCGACGGCCAGTACGCAGCTAAGACCGGCCTGGCCGCCGACTTGTGACACTTCTGGTCAGCATTCAGCACTGAGTGCTGACAGGGAGTCGAGCAGCTGTCACCAACGCGCCGGCGGCAGGCGGGCGTTCCAGTCCGAGCGGACGTACGCCGGTTCGAAGCCGAGGCGGACGAGATTGTTGAGTGACGGCGCACCGCGGTCCGGGCCGGGCGCCTCCGTTCCGGCGACCAGCAGGCGGCAGCCCATCGATCGGGCCGCCGCCATGACCGCGGCGCCGACCGCCGATTCGGCACGCCTTCTCCGGCTCCCTCGCAGGGACGTCGTGGTGGTGAGCAGACCGGCGTCGCCGAGAACGAACAGGTTGCCAAGGGCAATCATGTCGTCGGTCTCCCAGGCGGCGAACGATCGAAAGTCCGGGTGCTCGACGGCCGGGGCGACCTCTGCCACCCGGAGGGCCGTTTCAGGTACCTGCAACTGATCGATCCG
Source organism: Kribbella sp. NPDC056345 (assembly GCF_042262745.1). Classification (NCBI taxonomy): domain Bacteria; kingdom Bacillati; phylum Actinomycetota; class Actinomycetes; order Propionibacteriales; family Kribbellaceae; genus Kribbella; species Kribbella sp. NPDC056345. The sequence goes on along the minus strand of NZ_JBHJQQ010000002.1, from coordinate 1,107,605 downwards.
TGCGATCAGCTTGAGATCCTCGCCACCGGCGACGAGGCCGTACCTGGCCGCGATCGACCGCCAGTTCATCGGGAGGAGATCAGGTGCGAACTGCAGTGTGGCGCCGGAAACCCCTTCGTCGGTGTAGATGTTCAGCAAGCGGCCGACGAGCGACTCGGTCACCGAGGTGAACCCGAGCGCCCTGCTCCGCCAGCCGTTCAGTTCCTTTCGCATCGAAACGACGACGCCGTCGTCGATGCGATGGGTCGTGATCCCCAGCAGCTCCTTCACCGGATCCACGGTCCGGAAGAGGAACTCGGCCTCGATCTGCTCGACCAGGGCGACCACCGGGTCACGATCGACCCACGAATATCCAGTCGTCATAGGTCGCATGCTCACGGACCCCGTCCGGCCCAAGGTATGAGAACCATTCCTACTCTCCTTCCAGTGCGATGATGCAGAGTTTTCGGGAGTCCTCGATCCGGGGGCAACGGGGCGGTTGCACCCGGATCGAGGACAGTCTCGGACGGGACCGGCTAGGGGTACACGCCGACGACGGTCGACGGGGTGATCTCCGGTGCGCCGTCCATCAGGCCCGCCTGCTGGAAGTCCTTGAAGGCGCTCAGCGACTGCAGCAGCTCGGTGTTGCCCGAGGAGATGTGCAGGAACTGCCCGTCCGGCAGTTCGTACGCCTGGTAGTTCAGTCCTTCCGGCCGCTCCGCTGCCAGCTGAGCGAACAGCGCCTCGACCTTGCCGCGATTCGCCGCCGCCGCCCCCGGCTTCGTCCCGTACCGCACAACATTGACTTTCTCGCTTGCCACAGTGGCTCCCTCGTCCTGCTGGGCATCCGGTCGGATCCGGACGCCGTCGCAGTGAAGACAACGCCGAGGGTGCCATTCGTGACGATGGTGATTCAGGCAACTGTGACCGGGGAGTGCGACTCCTATCGTCCGGCCGGCGGCAAGCGTTTGAATAACTTCCACATGCCTGAATATTTCAAGGAAGGGAGTCCGCTCCGGTGCTCGATTTCGAAACCAGGATCTTTGACAAGGAAACACTGACGATCGGCGACCGCTCCGAGTCGATCGTCCGCGGTGGCCGGCACCTGTTCGACCGGCTGCCGGCCGCCTTCGAGGGGGTCCGGCAGCTCGGCGTCATCGGCTGGGGGCCACAAGGTTCGGCGCAAGCGCAGAACCTGCGCGACTCGCTCGGGGGAGCCGTGCAGAGGGTGACAGTCGGGCTGCGCACCGACTCACGTTCCTGGCAAGCCGCGATCGACGCCGGGTTCACGCCGGAGACCGGCACCCTCGGCGAGATGTACGACGTGATCCGCGGATCCGACATGGTCGTCCTGCTGATCTCGGACGGCGCGATGGCCGAGTCCTACCAGGACATCTTCGCCGCACTGCAGCCCGGAACCACGCTCGGCCTCTCGCACGGATTCCTCCTCGGTCACCTTGAGCTGATGGGCGACCAGTTCCCCGACGACATCGACGTGGTCGCGGTCTGCCCCAAGGGCATGGGCGCATCCGTTCGCGCGCTGTACCTGCAGGGCAAGGACGTGAACGGCGCCGGCATCAACGCCAGCTTCGCCGTACACCAGGACGTCACCGGCCAGGCCGTGGAGCGCGTCCTCGGCTGGTCGATCGCACTGGGAGCGCCGTACACCTTCCAGACCACCCTCAGGTCCGAGTACCTGTCGGACCTCTCCGGCGAACGCGGCATCCTGGCCGGTGGGCTGCACGGCCTCGTCGAAAGCCTCTACCGCCACTACGGTGACCTCGGCCTGAGCGACGAGGAAGCGTTCCGGCACTCCGCGGAGTCGTTGACCGGGCCCATCTCGCGGGTGATCTCCCAGGAGGGGATGATCGGCGTCTACAAGCGCCTGAGCGCGGACGGTCAACGGCAGTTCGCCGAGGCCTACTCCGCCGCCTATCCGCTCGGGTCCGAACTCATCCACGAGATCTACGACGAGGTCAGCTCCGGCAACGAACTGCGCAGCGTCGTCCTGGCCGGCCGGCGGCTCGCTCGTTTCCCGATGGGCAAGATCGATCAGGCCACGATGTGGCAGGTCGGTGAACGCGTCCGCGCCGAGCGGGTCGCGGAGCAGATCCCGCTGGATCCCTTCACCGCCGGCGTGTTCATCGGCGTCATGATGGCCCAGATCGACGCCCTGATCGAGTACGGCCACCCGTACTCCGAGATCGCCAACGAATCGGTGATCGAGGCCGTCGACTCGCTCAACCCCTACATGCACGCACGAGGCATCGCCTACCTCGTCGACAACTGCTCGATCACCGCCCGCATCGGCGCTCGCAAATGGGCACCCCGCTTCGACTACGCCCTGACGCAGCGCGCCTACCCGGTCATCGGCGACGTCGACCCGGCCCTGATCGCGAACTTCGAGCAGCACGTGATCCACGACGTACTCCGCGTGTGCGCCGACCTGCGCCCGTCGGTCGACATCTTCGTCGAGTAGTGATGTCGCCCGGCGGAGCCGATGTTCGCGACGTCCTGGTGGTCCACGAAATGCTGCGCGGAGAGCTCTACCTGGCAGCCGGCCTGGTGCTGTCCGTCAAGCCCAGGGTCCGCTCCCGGGCGAAGGTCGTCTGCGACCATCTGGATCTGCTGGAAAGCCTCCTTCGACTGCATCTCGAGGCCGCGGAACTGCTGCTCTGGCCGAAGCTCTCCGCACGCGCCGGGTCCACCCTGACAGCGACCCTGCCGCAACTGGAGCAGCAGCATGACCACCTGGGCGTGCTGTGCGAACGCGCAGCACGCCTGCAGACGTCATGGCGAACGGATGCCAACTTCGACACGGCCGCCGATCTGGTCGGCGTGCTCGGCAAGCTGGCCGGCGTTTGGTCCTCGTACGTCGAGGTGCAAGAGCGGCGGGTGCTGCCACTCGTGCCGGACATCGTCAACGACCTGGAGTGGCGCGAGGTCCTGGAGTACACGTTGCGGGGCCTGCCGCAAACCCGTCTACCGGTCGTCTTCGGCATGCTGGACCGCCACGCCGACCCGGACATTCAGCGTCTGCTGCTCAGCGACACGCCCGCGATCTCGCGCTGGCTGCTGCGCCGCTTCGCCCCGCGGCTCTGCGCGTCGTACTTGAAGAAGGTTTACCGGGACTTCTCAGACAGGGAGTGAGATTCCTGGTCTGTGCCGGTGGCCCAGGGGTGGAATATCGGGTATGAACGACTTCCCTCCGATGATCGTGCCGGTGGATCACACCGCGCCGGTCCCCCGCCGGATCCGGGCAATGCTCGCCAACCGTTGTGTCGTTGACACCACCAACGCCCTCTACCTGTGGGAGTGGCCGGGCTACCCGGCGTACTACATCCCGATCGAGGACGTGGCGGACGGGCTGCTGCACGACACCGGCCAGGTCGAGCAGCAGCCCCGTGGCCTGGCCCGGATCCACGACGCCGGCCACGGACTGGCCCGCCGGTACGACGACGGCCTCGTCCCCGGGCACGTCACCTTCGGCTGGGAAGCGATGGACGCCTGGTTCGAGGAGGACGACCAGGTCTGGGTGCACCCGCGAAGCCCGTACCACCGGGTCGACCCGATGCGCTCGTCGCGGCACGTCAAGGTCGAGCTCGACGGCGTGGTCCTGGCCGAATCCGCCACAACGGTGACGGTGTTCGAAACAGGTCTGCCCACCCGCTACTACTTCCCCCGCCACGCAGTGAACTTCGAGCACCTCACTCCGAGCGCGACTCGGACACAGTGCCCCTACAAAGGCCGCACCAGCGAGTACTGGTCGGTGGGAGATCAAGCTGACCTCGCGTGGTCGTACGACTTCCCCACAGTCGCCTTGCGCCCGGTGATGGGACTGGTCGCCTTCCTGAACGAGGCGGTCGACCTGACCGTCGACGGTGTGCGCCTGGACCGCGTGATCACCCACTTCTCCCGCTGACCGCCACCTGCCCCGGCTTGTCACGATCCGGTGGGCTGTCCTGTCTAACTACTGACGGGGAACCCAGCCGGGTCGCGTCGAGATCGAAGGAGCAGGTTCGTGGATCTGAAGATTGCCGGCCGGACCGCGGTCGTGTGCGCGTCCACGTCCGGGCTGGGCGAAGGTCTGGCCCGGGCGCTTGCCGCGGAAGGCGCGAACGTCGTGGTGACCGGGCGCCGAGGCGAGCTGGCCAAGTCGATCGCCGCACAGTTGCCATCGGCAATCGGTGTCGGCGTGGACATGCTGAGTGACGGCGGACCTGAACAGATCATCAAGGCCGCTTCAGATGCGTTCGGATCGGTCGACATCCTGGTCCTCAACGGCCCTGGACCGAAACCGGCCACCGCCCTGGACGTCACCACAGAGGACATCGGTACGGCGGTCGCCTCGGTGATCCGGCCACAGCAGCGGATGGTGTCGCTCGTGCTGGACGGGATGCGCGAGCGCGGCTGGGGCAGAATCCTGGCAGTCTCGGCCACGAACATCGTGGAGCCGCTGCCCGCATTGACCCTGTCGAACATCGGCCGCCCCGCCCTCGCCGGCTACCTCAAGACCCTCGCAACCCAGGTCGCACCGGACGGCGTCACCGTCAACCTCCTGCTGGCCGGGGGATTCCGGACCGCCCGCCGGGACGCCGTCGAAGCGACCAAGGCTGCCCGGACGGGCCGGCCCGCGGCCGAGATCCAGGCCGAGGAGGCCGCCGAGGTCCCGATGCGCCGGTTCGGCGCCGTCCACGAGTTCGCTGCCGTCGGCGCCTTCCTGTGCAGCGACCTGTCGTCGTACATGACAGGAACGGCAGTCCGGTGCGACGGCGGCCTGGTCCACAGCCTCTGAGCTACAGGTTCCTCCCCGAGGCGAGCTCGCGTAACGCCTTCTCTGTGGGGCTTCCGGGCTCGGCCTGGTAGACCTTGAGCAGCTGTCCGGGCGCCTCGTTCACCCGTAGCGTGTGGTAGGTCAGGTCAAGCTCACCGACCACAGGGTGCCGGAGGCGCATCCTCTCGTACTTCGTTTGCCGCACCTCGTGTTTGGCCCACATCCGCGCGAAATCGGCGCTCTCGGCGCACAACCGTCGTACGATCGCCTGCCGTCGTGCCGAGACGCCACACCTGACGGCGGCCCCTGCGTGCAGGGCGGCAACAGTCCGGCGCGCGACGATCTCCCAGTCGACGAAGAACTCCTTGGCCTGCGGATCGAGGAACATGAACAAGAGCGCGTTGGACTGCGTTCCGGCCACAGAGTAGAGGGCTGTGCCCAGCGGATTGGCGACCAGAACGTCCAGCTCCGGGCCAAGGACCATGGCCGGCGTACCCCGCCAGGCCGCGAGCATCCGCCCGAGTTCCGGGCTGACTTCGTCGGCCGCACAGGCAGCGTCCGCCAGTGGAGGGTGCGCAAGTCGATGCAGGTGTTCCGTGGCCTCCGTGTCCAGACGCAGAACCTCGGCCAGCGCCTTGATCACCCGATGCGAAGGGTTGCGCTCCCGCCCCTGCTCCAGCCGCGAAAGATAGTCGGCACTGATGCCGGCCAGCGTCGCCAGATCCTCGCGGCGAAGCCCACTGGTCCGCAGGCTCCGCGGCCCGGCCAGACCGACATCGGCCGGACTCAGCAGATCGCGCCGGGCCCTGATGAACTCCCCAAGCCGGTTCTCTTTCATGCCCGGTAAGACAACAGGCTTCCGCGAACTGTGACGCTAGCTGATCGGAGTACCGGCCAGGCCTCGACGCCTGCTCAGGACCAGCACGATCAGTGGCAGAAGAACCGTCAGACCGAGGGTGATCGCGAGGCCGGTCGCGCCGCCGGTGGAGAGGTGCTCCAGATGCATCAGGTGAAAGATTGTGTGCGGCACTGCGAACACCAGATAGGCCACCATACTCAGCCGTACAAGGGACGAGGTCATCGTGGCGAGCGTGGAGAACAGCACGACCGCGAACCCCAGATTCATCAGACCGTAGTCACGCATCAAATGCTCGTTGTACGGCGGCAGAAGGGCGGTCCACCCGGTATCGAGGAACGGCAGCGGACCGTCCTCGTAGAACGACATCGGCCAGATCGAGCCCCAGACACCGACCATGGCCGTTTGAACCGCCAGCAACGCAATCAGCGCGCGAGTCATCGGCGCCTCCCTATCGTCGGATCGTGACGTTCCCATCGCCTGGATGATCCGGCAGGGCCGCGGGATCTTGGGTAGGAGTCGTACACCCGGACGGCAGCCCTGGCCCTCGACCTCAGCCGGGCCCAGCGTCAGGGACGCGACTTGCCGGGGCGGAATCTCGCGCGGAATCTCGAGTCGTACTCGAGCTGCACATACCCCGAGGAATGCACTCCGACCGCGATACACCCCATCGCCAGGAACACGATTCCCGCAATGAGCGACATGTGCCAGAAGCCGGCCGCAATACCGGCGAAGGCCGAGGCCTGGGCGATCGCCTTCGCGATCGCGACCGACACCGACTTGGTAGTGCGGCGCCGGAACTCCTCCTGCCGGTTCAGGACCAGCAGGGCTGCGAGCAGCGGAATCGACACCGCGAAGGCAATGACGCAGACCAGCGCCGACGTGTCGAGTGACGCCTCGGTCAGGAACGGCTGCACCATCACCAGCCCGGCGGCCGCGAGACCGCCGTACGTCAGGTTCGACTGCCGGATCCACTCGCCCTGGGCAGCCGGATCGTCTGCGGCGTCCTCGACGTCCTGGCGGATGCGCTCCGCCTCAGCCTCCGCTTCGGCCTCTGCGAGCCGCTCTCGATCCGCCGAGCGGTTCCCGTCATCTGTCACCCGCTCATCGTGCCACGGCCTACTTCTCAGCGGTGCCGGACTTCTTGCTGACGGATTCCTGGTAGACGTCCGCGTAGGTGCGGGAGTCCTTGACCAGGCCGTCGCTGAAGGCGGCGACGTCGGTGCCGATCAGTTGCAGGACTCCCTGACCGGACGCGGCCCCTTCCGCGAAGAAGTCGACGAGCTCTTGCAGCAGCTGACCATCGACCAGGTCGACCGGACCGACCTTGAACAGGTACCGCTGAATCTCCTGGTAGACGATCTGGTAGTCCGGCGGCAGCGCCTTCACCCGCGCCTTGTGCGCCCGCCACTGCCGCTTGCCTTCGATGATGTCCTGAATCCCCATGTCAGCCTCCCAGCCGGTCCAGTTTCCGCGCGACGTTCCTGTTCAACTGCTCACGCCAACGGTCGCGATAGCTCCGGGCCCCTTCACCGCCGGCCAGGGCCGCGCTGAAGGCCTCGATGTCGTCACCCACCACCTGGTAGATGGTTTGCCCGTCGGCCGCGGACTCCTCGAGCAGCCCCAACGCACCGTCCAGAATCGGCATCAGGTTCCGGCCGGTGAAATCGGAGTACGGCGACAGGTGCGTCTTGATCTCGTCCCACGCCGCCCGGAAGTCGCTCGGCAGCGCCTCGGCGCGGGCCTCGAACGCCTTCCACTCCCTGGTCAGATCGCTGCCGGTGATGGTCTCCCAGAAGTTCATCTCCCGCCCTCCTTGAGCTTGTCGATCCGTGTTTTCACATAGGCCCATTTCGCCCAGAACGTCGCGAGCTCCGCGCGTCCCGCGTCGTTGAGCGCGAAGAACTTGCGCGGTGGTCCCTGCTCGGACGGCCGTTTCGTCACCTGCACCAGCCCGTTCCGCTCCAGCCGCAGCAGGATCGTGTACACCGTGCCCTCGACGACATCGGCGAAGCCGAGTTCGTTCAGCCGCCGCGTGATGGCATAGCCGTAGGTCTCTTCACGACCGATGATCTCCAGCACGCACCCCTCGAGCGTGCCCTTCAGCATCTCGGTCAGGTCGTCCATCGCGAGCCCTCCCTTCGGTACTCTGTAGCACAGAGTACCGCTACACGGTACCACGTAGTAGTTCGGGCCGGAATTATCCGTTGCCACCCGGCTCAGATCTGGCCTGTCACCAGCCCGTTCGGCGATTCTCACAAGGCTCTAACACCGATTACGGGGTTTCTCACGAATCGTGCATTCTGGCCCGCGTGAGCTCTCAAGACGAGTACGTCGTACCCGCCACCGTCAAAGGCCCAGGCGACCCGTCAGCCGGAGCGCGCGGGGTCACCGGCTGGCTCCTGCAGCATCGGGTGCAACCGGTCGGGCCGGAAGCAGGTGAAGGGCACGCGCCGCCGCAGGCCTGGTGGAAGGTCATGTGCTTGACCGGCGTCGACTACTTCTCGACGCTGTCGTACCTGCCCGGTATCGCCGCGCTCGCAGCCGGCGCACTGTCGCCACTGGCAACGTTGCTGATCGTTGCCCTGACGCTGCTCGGCATGCTGCCGATGTACCGGCGGGTGGCGAAGGAGAGTCCGCACGGGCAGGGCTCGATCGCGATGCTGGAGAACCTGCTGCCGTTCTGGCGCGGCAAACTGTTCGTCCTGGTACTGCTCGGCTTCGTCGCGACGTCCTGGATCATCACCATCACGCTCTCCTCGGCCGACGCCACCGTGCACCTGGTCGAGAACCCATACACCCCGGACTTCCTGCACGGCCAGGAAGTCCTCATCACCGTCGTACTGCTCCTCATCCTCGGCGGCGTCTTCCTGATGGGCTTCAGCGAAGCCGTCGGTGTCGCGATCCCGCTGGTCGGAGTGTTCCTCCTCCTCAACGCCGCGATCGTGGCCGTCGGCCTGTACGACGTCGCTACGGTCCCCGGGGCGTTCGACAGCTGGGTCAACGCGCTGACCGACGGCCGGGAAGGTTTCGGCGGTGTTATCGGGCCGGCCATCCTCGCGTTCCCCCTGCTCGTCCTGGGAATGTCCGGGTTCGAGACCGGGGTCAGCATGATGCCGCTGGTCGCCGCGGGCGGCGAGACCGCGCAGGAGCGGCTGGCGAACCGGATCCGCAACACCAAGAAGCTGCTCACCGCGGCCGCCCTGATCATGAGCGTCTACCTGCTGGCGACCAGCTTCATCACCACCGTGCTGATCCCTGCCAAGGAGTTCGAGCCCGGCGGCGCAGCCAGCGGCCGCGCGATGGCCTATCTGGCCCACGAGAAGCTCGGCGAAGCCTTCGGCACGGCCTACGACCTGAGCAGCGTCCTCATCCTCTGGTTCGCCGGCGCCTCAGCCATGGCCGGGCTGATCAACATCGTGCCGCGCTACCTCCCGTCGTACGGGATGGCCCCCGAATGGGGCCGCGCCGTTCGTCCGGTGGTGCTCGTCTACACCGCGATCAGCATCGCGATCACCATCGCCTTCGGCGCCGACGTCGACGCCCAGGCCGGTGCCTACGCGACCGGCATCCTGGTCATGATGGTCTCCGGCGCGGTCGCGGTCGCCATCTCGGCACTGCGCAAGCGGCAGCGCAAGGCGAGTATCGCCTTCACCGTTCTCACCCTGATCCTGCTCTACGCGCTGGTCGAGAACATCATCGAGAAGCCCGACGGCATCGCCATCTCCGGCCTGTTCATCGCCGGCATCATCACCGTCTCGCTGATCTCACGCGTCGCCCGCACGACCGAACTCCGCGCCGACCGGATCGAGTTCGACGACAACGCCCGCGCCTTCATCACCGAGTCGATCCGCAGCGACGGCATCCTCAACATCATCGCCAACCAGCGCCAGGCCGGCGACGCCGCCGAGTACGCCGCCAAGGAAGCCGACGTCCGCGACGCCGACCCGGTCCCCCACCGCACCGACATCCTCTTCCTCGAGATCGACGTCGTCGATCCCTCCACCTTCAGCGACGTACTGCGCGTACGCGGCGTCGAGGTCGACGGCTACCGCGTGCTGCGCGCGGACAGCCCCGCCGTACCGAACGCCATCGCCGCCATCCTGCTCGCCCTCCGCGACACCACCGACGTCCTCCCGCACTGCCATTTCGAATGGTCCGAAGGCAACCCCCTCAGCCACCTCCTGCGCTACCTCATCCTCGGCCGCGGCGACACCGCCCCCGTCGTCCGCGAAATCATCCGCCAGCACGAGCCGAACCCGGCCCATCGGCCAGGAATCCACGTCGGCTGATGGTGAACTCTTCATGAACGACTTGTTTCGGCGTCCTCCGCGATGGACGGTAGAAACATGAACCGCTCAGAAGAAAACCGTGCCATCGCCGAGGCCGTCGAGCGACTCGTGAAAGCGTTCCCCGACCTCGCCCCCAGCACCGTCGAACAAGCAGTCGCCGACAGCCGCCCCGAGTTCGAGGACAACCCCATCCGCGACTTCATCCCCCTCTTCGTCGAACGCGCCGCCAAACACCGCCTGCGAAACCTGACAACCGCCCAGTAACCGCACAACCACTTCGGTAGCTACTACTGGGATTCGCGCCCGACCACGTCGATGACGGCCTTCACCTGTCCTCTGCTGGTCGTTCCGGTGACGGTGACCTGGCCGGGAGTATCGGTTGCTCCCGGCGGCAACGTCTGCCAGCGGACCGGGACAGGGGCGATCCGCTTGCTCGCGGTGGTGAGCACCTGGATTGTGCGCGGCAGCTTCGGTGCACCGCCTACCGCAGTGGTGGTGTAAACGGTGTCTTCGAGGACGTGCTTCGCCCGGCTGGCGTTGTACACATTGATCGATGCATGCGGTTCCCACGTGTTCGACAGTTCCGGTACGGCGCGGAACATCGTCTGCCAGCCGGACGGCTCCCAGACCAGGACACCGACGCCCTGGTTGTCGACCACGTCGTTCGCGGTCCGGAAGACGCGCTGGATGGCGTCGGCCTGCCCTTGGATCGTGCGCGGGAACGGCGAGTTCGGCATCGGGGCCCCGTTGCCGCCGGACGCGGGATACGAGGTCTCGGCGACCTCGAGTTCGTAGCCGGGATAGGTCTTGGCCAGCGTGTGCAGGTTGAGCTCGAGGGCCTCCGGCGTACCGTGCCACTCCGGGTAGTACGAGATCGCCAGTACGTCGGGATTCTGGCCCTTGGCCTTGACCCGGGTCAGGAACTGGTTCCAGAACTCCATCGTCTTGGCCAGCCGCCCGGTGCCGACGATCACATGGATCTCGACCTTGGACCGCGGTGACGTGTCGCGGACGGCCTTGATACCGGACGCGGCCAGCGTGGTGAAGCGATCCCACGACTCGTTGTAGAGCCGCTGCTCGACCGGATCGGTCGATCCCCAGTACTTCCAGAGCAGGCCACCACCGGGCTGGGACTGATAGACCGAGGCCTGGTCGACGAAGTACTGCGGCGCCGTCGTACCGATCAGTGCGGCCTCGCTGCCGTACATGAATCCGTTGATGATCTCGTTGCCGACCGCAACCTTATCGGGGACCGTGCCCTGCGCCGCCAGCCGGCGCAGATAACCGGCCGTGTAGTCGTACACCGAGCGGGTCAGATCGTCGAACTCCAGCTCGGCCCATCGCCGTGGCTTCGGTTGCTTGCTCGGGTCGGCCCATGAGTCCGCGTAGTGGAAGTCGATCCCGAGTCCCAGGTTCCGTTGCTTGATCCACTGGGCCGATGTGAGGGACCGATCCGGCCCCTGGCGCGGGACCGCGTTCAGCTCCCCCGTGCTCTCGTTCCTCGGCTCGTTGAAGATCCGCAACCGGGTGAACTGCATGCCGCGGTCCTTCACCACGTCCAGCAGGTGCGGCCCGGCGCCACGGTTCGCACCCAGCGGATCGACCCAGTACTGCCGGTCCTGATGATCGTCCACCCACGACAGGTCCGAGCCCAGTACGACGTCGTCGCGCAGGTAGTTCAGCACCTCGAACTCGCTGACCCCGGCCGGTGAGCCCATCAGGGTGAGGCGCACGTACCGCGTTCCGGGCCGGGTGAACAGGTGAACGGCACCACGCGAACGAACCCGGTCGTCCGAGCGGTCGGCAATGCGGGACCACCGTCGGCCGTCGGACGACGCGTCCACGACGTACTTGTTCAATGCGCGCGGATCCGCCAGCAGCACTCGCACCTTGCGCAGGTTGTCGTAGGCTCCGCCCAGGTCCACGGTCAGTCGTTGAGTGCCCGGCTTGTCCGGCACCCAGGCCGTCGTGGGATCACCGTCGATGGCCTGCTCGGCGGTGCCCGTCCCACTGCTCGCCGTGGCCGAGGCCCAGAACTTGGTGGCGATGTTGCTTTCGATCGGTTTGATGTCCGCGGTCCCGTAGATCGCGTGCGCTGGCAGCGCCTGGATGGCGGCGGCGGTCACGGTTGCGAGGGCGGTCAGTCCTGCGATGATGGGTCGTAAGCTCATGATGCCTCCCAGCGTTGGAGCAGGCGGTCGTACTCGGCCTGGGTGATGGGCAGGACGGTGCCGTGCCGCGGTCGTCCCGGCATGCTGTAGCTGGTCACCGGCGTCCACTGCCGCGCGTTCAGATCGGTGGTGGTGAACGGGACGTAGCCCCGGCCGCCGTACTCGTCGATGAACAGGTACCACCGCTCGGCCGTGTTGGACTTGAAGACCAGCGGTCCCTCACCCTGCCGGATCGCGTTGTTGCCGAGACACTCGGCGACGAACGAGAAGTTGCGGTTGAGGATGGTCGCCGACTTCTCGGCGAGGACGAACTTCCCGCACCGCGACTGCGTCGAGGTGCGCTCGTCCTTGGTGAAGCGGAAGTAGGTCCCGTTGTGCTTGGTCAACGTCGAGTCGATGGTGGAGTAGCCCTTGTCCACCCAGACCTGCGCAGCACTGAAGGTGCGGAAGTCCGACGTCGTCGCGTACATCATCCGGTTGTAACTGGTCCTGGTGTGGTTCGGGTCGCTGGTGGAGTACAGCTTCGAGGCCCAGAACACGACGTACTTGCCGAGGGTCTCGTCGTAGTACGCCTCCGGAGCCCAGGTGTTGCCCGCAGTGCCGGGTGAGACCCGGGCCAGCCGCGGCGCGCTCCAGTTCACCAGGTCGGTCGACTCCCAGACCACGATGGACTTGCTGCCGGTCCGCTGGACCTGGTCCCAGTTGCCGTTCCCGTACATCCGCAGATCGGTGGCGATCTGGTAGAACTTGTCACCCTGCGGCGAGCGGATGATGAACGGGTCGCGGGCGCCACGGGTACCCACGTTGGTCGTCAGCACCGGCCGGCCGCCGTTCAACTGACGCCACCGGGTCGGGTCGTTGCCCTGGCTGAGCGCGAAGTAGACCTGCTCCCCCGCGGACGTGTTCTCGCCGGTGAAGTACGAGAACAGATAGCCGGCGTACGTCGGCGCCGCGGCCGACTGCCCGGGGACCAGCGCGGCCGCGATCGCGATCAGCGCGCAGAAGAGGACGAACGGAGTACGGAAAGACTGCTTCATCAGAGCCATCCAGGGTGGGGACGCCGGGGGACTGCCCGCCTGGTGAACGGGCAGTACCCCGGCTGCTCGAGGGGTCAGAGGCGGGATTCCCACCGGACGTTCGAGCCGGACGCGTCGGCCGGGAGCCGGTCCCGGGCGGCGGTGTCGCCGTACATGGTCCAGCGTGCCCAGTCGACGACGGTCCGCGGGAAGCGCTGGTCACTCCAGAAGCTGGTGTGACTGCCACCGACGAACGTCATGAACGCCTTCGGCCAGGTGATCTCGTTGTACGCCGTCCGCGCCGACGAGTACGACGTGGTCCCGTCCCGATCGCCGTGGACGAACAGGACCTTCGCCGTGACCGTGCTGGACGGGTTGCCCATGTCCACGCAGGACTGCGGGTTGGCCGAGATGATCCGGCTGTCGGGCCAGCGGGTGAGCAGGCCGTGCGTGACCATGCCGCCCAGCGAGTGGCCGGACACCCCGACACCGATCCCGGTGTTGATCCGTCCGGCGAGCGGACCGCTCGCGTTCAGAGCCCGGGTGTTGGTGAGGATCTGCGAGACGTCCTTGGACGTGTTGCCGTTGTTGACGTCAGCGAAGTTGTGGTTGAAGTGCGGGGCGGGTACGACGAAGCCCGCCGAGGCCAGCGCGCGGATGATGAACAGCGAGTTCTGCGGGCTGCTGCCGTAGCCATGGGTGAAGTTGTAGATCGGAAAGACACCGTTGGCTGCCGGCGCGTTCGTCACCGGGTTGCCGCCGGCAGTGCCGGTGGCCGGGTAGTACACGTACGTGGTGCATCGGCGGCTGCCACGGGTCCAGTCGTACCGGCGTACGCCGACCGCGAACGGCGTGGTCGGGGCGGGGGCCAGCAGCGTGGGGGCCGCGGCGAACGCCTGCTGCGCGCCGAACGCGGTCAGGCCGGCGCCTGCGGTCACCTTGAGGAACGTACGACGTTGCATGGTCATGATGACTCCTTGGGGCGAAGGGTGGATCTGGCGGAACTACTGGCGTCACGCGGAACGTGGTGTTGTCACGGGAGCCAGCGGATCGAGGGGTTGATGCGACCGTTGCGGTCGAAGACGGCCTGGTTCTCCCATTCGTTGCCGGAGTTGTTGATGTCGGCCGGGTTCCAGCCGTTGCCGGGGACGGCGTACCAGGTGGGTTCCCAGTAGAAGACTCCGGTTGCACCGGCCCTGCGGGCGGTGTTCTGCACGGCCGCGAAGTTGGCCTGCTGTCCGGATTGGCTGGCCGAGTAGCCGGAGCACGGCTGCGCGGAGCTCATCACGTTGGCGGTGCGGTCGTGGTTGGCCGTCGTGTAGGGGTACGCCGTTTCGGCGAGGATGACCGGCTTCCCGTACCGCGCCTTGACGTCGGAGACGACGCCGGCCATGCCGGACATGCTTCCGTGCCAGTAGCAGTAGTAGGACAGCGCGGTGATGTCCCACCGGACGCCCTGCGCCCGGATGCCGTCGTAGAACCAGCGGGCGTTGCTGGCCACCCGCGCGGTGTGGACGACCACCTGCGTGTCGGCGTTGCACGCCTTGGTGGCGTTGTAGCCGGCCTTGAGCAGCAGACCGAGGTTCGTGAAGTTGCCGTTGCTCACCCGGCCCTCGGGCCAGAGCATGCCGGTGTTGATCTCGTTGCCGATCTGCACGCTGTCCGGCGTCGTGCCCTGCGCCTTCAGGCTGGTGCAGACGTCGTACGTGTAGTTGTAGACGTCGGTCTGCAACTGGCCGATCCCATGGTTGGCCCAGGCCGCGGGCTTGTACTGCTTGCCCGGGTCGGCCCACGTGTCGGAGTAGTGGAAGTCGACCATCAGCTTCAGGCCCTTGGCCTTCACCGTCCGCGCGTACTGCAGGACCTTGGCCTTGTTGTTGTAGCCGCTGCGCGGGTTGTTCCAGATCCGCAGCCGGGCGTAGTTGACGCCGGCGCTCTTCAGGATGTCCAGCGGATCGGCCTGGACGCCGTTGGCGTCGTAGTACTTCGCGCCGAGGTCGGCCGCCCGTTGCAGGGTCGACACATCCGCGCCCTGCATGATCGGATCGGCGGTCACGGCAACCACTTCGGTGGGAGCCGTCAGCAGAGCGGCTGCGGTCGCGAGTACCGCGGTGACTTTTCCGAGCTTCATGAGGGTCTCCGTTATCCCTTGATTCCGGACGTGACCACGCTCCGGATGAAGTACCGCTGGGCGAACAGGAAGATGAGCAGGACCGGGATCATGTACAGCGCCGCACCGGCGGCCTGGACGGTCGGGATCGCGGAGCCGCGCGGATCGCGGTACCAGGCGGTGATCGCGACCGACAAGGTGGTGTGGTCGACGTCGAGCAGCAGCGCCGGAGCGATGTAGTCACCCCAGGTCCAGGTGAACGACAGCAGCAGCGACGTGACCAGCGCGGGCCATGACAGCGGCAGGAAGATCCGGACGAACATCCGGAGCCACCCGCACCCGTCGACAATGGCCGCGTCCTCCAGTTCGCGCGGGATCGCCGCGAAGAACTGCCGGAACAGGAAGACCAGGTACGGCGAGGCCCCGAGCCCCCACAGGACCCACGGCCAGTAGGTGTTGACCAATCCGATCCGCGCGAACAGCACGTACGTCGGCAGCAGCGTCAGGATCTGCGGCAGCATCATCGTCGACAGCACGACCAGGAACAGCGCGTGCTTGCCGCGGCCACGCAGCCGGGCGAACCCGAACCCGACGAACGCGCTGGTCGCGGTGACCAGAACGGCGTACACGGTGGACAGGAACAGCGAGTTGGCCGTGTAGGCCAGGAAGTTGATGTCGGTCAGGGCCTGGGTGAAGTTCTGCCACTGCGCCTCGCTCGGCAGGATCCGGGCCGGCACGGCCGCCCACTCCGCCCGGGTCTTGAGGGCGGCGAGCAGCAACCAGCCGAAAGGCCCCGCGAACAGCACGGCCAGCGCCAGCAACAACACATAGCGCCCGGCAGCGCTCGATCTGCTCGTCTCAGCGGCCATCGTTGTCCACCTCGTAGTACACCCAGAGCCGGCTGGAACGCTGCACGAGCACGGTGATCGCCAGGATCACCAGGAAGCACACCCACAACATCGCCGAGCCGTAGCCGAAGCGGCTCGACGCGAAGAACTCCTCGTACACCTGGACCATGTACAGATGCGTGCCACGCGGCACCTTCCCGACCTCGGCGATGCTGTTGGTCTCGGCCAGCAGCAGCGGCTGCACCACGATCTGGAACGACGCGATCACGCCGGTGACCACCTGAAAGAAGAGCACCGGCGAGATCATCGGGACGGTGACGTGCCGGAACACGTGCCACCGGCCCGCACCGTCCATCACAGCGGCCTCTTCGAGCTCGGGGGGTACCCCTTGCAGCGCAGCGAGTGTGATCACCATGCCACCCCCCAGCCCCCACAGCGAGACCGTGACGAGCGCGTAGAACGCCATCGGATCGACCAGCCAGGTGACCGCCTCGACGCCCGCCACACCGAGCACCGCGTTCAGCAGTCCGGCGTCCCGGTTGAACACCAGCTTCCACATGATCGCCATCGCGACCACCGGCACGACCGAGGGCAGGAAGAAGATCGTCCGCCACAGGCCGACCGCCTTCAGTCGCCGGTTCAGCAGCACTGCCAGCCCGAGCGCGCCGGCGACGCTGAGCGGTACGACGAGCGCGGTGAACCCGATCGTCCGCGCCATCGCCGCCCAGGCGTCGGCGTCGCGGAACAGCTCGGAGTAGTTGCGCAGCCCGATCCAGCGCCAGCGCGGCGAACTGCCGTCGAAGTTGGTCAGGCTCATCCCGAACGCGTAGCCGAGCGGAACGGCCGTCAGCAACAGGAACCCGGCCACCCAGGGTGACACGAACAAGTAGAAGGTCCGGTTCGAGTACCTCGACCAGCTCCGCGCCGCCATCAGCCGATCTGCTCTTTGCCTTGTTTGAGCTTCTGGTTGATCTCGTCGGTGATCGCCTTGCAGGCCTCCTCCGCACTCGCCTGGTTCTTGATCGCCCGCTGCAGGTGCTTGTCGATGATGCTGCTGCACGTGTCGTTCGTGACGTACGGCGAGTCCGGCAGCGGTTTGGCGTGCGTCAGCTCGGCCTGCGCGACGGCGAAGGCCTGCTTCTGGTACGGCAGGTCCTGCGGGAGCTTCGGCAGCAGCGACTGCAGCGCGGGCAGGCCCCAGCCGCTCTTGGCGCGCTCCTCGGCCGGCGGACCGGCCATGAAGTACTCCATCAGCTTCCAGGCCTCGTCCTTGTGCTTGGCCTTGGCCGGGATGTAGGCGCCCACTCCCGCGTAGGTCGGGCTGACGCGGGTGTCCCCCATCACCGGCGCGGGCGCCATCCGGATGCTGCCCTGCAGGGCCGCTTCCTTGACGAAGTTGCCGCCGTACCAGTAGCCGTCCTGGGTGATCGCCATCCGCTGCGCCAGGAACGTGCTCAGGTCGGCACCGTCGGGCAGCGGATCCAGTGAGGTGGGTCCGACGCCCGCGCGGCCGAAGTCGACGTACCAGGAGATCGCGCGCCGGGCCGCCGCGGTGTTCAGGTCGACCTTGGTGAGGTCGTCGCTGTAGACCTGCTCACCCTGCTGCATGATCATCGTCATGATCGGTGCCCACAGGTTCCAGGCCCACTCCAGTCCGAGGCCGTAGACCTGGGCCTTGCCGCCGCTGCGGGTGGTCAGCTTCTTGCTCATGGCAAGCAACTCGTCATGGCCGATCGGCTCGGTGTCGCTCAGGTGCGGCACCTCGGCCTTGTCGAACAGCTTGGTGTTGTACCAGAGGGTGGCATCCTGGCTCCAGTCCTTGACGATGCCGTAGCGCGGCCCCTGGCCGATCCTGCTGCCGTCCCAGCGGAAGCTGTCGTTGACCTCGAGCAGGTCGTCGGCCCGCAGTACCTTGCTCTTCTCCAAGTACGGCGTCAGGTCGGCGGCCAGGCCGCGGGCGTTGGTGTTCGCGCTGCCGACGGCGGTCGCCCGGACCAGGTCCGGAGGGTTGCCGGAGGCAAGCATGGCGTTGAGCCGGGTGGCGTCGGTCTGGATGAACTCGATCCGGATCCCCGGATTGGCCTTCTCGAACCCCGCGATGTGTTCCTTGGTCAGCTCGTTGTTGTTGTACATCACGATGAGCGTCACGGTCCCTCCGGAGCCGCCGTTCGACGACGAGCCGGAGGTGCCGGCGTTGCAACCACTCAGTACGGTTGCCACCCCACCGGCGGTCAGTGCCGATCGGGCCAGGAACCGGCGCCGCGTGATCTCAGGGTTCATTCCGATCCTCCACAGTTATCCGTTCAGGAATCCGTCCAGGGCGGCCGTCGGCCGCCTGGTGCCGGAGTTCCAGGCAGTCATGTCGTAGCCGGTGAAGGGCGAGTACCCCTCGGGCTCCCAGTAGAAGGTGCCGAGACCGCCGAAGCTCTTGATCCCGCTGACGAACTGCCGCAGGGCATCGCGGGTCTGGGTCGCGCGGCCCACCGGTCCGCCGAACTCGACCTGCATGACCGGTTTGCCGTACGTGGACTGAATGGTCCGCATGTTGCCGATGATCGGGGCGACGTTGCTCCCGGCGGCGTACGACGAGAGTCCGATCAGGTCGTACTTGCCACCATTGCCGCGGTACGCGTTCATGAAGGTGCGGATGCTGTCCATCTTCTGCGGCTGCGCGAGATGGATCATCACCGGTGTCGTCGGGAAGATCTGCTTTGAAACGTCGTAGGCCGCGTTGAGCAGACCGGTCATCTGCGCGGGCTTGCTGACACTGCCGATCGGGCGGCAGATGCCGCTGTTCTGCTCGTTGCCGATCTTCACCCAGCCCGGCGTCACTCCCGCGGCCTTGATGACGTTCAGCGAGCTGTTCATGTAGCTGCGCATGGCGCCGAGCATCTGGGTGTAGTTCATGTTCGCCCAGGCCCGCGGTGGATTCTGCACACCGACGGAGTTCCAGGTGTCTCCGTAGTGATAGCCCAGCAGGACCTGCAGGCCGGCGTCACGGCAACGGGCAGCCATCCGGGCAGTCTCCTCGATACTGCAGTGCCCGTTGGCGGGACTGCTGGACGGGTTCACCCAGGTACGCAGGCTGATCGCGGTGATGCCGTAGGACTTGAGAATCGTGAACAGGTCCTGGCGTTGCCCGGACTTGTTGTTCCAGTAGTAGCCGTTCGCTTCCATCTGCGGCATCCAGCTGATGTCGGCGCCTTTGACGAAGGTGGCCTCCGGAGTCGCCTGGGCCGGGGCGGACCCCAGGGCGAGCACACCCGCACCTGCCGCGGCACCGGCCAGCAGGGTTCGCCGGGAGACACCCGGGGTGGAATCGTCGATCATCGAGAAACTCCTTCCGCAGGGGCGGTTGTGGAATGGAGGAAACCTGAATGACACGCAATTGTCTGTGCACGTTCACACTCTCAAGTGCACTGCTGATGAAAGCGCATGGTCATCGGTCTGACAAGACCTGAGCGACACTTGTGTGCACGTGCACAGCGCTTGTCAAGCTCTGTCAAGTCGCCGGACGGCGGTCAGCCCCGCAGGTCCTCGCGATGGCTTCCAAGCCGCAGCCGCAGCCGGTCGAGCTCGTTGTCGACCAGGACGCTGCCCGCGGCGCGAGCCGCGGAGACGACCGGGCGAGCCAGGTCCACGGCGGCGTCCATCGCACCCCCACAGGCGTGACTGTCAGCCAGCCGCAGGGTCAGCATGAGCCGGCTCGACGGCATACCGGCAGGCAGATTCGCCAGTGCAGACTCGGCGAACGTCACGGCACGAATCGCGCTCGCGCGGTCTCCGGTCGCCTCCGCCAGGTCGCGCATGGCACCTGCGAGATGCGACGCGATGTACGTCGCTCCCTCTGCGTCGAACAGCCAGGGCGCCTCGACGCGGTCACCGTCACCGAGCCGCTCAGCGACCCGCAAGACCTCACCGGACAACCGAGCGACCTCTCGCTGGTCCCCGAGCAGCGCGTACCCACGGAACTCGCCGAGCCCAGCTTGTACGGCGATCCAGCGGCGGCTGCCGCTGACCGCCGCCGCGGCCTGCGCGTAGGCCACCGCAGTACCGCCGTCGCGCTCCAGCAAAGCCAGGCTGCTCATCGAGCTGAGGGTCGAGCACGCCGCGGCGTAGTCCCGAGATGCCGAGGCCCACTCCACACCTCGGTGCAGCCAGGCCATCCCGAGCGCGCGCTGACCGCGATCGACCCGCAGCCACGCGGCACGATCGGCGTACAGAGCGGCGAGCCGGAGCATGGCCATCGCGATTGGCTCGGGCACCTTTGGCACCAAGGCCACAGTCGCTCTGAGCGTCTGCTCCAGGGGCGCGAGGAACTGCCCGCCGCGCCCCTGGAGATCCGCCTCGATCGCCGCGACCAGCGTCGCGGCCAGGACGTGCACCGCGTCGGTTCCGGTCGATTGCAGCTCGCCACCGACCAGGCCGGCCAGTCCGTCGGCAGCCGTGGCCACCGTGCAGCCGTCTGTCCCGTGCAGCGGGCAGATGACGCCGTACGCCGGAAGTCGGAACCGCCGGACCGGCTGCGGGTACACGGCTTCGCTCTGGACGGGTGGCCGGGGAAGTGGCACCCCGACCGTTTCGTTCTCCTGCTGACGCCGTGCTCGGGCATTCGTCGCCAAAGTGACCAGCGAGCCGCCCGCGCCGAGCAGCTCGTCGGCACCGCCGGCGAAGGCGATCCGGGGCACTCGGGCGCCGCTCTCCAGTTTCGAAACGTACGTGTGGCTGTAGCCGAGACGAGTGGCCAGCTGGAGCTGCGTCAGCCCCGCCTGTTCCCGCAGGCGGCGGAGCTCCCGCCCGAACCGGTCGTCGTCCGTTCCAGCCGCGCGCATACCTCGTTATAGCGTCAGGACGACAGCTTGTCAGCCCTCGCCGCGATCGTCACGGCCTGCGGTAGGAGCGGAAGTAGTCGACCACGAACTCCTTCGGCCGGCGGTCCGAGGGGTCGACCGAGCCGGTCCAGCCGGCGTTCTCGTAGACGCCGAGCAGGAACACCATCGGATAGGCCGGCGAGACGTTCATCGTCTTGGTGAGCACGTTGTCGACGTACAACTTCATCTGGGTCGGGGTCCACTCGAGGGCGTAGATGTGCATCTCGCTGGCGATGTCGAAGCCGACCCCGATGTTGTGATGGATCTCCTGTGCGTTCGGGTCGCCCCACTTGAACATGCCGAAATTGAAGTTCCGCGGGGTGCGGCCGGGGGGCTCGAGGATGTCGACCTCGGCCGACTGACTCGCGGTGTCCTGCTTGCCGATCATCCAGAACGCGGCGTGCAGACCGCTCCGGGCCGACGTCTTCGCACGGATCTCGAAGTACCCGTACTTCGCGGTGTACTTCATCACCGTCGGGATCGAGTGGTCGAACCGGTTGTTCTTGTGCAGACCGTTGCGCTGCCCGGTCTGGATACTCGACACCTTCATCTTGTCGTCGGAGTAGTACGTCGGCTGGTTGTCGTCGATCCGCAGTACCAGCGCGTTGTTCCGGAACCCGTATCTGGCCGCGGAGCGCCACTGCGGCGTGCGCGACTCGAGGTAGTTGGTGATCCACAGGCTCGAGTCCAGGCTGCCGTTGAACTCGTCGTGCCGGTCGAGCACCCAGCCCGGCTTCTGCAGCGGGTTCGGCGGCCGGTCGGCCGCCTGGGCAACCGGTCCCGCACCGGTCGCGGCGACCGCCGCGAGCGACAGGACGGCGGCGGCCGTGATCAGCTTGCGAGGGCGTGGCCAAAGCTTGTGCACCACAGTCATCTCCTTGGACAGAAGGGGCGGACCCCAACCGTAGAAGGGCGCAGGCGGTTGTTGCCCAAGGCCCGCTCAGCTGTCAAGGAACTGTCAAACCCGGTCGAGGCACTCAGGCCGAGGCGCGGACGACCAGCTCGGTCGGCAGAATCACGGTGGCCGCTCCCTCACCACCGATCTGGGCCAGCAACTGGCGCGCCATCGACTCACTGATCCGGTCCCACGGTTGCCGGATCGTGGTCAACTGCGGCTGGACGGCGGTCGCGACCGGCGAATCGTCGAAGCCTGCGACGGCGATGTCGCCGGGAACATTCAGGCCGGCCCGCCCGATCGTGGTCAGCGCGCCGTCGGCCATCAGGTCCGACGCGACGAAGACGGCGTCGAGATCCGGTGTCCGGCTGAGCAGTTGCTCCATGCACGCCGCGCCGCTCGCCCGGCTGTAGTCGCCGATCGCCACCAGACGCTTGTCATGGCGTACGCCGTACTCGCTCAGCAGCTCGCGATAACCGACCAGGCGCTCCACCCCGCCCGGGGTGTCCTGTGGACCCGCGATCGTCGCGATCCGGCGCCGGCCGGAGTCGAGCAGGTAGCGCATCATCGTGCGGGCGCCCTCGCGGTCGTCGGCCGCGACATACGACACTGCGCCGTGCCGGCCGAGCGGTTTGCCGCAGCAGACGAACGGCAGACCGGCCCGCTGCAGGTGCTCGATCATCGGATTGCCCCGGTGCGACGAGAACAGCAGGACGCCGTCGACGTGGTGGGCGGAGAAGTACGGGATGATCCGTCGGCGCTCGGCCTCGGTGCCGGCGGTGATCAGGACGAGCGGTACGTCGTACTTGGCCAGAGCTTGGGTGCAGCCGAGCAACAGGGTCATGAAGTTCGGGTCCTCGAACAACACGTCCTGCCTCTCCGACACCAGGAACGCGACCGTGCCGGCCCGCTGGGTGACCAGGCTGCGAGCCGCGAGATTCACGACGTACCCGAGTTTGCGGATGGCCGCATTGACCGCGTCCTGAGAGGCCGGGCTGACGTTGCGCCCACCCTGCAGGACGCGGGAGACCGTGCCGCGGGAGACGCCGGCTTCCGCGGCCAGGTCGTGGATCGTCGGCGGGCGTTCGGAACGCGCCCGCCCGTTCGGCTTCGGTGTCTCTGTCATCGATCCCCTCGTCGGCCGGGGCTGGAACGAAATCCGTCGGGAACCTACTGTGTACGTTCACAGTACGCGTGGCAAGTGAGGCGGGGGATCCATGGAGCGGGATTGGCCGGTGGGGCTGGAAGCCCTGGCCTATGGCGGCGACTACACGCCGGAGCAGTGGCCGGCCGAGGTCTGGGCAGAAGATCGGCAGCTGATGCGCTCGGCCGGCGTCACGATGGTCAGCATCGGCATTTTCGCCTGGTCGCTGCTGGAGCCGGAACCGGGCCGGTACGAGTTCGGCTGGCTGGATCACCAGCTGGCGCTGCTGCACGAGGACGGCATCCGCGTCGACCTCGGTACGCCGACGGTCGTCCCACCCGCATGGTTCTACGAGCAGCACCCTGAAGCTCTTCCCGTCACCCGCTCGGGGGTACGGCTCGAGCCCGGTGGCCGGGGCACGATCTGTCCCAGCTCACCGGCGTACCAGGAGGCCGCCGTCGCGATCACCGAGCAACTCGCCCGGCGGTACGGCGATCATCCCGCCGTCGCGCTCTGGCATGTTCACAACGAGTACGGCGCACCGGTGAGCGCCTGCTACTGCGACGAGTCCGCCAAGGCCTTCCGGGGCTGGCTGCGCGACCGGTACACGACCATCAAGGAGCTCAACGAGGCCTGGGGCACCACCTTCTGGGGTCAGACCTACAACTGCTGGTCGCAGGTGGAACCGCCACGGCAGGTTCCCCCGGTCGCCAATCCGAGCCAGCAGTTGGACTGGGCACGGTTCACCAGCGACGCGCTGCTGGCGAACTTCAAGCGGGAGCGCGATGTCCTGCACGCGCTCTCCCCACAGGTGCCTGTGACAACCAACTTCCACGCCGGGCTGGCACAGTGCGAGTCGCTGGACTACTGGGCCTGGGCCCGCGAGGTCGACGTCGTCACCAACGACCACTACCTGGTCGCCGAAGCCGACCGCAACCACGTCGGTCTCGCGATGGCGGCCGACATCAGCCGCTCGCTGGCCGGCGGCCGGCCATGGCTACTTCTCGAACATTCCACCGGCGCGGTGAACTGGCAGCCGCGCAACCTCGCGAAGCGCCCGGGTGAGATGGCGCGCAACAGCCTCGCGCACGTGGCCCGCGGCTCGGACGGCGCCATGTTCTTCCAGTGGCGGGCGTCCCGGTTCGGCGCGGAGAAGTTCCACTCCGCGATGCTTCCGCACGCCGGGACCGACAGCCGGATCTGGCGCGAGGTCGTCCAGCTCGGCCAGGACATCGCCGCGCTCGCGCCGGTCCGCGGCAGCCGCGTGGTCGCCGACATCGCCATGCTGTGGGACTGGCAGTCGTGGTGGGCGCAGCGTCTGGAGTGGCGTCCGAGCGCCGACCTCGACGCCCGCGAACGCGCCGACACCTGGTACGCCGCCGCCTACAACCATCACCTCACCGTCGACTTCGCCCATCCCGGAGCCGATCTCAGCGCCTATCCGCTGGTCGTCGTACCGGCCCTGTACTCGATGACCGACGCCACGGCCGCCAACCTGCACGAGTACGTCGCGAACGGCGGCGTACTGGTCGTGTCCTGCTTCTCCGGAATCGTGGACGAGCACGACATGGTCCATCCCGGTGCTCACCCGGGCGCGCTGCGCGACCTCCTCGGCCTGACGATCGACGAGTTCACTCCGCTGCGCGCGGACGAACAGGTCCAGCTGGACAACGGCATCACCGGCCAGGTGTGGTCGGAGATCGTCGTCCTGCGTGGGGCCGAACAGGTCTGGTCGTACACCGACGGCCCCGCTGCGGGGCAGCCGGCCGTCACCCGGCACACCGTCGGGCGTGGCACCGCCTGGTACGTGTCGACGTGTCCCACCGAGGACGGGCTCGCGACCGTACTCCAGGCCGCGGGTGCGCTCACCGCACCGGACCTACCGCGCGATGTCGAACTGGTCGAACGCGCCGGCGCCAACGGCCGCTACTTCTTCGCCATCAACCACACCGGCAACAGCGTCACCCTTCCCTTCAGTGAATCCGGCACCGAACTCCTCACCGGAGCCCACGTCGCCAATGCTCTCGAACTCCCACCAGGCGCGGTCCGCATCATCGCCACGGCGTGACGCTTCTGTGATCGTGCACAGCATTCGCTGACTCCTTGTCGTCAGGCATAAAAGCCGATGTCAAGCGAGTCGGCAAGACTTCGATCCCGACAATTTGTGCACGTGCACAGTTTCACCGTTACAGGTTTGATCAAGTGTGATCGTTTGTGTTCGGAGCGTTGACCGGGCACTCGGCCACCCACTGCCATGGACTTCCGCCCCTCAGTAGGAGACCGCCCCCATGGACTCACCAGTGGACATCCACCGTCGTACTCTGCTCGCCGCGGCCGGCGTCACCGCCGCAAGCGCCGTCCTCACTACCGGTACGGCGCGCGCCGACGCGACCGTCCGTGTCGACCCTGCCGCCGATCAGGGCGTCTGGGAAGGCTGGGGGACCTCGTTGGCCTGGTGGGCCAACGTCTTCGGCGACCGGGACGACTTCGCCGACCTGTTCTTCACCACCAGAACCGTGTCCTACAACGGCATGTCCCTCCCCGGCCTCGGCATGAACATCGCCCGCTACAACCTCGGTGCCTGCAGCTGGAACGCGGTCAACGGCCAGCGGATGGTCGTCTCGCCCAACATCCCGCGGTTCAAGCAGATCGAGGGCTTCTGGCAGGACTCACGCAGCGAGGACCCCGCATCGTCGGCGTGGAACTGGAACGCCGACGCCAAGCAGCGCGCGATGATCGTCAAGGCGACCCAGCGCGGTGCCATCAGTGAGCTGTTCGCGAACTCGCCGATGTGGTGGATGTGCGCCAACCGCAACCCCTCCGGCTCCGCGAGTGGCGGCAACAACCTCCCGGCGCAGAATCATCGCCGGCACGCACTGCACCTGGCCGCCACCGCCCGCCGCGCCCGCGACCACTGGGGCGTGAACTTCCGCACCGTTGCCCCGTTCAACGAACCGTCCTCGAACTGGTGGAAGGCCGACGGCAAGCAGGAGGGCTGCCACATCGACGCGGCCTCCCAGCGCGGCGTCATCTCCAACCTCCGCACCGAACTCGACCGGGCCGGCCTGAGTGGCGTGGCGATCTCGGCCTCCGACGAGACGAACTACGACCTCGCACGGTCGACCTGGGCCAGCTTCGACGCGGCGACCAAGGGCCGCGTCCGCCAGGTCAACGTGCACGGCTATCAGGGTCTCAGCGGCCGGCGTGAGCAGCTGGGCAACGAAGTCCGTGCCGCAGGCAAGATCATGTGGAACTCCGAGCACGGCGACAACAACGGCACCGGCATGCACACGGCCCGCTGCCTGCTGATGGACTTCCGCTGGCTCAAACCGACGGCCTGGTGCTACTGGCAGGTGATGGACCCGACCGCCGGCTGGGGAGCCATCCGCTACAACGGCAGCACCGGCCAGGCTGGTGCGATCGAGACGAAGCTGTATGTGCTGGCCCAGTTCACCCGGCACATCCGGCCGGGTATGCGCATCATCAACACCGGCGTGGACTACGCGGTGGCCGCTCACGACCCGGCCACGGGGCGACTGGTGATCGTTGCCGCGAACACCGGTTCCGCCCAGACACTGACCTTCGACCTGTCGCGGTTCGGCACGGTGACGAACAGCACGGCGACTCGCTGGTCGACGTTAACCTCGGGATCGGGTGATCGGTACACGCGCCGCCAGGACATCACGGTCAGCAGCAAGCTCGTCCGGGTGCCGATCGGGGCGAGCGCCGTACAGACGATTCAGCTCGAGGGCGTGACCCGATGAAGTCGATGCTGGCGGTTGTCGTCCTTGCCGCCGCGGTGATCCAGCCTGGAGTCGCGCACGCCGGTCCGGGTGTCACAGTGTTGTCCGACACTGTGCTGGACCAGTCCGCACTGTATTTCGTGTCGTACGACGGGTTGGTCAACAACAACGCCTTCCAGGACGCACTCGTCACCTACAACGGCTACCAGTACGCGGCGTGGTACACCTCCACCCGTAACGCCGTGGTTGCGCGGCGCCCGTTGGGCGGCACCGGCTGGCAGAAGGCCGTGCTGCCGCACCGCCTGAGTGCCAACGACTCGCACAACGTGATCTCGCTCGGGATCTCGCCGCAGGACGGCACCCTGCACGTGGCGATGGACACGCACAACACGCGGCTCTACTACACGAAATCGGTGGCTGGACTCGCCACTCAGCCCGGTACACACCCTTGGTCCGCGTCGCTCTTCGCAGCGGTGCAACGGACGCTGGGCAGTGCCGAGCTCGGGAACATGACCTACCCGCAGTTCGTCGTGACGCCCGAGGGCAGGCTCCAGTTCAGCTATCGGACCGGTGGATCCGGCAACGGCGTGAACGAACTGGCGGAGTACACCAGCGGCAGCTGGCGCAAGCTCGGCGGCTGGTCGTCGGCGACCGGCAACTACACCGGCCCGAACGGCGTCGTGTCCACGACGCGGAACATGTACCTGCACGGCCTGACCTACGACCGGCGCGGACGGCTGCACGCGGCCTTCACCTGGCGTGAGGGCAACTCCCGCGTCTCGTGCAGCTCCGGCGGACTCACCAACCACGACACCGGTTACGTCTACAGCGACGACCGAGGCCGCACCTGGCGCAACGGCGCCGGCACCGTCGTGGGCACCACCGGCGGCTCGCGCGTCTCGGTCAACTCCCCCGGCCTGGTCGCCGACCCGCTCGCCCCGAACCACGGCCTGATGAATCAAGAGGGCCAAGCCGCGGACTCGACCAACACCCCGCATGTCGTGATCAGCTACGTGCCCGGCCGGTTCACCCAGTGCGTCACCAACTACTCGCAGCAGCGCACCCAGAACGGCCGCACCTTCCACCTGGTCCGCAACGCCAACGGCACGTGGAGCAAGCGGGAGATCCCCATCCCGCCCGGCAGCACCCAGCGCACCAAGATCGTCTTCGACCGGAACGACAACGCCTACCTGATCATGCCCCGCGGCCGCATCGTCTCCGCCACCAAGTCCTCCGGCTGGACGGACTGGTCCCTGGTCCTCGACCGTCCCCTGAACGCCTTCGGCGAAGTCAACGTCGACGCGTCCCGGATGGCCGCCGACGGCATCCTCTCGTTCCAGTACCAGCAACGCTCCTCCGGTACCACGCCCTCCCCAATCCGGGTCCTGGACATCCGACTCGGCTAGTCCGCGAGGGCCGAACATCACCTACTCAGAAAGGTGAGCCAGTGACTACCACGAAATTAGTTGCCCCTGCCCTCTTGCTCTCGCTGGTCGCGGCAGGCTCCGTCGTGACGGTCGCCGATCCGGCGTCCGCGAGCAGTGACCTGGTGGCGAGCGTGTACTACGTCGCCCCGAACGGGAACGACTCCGCGGCCGGAACGCAGGCCGCTCCGTGGGCGTCGATCGCCCGTGCGCAGTCCGTCGCCAAGCCCGGCGACACGGTGTACTTCCGCGGCGGCCGGTACTCCTACACCCGCGCGAACAGCGCCTGCTCGAGCCAGACCGCCAAGGTCGACGCGATCACCCTGAACAAGAGCGGTACGTCCGGCAACCCGATCCGCTACTGGGCGCAGCCTGGCGAGAAGCCGGTCTTCGACTTCTCCCGGATGACCGACAACTGCCGGATCAAGGGATTCGGCGTCACCGGCAACTGGATCCACCTCAAGGGACTCGAAGTCACCGGCGTACCGCAGAACAACAACCGGAACGCCGAGTCCTGGGGGATCTGGATCGCCGGGAGCAACAATGTCTTCGAGCAGCTCGACCTGCACCACCACATGGGCACCGGTCTGTTCATCAGCGGCGGCGCCGGCAATCTCGTCCTCAACTCGGACTCGCATCACAACTACGACCCGCGCAGCAGCGACGGGCCCGGCGAGAACGCCGACGGCTTCGGTTCGCACTACACGCCGGGCGGCCGGGCCGCGAACGTGTTCCGGGGCTGCCGATCCTGGTGGAACGCCGACGACGGGTTCGACTTGATCACGACGTACTCGCCGGTGCTCATCGAGAACTCGTGGGCCTGGCGCAACGGGTACGTGCCGGGGACGACGACGCCGTCCGGCAACGGTGCCGGGTTCAAGGTGGGCGGGTTCGGTGCCGAGTACGACGCCAACGCGCCGAAGCACACCGTCCGGTTCTCGGTGGCGTTCCTGAACAAGGCGGCCGGGTTCTACTCCAACCACCACCCGGTGGCCAACGACTACTTCAACAACACCGGCATCAGCAACAACCCGAACTTCAACCTGCGGGGCATCGACTCGCGCGGCAACGCGGTCGGTCGCGGCAATCTGCGCAACAACGTTGCCTACAAGGGAACGGCGACGTCGTACCTGAGTGGCACGACCGCCTCGCACAACACCTGGAATCTCAGCGTCCCGCTGTCCGACGCCCAGTTCCAGAGCGTGTCGACGTCCGGCTGGGACGCACCTCGCCAGACCGACGGCAACCTGCCAGTCCTGCCCCACTTCCGCCTCGCGGCCACCAGCGCCCTGATCGACAAGGGCACGTCGGTCGGCCTGCCGTACCACGGGACGGCGCCGGATCTCGGCGCCTTCGAGCACATCGGAACAACGAAGGAGAAGTCATGATGCGAACAGCACGGAGGGCGCTGAAGCGAGGTGGCCTGATCGGGGCCGCATTGCTGCTGGTGTCAGTGGCGGCGCCGCAGTACGCGGCCACGGCCGGACCCCGCGCGAACCAGGTCTCGCAGTACTCCGAAGCCGTGGCCGAAGCGCCGCAGGTGGAGCGCGGGTTCAACGACCTGGTCGCCGAGTACAAGACGCGCACCCCGACCAAGTACACGCGTGCCTCGTGGGCTCCCTTCGCCAAGGCGCTGACCGCCGCGGACAACGTCGCCGCGAACCGCTCGGCGTCCGGCCGCGATGTCGCCGCCGCGAAGACTGCCCTGATGAAGACCGCCGAAGGACTGCAGGCCGTTGACGAGGGGACGTTCCAGACGATCACCAACAACACCTTCTGGAACGACACCAGCGGCAACCCGATCTACTCCCAAGGTGGCGGCGTCTTCAAGTTCGGCGACACCTACTACTGGTACGGCGTGCACTACCGCGGCGCCGAGCTCTACCGGGCCAACCCGACCCGGAAGTACGACGGCGACGTCACCTTCCAGTCGATTCCCGTGTACTCGTCCAAGGACCTGGTGAACTGGAAGTTCGAGAACCGGATCGCGACGCGTTCCACCGGTGTCGGCAGCGGCGCGAACCTGGGGGGCGCGGGCTGGGTCGGGCGGCTCGGCGTCGGGTACAACGAGAACACCGGCAAGTACGTGCTCGCCGTACAGATGTGGCACACCGGCCGAGGCGGTCACGGCGTTCTGCTGCTGCAGGGCGACACCCCGACCGACACCTTCGACTACGGCTACTTCCAGACCCAGATCGTCAACTCGCCCACGACCGGCACCGGGGACCAGACCGTCTTCACCGACGACGACGGCAAGGACTACCTGATCTTCTCCAACCGCGAAGGACGTTCACGCGGTTTCGTGGCCAAGTTCCGCGAGTCCGACTCGCTGCGACTCGAGGCCGGTAAGGAGATCCGCCGCGGCAGCGGTCGCGAGGGCAACGCCATGTTCAAGCTCGACGGCAAGTACTACCACGCGGCGTCGGACCTGCACGGCTGGAACACCTCGGTCAACTACGTCAACGAGTCGACCGGCTCCGGCGTCCAGGGCACCTACTCGAGCGAGTACGTGATGGCCGGCACCGAGCTGGACTACAGCCACGTGACCCAGACCGGGTTTTTCGTGACGGTCAAGGGCACCAAGCAGAACACTGTGATCTACGCCGGCGACCGGTGGGCCGACTTCGCGTGGAACGGCCTCGGCTACAACCAGTGGGTCCCGATCACGAAGAGCGGAACCCGGCCGCGGTTCCACTCGGTGAGCCAGTGGCAGTTCAACGTGACGACCGGTGAGTGGCGGGTCGGACCGGCGAACAACTACATCCTCAACCCGGACATCCAGGCCGACCGCATCATCGTCTCCAGCGTCCGGGGATTCCGGAACCTCGCCGGTTCGGTGACGAATGTCAACGGCGGGGTGAACGGATCTCGCTTCGCCCTCCAGCTGAGCAACAGCGGCCGCGTCGAGCAGCGGGTCGAGTCGGTGCCCGCAGGTACCTACACCCTGTCCGTGCACGCTCGGGGCAGCGCCGGATCAGTGGTGGTCACCGGCGCCAACGGCACCAGCCACACCCTCAGCATCCCGTCGTCGAGCGGCTGGGCCAAGCGGCAGCTCACCGGCATCGCGCTACCCAGCGGGGCCGCCACCGTCACCGCGCGGGCATCGGGGTCGGGCGGCGTCATCGTCGACCAGTTCTCGCTCGTCAAGACCGCTGGATGACTCTGCTTCATCAATCCGCTCTCAGAAAGAGGTACCGCCCCGTGCCCAGAAAACAGATTGCACCTGCCGTCGCCGCCCTTGGTCTGGTGATCCCCGCCGTCGTGATGACGCCGGCATCGGCCGGACCACAGGCCCTGCCCCCACAGTGTTCGGGAAGTGCCCCGATCAAGTGTCACTTCGCTGTTGCCCCGGGCAACTACGAGGTCACGGTCGATCTCGGTAGCTCGTCCAGGGCGGCCAGCACCGCCATGTCGGTGGAGGCTCGCCGCCAGGTCCTGTCCGCCGTCTCGACCAGCGCGGGCCAAATCGTCCGCTCCGTGGCGACGGTCAACGTCCGCAACCCCGAAGGACAACCCACCGGCCAGGGCGGAACCGGCACGTCGGGCCTGAGCATCACCTTCGAGGGAAGCGCGCCGGCGATCGGCTCGCTGACCGTGAAACCGGCCGTCGCCCCACTGGTGGTCTACCTGGCCGGTGACTCGACCACCTGCGACCAGTTCTATTCGCCGTACGCGGGCTGGGGACAAGCGTTCCCGACCCGAATCAAGAACGGCGCCGTGATCGCGAACTACGGCGACTCCGGCGAGAGCTCCGGCAGTTTCCTCAACAACAGCGCGCTGTTCCCCCGGATGAAGCCACTGATCAAGAGCAAGGATCTGGTCTTCATCCAGTTCGGCCACAACGACAAGCAGACCTCGGCGTCGACCTTCCGCAGCAACCTCACCAAGATGATCAACGGCGTCCGCGAGCGCGGCGGCGTACCGGTTCTGGTGACCCCGCCGGTACGACGGGGCTTCAGCGGCACCAAGCTGACCGCCACCTCGCAGCACGTGAACGGCGTCGGTGTCGACCTGCCCGCCCAGATGCGGTCCCTCGGCCAGAGCATGAACGTCCCGGTGATCGACCTGACCGCGAAGAGCAAGGCCCTGGTCGAATCGCTCGGCCCGACCGCGTCCCAGCCCCTGTACCTCACCCGGGAAGCCGGCGACAACACGCACTTCTCGATGTACGGCGCCGGCCAGATGTCGAACCTCGTCGCCCAGGGCGTCCGCGAACTCAACCTGCCGCTGACCGCCTACCTGCGCTGACGATCGGCATCCTTGCAGTCACATTGTTGCCGAAGGCCGCGGCGGCAGCAATCGTCGCGGCCTATCGGTGGAGTTGGAGGTGTTGCCAGCACAGCATCGCCAGGCCGGCGCTGGTTGCCCACAGCGCCGGGGGGCTGGGCAACGATTCGCAACCGCTCCCGCACCTGCGCGACCGAAGGCACCGGCAGCTCCTGCCAAGCCTCCCTGACCGCGCGAGCAGCGCTCCTTCACGCTGACGTCGTCGTACCCGCGGTCCGCGAACAGCTCCCGTCCGCAGGATTCAGTCGATGCCTTCGACGATGCGGAAGTCGCGCTCGACGCCGTCGGCGAGGGCGGCCAGCGCCTCTTGGTAGGCCGCACTCTCGTGCGCTGCCACGGCCTGCTCGAAGCTGTCGAACTCGACCACCACGGTGCGCTCGGCGATTCCGGCGTCATGTGCCACGACCCGACCGCCCCGGACGATGGTCCGTCCACCCGCGGGACCGACGGCCAGACCGGCCAACTCGTTGTAAGCAGCCAACTTCTCAGGGTCTGAAATGGTGCGGTAAACGCTGACCCAGTAGCCCTTGGGCATGGAACCTCCAGTAGTGGGACAAGTACATCTAGGCGGCCGCGGGCTTGCCGATGGCAACCATCCGCTGGACCGAACGCCTGGCCCGCTCGGTGATCTCGCCCGGCAGCTGGATCTCGTCGCGGCCCTCGCGCAGGCACCGGATCAGCAGTTCCGGGGTGATCATCTTCATGAACCGGCACGACGCCTTCGGGTTCACCGGGACGAACGTCGTGTGCTGATTCACCTTGCGCAGCTGGTGCAGCATGCCGATCTCCGTGGCGACGAGGGCGGTCGTGGCCTTCATACCGCGGGCGGTCTCCAGCATCCCGGCCGTGGAGAGGATGTGGGTCCGCTCGGCCGGCAGGTCGCCCTGTCCGGCCAGCCAGATCGTCGACGACGCGCAGCCGCATTCGGGGTGAACGAGGACCTCGGCGGTGGGATTGGCCGCGACCTGGGCCCGCAGGTCGACCGGGCTGATACCGGCGTGCACATGGCACTCACCCATCCACACCTCGATGTTGTCCCGGCCCGTCTGCCGCCGGACGTGCTCCCCGAGGAACTGGTCGGGCAGGAACAACACCGGCTGATCGCGGGGGATCGAGTTGACGACCTCCACGGCGTTGGACGATGTGCAGCAGATGTCGGCCTCCGCCTTGACCGCCGCGCTGGTGTTGACGTAGGCAACGACCGCGGCACCCGGGTGCTGGGCCTTCCAAGCGCGCAACTGATCCGCGTCGATGGTGTCCGCCAGGGAACAGCCTGCCTGGGCGGTAGGGATCAGCACGGTCTTGCCGGGGCTGAGCAGCTTGGCGGTTTCGGCCATGAAGTGCACGCCGCAGAAGACGATCGTGCCGGCGTCGGTCCCGGCCGCGATCCGGGACAGCGCGAGCGAGTCGCCGACGTGGTCGGCGACATCCTGGATCGCCGGCTCCTGGTAGTTGTGGGCGAGGATCACGGCGTCTCGCTCCCGGGCGAGGCGGCGTACCTCGTCCTGCCAGTGGGTCGATCGGGTCTCGGAAACAGTCACGTCGATGTCCTTCGGGAGGTTTTCGCCCCAGAGGCGATAACTAGGATCACGTTACCATCGTCGACGTGCCGGCAGCCAAGGAAGGTGATCGGGTTAACTTCCCCAGTTATCCCCACGAGGTACTCGCGGTGGTCCTCTCCGTCCGCGAGGGCAGGCTGTGCGTCCTGCTGTGGCAGCGCGCCCGGAGTCCGCACCGTGACCGATGGGCCCTTCCCGGCGGCGGGGTCGAGTCCACCGAGAGGTTCCGGGAGGCCATCACCGGGCACCTCGCCGCGAAGGTCGACGTCCGCGACGTCGCGCATCTGGAACAGCTGGCCACCCACAGTCGCGTCGACCGTGATCCTCGGGCCCGGGTGCTGGCCACGGGCTATCTCGGCCTGGTTCCGTCCGACGTCCAGCCGGACCTTCCGGCCGACACGGCCTGGCATCCGGTCGAGGACCTGCCGCGGACCGCGTTCGACCATCACCACTTCATCGACGCTGCCACCGGGCGGCTGCGCGCGAAGCTCTCGTACACGAACATCGGGTTCGCGCTGGCTCCACTGGAGTTCACCATCGCGGAGCTGCGCGATCTCTTCGCTGCGGCCCTGGGCTACCAGCTCGGCGCCACCAATCTCACCCGCGTCCTGACGCGCCGGCACGTGATCGACCCGACCGATCGACGGACCAGCTCCGGCCAGTCCGGTGGACGCCCGGCCACCGTCTACAAGTTCGCAAAACGCGAACTCACCGTCACAGACCCCTTCGCAGTCCTCCGCCCGCCTCGCTGACGTGGGGAGTATGGCGTCAGGTTGTGGGGAGGATGAGGGTTGTGACTGAGCGCGCGGGGAGGGTGAGGGTGGCGGTGCGGTTGGCGATGGTGACGGTGCCGGTCTGGTGTGGGGTGCCGGCGGTCTCGGTGGATTGCCAGACCTGGGCGGTGCCGGTCGGGTAGCCGGTCAGGTTCAGGGTGGTGGTTGTGCTTGTGGTGGCGGCGTTGACCAGGACGATGTTCTTGGCGCCGTCCGAGGCGAAGGCGCGCAGAAGGTTGCTGCTCGATGCGGTGGAGACCATGGTCGTGCCGAAGTGGCGGAACAGGCCTTCGCCGGTGAACATGCCCAGGCCGTGGTAGATCGGGGTCGGAGCGCTGACCGGGATGCCGCCTTCGCCTTCGGTGCTGGTGATACCCAGGCCGGTGTTCTTGGCGGCGCTGCCGTTCTTGTCGCCGTAGAGCAGCGTTGCTACGCCGGACTGCAGCATCGTGCCGAGCGCTGACGCGCCCCAGACAGTGGCCAGGTGCGAGAGCATCAGGGTGCCGTCAGGATCGGAGTAGTCCATGTTCCACTCACCGATCTGGATCGGCACGTCCCGTCCGGTGAGCCTCGCCGTACGGGCCTTGAGGTCGGCGATGTCGGAGCGGTAGCCGTCGATCACCGTGGTGAGCAGTTCCTCGGGGGTGTACCGCGCGTACCCGGCGCCGTAGTCGTGGTAGTCGATGAAGTCGACGCGACTCCCGGACACAGTCAGGAACGTGTCCATGTACGGCGTACCGAACTGCGGCTCGTACGACGCCAACGCAGGCCCGCCCACCTGTACGGCGGAGTCCAGCGCATGTAACGCGTCGTGCACCAGGTTGTAGCGAGCGCTGTACTCGTCGGCTGTCATCTTCTTCGGGTTGCCGCTGTTGTCGTGCTCGTTGCCGTAGATGAACTTGCGGACCGGCGTCCCGGTCGCCTTGAAGTGGTTGTAGATGTTCTTCGCGTCGGCGAGGTCCTCGGCCCGGGTCCGGCGTCCGTCCGCTGGGAGAATCAGCATCGGTTCGGCGCCGAGTTCGCGGATCGCCGCGACCCAGGCGCCACCGGTGATCGCGGTATCGCAGTACGAACCGCCACACACCAGCCGGCCGTTGGCGTCGTACATGAGTTCCATCCGGAGTACGCCGAAGCCCTGCCGGCGGACGTTTTCCCGGTGGGTGGCGTCGTTGGTGATGTAGCGCTGATTGCCATAGCCGGTGATATCGAGGCCGTAGTCGTTCGCCTCGAGCGTGGTGACCGGCTTGGTGAAGTCGACCGTGACGGTCGCTGTCGCGGCGTGGGCGGGAACACTGGGCAGAAGGAGAGAGCCGGCCGTCAGGAGTACGGCAGCCACTGTCGGTTTCGTGCGCATGCCGCCCAGCTTCGCAGCTCACACCCGCCGAACGCCGTCCACTTGTGGCCACTTACCGCAACTGGCCAGTCCAGGGTGCAGCGGAGAACAGCTTCGAAGTGCGCGACGAGCAGGCAGGCCGGCCGATTGGCTCGACCGTCGGCTCCCGTTCGCCTACGCCCTGATCGCAGGTTGACCTTCCTTGCTCCTATCGTGCGGTCACGTGCAGCTTCACGAGGAAGCGCGCACGGCAAAGGGGGCTTCATGTTTACTCGGTACGGAATCGGCCGGCTGACGCGGACGGTGGTTGCGCTCGGCGCCGCCACCGCGCTCACGGCCGGCGGCGCAGTGAGCGCGGGGGCCGCGTTGCCGAAGGTCACCGGCCCGACTTTGGCCGGGACCGCCGAGCCGACCTCCGCCAAGTACACGGCGCTCAACGGCGGGGTCACCGACGGCACCTACTGGTACGCCGTCGTCGCGGAGCACGCCAAGTCCGGTACGAAGGTCTACGACTCCACCCAGCTGATCAAGACCAAGCTGTACGCGACCAGCCCGACCAAGATCGCGACCTTCCGGATCCGCTCCGGCAACCACACGAACCTGCTCGGGCACGGCAACGACATCGCCTACAACGCCGACACCAAGCGGTTGCTGATCCCCGCCTGGACCAATGACGACTCGATCCAGGGTGCCACCCAGGGGCGGGCGATCCGGGTCGTCAACCCCGGCACGCTCGCGATCGAGAAGACCGTTTTGTTGCCGCGTACAACGACCGGGCTCTGCTACGACGTGGTGAGCAACCGGTACGTCGGCGGCACACTGAACCAGTACTACGCCTACGACAGCGCGTTCAAGCAGACCGGGAAGTCCCCGAAGCTGGCGATGACCGGCCTCGGGCAGGGCATCGACTGCGACCAGAGCTACATCTACGTGATCACCAGCCCCAAGGGCACGCAGAAGACCAACCGCATCTTCGTCTACGACTGGTCGTTCAAGTTGGTGCGCACCTACGAGCACGCCTCCGGCTCCGAGAGCGAACACCTCACCCACCAGCGCGGCACCTATTACCTGGGCTTCAACATCGGCGCCGGCAAGCTCTACCGCCTGGACGGCTTCCAGTTCACGGTGACGTACGCCGCCGCAGGTGGCACCGGCTCGATGGCGTCCACCGTGGTGCTCTACGGACGGTCGACGGCCCTGCGCAAGAACACGTTCGTCCGCTCCGGCTACACCTTCGCGGGCTGGACCGCGAAGCGCTCGTACGACAACAAGACCCGCTACCAGAACCCGAAGGACACCAGCAAGACCGGCTGGTACACCGCCGGCAAGCAGCCGAGCGGCTGGAAGCCGTACCTCTACAAGAACGGCGCGACCGTCCTGCACACCACCCCGCGCGGAGCCGTCGCACTCACCGCAGTCTGGCGCAAGGCGTAAACACCATCTCCTTCCCCGGTACGCCGTTTCTGGTCGGGAGCTGGCGCTGAACCAGCAGGCTTCAGCCAGGGGGCGGTTCGGATGAAATGGCGACAACTCACAGGGCTCGTGGCGATGACCGCCGTTGCGGCATCGTGGGTCGGCTCGTCGGCGCCGGTGGCAGCGGGGACGGCCGCTGCGGATGCAGCGCAGACTCAGCGCGCCACCGCGTCAGTCCCCTGTTCGGTGACCCTCGGCAGCCTGAGTAGCGCCGTCGGCGGCAACCACTCCGCAGAAACCATCAGCGCGACCACACCACCGTCGGTACGGCCGCTCGCAATCCGGGCGGAAAATGTCTACGGGGCACGTGTCGCGACACTCAGCGGCACCATGCACCTGCCAACACCCGCACCGGGACCCTCATCACCATCCACATTCCCGTCACGTCGCCGATGAAGCCGATCGTCAAACGGGTCAGGCAGTCGACTTGGCAAGGTTTCGAGGCCCTGGTAGCCCAGGCCTGCGGCCCGAGGGGCACTGTCGTCGTAGGCATCGACAAGGACAAGCAAGCCGCGTACCTCTACACCTTCAGCCACGCGACCGGCCTCACCACACCGATCCGCCTCCGCGGCAAGGTTCCCGGCACCTTCCCACGCAGCGCGCTCTACTTCCGCTGGTCGACTGGACCCGAGCCACCACTGTTCGGGGAGTAACCGCAGTCACGGAATCGGGTCGACGGCAACCTTTCAGCCTTTGGCGGCAACTGGGGTGTGGACGTCGACTCGATCAACCGGACGGATGGGTATGAGGACAACGAACCACGGTGGGGCGCACCTGCCGAGAAAGCACCGGCGGGCCGTCGGCATTCCGCTGGCTCTGCTGGCCGTGGGCGTGGTGGTCTGCCTGGCCGTCGCGCTGCTCCCCCAGGGCGGCGCAGCCCCTCGTGCCGCTGATGTGCCCGTCACGGCTGCCAAGTCGAGCGTCCCGTCCGATGCCGCCGGTCCGCACGTGACCACCGGCGTCACCACGAAAGCAACGCAACTGCCGGTGACGAGCCCTCCGCCACCGCGCCGTACTCCGAAGACCTCAACCGCCGGCACGCCGCCTGCGACAACTCGCACAGCTTCCGCGACCCGGCCTGCGACTACTCGCAGCCCACGCGCAACCTCCAGCACCCCGCGTACGACGTCCGCGGGATCCATGGCGGGACGGATCAAGCCCGGCGTCCGGTACCGCGGTGTGGCGACCGCCTATGAGGCAGGTGACGGTAACGGCGCCTGTCTCTACGGTCCGGCCGGCGACCTGATGATCGCGGCGATGAACCACACCGACTACGAGTCGGCCAAGGCCTGCGGTGCGCACGTGCTGGTCCGCGCCGCCAACGGGGCCTCCATCACGGTACGGATAGTCAACGAGTGCCCGTTGCCCTGCGCACCTGGGCAACTCGACCTCAGCCAGGAAGCCTTCGCCAAGCTCGCCAAGCTCTCCGTCGGTCGGCTCCCGATCACCTGGACACTGCTGAGCCCCGCCGCGCCGGGCACGATCGCCATCCGGTACAAGGACGGGTCAAGTCAGTACTGGTGTGGCATCCAGGCGATCGGTCATCGCAACCCGCTGGCGGCGCTCGAGGTCAGGACCACCAAGGGCTGGCGCACACTGCATCGCACCGACTACAACTACTTCCTCTCCACCGACGGCAGCGGATGCGGCAAAGCGATCCGGATCACCGACATCTATGGTCAGCGGCTGACCATAGACGCGACCGCCATCAAACCGGACGTCGTGCAGCCGACCAGGGTCCAGTTCGCCAAGCATTGACCGGTACGCTCGGGCCGCTTGTTAACGCGAACATCGCAGGGAGAGGCCGACCGAGGGAGATGCTCCACGACACGTCCGCGGAGTTCCACGACTTCGTCGAACGCCACCACGCCGAACTGGCTCGGCTCGCCCACCTCCTGACCGGCGAGAAGGACGCGGCCGACGATCTTGCCGCCGATGCGTTGGTCGCCCTGTGGCAGCGTTGGGACCGGTTGCGGGCAGCGCAGCACCCGGTCGCCTACGCACGCGGTGTGGTCGCCAATCTGGCGCGGGAACGGATCCGGAGCACGGTTCGCGAGCGACGGCGAGTGGCGCTGTTCTGGTCACGTAGTACGGAACAGGTGGACGGGCCGGACGTTGCGGTCGTGCTGGACGTCCGGGCCGCGCTCTCCCGGCTGCCGTTCCGCAAGCGGGCGTGCGTGGTCCTGCGCCATGCCTTCGACCTGTCGGAGAAAGACACAGCCGCCGCGCTGGGGATATCGGTCGGTACGGTGAAAAGCCAGACCTCGAAGGGCATGGCCGAGCTGGAACGACTGCTCGGCGCAGAGACAGTGGGCGAACTGACGGCAGGAGGGAGGAACCAGTGAACGAGGAGATCAACCGGCGGCTGCGGGAGGCCGCCGAGGCCCACGAGCCCAACCGCGCACGCATCGTGGCGCGCGTCGAGCGCGGCCTGGCCGACCCCACCATGAGGCACCGCACGCGTTCGATCGCGAGGTCGGGGCCCCGCGCGGCGATCGTCGCTCTCATCGCCGCCGCCACACTGGCGACCGGTGGGCTCGCCGTTGCCGCCATCGGCGGAGTTCCGTCGCGGCCGGCCCCCGCTCCCTCTCCCGCCGTACGGTCACCGCTGGTCACCTCTACTCCAACACCATCGCCCCGCCCCACCAGCACCAGTCCGGCCCCCACCACCACAGTCACCGCCCGCCCAACGCCGCCGCCCGATAGCCGGTTCCAGAACGGGCCGTTGTGGTCCGAAGGCTCGATCGACCCAGACAGCAACATCTACTGGGCCCAGAACAACCTGGTCCTCAGGACCACACAGCCGCTCACCTCGCTCACCGTGGAACTGCGCATCGCCCAGACCGGCGCCGTACGGAAGACCGGCAACTGGCAGACCCTGCCGAGCAACGACTTCACCGTCACCGTTCAGGAGTCCAGGGATGCACTGCGCTACCGCTGGATCCTCAAGCCGGGCCGAACCGCTCCGGCCGGACGGCACCAGTTCGCCGCGCAGTACAACCACGCCACCGGCGTCCGCACCGGCAAGCGCGACAGCTACCACGTCCACGCCCAGAGCTCAGGCGGCTCCAGCACAGTCTGGGGAGGGTTCACCCCACCCCGGTGACATCCGTTATTCATTGTGGAGGACCTGGGCGATCGTGGTGCGGGCTGCTGAGCGGGCCGGCAGGTAGGCGCCTGCGGCCGCGATCACCACGCCCGCGAGCATG
The DNA here is from genome assembly GCF_042262745.1 of Kribbella sp. NPDC056345. Classification (NCBI taxonomy): domain Bacteria; kingdom Bacillati; phylum Actinomycetota; class Actinomycetes; order Propionibacteriales; family Kribbellaceae; genus Kribbella; species Kribbella sp. NPDC056345. Next base: position 1,066,848 of record NZ_JBHJQQ010000002.1, on the reverse strand, counting down.
AGCAGCGCGAGCAGTCCGGCCGGGAACACGTCGAGCATGAAGTCCGGGAGGTCGATCTGGGCTCCGTTCGCCATCGCCGGTATCACCAGGCGGTGCGCCAGGATCCCGAGCGGGATGCCGAGCAGTCCGCCGATCGCGCCCAGGGCCGTCATCGACGTCACGACCATCAGCACAACCTGCGCGGGAGTCATCCCGATCGACTTGAGCATGCCGAGGTCGCGGCGGCGTTCACGGGTGTTGAGGATGACGGTGTTGAACACGCCGAGAGCGGCGACCGTGCCCAGCATCAGGGTGAGCAGGACGACCGTGGCCAGCACGATCGCGACGAACGTCCCGGCGTCCTGACCCTCGCCCTCTATCAGGCCGGAGTCCTTCGCCTGGATCGCCTGTACGACGGCATCCAGGTCCGTCCCGGGTTTCACGTTGACCTCGTAGGTGCTGGCCCGCGCGGCCGGTGCGATCAGCCCGAGCGTCGCCCAGTTGGACAGCACCTCGTCACCCGAGTTGTACATCGCCTTGCCGACGATCTGCGCCCGCACACTCTTTCCCCGGGACTGCAGGGTGATCGTGTCGCCGACTGCGAGCCCACGCTGACGCAGGAAGCGTTCCGACACGACGACCTGCCCCGGCCCATCGAACCAGCGACCTTCCAGCAGCCGGTAGCCGACCTGCTGGAAGTCGCCCCGGTAGAACGACACCGGTAGGTCGGTTTGCGTACCCGCCAGCCGCATCGGCAGGTCGGCGGAGGCGGCCACCGAAGTAACCCCGGGAGTGGACCGCAGCAACGCCTCGTCCGCCGAGTCACTCAACTTCGCGCCCGACGGCTCCCCAGGACCGTTCGGAACCGGGCCGTTCGGGACCGGGCCTTCCGAACCAGGACCTCGGGTTCCGGGCTCGCTCGGGCCGGCGTACAGCGACAGGTCGACCGCACCGGACCGGCTCGCCGCGGTCTGGTACGTCGTCAACGACTTCCCCAGACCGACAGCCAGCGTCACACTCAGCACTCCGAGAACGACGGCCGCCAGCGTCAACGCCGTACGCCCAGGCCGAGCGAACGGCAGCCCCAGCCCGAGACTGAGCGGGCGTGGTAGCCGGCTACCACTGAGCCGGCGCTGGACCCGTAGGCCTCGTCCGGCCTGCGGCGCACTACCCGCGCTGATGGCCTGGGCCGCCGACAGACTCCGTGCCCGCAGAGCCGGGAACAACGCGGACAGTGCCACCACTGCCGGTACGCCGACCAACGCCGCGATGTCCACCCAGATCGGTACGCCGACGCCGCCCGCGCCGTAGTTCTCGAACGCCCTTGTCAGCAAGGAGGTCGCCAACACGTTGCCTATGACAACACCGATCGCACACCCGATCACGGCCGGGATCGACACCATCCCCAGGTAGACGGTCAGCACCTGAGTAGGCGTGAAGCCCAAGGATTTCAGCACGCCGATGTGCTTGACCCCTGCGACCACAGCGCCACTGACGACGTTGGCCACGATCAGTACGGCGACAGCGAGCCCGAGCCACCCGAACACCATCAAGAACGGCACGAACGTGTTGGGCTCACCGGCAGCCTGCGCTCGCAGCGTCAGATACGACTGCGTCCCGATCAGTGCACCGGACGGCAATCCGGCGGTCACCGCCTGCTGGCCGGCGGCCAGCTCTTCATTCGTGGCGGCCTGTGCGAACCGGTAGAGCATCTGGGTCGACGTCGGATTCAACGCGCTCATCTGCTCAGGCGTGACCCATGCACCAGCCGAGTGACTCACGCTGTACGCGAACCCGACGATCGTGAACGTCCGGCCGCCTACGCTGATCGTGCCGTTCAGCTGCGGCGCACCACGGCCTTCTGACGCGGTCGGGTTGCGGTTGAGCACGATCTCGCCAACCTTGTCGGCCCAGCGTCCCTGCCACACGTTGAGCCGGTCGACCGCCCCACCCGGATCTGCGCGCCCCACTGTGACCAGCGAGTCCTGACCACCCTCAAGAGTGACCTGCGCGAACGGCCCGGCGGTAGCCGCCGCACTCCGCGCCGCCTCTGTGAGCTGAGCGTCGGTGACCTTGGTGCGGTCGTACGACGCGCTCAGCTGTGCACCACTTTGCTTGGCGTACGCGCGGTTGAACGGACCACTCGATGCCGCCAGCAACCCCAGCGCGACCACGATCATCGACGTCGACAACAGCACCACCACACCGATGACCACGGTCTGCACGCGGCGTCGCCGTACCGCTGCTCGTGCCACTGGCCAGACGGCGGTCACGACGTACGCTCCAGCATGCGTTCCTTCGCGACCTGACCGTCGACGAAGTCGATGACTCGGCTGGCGCACCTGGTCGCCAACTGCTGGTCATGCGTCACCAGCAACAGCGTCTGACCGATCTGGTTGAGGTCGAGCAGCAGGTCCATCACCTGTTCGCCGGCTCGGGTGTCCAGCGCACCGGTCGGCTCGTCGGCCAGCAACAGCGCCGGGCGGTTCATCAGAGCACGTGCTACCGCGACACGCTGCCGCTCGCCGCCACTCAGCTGGGACGGGTAGACGTTGCGTCGTCCGGCAATGCCCAGCTCCTCGAACAGTTCGAGTGCACGCTTGCGGGCGGGGTTGGCCGCCGTACCGGTCAGCTGTGCCGCGAGTGCGACGTTGTCGAGGGCGGACAGGTCGTCCAGCAGGTTGAAGAACTGGAAGATCATCCCGATCCGCCGGCGCCGGAACAGCGCCAGTCCTTTCTCGTCCAGGCCACCCAGGTCCTCGCCGTGCACCACGACGGAGCCTGACGTCGGCCGGTCCAGTCCGGCCACCATGCTGAGCAGCGTCGACTTGCCGCTGCCGGACGGTCCCATCACCGCGACTGCCTCACCGGCGTGGATCTCCAGTGACACCCCGTCGAGCGCGACCGATTCGCCGTACTCCTTGCGTACGGCGGTGAGCCGTACGACCGCCTGTCCGCTGTCTGCCTCGTCTGTCATGCTGCTCACGCTATGGCCGGTCAACCGCCGCTGACGTCACCCTGGCGGTGTAACGTCCGCCGGCTGTCATCCTGGAGATGTACGGCGTGCCTCCGTGGGAGGATGCGCATTCGCCAACAGCTTTGGGACAGTGGATCTCGTGATCATCGTCTGGCTGCTCGCCGCAGCGCTGGCAGTGGCGACCGGCCTCCTCGCCTTCGCGCTCGTCCGGGCGCGGCGTGCCCACTCCCGCGCGTTGGAAGAGCGTGGCTGGTTGCTGGAGCGCGAACGAGAGGCAGCAGCTCAGAGCGCGGTGGATGCCGAGCGCGCCCGGATAGCGCACGACCTGCACGACATCGTGAGCCACAACGTCAGCGTGATGGTCATCCAAGCCGGTGCGGCCCGGCAGGTGCTGGCCACCGAACCTGACCAGGCCGAGGCCGCCCTGCTCGCCGTAGAGGCCGCTGGTCGCGACACCATGGCTGAGTTGCGGCACCTGCTCGGGCTGCTCGCGCCGAAAGCCGATGAGGCTCTTTCCGGGGACGCCTTGTCGCCACAGCCGAGTCTGAGGCGCCTCAGTGCGCTGGTCGACCGCATCGCCTTCGCTGGGCTACCGGTCGACGTACGGATCTCCGGAGAGCCGCGGCCACTGCCGACCGGTGCCGACGTGACGGCGTACCGCATCATTCAGGAGGCCCTGACCAACGCCCTCAAGCACGGCGATGGCGTGAAGGCCGAGGTGTCGGTGCGCTACAGCGACCACGCCCTTCGGGTGGAAGTCCTGAACACGGGTCCGAGCGTCCTGAGGGGTGGGGCGCGCACTTCACCGGGGTCCAGTGGTGACGGTCGTGGCCTCCTCGGCCTGAAACAACGGGTGGCCGTCTACGGCGGTGAGCTCGACGCGCGTCGCCGCCTCGGCGGTGGCTTCCGGGTGCGCGCCAAGCTTCCGCTGGAACGCCCGTGACAACCCGGGTCGTGATCGCGGACGACCAGGCGCTGGTGCGCACCGGCTTCCGGATGATTCTGACCGCCCGCGGTATCGAGGTCGTCGGCGAGGCGGCGGACGGTGCCGAGGCAGTGGACGCCGTACGACGTCTTCGCCCGGACGTCGTCCTGATGGACATCCGCATGCCCACCATGGACGGCCTGGAGGCAACCCGCCGCATCCTCGCCACCTCCACCGACTGCCGCGTCCTCATCCTCACCACCTTCGACGTGGACCGCTACGTGTACGCCGCCCTCGCCGCCGGCGCCAGCGGCTTCCTCCTCAAGGACGTCACCCCCGAACACCTCACCGCCGCCGTCACCCTGGTCGCCACCGGCGACGCCCTCCTGTCCCCCTCCATCACCCGCCGCCTCGTCGAACGCTTCGCCACCCCGGCCCCCACCCAAGCCGCCCTCCACCGCGACCTGACCGCCCTCACTCCCCGCGAACTCGAAGTCCTCACCCTGATGGGCCACGGCCGCTCCAACGCCGAGATCGCCACCGACCTCACCCTCAGCGAAGCAACAGTCAAAACCCACGCCGCCCGCATCTTCGCCAAACTAACCCTCCGAGACCGAGCCCAAGCAGTAGTCCTAGCCTACGAAACCGGCCTCATCACCCCAGGCAACAACTGACATATGTCGCGAGTGTGGGGAGTATGGCGTCGACTGGAAGTGTTGTGCTGTTGGACATCGATTTCTAGCGGCAATCTCCTTCCACTCGACGTCCGGACTCAGGCGGCGCGGATTACGAATGGCTTGGTCGACGGTGCCGTTCACCGGGACGATCGTTCCGACCGGGGCACTGGTTCTCGACGGGGCCGCCGAGATGGCAGCGGGGCGCAGGACGGGGGTCTCGAGGCGGCTGATCCATCCCGGATTCCCTGGGATCTGCAGGCAGGTGGTCACGTCACCAACCGGTTGCCGGTCGTGTGGCAGGACGACATTGCCTGCTGTATCGCTCAGGACCTTGGTGTACTCCCGCCTCTCCAGGCACCGTTCTTCCTCACCGACCAGAGCTTGTCGTACGGCACCACCTTCGGCGTCACCAGCGACGAACTCGAGACCGTCTACCATCGCCGCCTCGACAGTTCCGTTCGCGGTCGACGGAACGTTCGCCGTACCCCGCCACACGCCAGGCGTACCGTCGCCCTCAACCAGCGCCAGTTCCATCGAGGAGAACTCGGTCAAGGGACCCGTGCCACTGATCCGCTGCCAACGTCAATTCCACCTGTCTAGTGCAAGGCCTGGTGGACGGGGTGGAGTTGCTTCGAGGCGGTTTTCACGATGGTGAAGGTGCCGGAGAGGTTGGGTGAGATGTTGCCGGCGTTGTCGGTGGCTCGGACCTTGACGGTGTGGGTGCCCGGTGTGGTGATCGGTACCGGGGCGGTGTAGGCCGTCCAGGGGCCGCTGTCGATGGCGTACTCGATTGATCTGATTCCGCCGGCGTCGGTGGCGGTGGCGTTGAGGGTGGCTCGGTCGACGAACTCCCAGCGGGCGTTCTGGTTTCCGGTCAGCCAGCCCGAGACCGTGGGCGGGGTGCCGTCGCCGTCGGAGGGGACGACGGTGAAGGTTGCGGTGCCTACGGGGGAGACGTTGCCGGCGGCATCGGTCGCCCGGTAGGTCACCGTGTGGGCGCCGTTCGTGGCCACCTCGATCGGCACTGTGTACGGCGTCCACGTGCCACCGTCGAGCTGGTATTCCACCGAGGCCACACCGGACCCGGCGTCGGTGGCGGTCACCGTCACCGTTGCCTTGCCGACATAGTTGCCGTTGGCATCCTGAGTGCCGGACACGGCTGCGGTCGCGACCGGCGGCACGGAGTCCTGCTCGACCACCGTGAAGTGCGCCATCCCTTCGGGTGAGACATTGCCGGCGTGGTCGGTGGCCCGGTAGTGCAGCATGTGCATCCCGGGGGTGTTCACATCCACAGGCGCCTGGTACGGCGTCCACGTGCCACCGTCGAGTTGGTACTCGACCGTCTTCACGCCGGAGTCGGCGTCGGTCGCGGTAACGGTGACCCGCGCGGTGTCGAGGTAGTTGCCGTCAGCATCTTGTTCGCCGGTGACTGCGGCGGTCACCGTTGGTGGAGTGGTGTCCTCCGGTCGATCGACCACCCGGAATCCCACCGACTTGGTCGGCGACACGTTGCCGTCGTGGTCGGTGGCGCGGTACTGCACCGTGTGATCGCCGATCGCGCTGACCACCACGGGTGCGGTGTACGGCTTGAACCCGGTGTCGTCCAGCTCGTACTCCACCGACGCCACCCCGGACTGCGCGTCCTGAGCGGTCACCGTGACGGTGGCCTGGCCGAGGTAGTGGCCGTCGGGGTTCTGCGACCCGGAGACGGCAGCGGTGACGGTCGGCGGGGTGGTGTCCTCGCCGTCCTCGGTGACGGTGAACTCGCCGACCATCAGGGGGTGCCCCGGGATGGCGCAGAAGTACCGGTACTTCCCCGGTGTGAGAGTCACGTCGACCGAATGCAGGCCGTTACTCCCGTCGTCCGGGTACGCGAGGATGTTCACGTCGACGTCGTGGTTGTAGCCCGGCGTCGAGCGGTCGAACGTCAGCGTGTGCGACATGTCGGTGTCGTTGCCAGTGGCCTCGCTGTTCTCGAACACGATCGTGGTCGGGCCGGCGACCGCCTGGGTCGGCGCCGTGGTGTAGGCGGCGGTGCTGTTGCCCGCGGTCCAGGTCAGCACCTGAGCAGCAGCAGCTGGCTCCGACCCCACTGCAGGCATCGACTGGGGTACGAGCATCACCAGTACGGCGGTGAGCCCGGCTATGAGTCGTCTCATCACAAACTCCGGATCCGGATGTTGCGGAACTCCATCAGGTCGCTGTTCCCGTGGTTCTGCAGTCCGATGTAGCCCTCGAGGAACTGCCGCAGGTCGGTGGACGGGTCGCTCGGTCGCGACGACTGCTGTCCCGGGGTGTTGTCGAACTCGTTGATCACCACACCGTTCCGGATGATCGTGTAGTGCTGCCCGACCACCTTGACCTCGTACTCGTTCCACTGCGCCTTCGGGGTCGGCCGGGCCGCATCCAGTCCGATCGGGTCGAAGTTGTAGATCGACCCGGTCTTCTGCGGCTCGCCCGTATCACCGTCGTACAGCTGGACCTCGTGGCCGCAGTAGATCGCTACCCAGGCCTGTGAGGTGCGGGCCGAGCCGATGGTGCCGCAACTGCCGAGCGGCCGTTGCTCGAGCGGTGTGCGCGGATCCGGGAACCGGACGAAGACGCCGCTGTTCGCGCGAACAGCATCCGGCGCAACATCCCGGAACTGCAGCTTGAGCGAGAAGTCGCCGTACGGCTTCTTCGCGAACCACAGCATGCCGAGCCCGCCGGACGGTTTCAGCGACCCGTCCGGCTGTACGGCGAACTCGCCCGACGGCGCCTGGGCCCAGTCGTAGAACGACTCGTTCGTGCCGTCGAACAGCGGCTCGTAGCCGGTGAACCCGGGCTTGCCGATGTTCGATGCCCGGGCGATGGCGATCAGACTGTCCCGTTCGGCGACGGTGATGATCCCGCGCTGCCGCAACTGCCGGGTGGCCTGCTGGACGTGCGAGACGAACAGGGCATGGGTGGCCCACGTACTCTCGTCGTCGATCAGGTCGTCCACCTTGCAGCCACCGCCCGCATTGCGGTTCGGCACTGTCGTCGCGGAGTCCCCGATCGTCACCTGAGCACCCTGGTCCGCCATCACGCAGCCGGCGTTGACCGCGACCGTCGCGACCGCGGTGGTCCCGTCGGCGTAGGTGATGGTGACCTTGGCGGTCTGCAGGCCGGGATTCAGATAGGTGTGCCGCGGGTTGGCCTCGGTCGAGGTGGAGCCGTCGCCGAACGTCCAGGCGTACGACACCCCACCCGCTTTGGTGCCGTTGAACGCGTAGGTCAGCGGCTTGTTCTGCACCGCGACCGCAGAGGCCTTCGGCAGCGGCGTCGGCGGGCCGCCCTTGTAGCTGACCTTCACCAGCTTCTGGTTCGGGTGCAGGGTGAAGAATCCGCCGCCGTAGTCGAGCACATAGAGCGCACCGTCCGGTCCGAACCGGGCGTCCATCCAGCTCTGTACCTGGTTAGCACCGTTGCCCCCGGCAATGATGTGCTGGAACGACTCACCGAACGCCGGCGGCTGCGCAGTCGGTACGCCGGCCGGGTCGACCGTCACCGCGGTCCGCCGGGTCGGGGTCGAGTTGTCGCCGATGAACCACTTGTCGTCCCAGTACTTCGGCCAGGCCACCCCGCTCTTGGTGTTCACCCGGTCGTAGTGGTAGGTCGGCCCGGACATCACGGCCTGCCCACCACCGCCTCGGAAGTACGGCTGGGTGTAGACCGCGTCCGCGTCGTTGTACGTCGGGATCGAGCTCCCCGGGCGCTTCGGGAACACGGGTCCGCCGCCGCCCGGTGAGTACCAGATCATGTTGTCCTTGACCGGCGGCAGCTCGACCAGCCCGGTGTTGCGCGGCGAGGTGTTCAGCGGGTTGTCGCAGTCGTACCAACCGGTCAGCACCTCCGCGTCCGTGTTGCTGCGGTTCCGGTACGGCTGCCGGTTGCCCATGCAGAAGGGCCAGCCATGGTTGCCGGCCTCGGTGATGATCGTCGCGGTCTCGTACTTCGCCGGCCCGAGCTCCGGGTCCGGCGAACCGGCGTCCGGCCCCACCCAGGCGGCAGTCAGCCAGTCGGTTTCCGGGTCGATTGCGAGCCGGGAGATGTTCCGCACGCCCATCACGTAGATCTCTGGGCGGGTCTTCGCCGTACCCGGTGCGAACAGGTTGCCGGCCGGGATCGTGTACGTGCCGTCCGGCTCCGGGTGGATCCGGATGATCTTGCCGTTCAGGTCATTGGTGTTGCCGGAGGTACGCCGGGCGTCCTGGAACGACAGACCGCCGAACTCCTGGGTCCAGTTGTTGCCGGAGTACCCCTTCGATCCGCCGGACGAGTTGCTGTCGCCGGAACCGACGTACAGGTTGCCCTTGGAGTCGAAGGCCATCCCGCCACCGGCGTGGCAGCAACTGTGTTGCTGGACCTCCCACTGCAGCAGGTCCTTGCGGCTGGTCAGGTCGACGGTCTGGCTGGTGGCGTTGTAGGTCAGTCGCGAGACCGTCCGCTTGCCGGTGTGCCGGACCCGGTCGACGGTATCGTGCGGCATCCAGTAGACGTAGAACCAGCCGTTCTCGGCAAACTTCGGGTCCAGCACGATGCCGAGCAGGCCCTCCTCGTTCTTGATCAGCTCGTCACCGGAACCGCGATTGCCCATGACCGGCAGCGTGGTCAGCAGCTTCGCCTTCTTGGCGACCGGATCCCACTGGTGGATGGTGCCGCAGCCGAGGCCGACGTTCGGGTTCTCCCATTCGACCACCGGGCCGCTCGGGCAGGCCGCCTTGCCGACGTAGAAGACCTTGCCGTTCGGCGCGATCGTCATCCCGTGCGGTTCGCCGATCTGGTCGAGCTGGCCGGCCTGGTTGGGCGGGGTCAGCCGCTCGACGGTGTAGTTGGCGGCGATCGTCGCCTGGCAGTCGGCCCGGACCATGCCCGTGGTCCACTTCAGCGCGCCGAGCAGGTGCTTGCGGAACGCCGCCTCGCCGTAGCTGCCGTCGGTCCCGCCCATGCCTGTGTAGAAGGACCGGCCGCCGCCGTAGTCGCGGCACCAGGAGATCGGGTGGAACGGGCCGTTGGAGCCAGGGCCGGGGTCGTAGTGCCGCTCCTCGACCTGGGCGACGGTGTGCACGGTGCCGATCGGGTTGGTCGCCCAGTTGCGCCACTTGTCGGTCCGGGTCAGGTTGAGCGGCAGGCCGGCGTTCGCCGGGTGCTGCCGATCCAGCAGGTTGACCACTGCGCGCTGCGGAGTCGGCTCCGGCGGCGGCTGCGAGTCACCGATGTAGAAGAGCAGGTCGGCGAGTTGCAGCAGCGGCTCGCCGCTGTTCGCGGTGATGTTCAGCCGATAGTGCGCGTACGTCGTTGTGTTCGCGACCGTGAACACCCGTCGCTGGAGCCGCTCGGCGAAGACCTGGTTGGTTTGGGTGTCCAGGTCGGTCCAGGTACTGCCGTCGTTCGAGCCCTGCAGGGTCCAGTTCTTCGGGTCCCGGCCGACGAAGTCGTTCGCGGAGGTGAGCGAGTACCTGGTCACCGCAGCCGGCTCGGTCAGCTGCATCGCGACCCAACCGGTTGGTGCGCGGGCCAGCCACTTGGTGTTCGGGTTCCCGTCGGTCAGCTTCTCCTTGGTCTCGTTCGGCGGGTTCTCCGCGCTAGCCGTCACTGCCGACACCGGCCGTGGTGGCGGCAGCAGGGCGCCGACCGGGCGCGCGCCGATCAGGCCGGTGAACCACTCGGAGTCCGGCTGGAACTTCGACGCGTCGGCGATGCCGAGGTAGCCGTTGCCTGCCTTGATGTAGTTCTGCAGCGCGGTCTCCTGCTCCCGGCTGAGCGCGGTGCCCTGTGCGGACAAGAACACCACCGCGCGGTACGTCGCCAGCTTGGCCGGCGTGAAGACAGCCGGATCCGAGGTGACGTGCACGGTCATCCCGTTGGCCTGTCCGATGCCGGCAATCGCGTCGGTCGCCCGCTCCACCGGATCCAGCTGGTTGTCGGGTTCGCCGCGGAACACCAGCACGTTCACTGCGACATCGGTGGCGGTAGCCGCGGCAACCGGTGCCGCCTGCGCCACTGGCGGCGTACTGCCCGGTTGCAGGGTGCCTAACGCCAGTGCTGCGGTGACCAGAACGGCAGCGGTACGCCGCCGACGGTTGAGCCTCATCGTTCCCCCTCAGCCGTGATGGGTGGAGTGACCGGACTGGGTCCGGGCCAGGTGGTGCTGATGGAAGCGGTCGATCGCCGCCTGCGCGCCGGCCGGCATACTGCCGTCGGGGTTGCGGACCAGGAACAGGCCGACCATCCCCTGGTCGGAGTGCATCTGCACGTGGCAGTGGTACATCCACACGCCCGGCCCGACGCCTTCGCCGGCCAGCACCTGGAAGCCGAACGAACTGCCCGGGTCGAGGTTCTTGGTGTCGATCACCGGGCTCGGGTCGTTCGCACCGGTGAGCATTCCCGTGCGGGTGTCGGCCCAGCGATGTGCGTGCAGGTGGAACGTGTGCGGCAGGTTGCCGTGCCCGATGCAGACGAACTCGACCCGCTCCCCCTGCCGGGCATCCAGCATCGGAGTGTCCGGCGCCTTCTTGTTGTTGATCAGCATCTCGTTGAACACGACCGTGAACTGCCGGTCCGGGATCAGGTCGCCACGCCGACGGACGATCAGACCGCCGTACAGGCCCTTCTGGATCCCGGGGGTGCCGTGGTCGTTGCCCATCGCGTGGTCGTGGTAGTGCCAGTAGCCGGCACTACCGGGCATGAACCGGCCGTTGCCGAGGTCGACCTGCTTGCGGGTGCGCCAGACGTACGTGCGGGTCTCGCCGGGCGCGTTGAACGACGCGTTCAGCGGGCTGCCGTCGGAGTTCACGTCGTAGTCGACGCCGTGCGGGTGGATCGACAGCCGCTGGTCGGTGTTGTTGACCAGCTCGACCTCGAGGGTGTCCCCCTCGTAGATCTCCAGCAGCGGCCCCGGAATGGTCGCCTCCCCGGGCGCCAGTCCGTAGCCGAACAAATCGCCTGGCAGCGGCTCGGCGTACAGGGTGATCTGCCGGACCACAGCGGCGCTGTCGGGGGCCATGGCCACCCCGGTCAGCACCGCTCCACCGGCAACGGCGGCAGGGGCGACCAGCACCGATCGCCGGGACAACCGTGATTTTCGGGCGTGCTCGACCATCGTGGGACTCCGTTCGGGCGGGAACGCGTGTCTCCAGCTGTAGTTCAGCCCGCACACTATGTAGTCATCGACAAAAAGTTAAGACCTGACCCCAGGTTTTTGTCGTTCGTTGTCAGATCTGGGGACCGGTCCCGGGGGTTTGGTTGTACAAAGTTCGGGACCGCTCACCTCTTGGGGGTACGACGATGACGCTGACCCAGCGGACCGGCCCGCGGCAGGCGGCTGCGCGGGGCGGGGTTGCCGCGTTGCTGGCCGATGCCCAGGCGGAAGTGATTGAGATCAGTACGTTGACGCCGACGGGAGCGGCGTTCGGGCCGCGTGATGTTCAGCCCGGCATTCGGTACCGGGCGCTCTTCCCGGACAGTGCTCGGACCGCTCCGGCGTGGTCCCGGCATCTCGGGGCGCTGGCGATGGCCGGGGTTGCGGTGCGGACGACGCCGGTGGTGATGATGAACGCGCTCGTCATCGACGGCCGGACTGCTCTGCTGCCCGCAGACAACGCCGACGGGAGTGTGGCTGTGCTTCGGCTGAACAGCGTCGTAGCGGCCACGACTGGCTTCTTCGAGCGGGTTTGGCCGGATGCTGTGCCGTTCGGCGGGACCGACGTCGTCATGGCGGCCGAGCTGTCCTGGCGGGAGCAGGAGGTACTGCGGTTGATGGCTCTCGGGTGCACCGACGAGCAGGCCGCGGCGCAGTTGGCAGTCTCCGTGCGGACCATCCGCCGGATGGTGGCGCAGTTGATGAACCGGCTCGGCGCGCGCAGCCGATTCCAGGCCGGGGTGAAGGCCGCCGACCGAGGCTGGTTGCTGGAATGGATGACCTGAGTTCAGGCCGGGGGAAGCTCGGCGCTGGGGTTGTCTCCGGCCAGCTCGAGCCACTCCAGGTCCATGGGCACGATGGTGGTGGACTGCACGAGTTCCCAGATCAGGTTGACCGTCAGGGTCAGGCCGACCGGTTCGCCGACTTCGTCGCGGCGCAGACCGGCGACGCCGGCGTCGGAGAGCCGTTGCCGCAGGCGGGAGACGATGTGTTCGACGCGCTTCGCGGTCCACGTCTCGTGGGGCCGCAGCTCGGCGAGCTCGGCCGCGGCCTGCTGCCTGGTCAGCGGCAGGGGCTGCAGGTCGTAGGCCAGGTAGCGCTGGGCAAGAACTGTCAGCGTGAGGTGTTCTTCCGGGGTCAGCCGCCAGCGCTTCGGGGGCACGGTCAACTGGCTGGGCCGAGGTTGTGCGGTCCGGCCGTCGCCGTCCGAGACCAGCACCTCCAGAAGGTGTTCACGATGACGGTTTCCGCGCAGGAAGAGCGTCGTGTAGCCGACTGCCAGCGGCAACGGATCGCTGCCGGTGTGGAGCAGTACGGCGTTCGACACCCGGATCGGAAGCCGGCCGTGATTGCGCAGCCACCACCGCCCGTCCTGGTAGGTGATGGTGCCGTGCACCCGGCTGATCCGTACGTCGTTCTCGCCGATGCACAGGTCGACCGCCAGCCGGTTCCGCCCGAAGCTGATCTCGGCCCCGGGCGCGGGCGGCATGACCAGGTTCTCGGCGACCGTGAGGACGCTCAGGGTGCCCGGCTGCAGTTCGTGAGGGACGTGCCGAAGGCTTCGGAACTGGTTGAACTTCGCTCTGCTGGGGGTCGGCTCCATGGTCAGCCGGCGTCCGGAAGACGTCGTACGACGGCCTCGGCGGCAGCCCGGGTTTTCGCGCAGACAGCTGCCGAGTTCGGAGCGGCGGGATCGACCAGCTCGATGGAAACCACCTCTTCGCGCTTGTCCTCCGTGCCCTTCAGGACCGCCAGCCTCGGTGTGTAGAGCCGGTGCACCACCACGGCAGTACACATGGCCTTGTTGTCGGAGTCGGGGATCAGGCGCGCGTTGCGGTTGCCGACCTTGATGACCTTCCCACCCCAGTCATCGTCACCTTCGATCGGCCACTCCCGGGTGAACTTCGCGCTGAGCTCGCTCGGCCCCGCATCCCAGGTGCATCCCCAGTTGCCGAAGTCCGGAGCCGGCGGATCGCTGGGCTTACCGAGCGCCTGACTGGCCTCGGTCGGCCCGACCAGCGTGCAGGCGTCGACCTTGTCCAGCGAGTTCGCCGGCAGTTCCGCTCGCGGCGGGGGCAGACCTTTCGACAGGACCGCCAGCACATCCTGGATCAGCGAATCCGCGAACTGACAGAGCCGCGCATTCTCCGCCTTCTCGATGCGGAACGTCGTGATGGTGATGCGGTTGGTGTCGGGCAGGGTGAAGGCCCGCTCGCAAGTATCTCTCTTTTCGTCCGGGCGTTCGATCTCGCCTAGCTGGCCGGGCACGACCGGACGCGACGGATACTCCTGCGGGCCGGTGATCTCGAGCGCGGACTGCACCTGGCCGCTGCCGTCCTCGAGGGTGCTCGAGATCACGCAGCTGGCGTAGTTCCTGACCTCAGGGTCGACGAAGGCCTCCCCGAACTCACGCAGCGCGTCCAAAGGAATCAGCGCGCAGGGATCAGCCTTCGTCGGATCGGAGCCGAGCCCGATGGGATTCGGTGTGGCCGCCTGTGGGTCCGACCCACGGGGCAGCAACCAGGCCAGCAGTACGGCGCCCACCACCACGACTGCGGCAGCCGCGGTCAGGATCGCCCCCCGTCGTACCGGTCGGAGGCGCCGCTTCCAGGATCGGCGCGGGAGCTCGCGCCCCTGAATCAGCTCGGCGGTCTCCGCTGCCGAGGGGCGATTCGCCGGGGCCGGCTCCATCAGGGCATCGAGTAGCGGCGCAAGCTGCCGGGCGTGCTGGTAAGGGATCGGCGAACCCTTCGCCGCCCGCTGGATCTGGGAGAACGGCCCGTCGGCGCCATCGCCCCAGGGCGACCGGCCCTCGACGGCCGCGTAGAGAGTGGCGCCGAGCGAAAACACGTCGGAGGCCGCGGTCGCCTCCGAACCGTTCGCGACCTCAGGCGCGACATAGCCCAGCGTGCCCGTCAGCTGAGCTCCGCCGGTCTGCGTGATCTCTGTCCAGCGAGCGATCCCGAGGTCGGTGAGTTTGACAACGTCGTCGTCGGTGACCAGGACGTTGGCCGGCTTGATATCGCGATGCACGATGCCACGCTCGTGAATCGCGACCAGAGCCGTCGCCAGCTGAGCGCCGATCGTGAGCACCCGGGCCTCCGGAAGCGGACCACCGGATTCGATGATCCGATCCAGGCTCATCGCCTGCACGTACTCCGTCACCAGCCACCGCTGATCACCGTCGACGACGGTGTCGAAGACCGCCACCACGTTGGGGTGCAGGATCCCGGCACCGACTTTGGCCTCCCGGCGGATCTGCCCGGCGCTCCCCGCGATCGCCCGCTTCAGCGACACCTCGCGGCCCAGCTCCAGGTCCACCGCGCGCCAGACAGCCCCCATCCCGCCTTGGCCGAGTTCTTCTTCCAGGCGGTACCGACCGGCGACGAGTGAGCCAGGTTCCATCGGCTCATCGTAGGAACCCACGCCACCGGACGCCACTTGGGACCGTCACAGCGGCGTTTGGAGCTGCTACTGACCGTTCCAGGTGGCCAGGACTCGGAGTTTGTTCCAGGGGATGTGGCTGAGGGCTGCGATGGAGCCGTCGAGCCCCACTTTGTTGAGAATGCCGCCGGGACGCATGCCGTTGCCGGGCGTCTGCCAGGGCGCGCGGTTCGGGTCGGTGAGGTCGTCGCCGGCCACGCCGATGCCGCTGATCGGGCCGGGGCCACCGCTGTCCAGGACGTAGCCGCCGTACTTCTGCATGGCGACACAGATCATCTTCTCGCCTGACGATGCACCGGGCAGCCCCGCACAGTCGACGGATGGATCGAGCTGCAGGCGGGCACCCATCGGGACGCAGGACGAGCCCGAGGTCCCACCGTCCGACTTACCGGCTGGCTTGCGGAAGTTGCTGCAGGTTGTGCGGGAAGTGAAGTACAGCGCGTGCTCGATGGCGCCGGTGCTGATTTCGCTGTTCAGGATGAAGCCTGCACCCGCCTGTACTTCGGCTCCCGTACCGACCCCGGAGGTCTTCGACTCGGTACCGCCGCCACTGGCCGCCGGCCAGGTCCCGCCGCAGGAACCGTTCCACGAACCGCTGGCCTTGCTGGCACCCCAGATCGACTTCACGGTCTTGTCGTCCTTGTTGTAGACGACGATCCATTCGTCACCTGGCGATGGAAGCTCACGGGTTGCGTAGTCCGGGATGTGGATACCGTCGCCGACCGAGCATCCCCAGTCCTCACTGAATTCCGGGTGATACACCGGATCTGAGTTGCTCGAGGTGAAGACGGTGATCTGCCACTCCGGACCGTTCAGCCGCGGGGTGTTGCTGCCCATGCTGTTGACGATCGCCGACGAGTTGGGGTCGAGCCGCGGGTTGGCGCCGATCGCGGAGCGGAAGTAGTTGACCGACCCATCGGCCGCCGTGAACAAGTCGTTCGGGCCAGGCTGCCGCGGGTCCCAGTCACCGGTCGGCGGCGGGTCGGTGGGTCCACCGCCACCAACCCCCTCGTAGGCACCGACGTCGTACCCGTTGCCCTGCGGTCGCGCGACACCGTCCCGATCTGTCGCCGGAGCGCCGGTGGCACTGCCGGCGTCGATCGCCGCCGAGCCCTCTCGCAGGTGGAAATCACCGTTGCCCGGGTCAACGAATCCCGGGTCGCCGGTCAGGTTGTGGTCGGAGCTGAACGGCCCGCCGATCCCGGACGGGTTCCCGGCGAAGATCGTGTTCCGTACGACGTTCCCGGAGCCGCTCACCTCCGAGGCGCCGACGATTCCCGGCTTCGGGTTGTTCGCGATCGTGTTGTTGACGATCGAGATCCCCGAGATCGTGCCGCTGCTCTCCTTCCAGAACGAGATCCCGCCCCCCGCGTTCTTGTACGACACGTTGTTGACGATGCGGATGTTCTGCGCCTTCCGCGACGACGAGTAGTCCTCGACCGCGATCGCGATCCCGGCCTTCGTCGACTCCTTCGCGCCGTACGTCGTATTGCCGCTGACCTCGACCCCCGACGACGAGTCGACGTAGATGTTCGGGCCCCGGTTGTCGTGCACGAGGTTGTTCCGGATCACGCCGGCCGCGTTGTCGTCGTACTTGGCGTCGATCCCTTCCTCACCGTTGTCGTGCACATGGTTGTTCCGGATGTCGAACCGCGTGCTGCCCTCGCCGAGCGTGATCGCCTCGTGCGAAGCGCTGGTGCCCTTGTCGTTGTTGTGGTGCACGTCGCAACCGTCGACGACGATGTCGCTGCCACCGAGGATGACGAGCCCGCCGTTCGAGGACGACGACACCTCGCACCTGGTGAACGTGATGTGCGAGACCTGGTACCCGTACACACCATGCGTCGGCGACTTCGTCACCGCGATCCCGTCGAACTTCAGCCACGACTTGCCGTCCAGATTGAGCAGCCCGTTACCGGACTTCAGCGTCTTGTTGCCATCCAGTACGACGCGCGCACCGGGCGCGGCCTGGTAGACGATCTGCTGCCCGGACGCTCCGCTCTTCGGTTTCAGCGCCTCCTGATAGGTGCCGGCCGAGATCAGGATCGTGTCGCCGGGCTGCGACGCATCGGCCGCCGCCTGGATCGTGCTGTACTGCGCTCCCGCCTTCCCCACCGTCAATATCCGGCCGGCCGCATCCGCCGTACCGGCGACTGTGGCAGGCAGACCAAGAATCATCAGGCCGGCGATCGCCACGCAGGCCGCCTGTCGTCTCTTCATCGGGTTCCTTCGCAGTTGTCAGGTGACTTCGAGTTCGTAGAGGGAGTAGCCGTAGCCGGTTGCGCGTTCGGTGCCTTGGAGGCGGACGTGCCGGGCGTTGGTCGGGGGAAGGCGGACGATCTCGGTACCGCCGTCGCCGTCGGTGCGGATGTGGACGGTCTGCCAGGTTGTGCCGTTGTCGGAGACCTGTACCTGGTAGGAGCGCGCGTAGGCGAACTCCCAGACCAGGGTGATCTTGCTGATCGATCGGACCGACCCCAGGTCGACCGAGATCCACTCCGGGTCGTGTTCGAGCGCACTGGCCCAGCGGGTCGCGACGCTGCCGTCGACCGCGTTGGCCGGACCGAGTTCGGACGTCTCCCGCGAACTCGACTGGGTCGGCCGGTTCAGGGCGAGATTCGGATCCGGTGCAAATACCTCGAACTCATACAGCGAATACCCGTACTCCGTTGCTCGCTCGGTGCCGTGCATGCGGACGTGCCGTGCGGTTGTCGGAGTGAGATCGATGGTGTCTGTACCGCCGTCACCGTCGGTGCGGGTGTGAACAGTTCGCCACGTCACGCCGTCGTCGGACAGCTGGATCGTGTACCTCCTGGCATGGGCTACCTCCCAGACCAGTGACACCTTGTTGATCGGGCGCACTGAGCCGAGGTCGACCGAGATCCATTCGGGATCATGTTCCAGCTCACTCGCCCAGCGGCTTCCATAGTTGCCATCGGCCACCTTCGGAGCGGCGTACTGGACGTCCTCCTGCGAGCTGGCAGTGACGGTTCGGCCGAAGGCGAGGTTCTCCGGCACCTTGTCGATGCGCCAGCGCTGGCAGGGACCGTTCCAGTACGGCCAGACGATCAGGTCGGCGCCGGACTCGGGGCGGCACCCGGCGACGTCGAGGGATTTGCCGCTCATGGTCTGCGTGATGCTCCACGATCCGTCGGCTGCCGGTTCGATCCGCCACCGCTGGCAGTCGTTGGGTGTGCTCGTCCACAGATGGATGACGGCCAGGTTGTCGGTTGAGCAGCCTTGGACGTCGAGCGCCTTGCCACTGGCTGCGCCAACGACCTGGTAGGCGTCCTGACCGAGCGGGTGGATCATCCACTGCTGGCACGCACTGCCGCCGCGTGGATCCCACACCCGCAGATCGGAACCATCCGCCGTACCGCAGTCCGCCGCTTCCATGAAGCGGCCGCCCTTGACGGCGCTCAGGCGGTACCGGCCGTCAAGCTGGACGGAGTTTCTGGATGGCCGGAGGATCCACTGCTGGTCCGCGCCGGTGCCGCACGTCTGCTGGACCGCGGCCGCGCCAATTGTCTGCGCGGCATTCTCCACGCCGACGCAGAAACCGCTGTGCGCGTTGCGCAGCCTAACCACCGCGTCCTTGGTGAAGCCATCCAGGTACTCGATCGCGAACTGCTGACTGCTCGTCGCATCGCAGGCCTGTTGCAGCACTGGGCTTCCGGGCGACTCCTGCGTACCACCAAGGTCCACGCAGGTGCTCTTCCCATCATCCTTCACGCCATCGAGATGAGCCGGATGGAACTGATACTGCTCCACACCGGGAAGCTGGTCGAGCTGGAACCGCTGATGCAGAGCGCCCGTGCACTCCCCCTGATCCAGTACGGCGTCCAGCGACCTGCTCCGGCCCCGGACCTGCAGACACTGCCGACTGTGCCGAGCCACCAGCTCGTAACTACGGAACTCGAGATCCGCCTTCGGCCCGGTCTCCGCGTGCACCGAAGCACCCGTCCAGACCTGCTGAGGCGCAGCGAACGCCGTACCGGTCGACGCCAGTACCTTGAGCTCCCGTCCCCCGTCGGGACGCGCGGCCACCAGCACCAGGTCGTCGCGGCCGTCACCAGTCGTGTCGACGACGTCGTAGTCGGCCTTGGCTGGTTCCAGTAGCCCCGGTGTGCGCCACCAGGTCTCGACGGCCGGTCCGCCGGATCGCAGCACCAGTACGCCGAGATCGGTGTCGCCGTGGTCATACGGGATCACCAGGTCGTCCTGACCGTCGCCAGTCACGTCTCCTGCCGCAGCTCGGGCTCGATCCGCGCAGTAGATCCCGGGGGTGGAGTCGTACTTCGTCGTTCCCGCAGCGAAGCCGGTTCCGGTCGATCGGAAGAAGGTCGCTCGCAGCCGGCAACCACCACGATCGTCGAGCGAGACCAGGTCCTTCCGGCCGTCGTCGTCGAGATCGGCCAGCACCGGACTGCTCTTGGCCCACTGGCCAGAGCTCGGCGCTGTCCGGAGCCAACTCGTCAGCTGCCCAGTGCCTGACAGCACGAATGCCTGCCAGCCCCCGTCGAAGGTGTCGCGGTGCAGCACGATCTCGTCGCGTCCATCACCGTTGAGGTCACCCGCGAGCATCCGGGTCGTGCCGAGCGACCAGCCCTCGCCGCTGCTTCGCCAGACCGCCTGGCCGCGCGGCTCGTAGGCACCACCCGTGGCTTTCAGCAGGTAGAGACCGAGCCGCTGCCCGGTCTCGGTGCGCATCAGCATCACGTCGGTCTTACCGTCGCCGTCGAAATCGCCGGTCGCCGACCGGGTCCGGCTCAGCCCGTAACCACCGTTGATGCCGCTGTCCCAGCCGATCACACCGTCGTACCGGCCCTCTTTTCCCTGGACCAGATTCCAGACCGTGGTCTGGTCGAACCCCTTGTCGAACACAGCAATCGCGTCGGACCGCCCGTCCCCATCGACGTCGCCCCGCACCTTGGCAGGCGCCGGCGCAGGGTTGGCCTGCAGACTCCAGGCGTCCGACACCGGCCCGGAATTCCCGGCACGATCGACGGCTGCGACGTACAGGCGTTTCCCGATAATGCCGGTCGACGGATCGGGCGAGAGCGTGACCGGTACGACGGCGGTGCCGTCCGGGCCGACCGGTACGGCGCCCGTCAGTCGATCCTGCTGGAATCCGTAGCGGAACTGGACCACGTCACTGTCGGCCGGATGCAGGGTCACCCGGCCGGTGGTCCACGCATCGATCGCAGGTTCGCCATCGGGGTAGTCGGCGGATTCGATCGTCGGCAGACCTGGCGGCGTCTCGTCAATCGTGAAGTGGCACTTGGCCGTCGACGGGCCGTTGGTGGTGCCGTCGTTACTGCGCGCGCTGTAGGCGTAGATGACGTCCGGGGCAAGCTGGCCCGCAGGGATCGCCGGCCAGCTGAACGCGACACTCGATGCGGTGATGGCTGAGTTGATTTCATAGGTCGGCGTCGTGGCACCGACCCGCTGAATCGTGAGCCGAGTCGTCAGCACGCTGTTCTCAGGATCGCTGGCGATCGCGGTGAAAACGGGCTGCGTGGTGCCGATCGCGGCGGGCGCGGACGCCGTACCGCACGGCACCGGCGGCCGCAAGTTCAGCTTCGCCGGTGTGCGGGGTGCGAGATTCGGGACAGTGCCCGCGGCCGGGATCTCGGCGGCGACCAGCAGACCTGCCGTCAGCGTCGCGACCAGCGCGCCGTACACGATCTTCATGGTGCCCCCTCCGGTTCGAGGTCGCGAGTCTGCCACCGCCCGGACGGCCGGTCGATCCTCTTCAAACCTGCTCAAAAGGCCTTGTCAGCCTGCGAACCCGACTCGACTCTGAGAGCGCGTCTGGGAGCTCCGCGCCGTAGCGAGCATGTGCTCGGTGCGGTAGCTCGGTGTGCTGGAGGGGAGGCCTCGATGTTTTTCCATCGTGGCCTTTCCTCCAGTGCGGCGAGGTGCCGTGCCGAGTGCAGCGCAGTAGGCGGGGAGTTCCCAGACGGGCTCTTACTGCACCTCGTCCCCCTGCCCGTCCGCTGGAGGAACCATGTCCTCGTTACCGGTACGACGTCTGCGCCGATCTCGCCGTACGGCGCGGATCGGTATCGCGATCGTCACTGCCGCCGCCCTGATCGCCACCGGGACCGGGCAGGCCACCGAAGCCGCCACCCTCCGGATCGCCCAGGCCAACGCCGACGGCGACTGGAAGCCCGCCAAGGAGAAGTCGGTCAACGGATCGAACGCGCAGGTCGTCCCACGCAAGGCCGATCCGGCCCAGGCCCGAGCGATCACCAAGGCACCGGAGGTGCGCTGGCCCAGTGCCGGCAAGGCCGCGGTCACCGTGCCGGCACCGGCGACCAACAAGGCAACACCCGCCCCGCTGGCGAAAGCAGGCACGCTGCCGATCGAGATCGGCCCAGCAACCGCCGCTGATAAGGCTGTAGCTGCTAGTGCGCCGAAGACTGTCGAGGTTGAGCTACTCGGCCACCAGTCCAACTCGGTGCAGTTCAGCCTCCGCCGCACCGACGGCGTGCGCGCAGCCGGTCCAGTGTCCGTCCGCTTCGACTACAGCGCCTTCAAGAGCGCCTTCGGCGCCGACTGGAACAGCCGCCTCCGAGTCGTCGAGCTCCCCGCCGGCAAGTCGGTTGCCACCAGCAACGACGGCACCGGCACCCTCACCGCCGAGGTCTCTCCAGGATCCGAGCGCTCCCTGTACGCCGTACAGGCCGCAGCTGACGGACCGGCCGGCGACCACAAAGCCTCCGCGCTCGCGCCCTCCGCCACATGGCAGGTCGGCGGATCATCCGGCGACTTCGGCTGGTCCTACCCGATGGAGGCGCCGCCCGGTGTCGGCGGTCCCGAGATCGAGATGACCCTCGACTACTCGTCCGGCTCGGTCGACGGCCGCACCTCGGCGACCAACAACCAGCCGTCCTGGGCAGGCGAAGGCTTCGAATTCGCACCCGGTGGCTCCATCGAACGACGCTACGCCGGCTGCAGCTCCAAGTCCGAACAGAACGGCAACAACGGCACCCGGACCGTCGGAGACCTGTGCTGGGCAACCGACAACGCGACGTTCAGCCTGAGCGGCAAGGGCGGCGAGCTGATCCGCGACGACGCGACCGGCAAGTGGCGCCCAGCCGCCGACGACGGCTCGACCGTCGAACGCTTCACCGGCGCTTCGAACGGCGACGACAACGGCGAGTACTGGGTGATCACCAGTGCGGACGGCACGAAGTACTACTTCGGCCTGAACCGCCTGACCGGCTGGACCACCGGGCAGCCCGAAACCCAGTCCACCTGGACGGTCCCGGTCTTCGGCAACAACTCCGGCGAGCCCTGCAACAAGGGTTCCTTCGCGGATTCGCATTGCCAGCAGGCGTACAAGTGGAACCTCGACTACGTCGTGGACCGGCACGGCAACGCGATGAGCTTCTTCTACGACGTCGAGACCAACTACTACGCACGCAACTTCTCGGCCTCCTCGGTCAGCAAGTACGTCCGCGCCGGCAACCTGAAGCGCATCGACTACGGCCAGCGCGACGGCGCGGTCTACACGAACCCTGCCGGCGCCCGGGTCGTCATGACCACGGCCGACCGCTGCCTGCCGGGCACCGCCTGTACGACGAACTTCCCGCACATCTACCCGGACACCCCGCTCGACCAGCAGTGCACCAGCAGCTCGAACTGCGACAACAAGTTCAGCCCGACCTTCTGGACCCAGAAACGCCTCGCGAAGATCACCACCGAGATCCGCCGCGGCGACGAGTTCACCCCGGTCGACTCCTGGACGCTGCGGCACAGCTTCCCCGACCCAGGTGACGGAACCCGCGCAGGCATGTGGCTGGAAGGCCTGACGAACGCCGGCCACGTGAACGGCACGGTCACCGCACCCGAACTCAACTTCGACGGCGTCCAGCTACCCAACCGGGTCAAGAACAACGACAGCCTCCCGGTGATGAACTGGTGGCGAATCAGCGCCATCCACTACGGCACCGGCGGCGAACTCGCAGTCGCCTACTCCGCCCAGGACTGCGGACCAGGCAACTTCCCCGCCCCCGACACCAACGGCAAACGCTGCCACCCCGCCAAATGGACCCCCGACAAGCAGGAGGAACGCCAGGACTGGTTCAACAAGTTCGTCGTCACCGAGGTCTCCGAAGCCGACCGGGTCAGCGGCCTGGAACCGGTCGTCACCAAGGTCGAGTACCTGACCCCACCGGCCTGGCGGCACGACGACGAAGACGGTCTCGTCGAGATCGGCAAGAAGACCTGGTCCCAATGGCGAGGCTACGAACGAGTCCGCGTCACCAAGGGCCACCCCTCCGGCACCCAGTCCATCACCGAAAACCGCTTCCACCGCGGCATGGACGGCGACAAACTCGCCAACGGCACCAAAAAGGACGTCCACCTCACCGACTCCACCGGCGGCCGCGTCGAAGACGTCAACCCACTCGCCGGCCAACTCCGCGAGCAGCTCAAGTACGACGGTACGACGCTCGTCGACCGCAGCATCAACGACCAGTGGATCTCCGCCCCACGCGCCACCCGCGTCAAGCCCTGGGGCACCAGCCAGTCCTTCCAGGTCGAGGACGCGGGGATCAAGCAGGAGGAGATCGCCGGGACCCAGACCAGGCGCCGTACCCAGCTGAACACCTACAACGCGGCCGGCGTCGTCACCCAGAAGAGCGACCTCAACGACGTGGCCGTCGCCTCCGACGACACCTGCACCCGCTACACCTACACCGAGAACGCACCCGCCGGGATGCGGGAGCTGCCGATCCGCGAGCACACCGTCGCCAAGGCCTGCGACCAGCCCTGGGCGAACGCCGACGTCATCTCCGACAACAAGACGGAGTACGACGGCGGCACCCCGACCAAGGGCGACGTCACCAAGGTCGAAGAGCTGACGAGCTTCGACAGCACCGGCGCACCGATCTACAAGGTCGTCCAGACCGCGGCGTACGACGCCCTCGGCCGGCAGGTGCAGCTGACCGACGCGGACGGCCAGAGCACAACCCGTGAGTTCACCCCGGCGGCCGAGGGCCCCGTCACCAAGACCGTCGTGACCGCGGCCAACGGGCACACGGCCACGACCGAGTGGGAACCCGCCTGGGGCGAAGAACTCGCGGTCACCGGGCCGGACGGCCGCAAGACCGAGACCAGCTACGACCCGATGGGCCGGACCGAGAAGGTCTGGCTACCCGGCCGGTCGCGATCGGAGACGGCCAACTTCAGCTACGAGTACCTGATGCGCGCGGACGGCGCGAACGCCGTCAAGACCGTGAGCCTGCAGGCGAACGGCACCAACGAGACGACCATCGAGCTCACCGACGGCCTGCTCCGGCCGCGGCAGAAGCAGGAGGCAGCGCCCGGCGGCGGCCGCACGATCACCGACTACGTGTACGACTCGCGCGGCGAACAGGTCAAGGAGAACGGCCCCTACTTCAACAACGCCCCGCCGGGTGACCAGGTGCTGATCCCGGTCGAGTCGGAACTGCCACTGCAGAAGGTCACGACCTTCGACGGCGCCGAACGGCCGACGGCCGAGATCGTCAAGTCGCGGAACACCGAGAAGTGGCGGACCACGCACACGCACGGTCTCGGCACCCATGTGGTCCAGCCTCCGACCGGCGAACAGCCCGTCATGCGGATCACCGACGTCGAGGGCCGGCTCACCGAGCTACGGCAGTTCACGGGCACAACTCCGACCGGGAGCTACGACAGCACGACGTACACGTATCACCAGGACGGACAACTCGCCTCGGTGAAGGACCCGGTCGGCAACCGGTGGACGTTCGACTACGACCTCCGTGGCCGGAAGATCCGGGAGACCGACCCCGACAAGGGAACCTCCACCTACACCTATGACGACCTAGACCGCCTCCTTACCAGCACGGACGCGAGCGGCCGGACTTTGGCCCATGGATACGACGTGGTCGGCCGACGCACCTCCTTGCACGAGGGCAGCCTGCAGGGGCCGAAACGTGCCGAGTGGACGTACGACACGTTGGCCAAGGGCTCGCCGAGCTCGGCGAGCCGGTTCGTCGACGGCCAGGCGTACACGTCCAAGGTCAAGGGATATGACGCCGGTGGGCGTCCTCTGGGCCTCGAGGTGGTTCTGCCACAGCGTGAAGGCGCGCTGGCCGGCACCTACTCGGTAGCGAGCACCTACAACGCCGACGGCGAGCTGGCGACTACCGAGTTGCCAGGAGTCGGTGGGCTTCCGGCCGAGACCTTGAGCTATGGCTACAACGATCAGGATCTGCCGACGACGTTGACCGGTGCGACGTCGTACGTGACTGGTACGGCGTACACGCCGTACGGAGAGCTGGAGACGCTCACACTCGCGCAGAACAACGGGAAGTGGGTGCAGCAACTCTACGAGTACGAGTCGGGCACCCGGCGCCTGTCGCGTGTGGTGACCGAGCGGGAGACACTACCGCGCCGGATCTCCAGCCTCGCCTACAGCTACGACCAGGCAGGCAACGTCAAACAGATCAGCAACACGCCATCCGCCAGCAGCGCTGAAGTCACCGACACACAGTGCTTCGCCTACGACCACCTGCGGCGGTTGACTGACGCTTGGACGCCTTCCAGCAACAACTGCGCCGCCGCACCAGTTGAGACTGCCCTCGGTGGGCCCGCGCCGTACTGGCAGTCATGGACGTTCGACAAGGTGGGCAACCGGCTCTCGGAGACCAAACACGCTGCCGGGGGTTCGACAACCAGCACCTACGAGTACCCGGCTGCGGGCCAGCCACGGCCGCACGCCGTACAGAAGGTCACGACCACCGGCCCGGCCGGATCGAAGACCAACACCTATGGGTACGACGAGACGGGCAACCTGACCGAGCGGAACCTCAGCGGAACCGGCGAGACCTTCAAGTGGGACGTCGAAGGCGAGCTCGAGAGCATCACCAAGGCCGGCCGAACCACGTCGTTCGTGTATGACGCCGACGGCAACCGCCTGCTCCGCCGGGACAACGCCGGTACGACGTTCTACTTCGGCCAGACCGAACTACTGCTGAAGCCGTCCGGCGAGGTCAGCGGCACGCGCTACTACGAACACGCGAAGAAGACCGTAGCCGTCCGCATCGGCAACAACGTCACCTGGCTAGGCAACGACCACCACGGCACCCCCGAGCTGGCGATCAACGCCAACGACCAGTCCTTCGAACGCCGCCGTACAACCCCCTTCGGCGAACTCCGCGGCCAAGCACCGGCCAACTGGCCCGGCCAGAAAGGCTTCGTCGGCGGAGTCAACGACCCGAGCACCGGCCTGGTCCACCTCCAAGCCCGCGAGTACGACCCCACCACCGGCAAGTTCATCTCGGTAGACCCCGTAGCCGACTACGAAGACGCCCAACAACTCAACGGCTACGCCTACGCCAACAACAGCCCCATCACCTACAGCGACCCCGACGGCAAACTCTTCTTCATCCCCCTCATCATGCTCGCCATACGCCTCATCCCGGTCGTGGTACGAGTCGTCCAAGCGATTCCCACCATCGTCCGTGTGGTCACCCCGGTGGTCCGCACCATCATCAACACGGTCAAGATCGGCGAAAAGCTCGTTCAGGCGGCCAAGCGCATCACGACCTTCGTCAACAAGGTCAAGACCGTCATCAAGAAGGTCGAGAAGATTGCCAAGTCCATCAAACGGGCGGTCACCAAAACGGTCAAACGAATCCAGTCCGGCGTCCAAAAAGCCGCCGATGCCGTTAAGAGGGCGGCGTCGGCTGCCAAGAACTTCGTCAAACAAGCCGTCCAGAACGTCAGAAACGCGTTCAAGCCCCGAGATTCAGGCACTCCGAAGGGCAGCCAGCCTCCACAAAGCACTCCAGCACGGTCGACGCCCACGAGCTCCGCCCAGGGCCAGGCCAGCAACCCAGCCGCTAGGACCGGCGGAAAGCCGGCGAATCCACAGGCCAATCCGGCCGGCTCACCGCATTCTCCGAGTTTCATCGCCCGCTCCGACGGCCAGATCGTCGTCGTCCCCAAGGGCGCAACCGGCCCCGTACCGGTAAGATCCGGCAAGGGTTTCCAGTTCACCGGTGGTCGGGGTGGCCACGGCTTGTCCGACAAGGCCTCCGATGTCCGCATCATGGATCCGGTCCTCGGCGGCAAGTATCCGAAGCCCAACGGTTACGCGTCGTACTCCAATCAGGGCGGCCAGACAATCAACCCATACACCGGGCAGACCGTCGCGAAGAGCGATCCCTGGTGGCACATAACCTTCTGATATGAAGCTGACCTTCGAGGACCTTCTGACCCAGCCGTGGGGGCGGGGGAGCGCCCCCCCCGCCCCGGCCGCCCCGCGGACCCAGCCGGGCGCGCGGCAGGAGGCACAACAGACCCAGGGGCGCAACGACGCGGGGCGGGGGGGGGCGGGGCGCCCGGTAG